>NZ_JAKSYH010000130.1 GCF_022829295.1 Methylobacterium sp. J-088
ATGGGCAAGGAAAAGTTCTCCCGCACCAAGCCGCACTGCAACATCGGCACGATCGGTCACGTGGATCACGGCAAGACGTCGTTGACGGCGGCGATCACGAAGGTGCTGGCTGAGACGGGCGGCGCGACGTTCACGGCCTACGACCAGATCGACAAGGCTCCGGAGGAGAAGGCGCGCGGGATCACGATCTCGACGGCGCACGTGGAGTACGAGACGGCCAACCGTCACTACGCGCACGTGGATTGCCCCGGCCACGCCGACTACGTGAAGAACATGATCACGGGCGCGGCGCAGATGGACGGCGCGATCCTGGTGGTGTCGGCGGCCGACGGCCCGATGCCGCAGACCCGCGAGCACATCCTGCTGGCCCGTCAGGTCGGCGTGCCGGCGCTGGTGGTGTTCCTGAACAAGGTCGACATGGTCGACGACGAGGAGCTGCTGGAGCTGGTCGAGCTGGAGGTGCGCGAGCTCCTCTCGAAGTACGACTTCCCGGGCGACGACATCCCGATCACCAAGGGCTCGGCGCTGATGGCGCTGGAGGACAAGGAGCCGAAGATCGGCAAGGAAGCGGTGCTGGCGCTGATGGCGACGGTGGACAGCTACATCCCGCAGCCGGAGCGTCCGATCGACATGCCGTTCCTGATGCCGATCGAGGACGTGTTCTCGATCTCGGGCCGCGGCACGGTGGTGACGGGCCGCGTCGAGCGCGGGATCGTGAAGGTGGGTGAGACGGTGGAGATCGTCGGCATCCGCGACACGCAGACCACGACGGTGACCGGCGTGGAGATGTTCCGCAAGCTGCTCGACCAGGGTCAGGCGGGCGACAATGTCGGCGTGCTGCTGCGCGGCACGAAGCGCGAGGACGTGGAGCGCGGCCAGGTCGTGTGCAAGCCGGGTTCGGTGAAGCCGCACGCCAAGTTCAAGGCCGAGGCGTACATCCTGACCAAGGAGGAGGGTGGCCGTCACACGCCGTTCTTCACGAACTACCGGCCGCAGTTCTACTTCCGCACGACGGACGTGACCGGGATCTGCACGCTGCCCGAGGGCACCGAGATGGTGATGCCGGGCGATAACGTGACCATGGACGTGGTGCTGATCGTGCCGGTGGCCATGGAAGAGAAGCTGCGCTTCGCCATCCGCGAGGGCGGCCGCACCGTCGGTGCCGGCGTCGTCGCCGCCATCAACGACTGAACCTGCAAGAGCGCTCTCGGCCGAAGCGGACACCGGTTCGGGGGAGAGCGCGTCACGACAAAGACTTCGAGCCAAGCCCATAGACGTGCGATCGGGCATAGCTCGAAGGACTGGTGCGCCGTGCACTGGGCCACAAGCATCCCGCCGTCTCGACGGCGGGCGTCGACCCAGATCGATGTGACTCACGCCGGCCTTCGTCTTGACGGAGCGCCGGCGTTGCTTTGTCCTGTCTCCGCCTGCTCTTGGGGAGACTCGGATGTCGGTCGGTTCCATTTTTCGGGCCGGGTGTTTCGTGGCCCTGATCTGTGTGGGGGCGGCGGTTCTGGCCGGCGCGGCCTGGGGTGATGCGTTGACCGACGGGCGCTTTCGCGCTGAGGTGGCAGCGCTGATCCGGGACATCCGGCCGGGGGTGAAGGTCCTCCTCGAGGCGGATCCGGCGCAGCTCAGCGTCGGCACGAAGACGATCGATCTGACGAACCTGTATCAGCGCATCGACGGCCTCTCCGAGCCCGGACGCCGGCATGAGGTCGAGGAATTCCTCGCCGTGGCTTTCGCGAAGGCCGCCCCCGCACCGGACACGGGCGACTTCGCGACGATCCGGTCGCGCCTGCGGCCGCAACTCGTGCCGGACGAGGTCCTCCAGCAATACGCGATGCTCGCGCATCGTCGGTTTTTCGAGACGCTGCACGTGGTCTACGTGCTCGACGAGCCGAATCGCTATCAGTACGTGACCCGCGAGATGCTCGCGGGCTGGCAGATCGATCCCGCACAGGTGGAGACAACGGCCGTCGCGAACTTGGCGGTCACGTCGAAGGATGCGCCGTTCGAACTGGTGCTCGGGGACGGTGCGCCCCTGTTCGCCATGGCCAATCCGGGGGACGATTTCGCCATCGCGCGGCTGCTCGTGCTGCCTTATCTCAACGAGATTCGGAGCGCCCTCAAGACCGACAGCATCACGCTGGCCGGACCGACGCGCAACCTGCTCCTCGCCTGGCCGTCCGGCAGCCCCGCGCGGCGCGCGTTGGCCGCGGAGGCCACGCGTTACCTGCGCACGGGCCCGTACGGCCGCAGCGACGAACTGTTCCGCTTCGACGGCCGCCAGCTCCGGCCCCTGAACACGATGGAGCGGGCCGATCACGGCCGGTGATTTGCGGCGGCCGCCGGCCGAACCCCTTGCAAGCCGGGCCGCGATGAGGCATTGGGCGGTTCGCTAGGAGTGTAGCTCAACTGGTCAGAGCGCCGGTCTCCAAAACCGGAGGTTGCGGGTTCGAGTCCCTCCACTCCTGCCAGACATCCGGCCCGATCCCACGCAGCGGCCCGGTCGACAAGCCGGTGGAGTTGCGTTAGAGCGGGCGAAATCCGAGATCTGAAGCGACCGTCGGTGCGGGCCCATCCGGGTCCTCGGCGCCGTCATTCGCGTTCCCGGAGCGGTCTCTGCCCGGGGCCGAACACGCACAGACACTGGCGCCATGGCATCGAACGAAGCGACCAAGAAGGTGGACCTGGTGCGCGGCGCGGCCCGCGGCCCCGTGAACCCGCCGCCGGCCCGTCCGGCGACGCCGGTTCGTGCGCCACAGAAGCGTGCCACACCGGGCGAGTTCTTCGCGCAGGTCCGCGACGAGGCCCGCAAGGTCACGTGGCCATCCCGCCGGGAGACCACGATCACGACGATCATGGTGTTCGTGATGGTGGTGGTCGCAAGCCTGTTCTTCACGGTGGTGGACCAGGCCCTGCGCTTCGTGGTTGGCCTGATCCTCGGTCTTTGAGATTTTGGGCCTCTGAGGCCGGGCACCATCGGACGAGGGAGACCTCGCAGACGTATCGGAGTTGAACGGAACCGTGTCGAAGCGCTGGTACATCGTCCACGCCTACTCGAACTTCGAGAACAAGGTCGCGCAGTCCATCAAGGACCAGGCGGCCCAGCGCGGGCTGTCCGAGCTGTTCGACGAGGTGATGGTCCCGATCGAGAAGGTCGTTGAGGTGCGCCGCGGCCGGAAGGTCGATGCCGAGCGCAAGTTTTTCCCCGGCTACGTGCTGGTGAAGTGCGACCTCACCGACGAGGTCTACCACCTGATCAAGAACACCCCGAAGGTCACGGGCTTCCTGGGCGCCGACAAGTCGAAGCCTGTTCCGATCCCCGATTCCGAGGCCGAGCGGATCAAGGGGCAGGTCGCCGAGGGCGTCGACCGGCCGAAGCCCTCCGTGTCCTTCGAGATCGGCGAGACCGTCCGGGTCGCCGACGGGCCGTTCGCCAGCTTCAACGGCACCGTCGAGGAGATCGACGAGGCCCGCTCCCGCCTCAAGGTGGCCGTGTCGATCTTCGGCCGCGCCACGCCGGTGGAGCTCGAATACGCCCAGGTCGAGAAGGCCTGAGCCTGCTTGTTTCGGCGGCCTTCCGGCCGCTGGTCTTTCGCGGCCGTCGCTGAGCGGCAGCCGAGAAGCCGCCGCACCTCGATAGGGATGCGGCACCATCCGCGGGAGATCCGCCCGGCCTCGCCTCCGGGATCAACGGCTCGCACCGCGACCTGCAACCGTCCGACCCGCCGCGCTTCAGGCTGCGTGGGGGCGGATTATCATTGGGAGCAGTCCCATGGCGAAGAAGATCACGGGTTACGTGAAGCTTCAGGTCCCGGCCGGCGCAGCGAACCCGTCGCCGCCGATCGGCCCCGCGCTCGGTCAGCGCGGCCTCAACATCATGGAATTCTGCAAGGCCTTCAACGCGAAGACCGCGCAGATGGAGAAGGGCACCCCGATCCCGGTGATCATCACCGCGTATCAGGACCGCTCCTTCACCTTCGAGATGAAGCAGCCCCCGGTCACCTTCTTCCTGAAGAAGGCCGTCGGCCTGAAGATCGGCAAGAAGCCGGCCTCCGGCTCCAAGACCCCGGGCAAGGGCCCGACCGTCGGCAAGATCTCCGAGGCGCAGCTCCGCGAGATCGCCGAGAAGAAGATGCCCGACCTCAACTGCGACTCGCTCGAGTCGGCCGTTGCCATGATCCGCGGCTCTGCCCGGGCCATGGGCCTTGAAGTCACGGCCTGAGGGAGGACATCATGGCTAAGGAAGGCAAGCGCATCCGCGCCGCCCGCGAGGGCATCGAGGTCACCAAGCTCTATCCCCTCGACGAGGCGATCAAGCTGGTGAAGGAGCGGGCGACCGCGAAGTTCGACGAGACCGTCGAGGTCTCCATGAACCTCGGCGTCGATCCCCGTCACGCCGACCAGATGGTTCGCGGCGTCTGCAACCTGCCGAATGGCTCCGGCCGGACGGTGCGTGTTGCAGTCTTCGCCCGCGGCGCCAAGGCGGACGACGCCAAGGCTGCCGGTGCCGACATCGTCGGCGCCGAGGATCTCTTGGAGATCGTGCAGAGCGGCAAGATCGAGTTCGATCGCTGCATCGCCACCCCGGACATGATGCCGCTGGTCGGTCGTCTCGGTAAGGTGCTGGGCCCGCGCGGCCTGATGCCGAACCCGAAGGTCGGCACCGTCACCATGGACGTGAAGAGCGCCGTCGCCGGTGCCAAGGGCGGCTCGGTCGAGTTCCGCGTCGAGAAGGCCGGCATCGTCCATGCCGGCGTCGGCAAGGTCTCGTTCGACGCCGACAAGCTCGTCGAGAACATCAAGGCGTTCGCCGACGCGGTCGCCAAGGCCAAGCCCGCGGGTGCCAAGGGCACCTACGTCCAGCGCATCGCCGTCACCTCGACGATGGGCCCGGGCGTGAAGGTCGAGCCGAACACCGTGCTCACCGCCTGACCCCAGGCGAATCGTCCACGCTGCGAAGCGCCCGACCGGAAACGGCCGGGCGTTTTTTCGTTGTCGATGCTCCCTCACGCCATTCTCACCACGAAGGGGGGCGCCAAGCCCCAAGGCTGTGCTAGATAAGCCGCCATGCGATGCACCCTGACGGTTTCCTCCAAGCGACGCATCCTGTGCGTCTTCCCCGCTTACACCCCGTCCTTCGGGACGTTCTCCCACGCCTACCCGCTGATGGGCGGGGTGAAGGCGTTCATGCCGCCGCAAGGCTTGCTGCTGATCGCAGCCTATATGCCGGAGGCGTGGGAATGCCGGTTCATCGATGAGAATATCCGCCGCGCGGGTCCGGCCGACTTCGCCTGGGCCGATGCGGTGTTCGTCTCCGGCATGCACATCCAGGAGCCGCAGATCCACGACATCCGCGACCGCGCCCGCGCGGCCGGCAAGGTCACGGCCCTGGGCGGCCCCTCGGTCTCGGGCGCCCCGGAGAAGTACCGCGACTTCGATTACCTCCATCTCGGCGAGATCGGCGACGCCACCGACCAGCTCATCGCGCGCCTCGATGCCGACCTGACGCCGCCGCCCGCCCAGGTGGTGCTGGAGACCAAGGATCGGCTCGCCCTTTCGGATTTCCCGGCCCCGGCCTACGAGGCGGCGCCGCTGAAGCGCTATCTGATCGGCTCGCTGCAATTCTCCTCGGGCTGCCCGTATCGCTGCGAGTTCTGCGACATCCCGCAGCTCTACGGCCGCCAGCCGCGCCTGAAGAGCCCGGAGCAGATGTGCGCCGAGCTCGACGCGATCATCAGCCAGCCGGGCCACCCGGCGGTGGTCTACTTCGTGGACGACAACTTCATCGCCAACCGCAAGGCGACCCGCGAGATGCTGCCGCACCTCGTGGCGTGGCAGAAGAAGAACGAATACCCGCTCCAGTTCGCTTGCGAGGCGACGCTGAACATGGCCAAGCAGCCCGAGATCCTCGAGCTGATGCGGCAGGCGAACTTCATGACCGTGTTCGTCGGGATCGAGACCCCGGAGACGGAGGCGCTCAAGGGGATCGACAAGACCCACAATGCCGCCGTGCCGATGTACGAGGCGATCGAGACGCTGAATTCCTACGGGTTGGAGGTGACCTCCGGCATCATCCTGGGGCTCGATTCCGACAGCGACGCATCCGAGCAGAACCTGATCGACTTCATCGACCGCTCGGCGATTCCCGTCCTGACCATCAACCTGCTCCAGGCCCTGCCCAAGACGCCGCTCTGGGACCGGCTGGAGCGCGAAGGCCGGCTCCTGCACGATGCCAGCCTGGAATCGAACGTCCTGTTCAAGCGCCCCCACGATTCCGTGGTCAGCAGCTGGCGCCGGGCGATCGCGCACGCCTACGAGCCCGAAAAAATCTTCGAGCGGTTCAAGCATCAGTGCGCGGTGACCTACCCGAACCGCATCACCACGCCGACCGCCGGCAAGCTGACCTTCACCAACCTGCGCCGCGGTCTGATCCTCGGCTTCAACATCATCACGCGGGTCGGGATGTTTTCGGATTACCGCAAGCCGTTCTGGAGCGCGGCCGGCTATGCCCTGAAGCGCGGGCAGATCGAAGCGGTGTTCAATATGGGCTTCGTGGCCCACCACCTGATCCGCTTCACTCGTGAGGCCCTGCGCGGCGAGCACAACGCCTCGTTCTACGCCGCCAAGGCCGCGGAGGCGAAGGAGGCCCGCGACCGGAGCTGGTGGGAATCGGCAAGGCGGAAGCTGGCGCCGGAGCGCGAGGCGGCATAGCCTCACGGCCTGCTGTCCGAAATGCGGAACTCCGTCATGACCGACATCGACCTGACTCCTGACCTCGACCGCTTCGTGCGAAGCCAAGTCGATGCCGGCCGATTTCGGGATCTGTCTGACGTGATCGCCGCGGGATTGCGCCTCTTGGAAGAGGCCATCGCGACCCAAACTGGGCATCGCGACCATCTTCTGGCTTCGATCGCCGCGGCATTCGATGATCCCAATCCGGGAGTCGCCGTTGCTGTCGCGTTCGACCGCTTGGAAGGGCGGCACGCGCGCCGGGTGAGCAACGGCGGTCAGCCTTGAGATCTTCCTCCGGTCGGAGGCCGTTGGGGATCTCGATTCTCTGTACGACTATATCGCCATCGAAAGCCCGGAACAGGCGATAGCCCTCATTCGTCGGATCCGGAGCCGCTGCGAGTCGCTATCCGAACTTTTTAGGGCAGGGCGTGCCCGGGACGTTCCAGGCCAGGGCTGCGGCTCATCGCTTTCGAGCGCCGCGTTGTCATCGCATATGCCCTGCGCGAGACGCGGATCGAGATCCTGCGCATCCTCTACCGCGGGCGAGACGTCAATGCACTGCTCAGTCAGGTCTGAGGGCCAGAACACGCGGGAACTGCGCTTGGATGGCGGAGTGATGGCGTGCAGGCCCTTGCCTGCGGCGGAAAAGTCGCGCTTCGGGTCTTGGCAGGCCGCTTGCCAGGCTCTATACACCGCGCTTCACGCATTTATCCTTACGGAAGGAAACGGCCGATTGGCCGGTTTCCGCTCGAAATGTTGCCCGGGCAACCGGGTGGCACTGGCCGGCAGGATCCAGAGGGCACCACGCCCCGCGGAGCCTCGTCCGGCCATGTCCTGTCCGAGACTGCAGGTGCCGGTTCGCCGGCTTAATCCACCAGCCTGCACAGACGGGGAAGACCGAATTCGAAACGCTTCGCCACGGCTCAGGCCGTGGAGGGGTATCGGTTTGAACCAACTCACCCGAAGCGGCCCCTCAGGGGCACGTGCGGGGACAGGGCCGCGAAGCGTCGTTCGGACGTTCCCGGTCTTTCGAAGGCCGAGACCACGTCCGGGCGGCATGTGCAACCGGCGGGCCCGATTTTCGGGTTCCGCCAACCGGAGAGAGCCCAGTGGACCGGACAGCAAAAGCTGACCTCGTCTCGACGCTCAACGGCGTGTTCAATCAGAGCGCCGTTGTCGTCGTGGCCCACTACAAGGGCCTCACGGTCGCCGACATGCAGAAGCTGCGTTCGCAGATGAAGCAGGCCGGCGCCACCGTGAAGGTCGCCAAGAACAGCCTCGCCGGCATCGCACTCGATGGTACGGACGTCGCCTCCATCAAGCCGCTCCTGAAGGGCCCGACCCTGCTCGCCTATTCCGGCGATCCGGTCGCAGCCGCCAAGGTCGCGGTGGATTTCGCCAAGACGAACGACAAGCTCGTGATTCTCGGCGGCGCAATGGGCGCGACAACCCTGAACCCGGACGGCGTGAAGGCCCTCGCCTCGCTCCCGTCCCTCGACGAACTGCGCGCCAAGATCGTGGGCCTCGTACAGGCGCCCGCGACCAAGATCGCCCAGGTCGTCAATGCGCCGGCGGCCAAGCTCGCCCGCGTGTTCGGGGCCTATGCCACCAAGGACGAGGCCGCCTGAGGGCCTTCAAAAACCCTTCGTTCGAACCGATATCTGAGAGGAATTCACAATGGCTGATCTTGCCAAGCTCGTCGACGACCTGTCCTCGCTGACCGTTCTCGAGGCTGCCGACCTGGCCAAGATGCTTGAAGAGAAGTGGGGCGTCTCGGCTGCCGCTGCCGTCGCCGTGGCCGCTGGCCCGGCCGCCGGCGGTGGCGCTGCCGCCGTCGAGGAGCAGACCGAGTTCACGGTCGTTCTCGCCGCCGCCGGCGACAAGAAGATCGAGGTCATCAAGGAGGTCCGCGCGATCACCGGCCTCGGCCTCAAGGAAGCCAAGGACCTGGTCGAGGGCGCGCCCAAGCCGGTCAAGGAAGCCGTCACCAAGGACGAGGCCGAGAAGCTCAAGGCCCAGCTCGAGAAGGCCGGCGCCAAGGTCGAGCTCAAGTAAGGCGACGATGGGCCGGTCCCGGCCCATCACCTCACGGAGGTCCGTTCCGGGCCTGTCGTGACCGAAGCCCGCGGGCGCTGCGCCCGCGGGCTTTAGGCCGCTTCGGCGGATGGTCCCGGAAGGGACCGAAAACGAGATTCGGTTCGGTGGCGCGGCCCGGCGGGGCGCGCGTCACGGCCCGGTGCGGGAGGTCCCTTCGCGGGAACGCTTCCCCGGGCGCGAGGCACGCGGGTAGGAGCGAGGTCACATGGCCAACACGCTGGTCGGTCGCAAGCGCATTCGGAAGTTCTTCGGCAAGATCAAGGAAGTTGCCGAGATGCCGAACCTCATCGAGGTTCAGAAGGCGTCCTACGACCAGTTCCTGATGGTCGACGAGCCCGAAGGCGGGCGCGGCGACGAAGGGCTGCAGAGCGTGTTCAAGTCGGTGTTCCCGATCTCCGACTTCGCCGCCACGGCCCTCCTGGAATTCGTCCGCTACACCTTCGAGCAGCCGAAATACGACGTCGATGAGTGCCGCCAGCGCGGCATCACCTTTGCGGCGCCGCTGAAGGTGACGCTCCGCCTGATCGTGTTCGATGTCGATCCCGACACCCAGGCCAAGTCGGTCAAGGACATCAAGGAGCAGGACGTCTACATGGGCGACATGCCCCTGATGACGGAGAACGGCACCTTCATCGTCAACGGTACCGAGCGCGTCATCGTCTCGCAGATGCACCGCTCGCCGGGCGTGTTCTTCGACCACGACAAGGGCAAGACCCATTCGTCGGGCAAGCTCCTGTTCGCCGCCCGCATCATCCCGTACCGGGGCTCCTGGCTCGACGTCGAGTTCGACGCCAAGGACATCGTGCATGTCCGCATCGACCGGAAGCGCAAGCTGCCGGCGACGTCGCTGCTCTACGCGCTCGGCCTGGACGGCGAGGAGATCCTGTCGACCTTCTACAACCGCGTCGTCTACGACCGGGATGGCGCCGAGTGGCGTGTGCCGTTCGATGCCGAGCGCATGAAGGGCATGAAGGCGACCGTCGACCTGATCGACGCCGATTCCGGCGAGGTCGTGCTCGAGGCCGGCAAGAAGCTCAACGCCCGCAACGCCCGTCAGATCACCGACAAGGGCACCAAGTTCCTGAAGGCGACCGACGAGGATCTCGTCGGGCAGTACATCGCCGAGGATCTGGTCAACGCGCAGACCGGCGAAATCTGGGCCGAGGCCGGCGAGGAGATCTCCGAGAAGCTCCTGAAGAGCCTCGAGGATGTCGGCACCACCGAGCTGCCGGTGCTCGACATCGACCACGTCAATGTCGGCCCCTACATCCGCAACACCCTGGCGGTGGACAAGAATTCCGGCCGCGAGGGCGCGCTGTTCGACATCTACCGGGTCATGCGCCCGGGCGAGCCGCCGACCCTCGATACCGCCGAGGCGATGTTCCACTCGCTGTTCTTCGATTCCGAGCGCTACGACCTCTCGGCGGTCGGCCGCGTGAAGATGAACATGCGGCTCGACCTCGACGCCGCCGACACGGTCCGCACCCTCCGCAAGGAGGACATGCTGGCGGTGGTCAAGGCACTGGTCGAGCTGCGCGACGGCAAGGGTGAGGTCGACGACATCGATCACCTCGGCAACCGCCGCGTCCGCTCGGTGGGTGAGCTCATGGAGAACCAGTACCGCCTGGGCCTCCTGCGCATGGAGCGCGCCATCCGCGAGCGCATGAGCCAGGTCGATATCGACACGGTCATGCCGCAGGACCTGATCAACGCGAAGCCCGCGGCCGCGGCCGTGCGCGAGTTCTTCGGCTCGTCGCAGCTGTCGCAGTTCATGGATCAGACCAACCCGCTCTCCGAGGTGACGCACAAGCGCCGCCTCTCGGCGCTCGGCCCGGGCGGTCTGACCCGCGAGCGCGCCGGCTTCGAGGTGCGCGACGTGCACCCGACCCATTATGGCCGGATCTGCCCGATCGAGACGCCGGAAGGCCCGAACATCGGCTTGATCAACTCCCTGGCGACCTTCGCCCGGGTCAACAAGTACGGCTTCATCGAGACCCCGTTCCGCCGCGTCCGCGACGGCGTGGTCACCAACGAGGTCGCCTACCTGTCGGCCATGGAGGAGGCGAAGTACTACGTCGCCCAGGCCAACGCCCAGATGGACGAGAACAAGAAGCTGACGGAGGACCTCGTGGTCTGCCGTCGGGCCGGCGACGTGATCGTCGTGGGCCCCGAGCGCGTCGACCTCATGGACGTCTCGCCCAAGCAGCTCGTCTCGGTCGCCGCGGCGCTGATCCCGTTCCTGGAGAACGACGACGCCAACCGCGCGCTCATGGGCTCGAACATGCAGCGGCAGGCGGTGCCGCTGGTCCGCGCCGACGCCCCGTTCGTGGGCACCGGCATGGAGGCGGTGGTCGCCCGGGATTCCGGCGCCGCCATCGCGGCGCGCCGGGCCGGCATCATCGATCAGGTCGACGCCACCCGTATCGTCATCCGCGCCACCGAGGAGGCGGATGCGAACAAGCCGGGCGTCGACATCTACCGCCTGCAGAAGTTCCAGCGCTCCAACCAATCGACCTGCATCACGCAGAAGCCGCTGGTCCGCGTCGGCGAGTTCGTGAAGAAGGGCGAGATCATCGCCGACGGTCCCTCGACCGAGTTCGGTGAGCTGGCGCTCGGCCGGAACGTGCTCGTCGCGTTCATGCCGTGGAACGGCTACAACTTCGAGGACTCGATCCTGCTCTCCGAGCGGATCGTGAAGGATGACGTGTTCACCTCGATCCACATCGAGGAGTTCGAGGTGATGGCCCGCGACACCAAGCTCGGGCCGGAGGAAATCACCCGCGACATCCCGAACGTCTCCGAGGAAGCGCTCAAGAACCTCGACGAGGCCGGCATCGTCTATATCGGTGCCGAGGTGAATGCCGGCGACATCCTCGTCGGCAAGATCACCCCGAAGGGCGAGAGCCCGATGACGCCGGAGGAGAAGCTGCTCCGCGCCATCTTCGGCGAGAAGGCCTCGGACGTGCGCGACACCTCGCTGCGGGTCCCGCCGGGCGTCACCGGCACGATCGTCGAGGTCCGGGTGTTCAACCGCCACGGCGTCGACAAGGACGAGCGCGCCCAGGCGATCGAGCGCGAGGAGATCGAGCGGCTCGCCAAGGACCGCGACGACGAGCAGGCGATCCTCGACCGCAACACCTACGCCCGTCTGGCGGATGTGCTGATCGGCCAGGCGCCGGTGGCCGGCCCGAAGGGCTTCAAGAAGGACACGACGCTCACCCGCGAGCTGATCAACGACTATCCGCGCTCGCAATGGTGGCAGTTCGCCGTCATCGAAGACCGTCTCATGACCGAGATGGAGGCGATGCAGAAGCAGTACGACGAGTCGAAGAAGCGCCTCGAGCAGCGCTTCCTCGACAAGGTCGAGAAGCTGCAGCGCGGCGACGAGCTGCCGCCCGGCGTCATGAAGATGGTCAAGGTCTTCGTGGCGGTGAAGCGCAAGATCCAGCCGGGCGACAAGATGGCCGGCCGTCACGGCAACAAGGGTGTCGTGTCGCGGATCGTGCCGATCGAGGACATGCCGTTCCTTGAGGACGGGACCCATGCCGACATCGTGCTCAACCCGCTGGGCGTGCCCTCGCGCATGAACGTCGGCCAGATCCTGGAGACCCATCTGGGCTGGGCGGCTGCGGGCCTGGGTCGCAAGGTCTCCAAGGCGGTGGATGCCTATCTGAAGTCGCACGACATCGCGCCGCTGCGTCAGGAGATGGAGGCGATCTACTCTCCGGGTGAGCTCGACGGTCTGACGGACGAGGAGCTGGCCGAGGCCGGCAACAATGTCCGCCGCGGCGTGCCGATGGCCACTCCGGTGTTCAACGGTGCCAAGGAAGCCGACATCGAGCAGATGCTGGAGATGGCCGGGCTCGACCGCTCGGCGCAGTCGACGCTCTATGACGGGCGGACCGGCGAGTCCTTCGACCGCAAGGTGACGATGGGCTACATCTACATGCTGAAGCTGCACCACTTGGTGGACGACAAGATCCACGCCCGGTCGATCGGCCCGTACTCGCTCGTCACCCAGCAGCCGCTGGGCGGCAAGGCACAGTTCGGCGGTCAGCGCTTCGGCGAGATGGAGGTCTGGGCGCTGGAGGCCTACGGCGCGGCCTACACGTTGCAGGAGATGCTCACGGTGAAGTCGGACGACGTGGCCGGCCGCACCAAGGTCTACGAGGCGATCGTCCGCGGTGACGACACGTTCGAGGCCGGCATCCCCGAGTCGTTCAACGTGCTCGTCAAAGAGATGCGCTCGCTCGGCCTCAACGTCGAGTTGACGTCCTCGAAGAAGGCCGCGAACGACCAGCTCGAGCCGCCGGCCGACGCGGCCGAGTAGAGCCAGTCGCAAAAACCTCCCGTGGCGGTGGGGATCACCGCCGCCACGGTCGAGCGGGAAGGGGAGGGGCCTTCCGGGTTTGACGACGGTGAGCAGCACCCGTGCGGGGTGCGGCGCCGGACCTTTTTCAGGACACGACGGCCCGGCGCGGGGCCCTCGGCGTCAACAAGGAGCGGATCATGAACCAAGAGGTCATGAACCTTTTCAACCAGCAGGCCACACCGGTCAGCTTCGACCAGATCAAGATCTCGATCTCGTCCCCGGAGAAGATTCTCTCCTGGTCGTACGGTGAGATCAAGAAGCCCGAGACCATCAACTACCGGACCTTCAAGCCCGAGCGCGACGGCCTGTTCTGCGCGCGCATCTTCGGGCCGATCAAGGATTACGAGTGCTTGTGCGGCAAGTACAAGCGCATGAAGTACAAGGGCGTCATCTGCGAGAAGTGCGGCGTCGAGGTCACCCTGGCGCGCGTCCGGCGCGACCGCATGGGCCATATCGAGCTGGCCGCTCCCGTCGCGCACATCTGGTTCCTGAAGTCGCTGCCCTCGCGCATCGGCCTGCTGCTCGACATGGCGCTCAAGGACCTTGAGCGGATCCTGTACTTCGAGTCCTACTGCGTCATCGAGCCGGGCCTCACCCCCCTGAAGGAGCGTCAGCTCCTCTCGGAGGAGGAGTACCTGCGCGCCCAGGAGGAGTACGGCGAGGACAGCTTCACCGCCATGATCGGCGCCGAAGCCATCCGGCGCATCCTGCAGGAACTCGACCTCGACAAGATCGCCAACGATCTGCGCGAGGAGATCGCGGTCACCACCTCGGAGCTCAAGCCCAAGAAGCTCCTGAAGCGGCTCAAGATCATCGAGGCCTTCCAGATGTCCGGCAACAAGCCGGAATGGATGATCCTCACGGTCGTGCCGGTGATCCCGCCGGACCTGCGCCCGCTGGTCCCGCTGGACGGCGGCCGCTTCGCGACCTCCGACCTGAACGACCTGTATCGCCGCGTCATCAACCGCAACAACCGCCTGAAGCGGCTGATCGAGCTGCGCGCGCCCGACATCATCATCCGCAACGAGAAGCGGATGCTGCAAGAGGCGGTGGACGCGCTGTTCGACAACGGTCGGCGCGGCCGCGTCATCACGGGTGCCAACAAGCGCCCGCTGAAGTCGCTCGCCGACATGCTCAAGGGCAAGCAGGGCCGGTTCCGCCAGAACCTGCTCGGCAAGCGCGTCGATTACTCGGGCCGTTCGGTCATCGTGGTCGGTCCGGAGCTGAAGCTGCACCAGTGCGGCCTGCCCAAGAAGATGGCTCTGGAGCTGTTCAAGCCGTTCATCTACGCGCGCCTCGACGCCAAGGGCTTTTCCGCCACGGTGAAGCAGGCGAAAAAGCTCGTTGAAAAAGAAAAGCCGGAGGTCTGGGATATCCTCGATGAGGTGATCCGCGAGCACCCGGTGATGCTGAACCGCGCGCCGACGCTCCACCGTCTGGGCATCCAGGCGTTCGAGCCGAAGCTGATCGAGGGCAAGGCGATCCAGCTGCACCCCCTGGTCTGCGCCGCGTTCAACGCCGACTTCGACGGCGACCAGATGGCCGTGCACGTCCCGCTGTCGCTCGAGGCGCAGCTGGAAGCGCGCGTGCTGATGATGTCGACCAACAACATCCTGCACCCGGCCAACGGTCAGCCGATCATCGTGCCGTCGCAGGATATCGTGCTCGGCCTCTACTACCTGTCGATCGTGGCTGACGGCCTGCCGGGCGCGTTCCAGGCGGACAATCCCAAGAACCCGATGCAGGGCGTCTATGGCGACATGGGCGAACTCGAGCATGCGCTCGCCGCCAAGGCCGTGTCGCTGCACACCAAGATCAAGTGGCGCTGGACCGGCATCGGCCCGGACAACCAGCCGCTGACCAAGACCTACGAGACCACCCCGGGCCGGGTGATCCTGTCCGGCGCCCTGCCGAAGCACGCCAAGGTTCCCTTCGACGTCGTCAACAAGCTGATGACCAAGAAGGAGATCTCGGCGATGATCGACACCGTCTACCGCCACTGCGGTCAGAAGGAGTCGGTGATCTTCTGTGATCGGATCATGGCGCTGGGCTTCAACCACGCGTTCAAGGCCGGCATCTCGTTCGGCAAGGACGACATGGTCGTTCCGGACAACAAGTGGTCGATCGTCGACACCACCCGCGCGCTCGTGAAGGATTACGAGCAGCAGTACAACGACGGCCTGATCACCCAGGGCGAGAAGTACAACAAGGTGGTCGATGCCTGGGCCAAGTGCTCGGACAAGCTGGCGGCCGAGATGATGGGCCGGATCTCCGCCGTCCAGAAGGACGAGAACGGGGCCGACAAGCAGATCAACTCGATCTACATGATGAGCCACTCCGGTGCCCGTGGCTCGCCCGCCCAGATGAAGCAGCTCGCGGCGATGCGCGGCCTGATGGCCAAGCCGTCGGGCGAGATCATCGAGACGCCGATCATCTCGAACTTCAAGGAAGGCCTGGACGTCCTGGAGTACTTCAACTCCACGCACGGTGCCCGTAAGGGCCTGGCCGATACCGCCCTGAAGACCGCCAATTCCGGCTACCTGACCCGCCGCCTCGTCGACGTGGCCCAGGATGCCGTGATCCGCGAGGTCGATTGCGGCACGACCAACGGCATCAAGATGCGCGCCATCGTGGATGCCGGTCAGGTCGTGGCGACGCTCGCCACCCGTATCCTGGGCCGCGCCACGGCCGAGGATCTGGTGGCTGCGGACGGCACGGTGATCGTCAAGACCGGCGAGACCATCGAGGAGCGGCACCTGCTGGCGATCAACGCCGCCGGCATCCAGGAGGTGAAGATCCGCTCGGTGCTGGTCTGCGCCACCCGGAGTGGCGTCTGCGCCACCTGCTACGGGCGCGATCTGGCCCGCGGCACGCCCGTCAACATGGGTGAGGCCGTCGGCGTCATCGCGGCGCAGTCGATCGGCGAGCCGGGCACGCAGCTCACGATGCGGACCTTCCACATCGGTGGTGCGGCCCAGATTGCCGACTCGTCGTTCATCGAGTCGAGCTTCGAGGGCACGATCAAGATCCGCAACCGCGCGATCGCCAAGAACTCCGATGGCGATCTGATCGCCACCGGCCGTAACGTGGCGGTCGTCATCGTCGGGTCGGACGGCGTCGAGCGGGCGGTCCACCGCCTGCAATACGGCGCCAAGCTCCGGGTCGACGAGGGCGACAAGATCAAGCGCGGGCAGCGGATCGCCGAGTGGGATCCCTACACCCGTCCGATCCTCACCGAGGTCGATGGCCTCGTGGCCTACGAGGATCTGGTCGACGGCCAGTCCATGACCGAGACCACCGACGAGTCGACCGGCATCGCCAAGCGCGTCGTCGTCGACTGGCGCGGTTCGGCCCGGACCTCGGACCTGAAGCCCGCGATGGTCGTGGTCGACAAGGAAGGCAAGGCGCTCAAGCTGCCCCGCGGCTCGGACGCCCGTTACTTCCTGCCGGTCGATGCCATCATCGGCTTCGATCCGGGTTCGAAGGTCAATGCCGGCGACATCCTGGCCCGCGTCTCGACCGACTCGGCCAAGACCCGCGACATCACCGGCGGTCTGCCGCGGGTGGCGGAGCTGTTCGAGGCCCGGCGCCCGAAGGATGCGGCGATCATCGCCGAGAAGTCGGGCACCATCGCGTTCGGCCGCGACTACAAGAACAAGCGTCGGCTCACGCTGACGCCGCATGACGGCTCGGAGGCGGTCGAGTACCTGATCCCGAAGGGCAAGCACATCCACCTGCAGGACGGTGACGTGGTCGAGCTCGGCGATTACATCGTCGATGGAAACCCGGCGCCGCACGACATCCTGGCGATCAAGGGCGTGGAGGAGCTCGCGGCCTACCTCGTCAACGAGATCCAGGAGGTCTACCGGCTGCAGGGCGTGTCGATCAACGACAAGCACATCGAGGTGATCGTCCGGCAGATGCTGCAGAAGGTCGAAGTGACCGATGGCGGTGATTCCGACATCCTCTCGGGCGATCAGATCGACCGCACAGAGCTGACCGAGTTCAACGACAAGCTGCTCGCCGAGGGCAAGAAGCCGATCCAGGGCGTTCCAGTCCTGCTCGGCATCACCAAGGCGTCGCTGCAGACCAAGTCGTTCATCTCGGCGGCCTCGTTCCAGGAGACGACCCGGGTGCTCACCGAGGCCGCGGTCAACGGCAAGGTCGATCATCTGGAAGGCCTGAAGGAGAACGTGATCGTCGGCTCGCTCATCCCGGCCGGCACGGGTTCGATGGTGGCGGACATCCGCTCCATCGCCCGCCGCCGCGACGCGATGATCCTGCAGCAGAAGCAGTTCGAGAGCGGTGCGATCCCGGTCGAGGAGCGTATGCCCGCCGCCGAGTGAGGCGACGCGCAGCATCGAGACGCGACAGGGCGGCCTTCGGGCCGCCCTTTTTCATGGTCGCGTCCGAACGGGACAGCGCCCGTGACGCGCGCTTAACCCAGCCTCAACCATACCGCGCGATAAATCCCGGGCGGCCGCAGAAACACCCTGGAAACGGGGAGGATCGGGTCCTTCGGGTTCTGTGAGTACGGGTCTGGCGTCGTGGGCACGAGACGAGGACGACGGGAATCGAGCCTGCGCTGGCTCTCGGCCGCGATGACCCCCTGGATGGTCGGGCTCGGCCTTCTGGTGTCGTTCACCGCCGATGCCGGCACGGAGAACGCCATCGGATCGAGCCGCCTCGGCTTGATCGATGCCGACACGGTCCCGCCCCTGCCGCCCGGCACGATGCTGATCGGCTCCGCCCTGCGCAGCCTCGGCGACGAGCCGCCCCGGGCGGTGTTCAAGACCGGCGCCCATGTCTTCCCGGTGGTGCAGCGGGCGGGCAAGGGCAACCCGGCCCAGCCGCCGGCCGAGAGCTTCGCCCGTCGTGCCGTGAACCTCCGCGAGACCGGCGCCGCCCTGGTGTTCGGCGACGTCACCGGCAGCGTCAGCGGCGTGCTCACGCAAGGGGCCGCGATCTGGGACCCGGAATCCGAGCCGGACGCCACCTTCCTGCTGGTGCCCGATCTTGGCCTGACCACCGGTGCCGGCAGTGCCGCTTCCACGGGCGCGGGGACGGCCGACCTGACCGAGGACGGCGATCCCGCGCGCTTCGATGGCTCGACCCCGCCGGTGCCCCGCGCCGTCGCCCTGTCGTCCACCACCCCGGCCCCCGCCGACGCGATTCCCGTCGAGGTCGCGGCCGCGAGCCTCGCGCTGCCCGATTTCGCGATCCGCACCGAGCGCCCCGACAGCGCCCAGCCCGTGCCCGAGGATGCCCGCCGGCGCTACGCCGACCTGATCGACCCGGAATCCCTCGACAAGGAGCAGCGCTGCCTGTCGGAAGCGGTCTATTTCGAGGCCCGCAGCGAGTCCGAGGCCGGGCAGGCCGCCGTCGCCCAGGTGGTGCTGAACCGCGTGAAGAGCGGCCTCTATCCGGCGAGCGTCTGCGGCGTCGTCTACCAGAACCGGCACCACTACATGGGCTGCCAATTCTCCTTCGCCTGCGAGGGCAAGTCGCTCCGCATCACCGATGCCGGCGCGTGGGAATCCGCCACCCGCATCGCCCGCTCGGTGATCGAGGGCCGGACCTATCTGGCCGAGGTCGGCGCCGCCACCCATTACCACGCCGATTACGTGCGGCCGGGCTGGGCGCGTCGGCTGCGGAAGATGGACGTCATCGGCCGGCATATCTTCTATCAGCTCAAGGCCGGCCAGACCTGATCGGGCCCGGTCTGGACTTCATAAGAGATCCTGATGCCGATCCGAGCAATTCTACCTAGGTAGGCGACGGCTAAGCAGTCGAAACCAAGGGTTAATTTTACCTTCGTTCCCGATAATGCTTGCACGCCAGGCAACGAGTCTGGCCTCTGGTACGTCGAGACGGGCGCCGCTTTCGCGGCTCGGTCCAGCGTATTGCGTACCAGAGGAATTCCATGACCGCGCCGGTCGCCAGCACCCTCGTCCTCGCCGCCCTCGGCGGCCTGCTCCTCGCCGCGCCCGCCCAGGCCGGTGGCTGCTACGGCAGCGCCTGCTACCGCCACGTGGTCATGCCGCCCGTCTACGACACGGTGCAGGAGACCGTGCTGGTGCGCCCGTCGCGCACCGTCTACCGCACCGTCCCGCCGGTTTACGAAACCGTGTCCGAACAGGTGCTGGTCGCGCCGGGCGGTCACTTCTGGCAGACGAGCCGCGGCCCCGGCGGCGAGCTGGTCGGCTGCTGGGTCACCACGCCGCCGCGCTTCGCCATGCGCACCCGGACCGTGGTGGTTCGCCCGGCCCAGGCGATCCCCGAGACGATCCCGCCGGAATATGCCAGCGTGAGCCGGCGCGTCCGCGTGGCGCCCGCCCGGGCCGGATGGGTTCCGGTCGGCGGCGGCTATGGCGGCTACGCACCGGCCTCCTATGGCGGTCCGCTGATCGGCTCGATCCCGGATGCCGTGGGCATGACCGGCGCCAGCTCGTCGGATCTCGGCGTCGCCCTCGGCTTCACCTACGGCAGTCCGTACGAAGGGTACTGACGCCCGCCCTGCCGCCTTGATTCCGGGCGTCCCGGCGACACCTCACCGCCAACGACGGGAGGTGACGATGGGGACGTTCAAGGCTTGGGTGGTCGACAAGGGCGAGGCCGGACAGAGCCTTGCGTTCCGGGATTTCGACGAGGCCGACCTGATGGACGGTGACGTCACCGTCCGGGTGACGCACTCGACCCTGAACTACAAGGACGGTCTCGCGCTCACCGGGAAGTCGCCGGTGGTGCGCCGCTTTCCGATGATCCCCGGCATCGACTTCTCCGGTATCGTCGAGCGCTCGGATCATTCCGCGTACAAGCCGGGCGATCCCGTGGTGCTCACCGGCTGGGGCGTCGGCGAGACGCATCTCGGCGCCTATGCGCAGCGCGCCCGGGTGAAGGGTGACTGGCTCGTTCCGCTGCCCCAGGGGCTCCGCCCCGAGCAGGCCATGGCGATCGGCACCGCCGGCTACACCGCAATGCTGTGCTGCATGGCGCTCGACGCCCACGGGGTGACGCCCGCCCACGGCCCGGTGATCGTCACCGGCGCCTCGGGCGGCGTCGGCTCGGTGGCGGTGGCTTTGCTCGCACGGGCGGGCTGGCACGTGATCGCTTCCACGGGGCGCGACGGCGAAACCGATTACCTGAAGGGCCTCGGCGCGGCCGAGATCCTCGACCGGGCGGAGCTGTCGAAGCCCGGCAAGCCGCTCGGCAAGGAGCGCTGGGCCGCGGGGGTGGACGCGGTCGGCTCGACGACGCTTGCCAACGTGCTCGCCATGACGAAGGCCGACGGTGCCGTCGCGGCCTGTGGTCTGGCGCAGGGGATGGACCTGCCGACCTCGGTGGCGCCGTTCATCCTGCGCGGTGTCTCGCTGCTGGGCATCAACAGCGTCACCACCCCGCAGCCGAAACGCCGCGAGGCCTGGGCGCGGCTCGCCCGCGACCTCGATCTGGCCAAGCTCGCCGCGATGACCAGCACGGTCCGCCTGGAGGGTGTCGGCCGGCTCGGCGAAGAGATTTTGGCCGGGAAGGTGCGGGGGCGGATTGTGGTGGATGTGGGCTAGAGCCGCGCCCGCTTGCGCCGAACCGGTGTTCGATGCGGCGGGCAGCGCTCTGCTTCCAAAGTGGTGGAACCGGAGCCGTACCAGCCCTGTTTAATTCTTTATGAGCGTCGCATTCATCAAAGAGCCCGAGGGCGGGGAAGCGTTCGAGAACCTGCCGGATCGGCCGATCTCGCCCCATGCCAACTTCGTCACCCCAGAGGGCTTGGCCCAGATCGAGGCCGAAGTGGCGCGCCTCGAAAAGGAGGTCGCGTCCCTGGATCCCAACGATAAGGCCGAGGATTCCAGGATCGGGCGCGACCTGCGTTATTGGGCATCCCGGAAGAACACCGCACAGCTCGTGGAGCCGAAGGCGGGCGACACGGTGCATTTCGGTTCGACCGTCACGGTGCTGCGCGAGGACGAGTCCGGCAAGGAGACCCGCCAGACCTTCCGGATCGTCGGCGAGGACGAGGCCGATCCACACAAGGGCTCGATCTCCTACGTGGCGCCGCTGGCGCGCGCGATCACCAGCAAGACGGTGGGCGACGTGGTCGAGGTGAACGGCCACGACGTCGAGGTGCTCGAGATCCGCTGAACGCGTTTACCGCTGCTCCTGCAAGCCTGCGACCGGCAAACCTTCGAAGCGCGGCCGCAGGGGCAGGATCGCCTCGGCGATATGGTCCATGAAGACCCGGACCCTGGCCGCGTGCCGCAGGTCCGGATGGGTCAGCACCCAGAGATCGACCCCAAGTTCCGGATGAGGCCCCGAGAGGCGGCGCAAAGCGGGGTTGGCATCGGCCGAGAAGCAGGGCAGGGGGCCAATCCCAATCCCCGCCGCGACGGCGGCCTCCAGCCCCGTGACCGTGTTGATCCGCAGCCTGACACGATCCGCCGGAGCCTGCGCGCCGGCGAACCGCGCGAACGTGCCGCCGGCCACGGTCGGATCCGGACTGACCCAGGCCTCAGACGCGAGGTCGCGGTATTCCCGGTCGGCCCGGCCGTAGATGGCCCACGCCACCGCGGCGAGGCGGCGACCGACCAGGGTCTCGCTCGGATCGCGGCTTGCCCGGATCGCAACATCGGCATCCCGGCGCGACAGGTTGAGCGCCGCCTCGGCCAGGATCAGCTCGATCCGGATCTCGGGATAGCGGGTGGCGAAGTCCGCCAGGATCGGCATGAGCAGTTCCAAGGCCAGGCTCGTCGGCGCCGTCACGCGGAGTTCGCCGGAGGGGGTCTCGCTTCGGCCGACCGCCCTACGCTCGAACCGGGTCACGTCGGCCTCGATCCGGTTCGCGGCCTCGACCATGGCTTGGCCGCAGGGGGTGGGGACGTAGCCGGTCCGCAGGCGCTCGAACAGCCGTGCCCCGAGCTTCGTTTCCAGCGCCGTGAGCCGGCGAAAAGCCGTCGAGTGGTTGATTCCGAGCTGCGCCGCGGCCGCCGTCAGGCCGCCCTGCGTGGCCACGGTCTTCACGAAGCGAAACGCGTCCCAATCCAGCGGCATGCCTGCTCCTTGCGTCTGCGCAAGACCGGTTTTGCGCAGCAGGGCATTTTTGCAAAGCACGAAACGCGCGATGGAGGTGGCATCGCGCCGTTCGATGATTCGGGCGGCCGTGCGAAACGCGACCCGGAGATCCCGACATGGCCAAGGTGCTGGTGCTGTACTACTCGACCTACGGACACGTGGAGCAGATGGCCTACGCCGTCGCCGAGGGTGCCCGGGAGGCCGGGGCCGACGTGGTGGTGAAGCGCGTTCCGGAGCTGGTGCCCGAAGAGGTCGCCCGGCAGAGCCATTTCAAGCTCGATCAGGCGGCCCCCGTTGCCACCGTCGATGAGCTGTCCGACTACGACGCGATCATCTTCGGCACGCCGACCCGCTACGGCAACATGGCCTCCCAGATGAAGCAGTTCATCGACCAGACCGGCGGGCTCTGGATGAAGGGTGCCCTGGTCGGCAAGGTCGGTTCGGTCTTCACCTCGACAGCGTCCCAGCACGGCGGCCAGGAGACGACCCTGACGAGCTTCCACACGGTGCTGTTTCACCACGGCATGGTGGTGGTCGGATTGCCCTACAGCTTCCAGGGGCAGGGCGGGGTCGAGGCGGTGAAGGGCGGGACGCCCTACGGCGCCAGCACGATCGCGGATGGCGACGGCTCGCGTCAGCCGAGCGGGGTGGAGCTGGAGGGCGCCCGCTTCCAGGGCCGCCACGTTGCCGGGATCGCGGCCAAGCTGGCCTGAGGGTTTCGGCCAAGAAAAAAGGCTCGGATTGCTCCGAGCCTGAAAGGAAAAAGGCCATTGGGGGCTGAGAAGGCCTTCGTGATCAATAAACGGGCGACGAAGGGGTTTGTTCCGCCGCTGGCGAAAAAAATCGCACGCTGCCTCAACGGGGGGCGGCGGCCCGGGCCAGCCGGTCGCGGATCGCTTCGCCCAGGCCCGCGGACGGGATCGGCGCCACCGCGATGGTCGCCGCCCCCGACGCGTCGAGCTCCCGCAGGGCGCCGAAGAGGCGGGCGGCGGCTTCTTCGGCATCGCCCGCCGGGCTGAGGTTGAGCGCGGCGCAGGCCATTGCGTAGCCTTCGGGGTGGTGCGCGCCGAACAGCAGCACCGCCTCCCCCGGCGCGATGCGCGTCGCGTCGAGGCGGACCCGCGCCCGGGGGGCGTAGTGCGAGGCCAGCATGCCGGGTCCCGCCGGCCGGTCGGCATCGGCCGCCTCCGGGCGCGCCGGATCGTGGCCCAGAACCGCGCGGAGCGCCGCCCGGGTGATCCCGCCGGGCCGCAGCAGACGCGGCGGGCCGCCGAGACAGGCCACAACGGTCGATTCGACCCCCACCGGCGTGTCGCCCCCATCGAGCACGGCGGCGATCCGGCCCGCGAGATCGTCGAGGACGTGGGCGGCCCGCGTCGGGCTGACCCGGCCCGAGCGGTTGGCCGAGGGCGCGGCCACCGGCCGGTCCACCGCGGACAGGAGCGCCCGCGCCAGCGGATGCGCGGGCACCCGCAGGGCGACGCTCGGAAGGCCGGCGCGGGCGAGGTCGCAGACGCGCGTCCCCGAATGGGCCGGCACCACCAGGGTCAGCGGGCCCGGCCAGAAGGCGTCCGCCAAACGGCGCGCCGGACCATCGAACACGCCCTCCGCCGCGGCCGAGTCGGGATCCGGCAGATGCGCGATCAGCGGGTTGAAACGGGGCCGCTCCTTGGCGGCGAAGATCCGCGCTACGGCGGCGGGATCGGTCGCGTCCGCCCCGAGCCCGTAGACCGTCTCGGTCGGGAAGGCCACGAGGGCGCCGCCCCGCAAAAGCGCGGCGGCCTCGGCAAGGCCGGACGCGTCAGGATCGAGCCGCGGGGTCGCGGCCGGGACCGTTGACCCGGGATCGTTCATGGGGGAAGCCGTCTCAGAGACACGGGCGGTGCGCACGCCTATTCTCGGGCCGCCGTAGCCCCGGGATGCGGGCGCGGTCAAACCCGCGCCACATCGAACGCGCGGGCCGCCGCCGAGGGAGGATCGTCATGAGTTACCGCGCCCCGGTCCCCGAGATGCTGTTCACGCTCAGGCACGTGGCCGGGCTCGACGCGGTCGATCCCGAGGACGCCGAGGCGATCCTCTCCGAGGCCGGGCGGATCGCCGCCGGCGTGCTCGCGCCGTTGAACCGGGCCGGCGACCGGCACGGCACCCCGTTCGCGGAGGGGCGCGTCACCACCCCGCCGGGCTGGCGGGAGGCCTACCGCACCTTCACGGAGGGCGGCTGGAACGGTCTCTCGGCCGCGGCCGACCATGGCGGCCAGGGCCTGCCGAAGCTGATCGAGGCCGCCTGCACCGAGATGTGGAACGGCGCCAACCTCGCCTTCGGCCTCTGCCCGCTTCTGACGCAAGGCGGCATCGAAGCGCTGGCAGCCCACGGTTCGGACGAACTGAAGGCGCGCTACCTCGAAAAACTGGTCTCGGGCGAATGGCCCGCCACCATGAACCTCACCGAGCCGCAGGCGGGCTCCGACCTCGCTCTGCTGCGGACCCGCGCCGTGCCGGTCGGCGACGGCACCTACCGGATCACCGGCAACAAGATCTACATCACCTACGGCGAGCACGATCTGGCCGACAACATCGTCCACCTCGTCCTGGCCCGGCTGCCCGATGCGCCCGCCGGCACCCGGGGCATCTCGCTGTTCCTCGTGCCGAAGGTGCTCCCCGACGGCAGCCGCAACGACCTGCGCTGCTCCGGCCTCGAGCACAAGCTCGGCATCCACGCCTCGCCGACCTGCTCCATGGCGTTCGGCGACCAGGGCGGCGCCACCGGCTGGCTGATCGGCCAGGAGAACAAGGGGCTGGCCTGCATGTTCACGATGATGAACGCGGCCCGCCTGAACGTCGGCCTCCAGGGGGTCGGCGTCGCCGAGGCCGCGACCCAGCGGGCGCTCGCCTACGCGCACGAGCGCCGCCAGGGCCGGGCGATCGGTGCCGCCGAGGCGACGAGCCCGATCGTGGCGCATCCGGACGTGCAGCGCATGCTGCTCACCATGAAGGCCTACACCGCCGCCGCCCGGGGGATCTGCTACCTCACCGCCGCCGCGCTCGACGCCGCGCAGGGGCCGGAGGGGCAACCCGCATTGGATCGCGCCTCGCTGCTGACCCCGGTGGCCAAGGCCTTCGCCACCGACCTCGCCAACGAGGTGACCTCGCTCGGCGTGCAGGTCCATGGCGGCATGGGTTTCGTGGAGGAGACCGGGGCGGCGCAGCTGATGCGCGATGCGCGCATCCTCGGCATCTACGAGGGCACCAACGGCATCCAGGCGATCGACCTCACCGCCCGCAAGCTGCCCCTGAACGGCGGCGCCACGGTGCGCTCGCAGATCGCCTGGATGCGCCGGGCAGCCGAGGGCCTGCTCAAGGCGGGCGACCCGGCCTTCGGCCACATGGCGGCGCGGCTGCGGGACGGGATCGGCAGCCTCGACCGGGCGACGAGCCACCAGCTCGCGGCTTTGGCGTCCAACCGTCCGGAGGCGGCGCTCGCGGGCGCGACCCCGTATCTGCGCCTGTTCGGCCTCGTGCTCGGCGGCGCCTGCCTCACCCGGAGCGCGCTGGCGGCGGGCGCTGCCCTGAAGGCTGGCGAGACCGACCCGGCCCATGCGGGGCGCGTCGCGCTCGCACGCTTCTACGCCGAGAACCTTCTGGTGGCCGCGTCCGGGCTGGAGCAGAGCGTGATCGAGGGCGGCGCCTTCACGGATGAGGCCAAGCTGGCGCTGGCGGTCTGAGCGGCCGCCGGCTCGAACAGCCATGTGGAGCAGGAACCCGACACATCGTGCTAGAGCCGTGCCCGATCGCGTTGCACACGGTACACGACACAGTGGCGGCGGGCGGCGCGCCGTGGTGGACTGAGGGATTCCTCGCCAAAGGGATCCCCCCATGTCCGCTTGTCTGCGCACCGCCCTGATCGAGAGCCTATCGGCGCATCTGGGCCTGGGCAAA
>NZ_JAKSYH010000116.1 GCF_022829295.1 Methylobacterium sp. J-088
CGAACGGCCGCGTAGACTTCCACGGCAAACATCCTGGGCCCCTCCCGAAAGAGAAGCCTCTCCACTGGCCGGCTTTTACCCCGGCCGCATCAGCACCCCGCCGACGCTCCAGTGGATGGTTTTGTCACCGCCCTACACACGCGGCGCTGTTTCGCTAGACCCGTACTGGTTTGAACGGGCGCACGTTCCTGATCTACAAGTTCCGCACCATGCCTGTGGACGAGGACGACACTGTCGTGCAGCAGGCCCAGCGCGGCGATGCGCGATTGACCGGACTGGGCGCCATTCTGCGTAAGACCAGTCTCGACGAACTGCCGCAGCTACTTAACGTGCTGCGCGGCGAGATGAGTCTCGTGGGCCCACGCCCGCACGCGCTCGCTCACGACAGCCACTATGGCGCGCTCATCGCAACCTACCAGCGGCGGTTTGCCGTGCGGCCGGGCATCACGGGTTAAGCTCAGATCACCGGTTCGCGCGGCCCGACGCCTGAGATCGCCGATATGCAGCGTCGGATTGAGCTCGACCTCTGGTACGTCGAGAACCGTAGCTTCACCCTGGATCTCAAGATCCTGATCGCGACAGCGCTGCACATTCTGCCCAGCCGGTCCAACGCCTATTGATCCGAGTTGTCGTTGGGAGACCCAGTGGCGTGGAGCCATCGGCAACCCGCAATGGCGTGCATCCTGCAGATCCGATGACGCATCCTCGGCACCGTCAGCCGCGAAGTCCTCGATCATCGGCGCGCGGGGAGCTTCGTTCGTGAGGTGGCCGGGCAGGCCGGTCACTCGATCGCCGAACCGAGCATGACTTTTCCGCTGAAGTCGGCCGACCGCATGAAGCGGCATGCGTGATATTTCGGTTCAATCGTCAGGCTGCGATTGGGGAAATGAATGACAATCTGGGGTTTCTGGTTCTAACGTAGAGCATCAAGGTTCGACTGCGCCCTACCAGTGCGCAGGGCGGAAGGTTCCTGTGTCGTGGATGTAGCTACCGCCCAGTACGTCGCCATCGCGTGGGTCGCTGGTTTGGCGATTTTCCTGCAAATGGTTCATGACGCTCCGATGATGCCCTGGCACGATTGATCCGCGTCGTTATGCAATGGACGACGACGCCCTGCACGCGGGTCGGCGGGGCTCGAGGTGGTCTCGGTTTACGGGATATGGACATGGGGCCCCCGGCGTCAATCCGGGTCAGCGGGCGGGTCGCTCCGCCTGGGCAGGTTCGCGCCGAGGATGTCTTCAGCAAAGACTGACACCAGTGCGATCGCAATCGTCAGATCCTGGGCTGCGGACGGACTCGTCGAGGCGTCACCGCCCGCGGCGGGCCTTCGGATTCCGGCAGCGGCAGGATGAATATGGTGGATCATCCGAGCGCCAACGGCAGGACGGCGCAGTCGTCGGCTATGACGCCGCCGTTTCCTCGGTCGCTCCGAACCCGAGAGCGGACGATGAGACGTCGCGGCGTCGGCGTCCGTGCGTCGAATTTGGCGGACGCCAGCTTCCACGGTCAAAATCACTCTACCCTGAGTTCGTCAATGACCCACGGCCCTCTGGTCACACGGCGAAAGTGCACCACAATCTGGATCCAGATCGCCAATCGAAGATCGGAAACGGGAGCCTGGACGTCAGGTCAGCTGCAGATCCCGCCCCACCGAATTTGGAGACCCTTCAGATGAACACGCGCGTTGGCGCGGCCGCAGCTCTGCTGATCATGAGCGCGGCCTCTGCTCAGGCCCAGACGGTCCTTGCACCGTCGGGCGACTCAGCCATTACCCAGCCCGGGGGTGCCCAAGGGCGTGCGGGCCGCCGCAACGTCGAGGAGGCCTTCCGCAACGGAGACGTTGTTGTCGCCCGTCCCCTGCCGGCGCTGGACCGCTCGCAGCGCAGCGACGGTCAGCTCACTCGTAAACCTGCCGGCCCCCGTTGAGGTATGCGCCGCGAAACAATTCCGAGGCCTAGCGGTCTCGCCTGCGTCGCAGCAACGAGGAGATCACGCGTCCGGTCATGCGAGCAGGCGGTGCGTTCGCTGACTGGGACGCGCGAAAGGTTGTCAGGATTCGCTCGCCGCATCGGTTGTAGAGCGGCGATATTCACCGCCGGTGACCGCTCACAATGTGTTTCTTATCGAGCGTGCGGCGTTGTCAGTTCCGAGGATTTCGAATCATAAGCGCGCTTAAGTGCCCCGCTGAGCTTCGCCGGGTACGGGGGAGCCCGATACGTGTCCAGCGTCGCAGTCGTTCCGAGCCTCATCGAGACGACGCATCACATGGAGCCCAAACGAGCCTTCGACTTCTGGCGATGCACAGCCCTGGCGCCGTTCGGCGATGTCGCGCGACCTGACCCGCGCGAGCGATTTTCGGCGAAGCGCCTCACCGTGACCGCGGCGGGAGGGCTGCTGACCCACACGGTCAGCAGCCCGGTCAGCATTGATGTCCGTTCTCGCCATGTCGATCGCAACGGCCGCGGTATGGTCGTCATCGGCCTCGCCATCGACGGCATCGGATATCAGGAGCAATGTGGTCGCGGAGCGCAACTCGAAGCTGGCGATATCAGCTTCTTGACGCGGACCCAGCCGATCATGGCCGGCACGCAGAGCCACTACGAGGAGATCCGGCTTGCCGTGCCGCTGGAGATCTTCGAGGCCAGGGTTGGCAGGATCAATGCGCTCGCCGGCCGCAGCATCAGGGCGCAGGCACGGAGCGCTGAAGTCGGCGCTCGTCTACGTTCAGTCGCCGGATCGATTGCCTGGATGTCCGAGTCGGAGGCCTCGACCGCGATCGATGGCGTGCTGCACCTTCTGGGTTACCTCGTTGGCGACCGCACGACCGAAGCTGGCGCGGACGTCTCGCCGGCGGCCATTGAGGCCCTGACCCGCGCCCATATAACGCGTCGGCTTCACGATCCGGAACTCAGCCCGGGCGATATTCGCGTGGCGCTCGGCGTATCACGATCCAGTCTCTATCGGGCCTTCGCCGAGTCTGGCGGGATAGCGACGGCTATACGCGACGCCAGGCTCGATCTCGCGAAGCGGAGGCTTGAAGCGCCGCGGGACAGCCAGCTCAAGATTGCCACCATCGCGTATGCGTGCGGCTTTACCGACATCCCGACCTTCAATCGCGGATTTCGCGAGCGTTTCGGTCTGTCTCCACGTGCCTTGCGAGCTGCGAGTTCTTGATCGGAGCGAAACCAACACGGGGGCAGGCCGCCTTACATTAGGCAGAGACACGCGTCGTCAGGATTTCAACGAACGCGGCTATGGGACCTTGAAGAATTGCCGGCGCGGCCGTACCCCCTAGCCGGCACTGGCAACCGATCCCGCGACGGTATGGGCCAAGCGCCGACGCAGCGCGATGGACAGTGTTGAAGATGTCGGCGCTCTCCTTCACAGGGCAGCCCATCACCGCGCCAGCTGTTCCATCGCGCTTGAACAGCACTCTGGCGCGATGACTTAGGATCCTCGATTCTCCCCCCATCCCAAGCCAGCCCCGAGGAACGGGACGGAGCGCAACTTCGCGGATGCCCTGATGCCGACAAATGCCAAAAGCGAGGATTTTTCTTGTCTCTCCATCCCACGGCCGCGAGCTGCGATCCGATACGGCTGCGGGCGTATCTTTGTGGCATCACTATACGCGTGAACGATCGGGAGATTTACTGAAACGCACTAAGTAAAAATAATAATTCTAGCAATGATTACAGTAGTTACATATCATTTCTATGGACTCCCATGTATTGCATTGACGTGCGCATCCATGGCGTGTTTATTCCGCGATGACATCGGACAGAAGCTGAAAAGTCGACGGACCCTGCGTACCGCGGATCCGGCGAACGCCACGATCGGTACCTCCGCCGCGATGTAAACGCGCGGACGGCTTGATCCGTCTGAGGGCCGTTCTTTCACTTCCGAGTCGTTCACAGTCATTTTCATGTCTGTAAGCTATATAACAGCTATATCATCTCATTAATTTTGATGAAAACAAAATTGGCGCAGCACGTAAACAATTTATTTACTCGTAGCGCATCATGATGTTGTCATGATGCGCATAGATCTTGAGCCGATGAGCTTTGAAGGGCACCGATGAACCTTTCAACAATTGTGAACGTCAAGCGGCCGACGTCCCTAGACGAAGTCCAAGGCTGGCATGACGGGTGCTCGTGGCTCGCAGGCGGCACTTGGCTGTTCTCCGAGCCGCAGGTGGCGGTCGATACGCTGATCGACCTGGACCGGCTGGGCTGGGCGCCGCTGACGGTGACCGAGGCCGGGCTTGAGATCGCGGCCACCTGCCGGGTCGTCGAGCTGCACGCTTTCGCGGGCCTTGCTGAGTGGCACGCTGTGCCGCTGTTCCGGCAGTGCATCGACTCGTTCCTGATGTCGTTCAAGATCTGGAACGCCGCCACGATCGGCGGCAATGTTTGCATGTCGCTGCCGGCGGGCGCGATGATTTCGCTGACCGCGGCCCTGGAGGGCGTCTGCACGCTGTGGCCACGGGGTGGCGTGCCGCGCACGGTTCCGGTGGCCGAGTTCGTCACCGGCAACCACGCGAACGTGCTGCAGCCGGGAGAGTTGCTGCGCAGCATCCACCTGCCCGCCGCCGCGCTGACGAAGCGCACCGCCATGCGGCAGGTCTCACTGACCAAGTTCGGGCGCTCGGCCGCGCTGATCATCGGCACGGTCGGTCAGGATGGTACTGATTTCCTGCTGACGGTGACGGCGGCGACGCCCAAGCCGGTGCAGCTGCGCTTCCCCGCCTGTCCCTCTGCCGACGCGCTGCGCGCCGCCCTCGACGCGCGCCTGCCGCCGGACGCTTACTTCGCCGACGTCCACGGCTCGGCCCCGTACAAGCGTCACGTCACGCAATACCTCGCTGAACAGATCCGGACGGAGCTCGCGTGACCCAGTATTCGATCAACGGCCGCGGTTACGCCGCCGAGCCCGCCCCCGGCCAGTGCCTGCGGACCTTCTTGCGCGACCTCGATGTGTTCGGCGTCAAGAAGGGCTGCGACGCCGGCGATTGCGGCGCCTGCACCGTCCATATCGATGGAAAGCCGTTCCATTCTTGCTTGGTCCCGGCGTTCCGGGCCGAGGGCCGCACGGTCACCACCCTCGAGGGCCTGTCGGGCTGCGGTAACGACCTGCATCCCATGCAGCAGGCGTTCCGGGACGCTCAGGCGTTCCAATGCGGCTTCTGCACCGCCGGCATGATCATGACTGCGGTGACGCTGACCGATGCGCAGAAGGCCGACTTGCCGCACGCTCTGAAGGGCAACCTGTGCCGCTGCACCGGCTACCGCTCGATCGATGACGCGCTGCATGGCCGCTGCAACATCGAGGCGGACCTGCCCGGCCGGGCGCTCGGCGCCAGCCTGCCCAACCCGTTCACGGATTCCATCCTCACCGGTACCGCCCGCTACACCATGGATGTCGCGGTCGAGGGCCTGCTGCACCTGAAGGTGCTGCGCTCGCCCCACGCCCATGCCCGCATCGTGGCGATCGACGATGCCGCCGCCCGGGCTTTGCCCGGGGTGGTCGCGGTCTACACTTGGCAGGACGTGCCGAAGCGCCGGTTCAGTTCGGCCCTGCACGAGGACCACCTGGTCGATCCCGACGACATCCTGCTGCTCGATTCGGTCGCGCGCTTCGCCGGCCAGCGGGTCGCGGCCGTGGTCGCAGAGACCGAGGCGGCGGCCGAGGCGGGATGCCGGGCCCTGCGGGTCGATTACGAGATCCTGCCGGCGGTGTTCGATCCGGTCGCCGCCATGCGGCCCGGCGCGCCGCTGCTGCACCACAAGGAGCAGGTCACCGGGGACAGCAACATCTTCTGCACGCTCCAGGGGGAGATCGGTGACGTGGCCGCGGGCTTCGCCGAGGCCGACGTGATCCACGAGGAGACCTACTCGACCACCCGGGTCCAGCACACGCACCTTGAGACCCACGGCTCGATCGCCTGGCAGGGCGAGGACGGGCGCTGGCACGTCCGCACCAGCTCGCAGGCGCCGTTCGCGGTGCGCCAGAAGCTCGCCTACCTGATGGGGATCCCGCACCGGGATATCCACGTGTTCACCGAGCGGGTCGGCGGCGGCTTCGGCGGCAAGCAGGAGATGGTCTCGGAAGACCTCGTCCTGTTCGCCACGATGAAGCTCGGGCGCCCGGTGAAGTGGGAATGGACCCGGGAGGAGGAGTTCATCGGCGCCACGACGCGCCACCCAATGACCACGCGGGTCAAGATCGGCGCCCGCCGGGACGGCACGCTGACGGCGATCGACGTGGAAGTGGTCTCCAACACCGGGGCCTATGGCGGCCACGGCGGCGAGACCCTGGGGGCCGCGATGGCGAGCCCGATCGCGGTGTATCGCTGCCTCAACAAGAAGGGCATCGGCCACGCCGTCTACACCAACATGGTGCCGGGCGGAGGCTTCCGCGGCTACGGCGCCTCGCAGACCACCTTCGCGATCGAGTGCGCGATCGACGCCCTGGCCCGCCAGCTCGGCATCGATCCGTTCGCGATGCGGCGGTTGAACGTCGTGCAGCCCGGCGACAACATCGAGTCGATCTGGAAGGAGCCGAGCGACGCCAGCTTCGGCAGCTACGGCGTCAGGGAGTGCCTCGACATCGTCGAGCGCGAGCTGGAGAAGGGCAACGGCGTCGCCAGGCCCGAGGGCGCGGACTGGGCCGAGGGCACCGGCGTGGCGCTCGCCATGCTGGAATGCGGACCGCCGACCGAACATCGCTCGGGCGCCAAGATGCACCTGCTCCCGGACGGGACCTACCATCTCGCCTGCGGCTCGACCGAGATGGGCAACGGCATCACCACGGCGCACAAGCAGATCGCGGCCGCAATCCTGGGCGCGCGCGCCGACGATGTCGCGATCATCAACGCCGACACCGACCGCACCCCCTACGACACCGGCACCTTCGCCAGCACCGGCACCGTGGTCGGCGGCAAGGCGGTCCACCTGACAGCAGAGGCCATGGCGGAGGACATCCTCGACTTCGCCAGCCGACACACCGGGGTGCCGGTGGAGCAATGCCGGCTCGACACCGATGGCGGCGTGGTCTGCGGCAACCGGCGCCTGACGCTGGCCGAGCTCCACGCCGAGGGCACCAAGGTCGACCACCGGTTCATGGTCAGCCGGAAGTCTTATCTGTCGCCGCGGACCATCGCGTTCAACGTGCAGGGTGTCCGCCTGGCGGTACACCGGGTCACCGGCGAGATCCGGGTGCTCCACAGCGTCCACGCCGCCGATATCGGCAAGCCGATCAACCCGATGCAGTGCCGCGGCCAGCTCGATGGCGCGGTCGGCATGGGCTACGGCTGGGCCCTGGTCGAGACCATGGTGCATGACGGCGACGGCCGCATGGTCAACCCGCAGCTGCGCAACTGCCGGATCCCGACCTTCGCGGACACGCCCCACACCGACATCTTCTTCGCCGACACGGTCGACACGATCGGGCCGCTCGGGGCCAAATCACAGGGCGAGTGCGGCATCAACCCGGTTGCCCCGGCCGTCTCGAACGCGCTGGCCGACGCCACCGGGGTGCGGTTCGCCCATCTTCCGTTCACCCCCGACCGCCTGTTCGAAAAGCTCGCCAGCGCATGAGCACGTCAGCGGCGAGCGTCAGCATCGTCACCCAGACGACCGTCCGGCCGGAGAGCGCCGACGCCTTCGCCCGGTGGCAGGGCGACACCAGCGCGGTGGTGGCGACGTTTCCGGGCTTCATCGAGCAGCGGCTGATGCCGCCGCACCCGCCGCTGCAGGTCGATTGGGTGATCCTGCAGCGCTTCGACAGCCTGGACCATGCCCGGCACTGGCTGGGCTCGCCGGAGCGGCAATCCCGCATCGAGGGCGCCGCCCCGATGCTGGTCGGCCGTGACGATGTCCACATCGTCACCGACGATGCCAGCGCGGCCCGTACCGCCCCGGTCTCGGCGGTGATCAGCACCCGCGTGAAGCCTGGGATGGAGGCCGAATATCTCCGCTGGGAGCGGAAGGTCGCGGCTGCCCAGTCGAAGGCGCCCGGCCTGCAGGGCTACCGGCTCGAGCCGGCCGTGCCGGGGGTGCAGGAGGATTTCGTCGCGATCCTGCGGTTCGACAGTGATGCCAATCTGCAATCCTGGTTGAACTCCCCGGAGCGCCAGGCCCTGGTCGAGCAGGCGGCGCCGCTGACGGCGGAATTCCACACCCGGATGGTGCAGAGCGGCTTCGAGCAATGGTTCCGGAACGCGACGCCGGAGGGTGCTCCGGCGCCCCCGGCCTGGAAGATGAACATGATCGTCCTCCTGACGCTGTACCCGACGGTGTTCCTTTGGGGCCTGCTGATCGGCACGCCGTTTCTGGCGGGAACCCTGAAGCTGGATTTCCCCCTTGCCCTGTTCATCGGCAACGTCGTCAGCGTCCTGATCACCGCGCGGCTCGTGCCGTTCGCCGCTAAGCAGCTCGGCTGGTGGCTGGCACCCGCCGGGGACAAGCAGGCGGCCGTGGACCTGAAGGGCGCCGGCCTGCTGGCCGCGGCCTATGCGGTGATGATCCTGGTCTTCTGGAAAGTGCTGTGACGAACCAGGTCGCACGGATCGCCCCGGCCCGACCCGCCGGCCGGGCTGAGCGAGGATCCATGACCGTCGGGATGCCCCGGGCGGGCCTGCTGATCGCGGCGTCGCTGATGGCCGGCATCGGCGCGGCCCGATCCGAGACGGCGGCAAGCACGAACATTCAGACGAGCGCCGCCCAAGCCCTCGACCAGACGCTCAGCACGACTCAATGGGCCTCGACCGGGCCGAATCGGCAGGAGGCCGGGGTTCCTGTCGCCGCCGCGACCGTGATGGCCGCCCCGCCTCCGTCGTTCTTTTCGTTCTCCGACACCGTGGTCAGCTACCGCTTCCAGGGACCGTCCGCGGAGCCCGGCGTCTTCCGGGAACGCCCGGGCAGCCGCGGGGAGCCTGTTGAGGTGCCCAAGAATGTGGTCAACCTGTTCCACGCCAATTCCTGGGCCTACGGCACCAACCTGATTTCCCTCGATATTCTCCGATCCGGCCATCAAGACCCGGCGAGCGACAAGGTGATCAGGGACAAGGGTTACGGCGCGACCGAGGTCTACTTGATCTACCGGGGCGTCCTGAGCCCGAACAAGATCTTTGACACCAACATCTTCGCCATTCCAGGTCTCGTGAAAGATATCGGCCTATCATTCGGAGCCGACATCAACACAAAGGACACAAAATTCGATTCCGAGAAGCGCGCCGGCACCTTCGGAGTCAGCTTTGCGTTTGACGTGCCGGCCGGGTTCGTGAACCTGAAGGTCCAGGGCTACAAGGAATTCTCCCGTAATGGGTTCGCCGGGATTGCGCCGAAAGCCGGGGACATACCGGCGGCGATTCCCGGCTTCGATTACTCACACTTCCGCAGTGTCGAGTACAAGATGACGCCGGAATTTGAGCTGACCTACACCATCCCACTGGCCTTCACCGGCTTGCCCCTGGCGCTGGCCGGCTTCAACACCATCATCCTACCCAAGGGTCGCTACGGCAACGTCAACCAGTTCGACACGCGGACGGAATTCGCCTCGCAGACTAACCTGGTGCTGGATGTCGGGCAGCTGCTGGAGAACACGCCCAATCGGGTCGAGGTGTTCGTGGGCTTTCAGTATTGGCACAACAAGTTCGGCGGCGATCCGCGGAAGACACTCAACACTGAGGAGAAGGCTCTGATCGCGGGCGTTGCCTACCATCTCAAGTAGGATCACCCGCAGGCTCGTCAGAGCTCGAAGGGGCATTTCAGCGCTCTTTTGGTCGACTGATCGGGCACGCATCAGTCCCCTTGAACGGTCAAGGTCGCGTTGCGGCAAAGTTGTTTTGAACGAAGCTCCCACCGGGGGAAAAGTATCCGAGACGGGATCTAGGTAGTCGACTTTTTCAATCGTCTTCTCTTTAGCCCGTCTCTTCGCTTAGCTAGCAATGACGCGCCCGGGGGTTTTTCGCGTGACGTTGTCTTCAACGCCGAGCCACCACATCAATGTCGGAACGGGGGAGGCGTCGCCCGATCGACCCGGCGATGGCGCGCTTTCCCCAGAGTCCATCAGCCCAAAAGGGCGGAGGCACCTTGGGCTCGCCGAAGCCAGACGCGGGGGCAATCCTGTCGAAGCAATGCCGTCCGCAAAGTCCAGCGCTCCGACGAGCCCTGGAGCCCTCCCTTTGTGGCTGCTTCTGGTGGGACGCGAGGCGGTCCACAACCGGTGGGGGATCGTTGCCGGCGTGGGCCTAATCTGGACGGGACTCGGCGGCGCCCTCGTGATCGATGCCCTCGACGGCGCCACGCACATTCCGGATCGCTGGTTCGGCCTCCTCCTCGTGTTCGAGGCGGCGAGCTCGGGAGTACGCGGCCTGATTGCCACCGGGGCTGCACGACGGCTGCGCTTGCTCAAGGCTGCGATACTCCTCGTCGTGGCCGTCCTGACGATGCTCGCTTCGGCCTCGAGCACGTTCCTCCTTGCGATGCTGTTCGGTACCGCCTTCCTGTTCGACGGCCTGACGCGGGTCGTCCTATCTCACGTCCTGCGCTTTCCCGGCTGGCACGGGTCGGTGGTGCATGGGGGCTTCGGCATCCTCTTGGGAATCCTCACCCTGCAGCCATACCCGACGTGGTATGCCGGCACGGTCGGTTTCAGCATCGGTGCCTTTCTGATGCTGTCCGGGATCAAGGTCATGGTCCGCGGCCTACGCCTACGGCGCCCGCCCAATTTCTTCGATACATCCAAGCAGGCGAGCGGGTCCGACACCGTCAAGATCTATGTTTGGACGCCCACCGGGACGGCGACAATTCCCACCCGACGCCGGCTCGTTCACCGCTACGTCATCTCGGTGGATGGGGTGGGGCACCTCTCCACCGGTCACGCCGCCTTGGAACTGGCGGGTGCGAAGGGAGCGGCCGGCTCCTGCGCAGACCTGGTTTGGGAAGACCCCCTTTATATGAGCCATTACCCCTCCGTGGAGATCGAGCGGTCGCCCGACAAACTGCGGGCGATCCTGCGCGCCGGTCCCGAGAACGACGTGCCGGGCCGCTTCCTGCCGAGCTACCGCGAAGAGGCAGCCGATTGGTGCGAGGCGACCGTGACGGTCACCCTTCAGGGTGTCGACGGCGGTCGCCTCCGCGCGTTCTGGAGTAGGTATCGCCGGGATGCGACCTACAACCTCGTCGGCCGGAACTGTTCGACGTGCGTCGTTGACGCCCTCGATGCTGCTGTCGAGGGCAACTTTTGCAGCGATGGTCGGCCGTGGAGCAGACTGGCGCGCGCGGTGCTGAGCCCGGAATTCTGGGCGGCCGCGCTCATGCGCAATGGCGCGGGCGCGATGACGTGGACTCCCGGTCTGGTCCTGGATTACACGCGAGCCCTGAGCGCCCTTATCGATCCCGTCGCGCCGGTGCCGGCCATCACATGGCAGGGCGTCAGGCGACGCTTGATGCGCAATGGGCGCGCGGAAACCGTCGCCCGCCAGCGTGGGCTCACCAGAGCGGAGCCTCAGGAGGCGAAGGTTGCCTGAGGGATCGATCCCGTCCGGTGCGGGTGACCTTATGGCCGCCCGCCGACAAAGCTGTGTGCACCATCCTCACCGAGGTGCGCTTTAGAATTTCCCCTGCCACTTCGGGGGCAAGCGCCACGAGCTCATGCGGCGTTGAACCGAAAGAGCTTCCTCGGCGTGTCCACAAGCACGACTTGACGATCTGCAGGTTCGGGCAGCCACGTCGCGAGATTGGCCAGCATTGCAGCGTAGGGCTCTTTGCCCTCGAACCCTGTATTCGGCCAATCGCTACCCCAGACGAAATGATCGAGGCCGAGATGCGCGCGCAGCAGCGGGATCGCCGTCCTGGCAATGGCGTCGCCATCAGGCCCGTTTCGGTAGGGGCCCGACAGCTTGAGGTAGAGATGGCCTGTGCGCCCGGCTTCCAGGATCCGGCGGAAGCCGGGATCATTCACGCCCGCCTTGGGATCCGGCTTTCCGAAATGGTCGGCTACCACGTTCACCCCCGCATCGAGGAGGGGCGAGAGCAGGTCGGGCCAGCGCCGCCCCTCGGCCTGGATCTCAACATGCCAGTCAAGGGCTGCGAGATGCGCGAGATGCCTGTGCCAGGCCGGGCTCGCGAGTTGCGGGTCAGGCTGGCCAATCAGGTTGAGGCGCACGCCAACCACACCCGCGGCATCCAGGGCTTCAAGCTCATCGGCTGAGATGCCGGGATCGACGACCGCGACGCACTGGAAGCGCGACGGATATGTCTTTCGCGCATCCAGCATGTAGCTGTTGTCGGTGCCGAGGAAGCTCGGCTGGATCAGCACTGCGCTCGAGATCCCGTTGGCGTCGAGAAGCTTGATGTAGTCCTCGGGCGTCGCGTCGTAATCCGGGGCGTAGCGAACGGATGGTGCGAGCTTGAGGCCGCGCTTGAAGACGTGCGCGTGGCTGTCGATCGCTGTGATCGGCTCGGACATCGCAAAACGCGGCCTCAGCGCGGCGGCTGCGATGCCCCCTTGGAACATCCGTCGCGAGATCATGGCGACTACTCGGCTGGCGCGGGGGCGGGTGCGCTCGCCTGAGCGCGGCTGCCGCGGCCGAGGATGATCGTCATGATGCTGCCGGCGCCCGTGAGGACGACGAGCGGCAGAAGCCCCATGGGGAAGCTGCCGGTGGCGTCCTTGATCACGCCCAGCAGCCAGGAGGCGATACCGGTGCCGAGATGCGAGAGGGTGTTGATCGCCGCGATCCCCGCCGCCGCGGTGCCGGCCGAGAGCCATTCGGTGGCCATGGCCCAGAACGGCCCCTTGATCGCGTAATTGCCGAGCAGGGTGAAGCTCAGGAGCACCATCGTCAGGGTGAGCGAGCTGGTGAGGTTCGTAGCGGCGAGGCACAGGCAGGTCAGTGCCAGCGGCAGGGCCGTGCTGTAGACCCGCTCGCCCGACTTGTCGGCGCGCAGCCCCCAGAACACCATAAACACCGAGGCGATGCCGAAGGGGATCATGTTGAGGAGGCCGGTCTCGAGGTTCGAGAGCCCGAAGGACTTGAGGATCTGCGGCTGCCAGAGGGAAAGCGCGTTGCTGGTGGCCGACGAGCCCGAATAGATCAGCGCCAGCGCCCAGACGTACTTGTTCGAAAGGACCTTCAGCAGCGGCAGGTGGTGCGCCACCGGTGCAGCGCCAACCTTGTCCGCCTCAAGCCGACGTTCGAGCCAAGCGCGCTGCTCAGGCGCCAGCCATTTCGCCTCTGCCGGCCGGCTTGGGAGCACGAAAAGAGCGGCGAGCCCGAGCAGCACCGCGGGGATTGCCTCCGCGATGAACAGCCACTGCCAGCCGTGCAGGCCAGCGGCGCCGTCGAGTTGAAGCAGCCCGGCTGACAGCGGCGAGCCCAGGAAGGACGAGATCGGGATCGCGACCATGAACAGCGCAACGATCCGTGCCCGGTATGCCTTCGGGAACCAGTAGGTCAGGTAGAGGATCACCCCGGGGAAGAACCCGGCTTCGGCTGCGCCCAACAGGAAGCGGCCGAAATAGAAACTGAAAGGGCCGACCACGAAGGCCATCGCCGCACCGACGAGGCCCCAGGTGATCATGATCCGCGCGATCCACACCCGCGCGCCGAACTTTTCCATCGCGAGATTACTCGGCACTTCGCACAGCACGTAGGCGACGAAGAACAGGCCACCGCCGATGCCGAACATCGCTTGGGAAAGACCGAGATCCTTGTTCATCGTGAGCGCGGCGAAGCCTGCATTCACACGATCAACATAGGCGATGAAGTAGCAGAGCACGAGGAACGGCACGATGCGCCAGCCGACCGCGCGCATTGTGCGACGTTCGATCTCCGGCAACTCGGTGGGAACGCTCGTTGTCGCCATATCCGACCTCCCCGGCCGTGTCGTTTTCTTTGACGTCGCAGGCGCGCAGGGTTTTAGCAGCGCCTGACCACTACAACCAGACAAGCGCGCCACACGGGGGCGACTGCTCCAGCGGATTGTCCCTTCCGTATCAGCCTTGCCGTCACGGACAGCGACACAACGGGTGACCACCGCTTCCGACCCCGAGCCGAAGCTGCCGGACGGTCGACTGCTTTGCCTGAGTGAACGGTGATTTGGCCCGGCCCCAGCGGCACGGGTCACAGGCACTGCGCGACCCATGTTCCGGCATGGGCGTGCGGCTCGAGCGGGGCGGATGCGCCCCCTTTCCCAATCCTGCCGAACGCCGGGGTCATGCACTGAACACGGGGGCGGGACATTGCATCTTGGCGTCAGAAGCAGCACACACGCGGCAGATTTTCGGACCGTCCGGTGCCCTGCCCTTAGGCGAGGTGCACCGGAGAGTCGGCAGTTCGGCGCCGTCCGTCATCATCCAGATAATAGGAAGACCTGATGAAGACTCGCGCCGCAGTCGCGTGGGAGGCCAAGAAGCCACTCACGATCGAGACCATCGACATCGAGGGGCCCAAGGCCGGCGAAGTTCTCGTCGAGTTGATGGCCACCGGCATCTGCCACACGGATGCCTACACGCTCTCGGGTCTCGATTCCGAGGGTAAGTTCCCGGCGATCCTCGGCCATGAAGGCGCAGGTATTGTCCGTGAGGTCGGCGCCGGTGTCACCACGCTGAAGCCCGGCGACCATGTGATCCCCCTGTACACGCCGGAATGCCGCAACTGTAAGTCCTGTCTGTCGCAGCGCACCAACCTGTGCACCGCGATCCGGGCGACCCAGGGGCAGGGTGTGATGCCGGATGGCACGAGCCGCTTCTCCTGCGTTTCCACCGGCGGCAGCCCTGGCGGTGCGAGCACCGTGTTCCACTACATGGGCTGCTCGACCTTCTCGAACTTCACGGTCCTGCCGGCCATTGCGCTCGCCAAGATCCGCGAAGACGCGCCCTTCGACAAGATCTGCTACATCGGTTGCGGCGTGACGACCGGCATCGGCGCGGTGATCTACACCGCCAAGGTCTGGCCGGGCGCCAACGTGGTGGTGTTCGGTCTCGGTGGCATCGGCCTCAACGTCCTCCAGGCCGCCCGGATGGTCGGGGCCGACAAGATCATCGGCGTCGACATCAACCCGGATAAGCAGGCCATGGCCCGCAAGTTCGGCATGACCCACTTCATCAACCCGAATGAGGTCGGCACCGACAAGGTGGTCCAGGCCATCGTCGATCTGACCGGCGGCGGCGCCGATTTCTCCTTCGATTGCACCGGCAACGTCCACGTGATGCGCCAGGCGCTCGAGTGCTGCCATCGCGGCTGGGGTGAGTCGATCGTCATCGGCGTGGCCGAAGCCGGCCGTGAGATCTCGACCCGTCCGTTCCAGCTCGTCACCGGCCGCGTCTGGAGGGGATCTGCCTTCGGTGGGGCCCGCGGGCGCACGGACGTGCCGAAGATCGTCGATTGGTACATGGAGGGTAAGATCAACATCGATGATCTCATCACCCACACCATGCCCCTGGAAGACATCAACCACGGTTTCGACCTCATGCACGAAGGCAAGTCGATCCGTTCCGTTGTCGTTTACTGAGACCATCCGATCCGGGGCTCCCCGCTCTTCAGGGGCGGGGTCCCGGTGACCGGTGCCTCGTTCCTGTCGGGCAAGCCGACGGCTATGCGCGCCGCCCCGTAGTCTCGAAATCCCAAGCCCGCCATCCGGCCCCGGAGCGCGGCTTTCGCCTCCCGAGCAGGAGATCAAAGCTCATGGAAACCATCTCGAAGGCCCGCGCCCATGGCGGCACGCAGGGCGTCTACAAGCACGATGCCCAGACCACGGGATGCCCGATGACCTTCGCGGTGTTCGTGCCGCCACAGGCCGAGAACGGTCCGGTCCCGGTGTTGTGGTACCTGTCGGGGCTCACCTGCACGCACGCCAACGTCATGGACAAAGGCGAGTATCGGGCGGCCGCCGCTCAGCATGGCGTGATCATCGTGGCCCCGGATACCAGCCCGCGCGGCCCGGGGATCCCGGACGAGGAGGGCAACTGGCAGTTCGGCTCCGGTGCCGGCTTTTATCTGGACGCCACCGAGGCGCCCTATGCGAAGAATTACAAGATGTGGAGCTACGTCACGGAGGAGCTGCCGGCGCTCATCGCGGCGAACTTCCCCGCCGACATGGCCCGTCAAGGCATCTTCGGCCATTCCATGGGCGGCCACGGAGCGCTCACCATCGCGCTGACCTACCCGGAGCGCTTCAAGTCCTGCTCCGCCTTCGCGCCGATCGCCCAGCCCTCCACGGCCGGCTGGTCGAAACCGGCCTTCGAGAAGTACCTCGGGTCCGACCCAGCCGCCTGGCGCGCCCACGACGCCACCGCGCTGATCGAAGACGGCAAGCGTTTCCCCGAGTTCCTGGTGGATCAGGGCACCGCCGACAGCTTCCTTCAGGATGGCCTGCGTCCCTGGCTGCTTGAGGAAGCCTGCAAGAAGGCCAGCATCGCGCTGACCCTCAACATGCGCGAGGGCTACGACCACTCGTACTTCTTCATGTCGACCTTCATGGCCGATCACATCGACTGGGCTGCCACCCGCCTGAAGTAACGTCGCCAGCGCGCGTCGCGCGCAATCGCGGGCGACGTCTCCGGCAGAAGGCGCACAAGGGCTACCAGATCCTGCTGCCGCAGAGCCCAACTCGGCGGCAGCCTGTCGGGCCTTTGTCTCAGGACCGCGAAGCCGGTCCTGTGCCCGGACGTGCTTGTCGACCTCCGGGTCAAGCAGGACCTCGTCGGGTCCTCCGTGCCATCCAGGCCGACGCAGCCCTGCGCAAAACACCCGTCCTCATGGCGACGGTCCTCGATGCGCGGATGCAGGCCGGCGCGCGGGGTCGTGGATTGTTTGCACAAGCCAGTGGCCTTGGACGAGCTCCACGCGGTGATGAACCGGTTTCGCCCGCAGGTCACCACCGCGGTTCAGGTCCCGCCTAGAGCCGTGCCCGATCGCGTTGCAATCGAGCACGGCTCTAAGCCCTTGTTCTCGCGGCCCTCTTACGCCGAACCGGGCCCACTTCGGCGGAGAGCGCTCTAGTCGATAACTTCAACGACCCGTCGGGTGCGCGGGTCCACCAAAACCGGGTGGTCGTTCACGACGGTGTAGTTGTACGTCGGAAGGGCGAATTCTGGGGGAACATCGTAGTAGACGACGCCATCCTCCGGGAGGACGGTCCCAACCTTCACGGGGCCGGAATAGGCGAAGGACGGACGACGCTCGCCCGTGGCGTAGATGCGGAAGCGCTCGCGTCGGTCGATGCCGAGGATGCCGTTAGCCGTTCCCACCGCTGCCCCGACCGCACCACCGACGACGGCGCCCAAGGGACCGGCGATCATGGCGCCCCGGTTTGCCCCCTCTTGCGCGCCGCGCTCCAGCCCCTGTGCGTGCGCGGCGCCTGCCCATGCCAACGTCGCCGCCGCAACGACCAGTCGAACCGTGCGTGCCATTTTCCGTTCCCCATGATGCCGGAAGGCCCGGCGTTCTCGTTACCGATCGATCCGACGCTTCAGCGGCTGCCGGTCATGGCCCGCACGGGTGCGCCCGCTAGGTCGACCGCCGAACCGACTGTGTCCCGCAGGCCGGAGCCGACGTGAGACAGGTGCTCGCCGAAGGTCTCGCGGGTCTGCGGGTCGACAATGGCGACCGGGGCCGCAACTGCCAGCGCCGCCCCGGTCGCGGCCGTGGAGGCAGCTCCGGCAGCCGCGCTCACCAACCGGTCACCGATGCCGACCTGTCCATCCGAGATCGGCTGTCCGTCGGCGAGGCGCTTGCCCAGCAGGGCGACGACATCCCCGGAGGCGTACTTGCCGTGGTTCAGCGGGTCATCGCCCTTCACCGTCGACAGATTCAGCACACCGATCTTCTGGCGTTCGAGTTCGGACCGGTATGGCTCGACGTTCGGGTCGATGGCGCCCAGCCTGACGCTGTCGCCCCAGACCAACCGCGACACCGCCAGAGCCTGATCATCGCCAGACACCATCAACGTCAGGCGCGGCCGGTCCGGCCCCATGTCGCGGAACGCTTCGCGGGCGAGGTCCATGTCGACATCGGGGGCGGCGAGGATGACGTTGCGGATTTTAGGGGCCACGCGCCGGTCGCGAATGGCCATCTGGCGGAGGCTTTCCAGGGTCAGCCAGTTGCCCATGGAGTGGGCGAGTACAGTGATCTCACCAACATTCGGATCCCTGGCCAAATCCCGCAGCAGAGTCTCCAAGCCGTTGCGCGAGAAGTTGGTGCTCTCCCGGTCGTAGCCGTAGGCGAGCACTGACCCCTTGGAGGGCCAAGTAAACAGAACCGGGGCGACCTCGGCACCCGAGTCATGCACAATCTGCGCGAAGCGGAAGACTGCGTCCTCGAACTTGTTGTTGAAGCCGTGGACGAACACGAGCACGTGGCGCTTGGCCCCACGCCGGACGGCGCGGCCGGTCCAGGCCGCGACCTTCGAGCGGTCGACCGGATCGGCGCGCAAGGCGACGAAATCGGTCGCGGGGTTGCCGGGCAGCGACTTCGGCCACTGCACCGTGCCGGGCTGCCGGGTGGTGTTCGGCGGGATGGAGACGGCAAGATCCGTGTAGGAGACCGCATCGCCGCGTTCACCCGAGAACAGCACCCCCCGGTCGGCGGCCGACTTGCGAGTCGTTGCCACCAGCATGTCGACACGTGAAGTGCCAGGAACCGACCCAGTCACGGCGACGGGCAAAAGCACGCCGGTCGGCCGGCCGGCACAGGCCCCTGACGCGAGCAACGGTAGGAGAACAGCGAAGGCCGGGCCCGCACGACACAGCCGTCCAAAATGCAAGCCCATCCGTTCCCTCGAGCCGGATCATCCTAGGCAGCGTAGGACGGGCGAATGGTTAAGCGACCGTCAAGGTGCGGGCGGTCCATGCGGAGCGATTGTGGCGACCGGCGGACGAAACCTCAACGGGCTCCAGAGCCGCTTGGTCGCACGCATGGGCGACCGCATCGCCGATGCTACCCGCCGAGGTTACCAGCGGGCCTGCAATCCGGCGGCGATCACCTGGGCGGTGGCGCCGGGGCGCAGGTCGCCGGTGTAGCTCAGCGACAGCTGCACGCCCTCCGCCACCGGACCCGTCAGGCTCACCCCCAGGACCGCCCCGTCCCGGCCGAGCCGGCTCGTGCGCGTCGCGAACGGCACCCCGAACAGGCTCGAGCGCAGAGTGGCGACGGTGTCGCCCAGCTCGTGCGCCCAGTAGGCCCGGCCCTCCAGCCGCAGGCCCGCCGCTCCGTCCGCTGCCGTGCCGTCGACCGCAAGGCTCGTCACACGCCCGCCCACGAGGCTGCGCGCGCCGTCGAGGCCGGCGGTGGCGAAGCTCTGGCTCGCCAGCCCACCCCGCTCCGCCACCCGCGCCCGGGTCAGACGGTCGACGCTGAAGCCCACCTCCGGCACGCACTCCACCGGCAGGCCCAGGCCCAGCGCGGTGCCGGCAAAGCCCGACCCCCCGGCGTCCCAGCCCGAGGCCAGGCCGCTCGCCCGCGAGACGCCGGCGCCCAAAGCCGCGGTCCGGTCGATCCGACCGTCCGCGTAGG
>NZ_JAKSYH010000124.1 GCF_022829295.1 Methylobacterium sp. J-088
CAGCACCCTGCAGGGCGAGGGTGGGTTCAACACCGCCAAGATGGGCATGCTGCACGGTGAGGCGCCGACGCAGCAGGTCGTCGACGCAGTCGCCCGGGAGCGGGCCTTTGCGGACGCGAACCGGCGGATCGTCGAGGGGTCACAGACGGCGCAGCGGAACCGGGCAGCCGACGCCATCGCACCGCGCACGACGCTGGGCGACGATCTCGGGGGCACCATGGCTGGCTTGGTCGGCGGGCCCAAAGGGTATGCCCTCGCCCAGGTTGCCCGCGCCGGTAAGGCCGGGATCAACGCCGCCGGTCAGGCCGCCGATCTCGCCCGCAATCATCAGCTCGCGGACGCTGTGACGATGACCCAGGGCGACAAGCTCGACATGCTGCTGGCCGCCCTGGAGGCCCGTGGCCGCTCACAGCAGCAGGCGGCGGCGCTTGGAAATCTTGCGGCTCGTGGGACGCAGGCGGCGCTCATGTCTCAGGCGGACCGAACCCGGCCCTACTTCCCGGCGGCTTTACCGGCTTTCGGGCGATGACCGATCCAGGCGTAGATCCCAGTCGCAAGCCAGACGGCGACAAGTGCAGTCCAGGCGCCAGCCTTGCCGATATGGTCGACAAGCCACGCGTCGACGTTCGGCACAGCTGCGTTCACGCCCCACCCGATCGCCGTCATGACGATGGCGAAGACGATGATGACGGTCAGAGGCTCAGCCCAGCGGCGCATACCATGAAGATGGCCCCGACCCGTCATTCTGTCGATACCCGTCAGCCTCGCCAGAATTGGCCCAGGGCTGGCGCTGGTCTGAAACCGCACACCGGCACCCGAAATCGCCCGACGCCCGTCAGCGGCCCGGATTTCGCAACCATGGGGCATTCCGCATGTCGCTAGGCTTCGGCTCCCTGCCATCGTTCGCGAGCGGCGACGACCAGAACCCGTTGAGCCCTGCCTTGCAGCAGTATCTGCAACAGCAGGCGCAGCAGCAGGCTCAGGCGCCGACCATGACGTCTCAGGACGTGCCCGCGGCCACACCGCCCGGGTACTCGGGGTTCAACCCACAGACGCCACCGACCGGCGCGCCGACGCCCGTGATGCAGCCCGGCGCGCAGGCGGCCGGCACGGGGTTGCTGTCCATGATCGGACCGAACAGCGCCGAGGCGGCGACGCCGGATCCGAACGACATCCGCGGCCGGTTCATCTCGACCCTGCAGCAGGGCGGTCTGACCAACCCGAACGGCCTCGGCGCGGTCGCGGCCTACGCCCAGCACGAGAGCCGGTATTCGCCCTCGAACATCACGGGTAGCTGGTCAGACCCGAGCGAGAGCGGGCAGGCGGGCCAGTCCGGCGGCATCCTGTCGTGGCGGGCCGACCGCCTCGCCAACATGAAGGCGTTCACGCAGGGTGCGGCCGATCCGGTGTCGGCACAGGCCAACTTCCTGCTGCAGGAGAACCCGCAGCTCACGAGCGCCCTGCAGAACGCTCAGAGCCCGCAGGAAGCTCACGCCCTGATGGCGGACGCCTGGAAGTTCGCGGGCTACAACCGCCCAGGCGGCGAGAATGCGGCGCGGCTGGCGACGACCCAGGCCTACGCCAACAGCTTCGGCGGCGGTGGACAGGCTCTGCCGGCCATGGCGTCCGGATCTTCGTCGCAGATGTCGCCGGGCATCGCCCGTCCTGCTGGGGCCTCGATGGGCTCGACCGCCCAGCAGGGCGGGTTCGGCCTCGGCGGGATCGTCGAGCAGGGCGCCCCCGTACCGGGCCAGTCTTCGCCGACGCCCGACGTCGCGTCCCTGTCCGGCCAGCCGTTGACCGCCACCGGCACGCAGGATCAGCAGCCGAGCAATCAGTACGCCCAGATCTCGAACGCCCTGAAGAGCATCGCGGGCGCTCAGCAGAAACAGGCGCAGGGCGGCGGTGGGGCTATGAGGGCGCCGGAAGTCGGTGGCAGGCCGATCTCGCTGCAGCAGGCCCGAGCCATGTTCGACTCGGGCCGATTTTACGGGGCGCTGCGCAACGCCGGGGTGCGTGGTGTGTAACGCAGTGCGCCAAGGTGGAGCTTACAGCCGTGGCCTACGCCTGCTTCCGCCCCTTGCCGGGTTTCCGCGCGGGGTCGTTGGCGACACTGGTGGCCGCCATCCCGTCGAGCACGGCTGGCACGTACCGACTGTGAACGGCAGCTTTGATGTCGGGGTCTTCGAGCGCTTTGCGCAAATAGCCTGTGGTCCGCTCCTCAGCGGTCTCGGCCAGCGCTATCAGTTCCTCGCGGGTCATCGCCTCACCGTTGCTCGCTATTAGGATCGGGATCAGCTTCCCCAGAGTCAACCACGGCATCAGGTGGACGGGTCGCTTCCCAAGCCCGCCGCCCTCGCGGCAAGCGTGAGGCCGTGACCACGTATCCACACTCCTCGACTACACGCCTAACGAGGTCGAACTTGAGCAGTGCCCTTCTCGGCATGGCTTCGTCATAGGTGAACCACACGAAGCCCTCTGGAGTGCTGACCTGCAAGAGGTCGCGAAGGCCGAACAGGACTGCTCCCAGCACGGCAGCGCGATCTTCCGTCGCCGCGATGAGGCGTGTGTTCCTGCCGCTCCAGAACGTGTGCTCGCCGCCAGTCTCCCCGTCCGCCTCGATGACGTTGAAGTACAGTTCGAGGCTCCCGCCCGGCAACGCATCAAGGCCAATCGCCACCTTGTAGTTCAGCGGCTCGGCATCGTCGTACCCAATGTCGATGATCGCGACACGAGGCGTGCTGGCCGCGAAACCTTGGACGCGGAAGCCGCCCTGCGGAATGGTGCAGACGAAGGTCATAGGGTTGGTCAGGTCGTTGCCAGGCGGCCAATAAGCTCATCAAGTTTCTGGTCCGCGGCTACTCGGGCAGCCTGAACCTTCGCTTCACGGTCCTCGCCAACCGTCCCAGGACCGTAGATCGCACCGTCCAAATTTTCGATGGCGGATAAAAGCTCCGACGCGTTGCGATCAACATCGGGGTCGAGCGGCCCTTGCTGCCGCAGTTCGTCTAGGATCCTATCCAAACGTTCAGGCGCTCTCCTGGCTGCTTCCAACGGCCGTTGGACATTTGCGCTTTGGATGAGACCGCGCACCGCCATTGCCTGATGCTTGAACCTCGGAGGCAGGGACTCGGCCGGGTCGGGCCGTGGAGGCTCAGGTGGTGCGTTCGTCATATCGACCGTCCTTATGCCATCACCGCATAGCAGAGGGCGTCTTACCACCCACGAGAATTCTCATGGGATCGCTTCGGCCAGGGTCGCCCGCTGCCCCTCGGCAGCCTGTTTTGGGATCTGCCAGTCTCGATTTCTCCAGATCTAGAACCTGAGTATGCGTGCCCTGCGGGGATTTGCACCCTCCCCCCTGCTGCAGGGTGTCAGGGTTTCCTTGATACCTCACCGGCTTCCGCGCCAGCCGCAGCCAAGCCGTCCACTCAGCCGAGACGATGCGCACGATGTTCGTGTCGTTGCGGAAGCCAGTCACTCGCCGTTCCTCGACTGTGACGAGCCCGAGCTTCATGGCCTCGCGGATCGCGTTGCGCACCGTGGTCTCGGCTACGCCCACGATGGCGGCGAGATGGCCCACGGCCAGCCGACAATCCTTCCGGCGGGCTACCTCGGCGGCCACGAGGGCGAGCACGCCTTGCTCGGCCAGGGTGAAGCGCGCCGCGATAGCCGGCGGCAGGCGCCCTGAGGAAGCCCAACGGCGGCGGCGCTCCATGCTGGCGCCCGTGCGTGGCCTGGACCCGACGCCCGGCCTCCTGGGGCTGCTCTGGCGATCCTGCGAGGTGTCGGTCAGCGGCAAACCCGCCAACGTGGCGCTTTTGGTCTGCCGCGCCTCGATCAGGCCGGACAACGCTTCGGCTTCGACTTCCGTCACCTGCCCTTCCCCATAGGCACGCCACAGCGCAGCCGTGACGGCGGGCAACGCGGCGCGCGGGGCCGCCTCCACCTGTCGGCGGATCTCTTCGGCATAGGTCATCGAACCCGGTCCTTTTCGGACCGCGGCTGTGATCAAGGCACGACTTCATCGCTCCGGGAATTGGCGTTCCCGTTGACTCCCGGCGGGAGCTATGGCTGATGGGGGATTGCATGAGGCCCCACCAGGCCACTTCGATTTCGCGGGCTCTCTGTTTGGCGACAGGGGGCCCGTAGTCGTTTCAGGGTCTCAGATCCGCGGCGGCTGTGCTCCTGATGGTGGCCGCGACTCGCTAGGGCGGGTGCAGCCGGAACGGTCCATGTCGGCCGTGCGGTACGGTTAAGTCAACGTCACCGGTGGTTTTGATCTGGCCTGCGCCGCGGTCGCGTCTACGATCGTCCGCGGCCGCTTTCGCGGCATAGCAGGGTGAGGTATCCGCGTGCCGCCGGACCAGATCAGCATGAAAGATGGGGCCCTCCATATCGACGGGTATCCAGATGCAGTGAAACTAATCCGGTTGACGGGAAAGAAAGCGAAGCAACTCGCTCATTACGCGGCGCATCGCTTTGATTTACAGAATTCGAAATCTCATCTCAACAACATGAAGCCCGACAACCCGGAAGCCGTCAACGATGCGCTTTGGCGCTCTGCTATTTCCACATACATCAAATGCTTTACCGGTGGTGCAGCGCGAAATACGAAACTACGAGCAGAAAATATATACGAGAGTGTGCCCGTCAAAATGAAGGCGTTTCAACATTTCGAGCATTTGCGGAACAAGCATTTCGAACATGATGAAAATGCATACGGTCAAGCAATACCTTGCGCGGCGATAAACGGCGGAGGAAAGGGTTTTAAACTCGAAGGCGTAATTGCTAACACGTTGCAGTTTGTCACCTTCGATGTCGGGAACTACGGCAACTTGCAGCTTCTCATTACCGAAGCTGATCAATGGATTGAGGCTGCCTTCAAGAACTTGGCAGACGTTATTGCTGCCGAGCTTGAGCGGGAGAGTTTAGAGGAGCTGCTTGGACGAGAGGCCGCATCCATCACCGTTCCAACGGTCGGCCAGGTTGGGGTGCGGCGTCCGGATGACGCTTAAGCGCCGGAGCCCGCAGCGCCGCCCGCATCTCCGCGATGGCCGCCGGCTCCTCGGCCTGCAGCAAGACGGCGATCGCCTCGTGGGTGGCAAGCTGGCGCTGGGCAAGGCTCAGGACGCGAAATTCTGCGATCAATTCAGCATAGTGGTTAGCTGCATTTGCATCGCATTGTCTGCTTTGCCGAAAACCTTCGGTTTCATGGCCAAGATTTAATGCAGCGGCTGCTCCTCTGCCAAGTTGTAGCGACAGCCGCCGAGGGCATCTTGGCGACGGAATACAGAGGAAACCGGCCATGAATATAATGAATACACTTTTCGCTACCGTGGCGCTCACCGCTCTGCCGCTGGCCTCCGCGAATGCGATGCTGATTGCGGCCGACCCGAGCGTCACTGCTCCCATTACCCTCGTGGCAGGTGGTTGCGGCCCAGGTGCGTGGCGCGGTCCGTGGGGGCACTGCCGGAATACGCCGTACTCTGGACCCCTCCCGGGTGGCTGGTACCAAGTTCGCGCAGGGAATGGGTGCCCTCCGGGCTACTGGCGCGGCCCGTGGGGTCACTGCCGCAACACGCCATTCCACGGCCGGCTTCCGGGAGGCGGGTTCCGGTAAGAGGCGGCCAACCTACATACCCACGAGATCCATCAAGGTTAGCCCGCAGGCGGTGACGAGGCCGCCGCGGGCATCGATCTTCGGCACCGTCACCTCCACCGTCACCTCCGGCAGCACGGTCTCGGGCTCCTTGGCCTCGCGGTCTTGATCGTTCCGGACGGGATGTGTGAGCGGCGTTCGTGAGGAGCGGCTGAAATCGCTCAGGCCTCAAGGCTACAGATATTGCCTGCATGGCCTAGCTCTGCGGCGTCGGCATTGCGCTGACCTCCAGACCGTCCAAGCTCGCTCGCTGCGGGTCCCGCAAGCCGACTGAGTGCTGCTCGGGCACAAATCCGTAGGCGCAGCCATGATGCTGGATTTGCTCAGATCGTCACCTCTGCGCCGTCCGGATCGGCTCTGAATGTCCAGGCGCCACCGCTTCGGAAGGTGGAAGCGGTCCCGAACGTGTCCTCCATGAACTGCATCTGGGTAATCTTTCCGGCTACGACTCTGGCGAAGATCGCGACGGGCGAGATTAGCGTCCGGTCCATCACCCGCGAGCGAAATGTGCAGCTTACGAACACGGCGACCCGCTCATCGGAACCGAAGGCCTCCTGCACGTCGAAGGCTAGGATCTCCCAATGCCGGTTGACGTTCACGAACGTCTCCACGATGGACTGCGCGCCAGTATGCGATCCGCACCAGGGCATGATCCGCTTCAGGTCGGGATTGTCGTAGTTCAACGACACGTAGGTGGCGTCGGGCGCCACCAACTCGGCGACGGTCGACGGATTGGCGGCGTCGCCCAGAAGGGCCAGGACTGTTTCGACCGGTGTGCGCATGTCGTGTCACCCCCTTCGATGGTGCAGTTCGCGCCCGGCGATCCGTGCGACTCTTCTGTGTGGGAGGGTCGCGCGCCGTCAGGGCAGCACGACGATCTTCCCGCCGGCTCGGTTCTCCTCCATGGAGCGATGCGCCTCGGCGATCTCGTCGAGCTTGAAGGTGCGGCCCACCTGCACGCGCAGGCTGCCTGTCGCGACCTGTTCGACGAGTTCCTGAAGCGGCGTGCGCATGAAGTCCGTAACGCCGCCGTCGTAGGTCGTGAGGCACACCCCGCTCGGGATCACGTCCATCGGACTGAAGTCCGGCAGCGACCACCGGTCGCCGACCATGCCCGTCATGCAGACGATGCCGCCCGGCTTGGCGCAGCGTAGCGAGTCCTCCAGCGTCGTCGCTCCGACCAGTTCAAGCACCTTGTCGACGCCCCCTGGGCAGATCTCCGATACCTGTGCGGCGATTGTGCCCGTGTCGATGAAGACCTGATCCGCGCCGTTGTCCCGGAGCATCTGCGCGCGGTCGGTGCGGCGCGAGGTGGCTGCGACGTGGACGCCGTGTGCTTTGGCGATGGCGGCCGCGGCAAGCCCGACCGAGGTGGTGCCGCCCCGGATCAGCAGGCGCTCACCCGCCTTGAGCCGTAGGGCCGTGAACAGCGAGCCCCAGGCGGTCTGCAGCATCTCGGGTAACGCACCCAGGACCTCCCACGGCAGGTCGGTGCGCAGGACCTGAACCTGACCGATCGGCACGCGGACATATTCGGCATAGCTGCCGTCGAACTTGCGACCCATGCCGCCCATCGCGGTTGCGACCGTGTCGCCCTCAGCGACCGTGCCGTCGGGCGCGGCCACGACGGTGCCGACCGCCTCGATGCCGAGCACGCGCGGGAGCGCGACCCCGGGTGACTGACCGCGGCGGGTGAACAGCTCCGACCGGTTCAGGCCGAAGGCGCGCACCCAGATCAGCACCTCGCCCGCGCGGGGCTCGGGCATCGGGACCGCCTCGACCTTCAGCACGTCCGGACCGCCGGCCTTGCGGATCACCGCCGCCCTCATCATCGTCATGGTCGTCCTCCTGAGCCGGGAACGTCGTGGATGCCCTCAGCCCTCACCTTGCACGGGGTTGGTGTTGAAGACGTACAGGGTGATCTTCCAGGCGCCGTCGATCCTGCGCAGCACGAACACCTCGCGGTTCAGGTCGACGACCTGCTTGCCCCCCTCTAGGACCGTCGCGCCCTTGTGGTGGTAGGTCCGCACGATGGCCGTCTCACCGTGAACATCGATGCCCGCATAGCCGAACACGGTCGTGAACTTGGCGATCCGGAACAGAGCAGCATAGGCGTCACGCTTCTCCTGGCGGGTGGCGAAGGTGGGTTTGTCGTTCCACTCCGCGACGCTGTCGGGCGCGAACAGATCCAGAATGCCATCTGTGTCGCCCGCGTTGAGGAGCATCTCATAGCGGTGGACCACGTCGTAGGCCGCGCGCTGCCCGGCCGCGACCATCGGATCGGACGCGAACGCGAAGCTGCTGGCGGTCTGATCCGCCGCGTCGACCGGTACGAGGGCGGCCCCGACGAGCGCTGCACTAAGGAAGAGATTGCGCAGGCAGGAGATGAGCGACATGCGTTCACCCATCTGTTCGACTCACGGCGCGGCGCGCGTCGAGGCTGAGGCCGGTCGCACCGGCGCGGGCGAGTAGCAGGAAGCCGCCAGCCATAGTGAGGTTCTTCAGGAAGTTGATCAGCTGGTTCTGGTCGGCGAAGGCGGTATGAAAGATGCCCGCCGTGAGCAGGCACCACCCGGCCAGGCACACGCCGAGCGGCCGGGTCCAGAGGCCGAGCAGGAGCAGCACGCCCGCACCGATCTCGAAGGCGGCGGCCGGCCAGACCAGCACGGCGGGGACGCCGTAGGCGCTCATGTAGCCTTGCGTCGCCACGATGGCAGTGAGCTTGCCGATGCCGGACAGCAGGAACAGGGCTGACATCAGTACGCGCGCCGGCGCGTCGATCCATTTCGGCAGGAATAGGGTCATCGCGGGCGCCTCACGCCTGCGCCGGCAGCGTCGTGGAGAAGCTGTAGCGAGCGATCTTCCAGGCGCTGTCGACCTTCTTGAAGACGAACAGCTCCTGGTTGGCTTCCGGGATGTCGATGCCTGCGGCCAGGATGCGGATCGTGCCGGTCGAGGTGGAGCGCAGGAAGGCCCATTCGGGCGTTAGCACCCGGATCTCGTCGATCTCGAAAGCGATGGCGAGCTTGATTGCCCCGGCCATGCCCGCATAGGCCGCCTGAACCGCAGTCTTACCGACCTGGGGCGGGCTGTTCTGTGCCATCAGCACCCCGTCGTCGGTATAGAGTTCAGCCACGGCGTCGGCACAGAGCGGTTTGCGGCCTCTCCGTACTGCTTAAACACCTCGGCGATAGCCTGTTCATCCGCGTTCATGGGCTGATCCTTGCGAGGAAAGACAGAGTTGGCCACAGAATTTGTTTGGACTACCGAGCGAGTCACTGGCTCGGCGGGTTCGTAGGCGAGAAGCTGTAGCGGGCGATGCGCCAGCGACCGTCGTCGCCCTTCTGGAAAATGAAGAGTTCCTGGTTCGCCTCGGACGTCGTCTTGCCGCTGGAATGATGCAGCGTCTTCCCGGCGGAGTTGGTCCGCACGAACGCCCATGTTGGCGCCATCTGGACCACCTCGGAGATATTGAATGTCACATCGAATTTTAGTTCTTTGAAGACGGCATCATACGCCCTGCGAACCGCGTCCTGACCGATGAAGGAGGACGTGTAGGGCGCCATGAAGATGCCGTCGGGCGTGTAGAGGGGTAGCACAGCGGCGGTCTGACCACCGTTCAAAGCTGCGTTATACGAGGACAGTGCGGCGCGGATCGCGGCTTCGTCGCTCGTCTCGGAGGACGGAGCCGTCGATGAACCGGTGTGCGTTTGCGCTATGCTGGGCTGAGTGGGGATAAGAGCAAGGACAGCTAGGACGCAGGCAGCGGTAAGACGAACCTTCATTCACGATACTCCGGCACCTGTTTACGGCGCCTGATCAGTATGCGATCTCTCATTGAGCCATAACCCATTCAATTTGGGATGGCCCATCCCATATATGGGACAATGATGCTCGATCTGAACGCTCTTTTCATCTTCGCCAAGGTCGTGGAGGCCAACAGCTTCGCGATGGCCGCGCGTCAGCTACGCATCCCGACCTCGACCGTCAGCCGCCGCGTCGCCGAGCTTGAGAGCCAACTCGGCGTACGTCTCTTGGAGCGCTCGACGCGTAGCTTGCGGTTGACCGATCTCGGCTCAGAAGTTTTGGAGCAGGCGCGGCGCAGCATCGAGATCAGCGACGGGGTGATGGGCCTCGTCTCGAACCGGATGACCGATGTCTCTGGCGTCCTGCGCATCGCGTCTCTGCCCAGTATCTCCGACACACTCGTCGCGCCGCTCGTCGGCGCATTCCAGGCTGCCTATCCGAACGTGCTCGTGCAGGTTCTCGTAACTGAACGCTACGTGGATCAGGTTGCGGAGGGGATCGATGTCGCCTTTCAGTTCGGCCCCCAGCAGGACTCGGACCTCGTCGCACGCAAGATCCTCACATACCGCCACCGACTGGTGGCGAGCCCGGCTTATCTCACGGGGCACCCTGCGCCCCTAAGTCCACAGGATCTGTACGACCATCGGCTGCTGGCATTTTCCTTCGGAAAACCTGATAGGCGTTGGACCTTCACTCACCAGGACGGTGACCGCAAGGAGACCGTCACCTTCCAGCCGTCCTTCACGATGAACGACTATCTCGGTCTCGCCTCCGCCCTGCTGGCGGGCTCCGGGATCGGCGACCTTCCGCCCATCGTGCGGCCCGACCTGCTCGACGACGGGCGCCTCGTCGAGGCGATGCCCGGATGGCGTTTCCGTCCCTTCGACCTGACCCTGGTCCATCTGGGTCATCGATACGTGCCGCGGCCGGTGCGACTGTTCAAGGAGATGGCGGTAGAGCTGGCCCCCACCCTGTTCCCCGACCTCCCATCTTAATGAGATCGCGCGTCGCGAAGCGTATCCACGGCACAACAAGTGAAATCTGGCTAGACGACGCCTTCATTGGACGTCCGACTATGCATTCTCATTTCTAGAAGCGGACCGGCAAAATTCCACCCATCGTGGACCCTGCTGGAGCCGTAACTTGTCGGCGTCAACGCACACCTGCGAGGTCGAGGAGCGCTACGCCGGCAGCCGAGATGACGTTCCCACGCCCCCGCCAAGGTAAGACGATCGAGCTCGCCGCCGGTTCAGCCGCCACCTCCGGCAGCGCGGTCTCAGCCGTCTCAACTTCGCGGTCCTGATCGTTGCCACGCAGCCATGTGATCTGGCTGCCGGTGTGGTTCTCGGGCGCGGCCAGGGAGGGTTCAGCGTCCCCGCCGTCCTCATGGTCCGCATCCCCGTCCATGCGGTCCAATACGGCGATGATGCGGTCCGCCGCGTCGAGGGCGGTCTGTGCCGCCTCCTCCAGGCTGGCGCGGAGGGCAGGGCCAGTCAGCGGCTCACTGGCAATGTTACCAGTGATCGGCTTTGGTCGCGGGGTGAATGTCAGGACATCGCCGATGGGTCAGGTCTCGGGATGTGAGGGGAAGGCCCGGCGGGAGCCGGCCGGGGCGGTACGCACGGGTACGAAGGGAAGTCTCAGCGCTTGGGCGTGGCGTTCAGCTCGTCGAGTAGGGCGGCATCGACCGTGCGGCTGTTCTTGTTCGGCTTGTGCCCGATGATGACGCCCAGTCTCC
>NZ_JAKSYH010000126.1 GCF_022829295.1 Methylobacterium sp. J-088
CGATTTGCCCAGGCCCAGATGCGCCGATAGGCTCTCGATCAGGGCGGTGCGCAGACAAGCGGACATGGGGGGATCCCTTTGGCGAGGAATCCCTCAGTCCACCACGGCGCGCCGCCCGCCGCCACTGTGTCGTGTACCGTGCTCACGCACAAACCAGCACGTTTAGCCCACTGAGGTCAGCAAAAGGATCGGGAGGCAACCGTCTGCTTCTGCGGCGGATTTACTCCGGAGCAGCCATTCTGGTTTCGGCCAAACCCGGGCGGCGGCTTTGCGCCCATTCGAGTCATTGAGCCGAATGCCACGCCGCCTTAGAAGCAGACGTCGTAGAAAGGAGAATCAGCTTGGGGCGCTTGTAGATTTTAGGACGGCCCCAGTGACTGCGATCTCGGCCGCGCTCAGCCGATCCCGAGACCTCGGATGAGCAGGACCGCGATGGCCAGGAGCACGAGCAGCGAGGCGGTGACCGCCAGCGTCACCCGGCCGCCGACCTGCGCCAGCACGCGCACATCGACGCCGAGACCCAGCGCGGCCATCGACACGATCGTCAGGAAGCCCGCGATCCGGGCCAGGGGCCTGACTGCGCCGTCCGGGATCAGCCCCAGCGAGCGCAGGGTGGCGAACGCCAGGAAGCCTAAAATGAACCACGGCACCAGCTTGAAGAAGCCGAGCCGGCCCGGCGCGCCCTTGCCCGTCGCCCCCTCCGCAGGCAGGCGCGGCGCGATCAGCGATAGGGCCACCACCACCGGACCGAGCATCAGCACGCGCACCAGCTTGACC
>NZ_JAKSYH010000132.1 GCF_022829295.1 Methylobacterium sp. J-088
ACACGGGCGCCCAGATCAGCAAGCGCGCCACCGAGGTGATCGCCACCGCGCAGGCCACCGCCCAGACCTCCCGCCAGGGACTGCGTGCGGTCTCTGACACCGCCAAGGCCATGGACGCGATCCGCGAGCAGGCCGAGGCGGTGGCCGGCAACATTGTCAGCCTGTCGGAGAAGACCCAGACGATCGGCGACATCATCGAGACGGTCAACGACATCTCGGAGCGCACGCATCTCCTCGCCCTCAACGCCGCGATCGAGGCGGCCGCGGCCGGCGAGAGCGGGCGCAGCTTCGCGGTGGTCGCCTCCGAGATGAAGCTGTTGGCCGATCAGGCCAAGGCGGCGACCGGGCAGGTCCGCGGGATCCTGGGGGAGATCCAGCGGGGCATCAACACCTCGGTGATGCTCACCGAGGAGGCGGTGAAGCGCGCCGCCGCCGGCAAGACTCGCTCGGACACGACACAGCGGACCATTGAAGAGATCACCGCGAAGATCGAAGAAGGCACTCAGGTGTTCCAGCAGGTCATCGCGTCAGCGAACCAGCAGCAGATGGGCATCGAACAGGTGATGGGCGCGCTCCAGAACATCCGGCAAGCGAGCCAGCAGACCGCGGCCGGTACGCGGCAGGTCGAGTCCGCCTCGGCCAACCTCACGGAGCTGGCTCAGGCGCTGATGGCCCTCGCCGAACGCTATCGACACTGAGACCGACGGCGTTCGGGATAGCCGGCGCCCTACCCTGCCTTGATGGCTTCTGCGGCGACAGTTCGAGCCTGGGCGATGAACAGGTCGACCTGCACGATGCCCTGGTTGATCGCCGTGATCAGATTGGCGTTGGCCCCGTCGATCTGAGGCTCACCGGTCGGCTCGCGTGCCCATAGGTCTGCCAGCAATGTGGTCATTTGATTCCGCTGCTCGCGCAGGTTCGCGAGGATTACCTCTACCCGCGCTGCCTGAAGGCTCGTCGATTGGCCTTCAGCGAGCATCGCCACAGCGGTGGCATCGACATAGGCGAGCGCGGATCGCTCCTCGCCTCTTCGTCGTAGCGGGACGATGCCTTCGCTCATGACTCTACGCTCACTCAGCATCCAACGATTCGCTAGGTGCGCGTCTGTCTTCTCGCCCGATACACGGCTGCGACGAACGCACGTCAACGCTTGGCTTCATCGACAAACCTCGATCTCACGCACCTTCATTTCGAAGTGTTCGACATACCGTCCGGCCGCATGCCCTCACCTCATGGCTCGACCGGTGCCACGACCAAAGCGGATTCCAGTGCGAGCACTTTGGTTGAGGTCGCCCGCTGCCCCTCGGCAGCCCTTTTTTGGTTCCGTTCTCCCCGATTCTATCAGGGTTAGAACTTCAGTAGCCGTGCCCCTCGGGGATTTGCACCCACCCCCCTGCTGCCGAGAGGGGGGGGTGTTCAGCATCACCCCCTTCCGGGCCAAACGCAGCCAGGCTGTCCACTCGGCCGAGACGATGCGCACGATGTTAGTGTCGTTGCGGAAGCCGGTGACGCGCCGCTCCTCGACAGTCACGAGCCCGAGTTTGACGGCCTCGCGGATCGCGTTGCGTACCGTGGTCTCTGCCACGCCCACGATCGCCGCGAGGTGGCCGACAGCGAGCCGGCAATCCTTCCGCCGCGCGGTCTCGGCCGCCACGAGGGCGAGGACCGCCTGCTCCGCCAGCGTGAACCGGGCCGCGAGCCCTGGTGGAAGCCGCCCAGAGGCGGCCCAGCGGCGGCGACGCTCCATTGAGGCATCCGTGCGCGGGCGAGAACCAACGCCCAGCCTCCCGGAGCTTCTTGCGCGGTCCTGGGGCACGGTTGGAATCCCGGCTTCAGTCATAGCTGGCTGTCGGCGAGCTGCGGGGGCGTCTGTGCGCGCCTCGATCAGCCCGGACAGCGCTTCGGCCTCCGCCTCCGTGACCTTCCCGTCCCCGTAAGCGCGCCACAGCAGCACTGTTACGGATGGCAAGGTGATTCGGTCGGCCGCCTCGATGGCACGCCTCAACTCATCAGCAAACATGGTCCTCGGCCCGTGAAAGGGCCGCAACAGGTCGTTCCGGGCCGCCGTAAGAGCGTCCGGTCCACAAGGCAAAGCCTCATCGTCGCGAGAATTGGCGTTCCCGCTTGACGCCTGGGGGCGTCTCATGGCTTGTGGGGAATGCGTTGTGGCCCCACAGGCCCTTTTTGATTTCGACGGCCCTCCAGTTTGGCGACTGGGGGGCCGTTGGCTTTTCTAGGGGTCGACTTGCGGCGGCGTGATCTCCTGATGGTGCCAGCGACTCGCACGGAGCGCGCGCCAGCCGGACATGGCATGTCGACTGGGTCGCACGGCTAAGTCAATGTTGCCAGTTCACTTGCTGCGCTTGATACGCCTCTCGTGCAAGCACGCTTCCACACAAGCCAGCTTGTGTGTCGCCAAGCATGTTGACGGTCCGGCAATTTAGATGGTGTAGATGCGGTGTTGTCGGTAGCTATGCCGAGCAACTTGTGTGGAGTCACACCGATGAAGGTGGTTGCGTTGCTAGCTTGGAAGGGTGGAGTTGGCAAAAGCACCCTAACGATCAACCTTGCCGCCGCGGCGATTGAGGACGGCCATAAAGTAGGCATCATCGATCTAGATCCGCAGTCGTCGTTGTCCGAGTGGTCAGACCGGCGGGACGCCGAGCAGCCGTTCGTATCTGACGCCAAGCCCCGCGCGGTGGCTCAGATCGTTGAGGTCGGGCGCGGGATCGGCCTAGACTTGATGTTGATCGACACCCCACCGAATGCGACAGATGAGGTGGAAGCCGCCCTAGCGGTAGCAGACGCTGTCGCAATCCCAACCGGCGTCGCCTTGTTCGATCTGAAGGCCGTCACCCGCACAGTGCGTGCTGCCACACAGGCCAACAAGCCAACATGCGTGGTGCTCAACAGAGTTGGAAATCGGAGTGATCGCGAGGCAGCTCGGATCCGCCGCGAGCTGAATCAGATCGGTATGCCGATCTTGCGACATGTGATCCACGATCTGAAGGTGTTCCCGCGGTCGGCTGACGCCGGCCAGACCGCGATTGAGGTTGAGCCGGAAGGGAAGGGGGCCCTCGACGTACGAGCTGTGTGGAAGCATATTTCAAAACAAGCAGGCCTGCGTGCTAAAACACGCACACGCAAGAATGCGAGTGAGGTTGTGTGATGGCCAAGCCGAACCCCCTGTCCATGGCTGTGCAGGTGGCCGAGTCGATGAAAGCGCCAGAGAAGCCAACGGCTGCACCGCCTGTCGTACCGGTAGTAGCGGAGCCGGCTCCGGCCAAGACCACGCGCGAGGGAAAGCGCTTCCTCGGTTACTATGTTGAGCCGCAACGGCACGATGAAATCAAGCAGGCTGCATTGGATGAAGGCATCCAGATCCAGGAGCTTCTCCGACAAGCTGTAGATGCTTGGATGGAGGCGAACGGCACTGAGGCTGTGGCGACTGTAGAACGGCGACGTGCACGGCGGGCAGGGAGGCCGTAAGGGGGAAAACAAGTCTACCTTTCCCTCCGCACGTCAAAGCATCTTGATCACTCAAAAAGGACCGTTTTCGAGCGGATTTTCCGGGGGTGCATAACTCCCTGAAGGAACAGGGACCGGATCGCGCAAAAACGTACGCTCGAAACTGCGTGCCGATTTTTGACAAACTATGGCATACCCTGCCATTATTCAGGGAGGAGTTGTCGCCATGGCTAGCATGAACGTTTCGCTCCCCGATCCCATGAAGGATTGGGTCGAAGCTCAGACCGTCACCGGACGCTACGCCAATTCCAGCGACTACGTGCGCGACCTGATCCGCCGCGACCAGGAACGCGTCGCCAAAATCGCCGAGCTGCAGAGCCTGATTGACGAGGGACTGGCGAGCGGCATCAGCACGCGCCCGATGAGCGAAGTGCTGGCCGAGGCGCGGGAGAAGGCCAAGGCTGCCCTGTCCAAAGCATGACCTACAGGACCACCACGCGAGCGAACCAGGATATCATCGACCTCTACGTCGCCGGCAGCGTCCAGTTCGGTATGGGCCAGGCCGATAAATATCATCTGGGCCTGCTGCAGGCCTTCGACCTGCTGGCGGCCAATCCCTACCTCGCTCAGCTCCGTCACGAATACGAACCTCCCACCCGCCTTTACCGCTACCGGGCGCATATGATCGCCTATGTCGAGGACGGGTCTCACATCCTGATCGTCCGCGTCATACATGGCCGACAAGACTGGGAAAATGCTCTGGCCTGACAAGCTGCGTGGTAATAAAATAGGCAGCAGCCAAGGGGGGATAGAGGTGGGCAAGCTCGATCACGAGTATTCTATCGTTGGTGGCTATAACCGATCAAAGATAGGGCATTGGATCGGCGGTATCTCAGTCTTGGTTTCGTCGATTGTTGTATCGTTGGTGCTATTTCTGATAGATGTGGCAAAGCGCCTCGGCTTCAACGATACGATCCCGCCGCTTATTCTGTGGCCGATCGGCGCAGGAACTATCTATGTAGCGCTGTACTAGTTCTTTGAGAGTCGGTTTTGGCGCAATAGATATGTCAACGCCGCCCTCAAAGTGCCCGACGTTGAGGGAACGTGGCAGATCGAGGGGCAAAAGCTCCGCGAAGACGGTAGTATCGAGCTGGAATGGTCGGGGTCGCTCACCATTGTGCAGAGCTGGGACTTCATCCGCATCTACCTAAAGACGGCGACATCGGAGTCGGACAGTATTTCAGCCGCTATGATGTACGATAAGTCCATTGGTTACAAGCTCATGTATACTTATCGCAATCGACCCAAGGCAGATCAGCCGCATCTTGCAGCCCATAACGGCTACGCTGAGCTACTGTTCGATCCACAGCTGAGAGTGGCTGAGGGTGATTATTTCAACGGACGGGGACGCTATAGTTACGGGACGATAAAACTAACGAAGGTCGATTATGGCGCGTGACATTAATCGAAGGCTGGACGCACTTAAGACGCGGCGGCGCGGTACGGATCGTGTCGGTAGCATCACCATGGATGCGGCGGCCGACGTACTCGCCAAGCGTTACGTGACCGAGAAGTACGAGGAGCTTGCTGCAGGCAAGCCGTACACCCGCTATGCCCTCGGTTCGATGCAGGAAGTCGATCCCGAATACACGCGGATCGGCATCGAGGAGGCGACGCGCGTTGGCAACCAGCTTGACAAACAGCTGCCGCAACAGGGGATCGCGGTAAAGTTCGAGCTGCAGGGCTCCGTGCCGTGCAACATCCATATCCGCGGCGTCAGCGACGTTGACCTGCTGGTCCTGCGCACCGAGTTCGTCACGACCGATCCGGGCGTTGGCACATATTCGACCACATCGATCTCGCCGGTCGCGGCCCTGCGGGAGCTACGCAGCAATGCCGAGCGCATCCTGCGCAGTAGCTTCCCCCGAGCGGATGTCGATGCCACGGGTGCCAAGGCTATCGCGATCTCAGGCGCATCGCTGCGGCGGCCGGTCGACGTCGTCCCCTCCCATTGGCACGACACGGCCGACTATCAGCGGACGTATGACCGGGACGATCGCGGGGTGAAGATCTTGGACAACAAGCAGGGCGTGACCCTGCTCAACATGCCGTTCCGCCACATCAAACTCGTGACGCACCACGACGTGCAGGCGCTCTTTGGGCTGAAGAAGGCCATCCGACTCTGCAAGCACGTCAAGAACGACGCGATCGAGGAAGGCCGAGCAATCAATTATTCGAGTTTCGATCTCGCCTCGACGCTATGGCACGCCAACCTGGCCGCCTTCGCCGCCGGCACGCACAACGAGCTGGCGATCCTGATCGAGGCGCGACGCTTCCTGGACGAGCTTTACCACAACACCGACAAGGCTAAATCGCTCTACGTGCCGGACGGGTCGCGCAAGGTCTTTGACAGCGAGGCCAAGATTGAGGGCATGAAGCTCATGTCGTACGAACTGGACGACCTCGCCAAAGAGGTGGCGTTCGAGCAGGCGAGCTACGCGAAGACGCTATACGAAAATAATTGGCAGGAACTCGACCGGATCAGCCGAACGGCCGCGTATAAACTGTAAGTCCCGCCGTAGGTCTTGCGCGGTCAGTATTCGCCGACCACATGCTTGGAGGCTGCGCCTGTCGTGCAGTCGATAAGCACAGGAACACATGATGGTCGACAAAAAGCAGACTTTCGTCGAGCGCCGTCCGCAGGGCGACTTTGCCGTGCGGCGGCCGAACTCGGAGCGGGCGAGCGCCGTGCTGCCGACTCAGCGGCAGGCGATCGAGCGGGCTCGGGAGCTGAGCCCGGACCGGACTCCCTTGGTCGAGCGGGTTCGCAACACGACGGGCGGCCACCCGGACAAGTGGCGCAAGCCGTAAGGCAGCATCAGCTATGATGTCAGAGGTGCCGGCGGCGCTTTTGATCGCCGCCGGCATCGAGGCAAATTCAGTCCGGTAGTTTGCCGGTCCATCACAGCCAGCCTTATCGCTTTACCGTAGAGGGTAGAGGCCGCTGAACAGGTCGCCGATAGCCTTCCGCGCGCGCACGGTAAGACGGCGGCGGCGTTGATGTTCGGTCCTGTCATGCAGCATGTGGCACCGTTGACAGAACGCCGCGAGGTTGGCGCCTGAATTGTCGGCCGTGTCATGGTTACGATGCGCGGTCGCCAGCACCACCCGCGTCACCTTTACCGTCCCAGCGACCATCTTCTCAGGGGCAGGCAGGACACGGCGCACCAGCCGGCCTCGGCCGTCGCGCCAGCGCTCCGCTTCGCCGTCCCACCATCGGCCATCGCCGAGGTGTTGCACGTCCTGGAGATGCGGCCTGCCGCAGCCCTCGCAGCGCCCGCCCGCTCTTACGAAGCGGATGACGGCCGAGAGCTGCTTCCAGTCGATCGGGTAGAAGTAGCGATGCTCGCGACGGATCGGCATCAGCGATCCGCGTCCTGCATCGGGGCAGCCTTCGCGCGCTTCGCAATCCGCGCAAGGGTAGAGCGGCTGCAACCGGTGGCGGCCTGGATCTGGCTCCAGGGCGAGCCGGCCTTCAGCATGGCTGCGATACCCTCGTTCCGCTTCGTATCCTCCTGACGGCCCCGGTAGAGCCCCGCAGCCTTGGCGCGGGCCTGGCCTTGCGCCTGGCGGCGCCGGCGATCGTCGTAGTCCTTGCGGGCGACCGCCGCGAGGACGTCGAGCAGCATCCCGTTGATGGCCTGGAAGACCCGCCCCGTGAACTCATCGGCCGGCGTCGCCAGGCTCCAGGAGGTGGGCAGGTCGAGCGCCACGATACGTACCCGCTTGGCGTTGATCTCCGCCCGCAGCTTCGTCCAGTCGTCCGAGGTGAGGCGGGACAGGCGATCGACCTGTTCGATCAGCAGCACGTCGCCCGGCCGGCAGTCCTTCAGCAGGCGGAACAGCTCCGGCCGCGCCAGTGTCGCCCCGCTCTCGTTCTCGACATAGGCCGCGGCGATCGCCAGGCCGCGCTCATGCGCGAAGGCGTCGAGCTGCGCCCGCGCCCGGGTCGCGTCCTGTTCGGAGGTGGAGGCGCGCAGATAGGCGCGGACGAACATGAAACCTGTCAATCGGTTCGATTAGGATAGGTTTCATGATAGCGGTTCGATTTGAGTGGTCAAGCTGATTATATGAGACCATTCCCAGTCTGGTGCGATTGAGGCATACCCAAAACGAACCATGCCGATCGGCTGCTATGGGCGGGAACCGGACCCCGACAGTTCGCCCGAAAGCGGACGGGAAGTGCACCGTTCCAATAGGGCAAGATCATTGGAACGCTGCCGTTGGAACTTGGCCGCTTGTCATTGGCTCAAGGGATTGAGGCCGCGTTCACCCCTTTAGTAGGATGTTCTCTGCGGTATGCAGCTTGCCGATCGGAAACGACTATGCCGTCAGAGAAGGAAATAGGATCGAGTGATCCGCGGCCCATGAAGCCTCGGTACTGGATGGCCTACTTCGACGCGCTCGCCACAGGGCCGCTGCTCGCCAAGCCGCACACGGCTCGCCGCAGGGCCGGTGAGATGGCACGGATCTGCCCCTATCCCGATGTCGCCTCCGCGGGCTTGGCCAAGGTGAGGACCGCCCTCAAGATGCGCGGCTCGGCGACTCCACCGCCCTAGGGCTGCCTGCGCATAACGCGGCGTTCTGGAACCGAGCGTGTCGCCCGGGCGCGAGAGGCTGCGCCCACCTCGTAGCGGTCGCACAGCATTTTGGATCTTTCGAGAGCACGCCGTCGCTAACGCTGCGTTAACCACATCGGTTGTGCAGTGCGAGGTGTCCAGAGGGACTAGCCATGCGCCACATCCACGTCGTGCCCGGTCTGCGCCTGCGGTTTGCTGGCCGCGACGAGACCTTCGACGAAGGTGTCGAAATCGGTCTCCTCGCGGCTCAACTCGCATCGGGCATAGCCGAGTTCACGATGATGTTGGCCGCCGGTACGCTGGACCAGGCGCGCATGCTGGCGACGAATATGGGCTACCGCCTCCACGTTGCGTCGATGAACGAAGGCACAGTCGAGGTCATGTTCCTCACCGGAAGCCGCCGGCCCAAACTGCAACTTGTGTGTAATAACCTCCTCGCGCGCTCATAGGCGTAGTTCCTCGGCCTACGATCTGCTCAGCCAGTTTATTCGCGGCGATCGGCCAGATCAGGGACACTCAAACGCGGCGGTCTGAGCTTTTCCTCGCATTCGAGCGTTGGCGCTTCGGATGGAGATACGCCGATGGCCGATGCGGCTCATCACACGCAGATGCAGCAGATCGTGGCCGGCCTGTCCGAGGGCGTGATCCTGATCGAGCCGGATCAGACCATCGCCTACGCGAACGATGCCGCCGTGATGATGCATGGGGTGACAGATGCCAGCGATCTCGGCGCCACCGTGTCCGAGTACCGCGCGAACTTCACGCTGCACTATCGCAATCATCGCGAGATCGGCCCGCTGCAGCATCCCCTCGACCGCGTGCTGGCCGGCGAGGTGTTCCGGGATATCGTCGTCGAGTTGACCCCAACTCGGGATCCGAGACACAGGTGGATGCACCGCATCCGTAGCTTGGTAACGACCGATGCGGATGGCACGCCCAACGGCCTCGCCCTTGTCATGCAGGACGTGAGCGAGCGCTACCAGGCCGAGGCCCGGTTCGAGCGGATGTTCAATGCCAACCCGGCCCCGGCGATCATCTGCCGGATCGCCGATCTGCGCTTCGTGCGGGTCAACCACGGTTTCCTCGATCTCACCGGGTACCATCGCGACGACGTGCTCGGCCGGACCTTCTGCGAGATCGACCTGCTGCGCGAGGCCGAGCGGCGCGAGATGGCGATCCATCGCCTGCACGAGGGCCGCACCATCCCACAGATGGAGGCTCAGCTCGCCACGCCGTGTGGCCGCGGCCGTTACGTGATCGTAGCGGGGCACGCCATTGAGATGCCAGGCCCGGGCGGCATCGAACCGTGCATGCTGTTCACCTTCGCCGACCTGGAGGATCGCCGCAAAGCCGAGATGGCCCTGCGCCACAGCGAGGAGCGCTTCGCCAAGGCGTTCGACCTCTCGCCGGTGCCGAGCGCGTTGATGGACGCGGATGGGCAGGAAATCACCAGCGTCAACCAAGCCTTCGTCAGCACCTTCGGGCAAGCCCCCGCGGACGCGGGCGGCCAGTCGCTCGCCGACCTCGCACTCTGGGTCGACCGCGCCGAGCAGCGCAAGTTCTCCCGGGACTTAAGGCGGCTTGGCAGCGTTCGCGGCTTCGAGGCCGCGCTGCAGGATGCGACGGGCGCCGAGATCGATTGCCTCGTCTCGGCCGAGCGGGTGCGCATCAACGATGAGGCCTGCGTACTGTGCGTTCTGCAGGACATCACTGCTCGCAAGCGCTCGGAGCGTGAGCTGATCACCGCCATCGAGGCGGTTATGGCGGATGCGTCGTGGTTCAGCCACGGGGTGATCGATAAACTAGCGACCCTGCGCCACCCGCCACGCTCCGGCCGACCGTCGCTTGGAGTCGAGAACCTGACAATCCGCGAGCAAGACATGCTCACGCGGATCTGCCAGGGCGCGACCGACCGTGAGATCGGCGCCGAGCTGAAGCTGTCGCCGAACACGGTGCGCAACCACATCTCCGGGCTGTACCGCAAGCTTGGGGTCAACCGCCGTAGCGCAGTGGTGGTGTGGGCGCAGGAGCGCGGGATCGGGCCGAACACGCGGCACCGGAGCTAACGGCGAAGAAAACCGTGATAGAACTACCAAGCCGACTTGGTGTAAATGTACTTTATGTAAATCGTCGGAACTTCTAGTAAATCGCTTGATTACACGCTGGTAGCTCTGCTCACACGAGCATCTCGGAAGATCATCCCGGCGGGTTGATGCGAGGAGACCCGTGTGGCCGAGCGTCGAAAGGTGCTCTCGTCCGACCATGCCCGGGCGCTGATCAAGGAAGCCATCGGCATCATCGAGGGCGACCGTGCGATCCAGGCGGAAGCCGCCGCCGAGATCGTCGCGATCGAAGCCGCACATGCGTCGTCGAACCGCGAGCCGAGGCCAAAGCGCTTGACCCGCTCGTGATGCTGGAGCGCGAGCAGATACACGGACGGCAACCAGTTCGGTCAGCCCGGCGTCGGGGGGCTGAACCCCTGCAGACCTGCTTGTCACCGTCGTCGGCGCGGTGGTCGGGCTGCAGCTCGACAACGCCTTGATCGGCCGCCGGGTGCTGTGAGCCCCACCAAACCCGCTTTCGCCGACTTCGGCCGAAGCCCGAACCACACAGATCTGAGAGTACCGAGCATGGCGTTATCACCCGACACCACCCGCGCGGCCTACGACCGCGACCTGCCAACTACCAGCCTGGCCTCCCCGGCGGAGGACCTGCGCACGATAGCGCTGCACTCCATCTCCTGGGGGGCGGTCTTCGCCGGCGCGGTGATCGCGCTGGTCGCCCAGGTCATCCTCAACATGGTCGGGCTCGGGATCGGTCTCTCGACCGTCGACCCGGCGGGCAACGGCACCCCGACCGCTGGGTCACTCTCATCCGGCGCGGGGATCTGGTTCGTAATCTCCGGCATCCTCGCCTCCGCTGCCGGCGGCTGGCTCGCCGGGCGCCTTTCGGGCAAGCCGGCCAACACGACCACCGCCTATCACGGGCTGATCGCCTGGGCGGTCTCGACGCTGGTTGTCGTGTACCTGCTGTCCTCGGCGGTCGGTGGCGTCGTCAGCGGCGCGTCGAGCGCGGTGTCGAGCACACTGGGTGGCGCCGGCAACCTGATCGGCGGGTCGGTGAAGACCGCCGCACAGGCCGCGGCCCCGTCGCTGCCGGGCATGGACAACCCGTTCTCGAACATCGAGAGCTCGGTCCGCAACGGCACCGGCAACGACCCGGACGCCCTGAAGAACGCCGCCGTCAGCGCGATGCGTGCCGCGGTGAGCGGTGACGCCGCCCAGCAGAAGGACGCACAGGAGAAGGCCGCCCAGGCGCTGGCCAAGGCGCAGAACATCCCGGTCGAGCAGGCTCGGACGCAAGTCGCCCAATACGTGCAGCAGTTCAACGACGCGACAGCCAAGGCCAAGGATCAGGCCAAGCAGGCAGCTGATACCGCGGCACGGGTCGGGTCGCAGGGCGCGCTCTACGGTGCCCTGGCGCTGATCCTCGGCGCGCTCGCCGCCTTCTTCGCCGGCCGCGGTGCGGCGGTCGACCCGGTGGTGAGCCGCACCGGCGTAGCCACCACGACCCAGCGCCGGGTCTGACCATGAGCGATCCCACCAGCCAGCCGGAGCCTTCAGGGACGCAAGGCATAGAGGCGACGGAGGTCACTGTGGGCGAGGAGGCGGTCCTCCCACTGATCGAGGAGACCGTTCGCATTGACAAGCGGGCGGTGGAGACCGGGCGAGTGCGGGTCTCGACCCGAACGGAGACCGTCGATCAGGTTCTGCGCGAGAGCCTGCGCAGCCAAACGGTCGCGGTCACCCGGGTGCCGGTCAACCGGACACTGTCCGAGGGCGAGGTGCCCCCGGTGGTCCATGAGGAGAACGGTGTGACCGTAATTCCCGTCCTCGAAGAGATCCTCGTCGTCGAGAAGCGCCTCGTCCTCAAGGAAGAAGTGCACGTCCGTCGAAGCTCAGCGGATGAGGACGTCGAGGTCCCGGTGACGCTGCGCAAGCAGCGCGCCGTGGTCGAACGCGTGAGCCTGGACGGCCACGCCGACGAGCAGATCGACCCCCCTTCAGCCCAGGAGACAACACCATGACACAAACGATTACCGCACTGTTCGACCGCCCGGCAGAGGCACAGGCCGCGCAGGCCAAGCTTGTCGTCGCCGGCATCCCGCAATCGGCGATCAAGCTGGTGCAAGGTGCCCAGACGGCGCGCACGAGCGGCTCATACGACTACCACAAAGACGAGGGTGGGTTCTGGGGCTCGCTAAAGGACTTCTTCATGCCCGAGGAGGATCGCTACGCCTACAGCGAGGGCCTGAGCCGCGGTGGCACGCTGCTGACCGCGAGCGTCGAGCCGGCGCAGACCGAGACGGCCTACGATATCCTGGAGCAGCACGGCCCGGTCGATCCCTGCCACCGCGAGACCACCCGCCGCAAGGAAGGCCCCAGCGGGGACCCGGCGACCGGCGGCCCGACGACGGCCAGCCCGACCACGGGCACGACAGCGAACGGAACAGCTGTAACAGGCGCGGTGACGCACACGGGAGGCGGCACGACCACGGTCGAGACCGACTACATCCCGATCGTTGAGGAGCGGCTTAAC
>NZ_JAKSYH010000133.1 GCF_022829295.1 Methylobacterium sp. J-088
CGGATCGCCCACCTGTTCTGCGAGTTGCTGCAACGCCTGGAAGCCGTGGGGCGTGTCACCGACAACAGCTACGCGTTCCCGTTCACCCAGACCGATGTCGCCGACACGATGGGCCTGTCGGACGTGCAGGTCAGCCGCACCCTGCGGGAGTTGCGCGGGCTGAACCTCATCGCGCTGAAGCACCGGGTCCTGACGATCCTAGATGTCGAGCAGCTCAAGGCGTACTGCGGGTTCAATCCCAACTACCTCCACCTCAAGAACGCGCGCTGGAGTGGCCGCCGGCAGGTGCCGTGGCTGAGCAGCGTCCAGGGTGGGTAGCGATGGCGGGCCAGGACAACGTCGAGAGGCTAGTCGTCCTCCAGCTGTGTAGGGCGGTGACAAAACCATCCACTGGAGCGTCGGCGGGGTGCTGATGCGGCCGGGGTAAAAGCCGGCCAGTGGAGAGGCTTCTCTTTCGGGAGGGGCCCAGGATGTTTGCCGTGGAAGCTTACGCGGCCGTTCGGCAGTTCGTTTTCATCGACGGACACTCTCGTCGTGAGGCAGCTCGGGTATTCGGGCTCAATCGCGAGACGATTGCCAAGATGTGCCGGTTCTCACTGCCACCGGGCTACACGCGCTCGAAGCCGATCGAGAAGCCGAAGCTGGGGCCGCTGCTGCCGGTGAT
>NZ_JAKSYH010000171.1 GCF_022829295.1 Methylobacterium sp. J-088
TCCACCTGATCATGGCGACGCAGCGCCCGTCGGTGGACATGATCACCGCGACTATCAAAGCGGAATACCGGACCCTGACCAGCATCCAGGTGACCAGCAAGATCGACTCGCGCACGAGCCTGGGCGAGATGGGCGCCGAGCAGTTGCTAGGTCAGGGCGACATGCTGTTCAGGGCCGGCGGCGGGCGCACGACCCGGGTGCACGGGCCGTTCTGCTCGGGCAGCGGGGTCGCGACCGTCGTGGCGCATCTCAAGCGCCAGGGCCGCCCGAGCTATCTCGACGCCGTCACGGCGGACGATGGGCCCGAGGAGCCCGCCAAGGAGGGCGGCCGGTCCGGCCGGGGCTCTAAGAGCGCCGCCGCCGACCGGGCGGACCGCTCGGAGGAGCCGGCCGAGGAGGCCCCGGTGTTCGACATCGGCGCCTTCGCGGCAGCCACGGGCGGCGACTCGGACGACCTCTACAAGCAGGCCATCGAGGTGGTGCTGCGCGACGAGAAGGCCTCGACCAGCTACATCCAGCGCCGCCTGCAGATCGGCTACAACCGCGCCGCCTCGATTATGGAGCGGATGGAGATCGAGGGCATCGTCGGCCCGGCCAACCATGCCGGCAAGCGCGAGATCCTGGTCACGGGGGCGTCGCACAGCTCGGCCGGGATGTACGACGACGAGTGAGACCCTGTCCGGGCCGCCTGCTCGTGAGGCGGCCCGGACGTCGCATCTTCGCCACAGGGCAGGGCTCTAAGCCTCGGGTTCCGCCCTCGTTTGCCGCTGAGGCCCGCCCGCGGGCCCGCCAGGAGACTCTGCCGATGATCGGCCGCCGCATCCGCACAGCCGGCTCCGTGTTCGCCGCCGGGCTGTGGCTCGCGACCGCCAACCCGGCCGAGGCGCAGGTTGGCGCCTTCATCGACAGCCTGTTCGGCCACAAGGAGGAGCCGACCCAGCAGCCGGAGGCCGCCCCGGCTCCCGCGCCCGCCAAGAAGGCCGTGCCCAAGAAGGACGCCGCCAAGGACGCGAAGGCGGGCGCCAAATCCGCGAAGGCCGCCGAGAAGGCCGACCACAAGGCGCCCGAGTCCAAGGTCGCGGCGGTCGGCGCGCCTGCGGCGGTGGCCCCTGGCGAGCCGGCGGATGCCGCCACCCTGCTCGCCCAGGCCAACGCCTACTTCAACGGGATCAACACGCTGACGGGTAACTTCATGCAGATCGGCGCCGACGGGCGCCGGATCGGCGGCAAGCTGACCCTGGCCAAGCCCGGCCGCCTGCGCTTCGACTACGACCAGCCCTCGCCGCTGGAGGTGGTGGCCGACGGAACCTCGGTGGCGGTGCGCGACCGCAAGCTCAACACCCAGGATCTCTACTTCATCGCTCAGACGCCGCTGAAATTCCTGCTGCGCGAGAAGATCGACCTCGCCCGCGACCTCACGGTGACCGACGTGGCCAACGATCCCTCCGGCGTACGCATCAGCCTGGAGGACCGTGCGACGCTGGGCGGGACCTCGAAGATTCAGCTGTTCTTCGATGCCGATCTCAAGACGCTGAGCCAATGGCGGATCACCGATCCGCAGGGCTACATCACCACGGTGACGCTCTCGAACCTCCAGAGGGGTAAGAGCGTCGACGGCAGCCTGTTCTTCATCAATTACGGGCGCGCCGAGGACAAGGCGATGCAGCAGCAGATCCAGCAGTCGCAGCAGTAGGCGGCGCCCTCACGCCGCCGTCGCGTCGAGGCCGGCGCTGCGCCAGCGGTCGAGCTCCCGGTCGATCGCCGCCTCGGTACAGCGCAGGAACTCGGCGGCCGGCAGGCCCGGGGCGACGGCGGCGAGGTAGCTGACCACGACGGTCCCGGCCCGGGTGGCCATCCCCCCCGGCCAGAACAGCCCGGAATTCACCGCCACCGGCACCACCGGTAGGCCGAGCCGCCCGTAGAGCAGTTCGACCCCGCGCTTGAAGCGCAGTGGCGCGGCAATGCCGCCGCGGGTGCCCTCCGGGAAGATCAGAACCGACCGGCCGGCCGCCACGGCGGCACGCCCCTCGTCGATCATGGTGCGCAGGGCCTGGGTGCCATTGCCGCGGTCGATGATGATCATCGGCGAGCGCCGCAGGAACCAGCCGACCACCGGGATCGACAGCAGCTCCCGCTTGGCGACGATCGCCACATCCGGCACCAGAACCAGGAAGGCCAGCGTCTCCCAGGTCGATTGGTGGTTGGCTACGATCAGGCAGGGCTCGGCCGGCAGGTGCTGGCGGCCCTCCTCGACGTAGCGCAGGCCGACGATACCCCGCAGTCCAGCCAGGATCCCGCGCGCCCAAAGCCGCGTCGCCCGGCGGATCGGCCGCTGTGGCGAGCCGGACAGGAGGAAGATCACCAGGGGGACGAGGAACAGAGTCGTCCAGGCCGCCCAGTAGACGGCGAACAGGAACGAGCGGGCATGGGCCATGGCTGGGCTTCGACGCGGGGACAGGGCAGCGCCCGGGCATAGCGCGTGCCTGCCGGACACGCACGGCCTTTTGCCTCATCGACTGCGAGCGGACTGTCGCGGACCGCGAAATCCGCTATCGGAGCATAGCCCCGTCCGAACCCAGACCCTGCCCGTGCAACTCACCGTCACCACCTGGAACATCAATTCGGTGCGCTTGCGCATCGATCTCGTGCTGCGCTTCCTGGCCGAGCATAGGCCGGACGTGCTCTGCCTTCAGGAGACGAAGTGTCCGGACGATGCCTTCCCGCTGAAGGCCCTGCGCGGCTCCGGCTACGAGCACGTGATGTTCGCCGGCCAGAAGGGCTATAACGGCGTCGCGATCCTCTCGCGCTTTCCCCTGCACACCCGCGCCGTGATGGGCTTCTGCGAGCGTCAGGATGCCCGCCACATCTCGGCGGTGCTGGGACCGGAGGCAGGCGCCGCCGCGGGCATCGTGCTGCACGATTTCTACGTTCCAGCCGGCGGCGACACGCCGGACCGCGACCTCAATCCGAAATTCGCCCACAAGCTCGACTTCCTCGCCGAGTTGCGCGCCTGGGGCGGTAAGCGCGTCTCAGGGCCGGTGATCCTGATGGGCGACCTCAACGTCGCGCCGCTGGAGCACGATGTCTGGTCGCATAAGCAACTTCTCGACGTGGTGAGCCACACGCCCGTGGAGACCGAGGCGTTGGAGATCCTGCGTGGCGAGGCCGGCTGGATCGACACGGCGCGCCACCTCACTCCGGAGCCCGAGAAGATCTACACGTGGTGGAGCTACCGCTCCCCCGATTGGGCGGCCGCCAACAAGGGTCGGCGCCTTGATCACCTCTGGGTCTCCCCCGATCTCGCCGGTACGGTCCGCAAGGTCGAGGTGCTGCGCGACGCAAGGGGCTGGGAGCGACCCTCCGACCACGCGCCGGTCACATTGACGCTGGACCTCTGATCCCCGGCACCGGGCGGAACCGCGCTTCTTCCGGGGCATTGCCCGCTCACGAGCCCGTGACGTGAGGTGACCCGATGCGCAAGATCCTGATCGCCTTCCTCCTTCCCCGAGTCGTTTCGTTTCTCCGCAATCGCTACGGCAAGCCGCACGCGAACCGCAGCCGGGCGTTCTAAGCCGGCAAATGACCTGCGCGCGGCTGTGACGGCCGGGCGCAGGCGGTTCGATCGGCCGCGGCCCTAAATCCGGCGGGACCTATCCGCCCAGGAACCGTACCGATGACCCAAGATCCCCGCGAGGCTGGCCCACGTCCGCCCTATCCCGGCGACCAGCAACAGACCCGTCCGGGGCTGACCACGAAGATGACGCCGCGCCCCGACCATGGCGAGGAGAGCTACGTCGGCAAAGGCCTGCTCGTCGGTCAGGCCGCGCTGATCACCGGCGGCGATTCCGGCATCGGCCGGGCCGTCGCCATCGCGTATGCCCGCGAGGGCGCGGACGTCGCGATCTCCTATCTTGATGTCGAGCAGGACGACGCCGAGGACACGAAGGCCTGGGTCGAGAGGGCCGGCCGCCGCTGCCTGCTGCTACCCGGCGACATCCGTGACGAGGCTCATTGCCGAAGCCTCGTGGCGCGCACCGTGGAGGCGTTCGGCCGCCTCGACATCCTGGTGAACAATGCCGCCGCCCAGGTGGTGAATGCGGACCTCGACGATCTGAAAGCCCCCGACATCGAAGGCTCATTCCGGGCCAACGTGTTCGCGATGTACTACCTGACCCAGGCGGCGGTGCCCCACATGAAGCCCGGCGCCGCCATCGTGAACAGCACGAGCGTGCAGGCCAAGGTCGCCGATCCCAGCATGCTGATCTACGCGGCCACCAAGGGCGCGATCGCGAGCCTGACGATCGGCCTGTCGAACCTGCTCGCGCCGCAGGGCATTCGGGTCAACTGCGTCGCGCCCGGGCCGGTCTGGACGCCGATCCAGCCGATCGTGAAGGATCCCGAGCAGATCGCGCAGCTCGGCGCGCAGACGCCGCTCGGCCGCGCAGGCCAACCCGCCGAGCTGGCCCCGGCCTACGTGCTGCTTGCCTCCCGAGAGGGCAGCTACATGTCAGGCGCCTTGGTGCCGGTGACCGGCGGCATGCCGATGCTCTGAGCACTGGGTGGTGCGCAGGCCGGACAGCCCGGAGCCGCGCCGGACTCTCGGTGGGCTGAAGCCTGGCCGATGCGCCCGCGATCGGGCGGACTACGCCAGGCAAACCTGTGCTTGCGTGAAGTAAGATCCGAGCCGATGGCGCCAAGCGGCGTCATCCGCGCGGATCGCGCGCTGTCGACTGGGCGTATACCGGTTCGGTCATGTGCGCACGCGGCCAACCCAGCAAATCGGTATTCAATACAGCTATAAGTAATTTCCAATACACGAAATTAACCACTTTTGGAAGGTAAAAGCAACCGAAGATTGCATATCCGGTTATTGGCGAAAATCGGAGGTGCTCATGTCGTCATCCCCACTCGCAATCCTCAGCCCGACCACGCGCTCGCTCGAATGGCTCGTCGGCCCAGGCGCGTTGCTCTCGTCCACCGCGCTCTCGACCGGCCAGCTTGCGAGCCTCGGCCCGATCGCCTCGCAGATCGAGGGGGCGCTCAGCGCCGGCACGGGAAGCGAGGGCGGCTCGCTTCTTCCCGACACGCTGGCCGAGGCCGCCAATACCATCGTCCTCGATACGCATGCTCAGCTCGAGACGGTCGGCCACAACGTCGCGCCGCTGAACGGACCGCTGCACGGCCTCACCAATCTCGGCGAGACGATCGGCCTGGGTCATATCGGCGAGGCCGGCAACCTGATCACCGATCTGTCGGGCGCCGTTGCGAATCCGGCCGGTCTCGATACGGCCGCGCCGCTCCTGGCCGATGCCAGCCATGTCACCGATGCAGCCAATGCGCTGGTGGACTTGGTGGCGGCGGTGCCGAGCGCCGGCAACGGTCTCGTCGGCTCCGGCAGCGTCCTCACGCCGGCGACCGACATCCTCAACCAGACGGTGCTCGATCTCCACACGACGCTCGAAGATGTCGGCCACGCGATCCCACAGCTGAATGGGCCGATCCACGGAGTCACAGGCCTCGGTGAGACGGTCGGCCTCGGCCATCTTGGCGAGCCAGGCAATCTCCTGACCGACACCCTCCCGGTCGCCGGGTCGATCCTGAACGGCGGCGGCCTCGCCTCGGCGAGCCCTGTCCTGTCCGACCTCGGCCATGTGCTGGGCGCAACCGACACGGTGCTCGGCTCCGTCACCGGCGCCGTCAGTGGCGGCAATCTGCTGGCGTCGGATGGGCTCCTCGCCCCGGTCACGAACCTCGCGAACACGGGCGTCCTCGACCTTCACATGACCCTTGAGAATCTCGGCCATGAGATTCCCCTGCTCAACGATGCCATCCACGGCCTGACCAACCTCGGCGAGACGGTCGGCCTCGGCTATCTCGGCACGAGCGGAAACCTCGTCACCGACGTGGTTGGTCTGCCTGGCGACGTGCTGGGTGGCCACGGGCTCGGCGCGGTGTCCCCGATCCTCGGCGATCTCGGCGCGGTGACGCAGTCCGCGGGCGGCCTTCTCGACGGGGTGACCGGCATCGTCGGCGGCCTCGGCAGCGGTGGGACCGGCATCCCGGCCGTCGGCAGCCTCCTCACCCCGGTGACCGCCACGGTGGATGGCCTGTTCGCCGATCACGCCGCGGATCCGCTCGCCGGCCTCCTCGGCGGCGTGACCGGCGGGGCGCAGAACGGAACCGGTGCGCTGCTGGGAGTCGGCGCCCCCCTTCAGCCGGTGGGCGCTGTCACCAACACGCTGATCGATACGGTCCATGCCGGCTTGGAGCAGGTCGGCCACGACGTGCCGGTGCTGAACGACCCGCTCCATGCCGTCATCAACCTCGGCAACACGGCGGGCCTTGGCGAGCTCGGCGAGACGAGCAACCTCGTCACCGACGTGGTCAACCTGCCCGGGTCCGTGCTGGCCGGAAGCAGCGTGCCGGCAGCGGGGCAGATCGTGAGCGACGTCGGTCATATCGCGGATGCGGCCGGCGGGGTCCTGGGCTCGGTGACGGGTCTCATCCCCGCAGGCGGTGGCGCGGGATCGGGCGCGGTTCTCGACGGCGTCCTGACCCCGGTGACGACGGCTTTGGGCTCGGTCGGGTCCGGGACCACCGGAAATGCGGCCGGCACCCTGCTCGGCACCCTCACCGGCGGCACGATCGGCGACGGCGGCGCCGGGACGCACCCGCTGGTCGACGTGTCCGCAGGGCCGGCGACCACAGCACCGGTGGCGGACGCCGCGATCCTCACGCCCTCCGCCGATCCGGCTCACACCGTTCAGGTGAGCGCGGTCGCGGTGGGTGCCGATCAACCGAGCCTGGCGACGGCGAACCTGCTGAGCGGTGACAGCATCCAGCTGCCGCAGACCAGCGGCGGCGGCGCGGATGCCCTGGTCGGCCAGCTCGCCAGCGTTGTCTCGGCCACGCATGCGGGCTCGGCCGATGCCGGGGCGTCCCATGGCGCCAGCATCGATCTCGGGATCGTCACGCTCGATCTCGGCGGCCACGCCGATGTCCAGCACACCGACCCGACCCCGCACACCACCACCAGCGGTCTGCACCTGCTCGGCCTCTGAGGCCGAGAGCCCCCGCCGCAGTCGCGGCGGGGGCCGTTATCGCCGTCGCCGCGCCACACCGAGCAACCGGGGAAGTACCTGTGACCGACGAGCGCGTGTTGCGTGTTGCGAGGCGTCGCGAGTTCTGGGCCGCCCTCCAAGCCGGGCGCGCCTGCCTGATCACCGTGATGGTGGTCAGCGGCCTGATCAACCTGCTGATGCTGACCGCGCCGATCTTCATGCTGCAGGTCTACGACCGGGTGTTGCCGAGCCGGAGCATCGCCACGCTGGTCGGCCTCGCCGGCATCACGCTGATGCTGCTGGTGATCCAGAGCGTCTTCGAGATCTTCCGCGCGCGGATCCTGTCGCGGTTCGGACGCCTCATCGACGAGCGCCTCGGCCACCGGATCTTCCGCACGCTGCTGGCCCGCGGCTCCGAGATGCCGCGCAGCGACGAGGGACCCCAGGCCCTGCGCGACCTCGATACCGTGCGCGGCTTCGTGTCGAGCATGGCGGTGAGCGCCTTCTTCGACCTGCCCTGGGTGCCGCTCTACGTCGCGGTCTGCTTCCTGTTCCATCCCTGGCTCGGGGCGGCAATCGCCGGGGGCGCCCTGTTCCTCTGCGTCCTGACGGTCTTGACCGACTGGGCCTCGGCCGCCGTCACCCAGGAGGCCGTCCGCGTGGCGGGCGAGCGCCGGTCCTTCACCGACATGGCGCACCGGACCGCGCCGCTGCTCTCGGCCCTCGGGATGCGCTCCCGCATCGCGTCGATCTGGCAGGTCCGGACGCGCCGGAACCTCGACGTGGCGACCCGGGGGAACGACCTCGCCATCGGCTTCGGCACGACGGCACGCCTGCTGCGCACGCTGCTGCAATCCGGCATCCTCGGCCTCGGGGCGCTGCTGGTCGTGCGTGAGGAGGCGACCGCCGGGGTGATGCTCGCCGCCACGATCCTGTCGGCCCGGGCGCTGGCGCCGGTCGACCTCGCGATCGCCAACTGGAAATCGTTCACGGCCGCCCGGCAAGCGTGGGGCCGGCTCGTCGCCTTCCTGCCCCTGCGCGAGCCGACCGCCCCGACGCCCCTGCCGGCCCCGCGCGAGAGCCTGCGCGTGACCGCCCTGTCGATCGCCGTACCGGGCACCGACACGCTCGTTCTGCACGACGTGAACGTCGCCCTCGCGCCCGGCAGCGCGCTCGGCGTGATCGGCGCCAGCGGCTCCGGCAAATCGACCTTCGCCCGCGCCCTGGTCGGGCTGGCGCGGCCGAGCCGCGGCGTGATCCGCCTCGACGGGGCGGCCCTAGACCAGTGGGATCCCGACGATCTCGGCCGCGCGATAGGCTACCTGCCGCAGGATACCGAGATGTTCGACGGGACGATCGCCGAGAACATCACCCGGTTCGATCCGGCGCCCGATCCCGAGGCCCTGCTGGCCGCCGCCAAGGCTGCGGGCGTCCACGAGGTCGTGCTCCGGCTACCGGGCGGATACGACGCCCGGGTCGGCGGCGTGGGCGGGCTCGGACTCTCGGGTGGGCAGCGTCAGCGGATCGCCCTCGCGCGGGCTCTCTTCGGCGATCCTTTTTTGATCGTCCTCGACGAGCCGAACTCCAACCTCGACGTCGATGGCGACCGGGCCCTGTCGGCGGCCGTCCAGGGTGTGCGCGCCCGCGGCGGCATCGTGGTGGTGATCGCCCACCGGCCCAGCGCCCTGGCCGCGGTCGACCGGATCCTGGTGCTCGGCGATGGGCGCGTGCAGCTGCACGGGCCGCGCGACGAGGTCCTGGCGAAGCTCGGCGCCCTGACCCGGCAGACACCCACGAGGGTCGCATGACCAAGGACCACGATCCCCCCGCCCGGGATGCCGACCCGACCGACGGGACGCGCCGCTCCCTGCGCCGCCACATCGCCGGGGTGGCCGCCGTGATCGCCGTAGCCACCGGCGTGGGCGCCTGGACCGCGGCCACGGACCTGTCCGGCGCCATCATCGCCACCGGCTCGCTCGTGGTCGAGAGCAACATCAAGAAGGTTCAGCATCCCACCGGCGGCGTCGTGGCCGAATTGCCGGTTCAGGAGGGCGACCGCGTCCGGGCAGGCGACCTGCTGGTGCGCCTCGATGCGACGGCGACGCGCGCCACCTACGACAGCGTCACCAAGAGCCTGTGGGAGATCGCCGCGCGCAACGCCCGCCTGGAGGCCGAGCGCGACGGTCGACCGGATCTCGCGATCCCGGCCGAGCTCAACGCGGCGGGGCCCGAGGTCGGGCGGATCATCGACGGGGAGCGCAAGCTGTTCCGCTTCCGCCGCGAGGCGCTTCAGGGCCAGAAGGCGCAGCTGCGCGAGAGGATCGGGCAGCTCAACAAAGAAATTAAGGGCTTGGTCGAGCAGGCCGCCGCGAAGGAGCAGGAGACCGCGATTATCGGCCGGGAATACGCCGGGGTCGAGGAGCTCTGGAAGAAGAACCTGATCCAGCTGACGCGGCTCACCAGCCTCCAGCGCGACATGTCCCGGCTCAAGGGCGAGCGCGGCGTCCTCGTAGCCAGCATCGCCCAGACACGGGGCAAGGTCTCCGAGACCGAATTGCAGATCATCCAGCTCGAACAGAACTTGCGCAGCGAGGTCGGCAAGGAGCTGGCCGAGAACCGCGCCAAGACCGCGACCCTGATGGAGCAGAAGATCACCGCCTTCGATCAGCTCCAGCGCATCGAGATCCGCGCGCCGCAGACCGGCTACGTGCACGAACTCGCGGTCCACACCCGCGGCGGCGTGATCGCCCCGGGCGAGTCGATCCTGCTGATCGTGCCGAATGCGGATTCGCTCGTGGCCGAGGTTCGCGTCGCGCCCCAGGACATCGACCGGCTCCAGACGGGCCAAGGCGCGGGCCTGCGCTTCCCGAGCTTCGACCAGCGGACCACGCCGGAACTCAACGGCCGGGTCACCCGGATCGCCGCCGACGTCAGCGAGGACAAGCGGACCGGCAGCTTCTACTACCTCGTCCGGCTCGGCGTGACGAAGGACGAGCTTGCCAAGCTCGACGGGGCCAAGCTGATGCCCGGCATGCCCGTGGAGGCGTTCATCCGCACGGCCGACCGGACCGTCCTGTCCTACCTGACGAAGCCCCTGGTCGATCAGGCCCGTCGCGCCTTTCGCGAGAAGTAGCGCGCAGGGCCAGGATCGAGTCCTGGCCCTGTCGTAGGTCTCCGATGTCTGGGGTGCTGAGCCGCGACGAAGCCTAGAACGGGATGTCGTCGTCGAGGTCGTAGCCGCCGCGGCCGCCGCCGCCACCGCTGCCCGAAGAAGCGGGTGCCGGACGGCGCTCGCCGCCCTGAGCCCGGCCGCCACCGCCGCCGAAATCGCCGCCGCGGTCCCCACCCCGGTCGCCGCCGCGGTCGCCGCCACGACTGATCTGTCCGCCACCCTCGTCCTCGCCGGCGAATTCACCGCCGCCGCCGCCACGCCCATCGAGAATCGTCATCTCACCGCGGAAGCGCTGAAGCACCACCTCGGTCGTGTACTTCTCGACGCCGGAATTGTCGGTCCACTTCCGGGTCTGGAGCTGACCCTCGATGTAGACCTTCGAGCCCTTGCGCAGGTACTGCTCGGCGACCCGTGCGAGGTTGTCGTTGTAGATCACGACCGAGTGCCACTCGGTCTTCTCCTTGCGCTCGCCGCTCGCCTTGTCCTTCCAGGACTCCGAGGTGGCGATCCGCAGGTTGCACACCGGATCGCCCGAGCCGAGGCGGCGCATCTCGGGGTCGCGCCCCAGATTGCCCACCAGAATCACCTTGTTGACGCTGCCCGCCATGCTTCTCTCCTTACCGTACGGATCTCACAGGGCACCTGCCCGGCGGCGCGCGAACCATGCGCCCGGGCCTCCGGAGCGGCAACCAGCGGTTCGAGCTTGTGCCCGCTTTCCGCAGTGTCGTCGGATCTACATGTTCTATATCTGTTCTGAAATGGCGGCAAGCCGGCGTCAGGAGACGCGCACGACCAGCTTGCCGAAATTGCGGCCTTTCAACAGGCCGATGAAGGCCGCGGGCGCCTTCTCCAGACCCTCGACCACATCTTCGCGATAATGGACGCGGCCCTCCCGGATCCAGCCGCCGACCTCCTGGCGGAAGGTCTCGGCCTGATCGGCGAAGTCCCAGACGATGAAGCCCTGGATGTGGAGGCGGTTGGTCAGCACCGCGCGCATCAGGCCCGGCAGACGGTCGGGCCCGGGCGGGACCTCGGTGGCGTTGTAGGCCGAGACGAGGCCGCAGACCGGGATCCGCGCGAAGGGATTGAGCAGCGGCATCACGGCCGCGAAGACCGCGCCGCCGACATTCTCGAAATAGACGTCGATGCCCCTGGGGCAGGCAGCGGCCAGCGCCCCCGGCAGGTCGTCGCCGCGATGGTCCACGGCGGCGTCGAAGCCGAGTTCCTCGGTGAGATAGCGGCACTTGTCCGGCCCGCCCGCGATCCCGACGGCCCGGGCGCCCTTCAGCTTGGCGATCTGACCGACCAGCGAGCCCACCGGACCCGCGGCGGCGGCCACCACCACGGTCTCGCCGGCCTTGGGACGGCCGATATTGAGGAGGCCGGTATAGGCGGTCATGCCCGGCATCCCGAGCACGCCCAGAGCCGTCGAGGGCGGCGCCGCGGCGGGGTCGACCCTGCGCGAGCCCTTGCCGTCCGTGACGAAGTACTCCTGCCAGCCCGCGAAGGCGGTGAGCAGATCGCCCTCGGCGAAGTCCGGATGGTTCGAGACGACCACCTCGCCCACAGTCTCGGCGGTGATCGGCGCGCCGATCTCTACGGGCGCCGCGTAGGATTTCGCATCGCTCATCCGGCCGCGCATGTAGGGATCCAACGACAGCCAGCGCGTGCGCAGCAGGATCTGGCCGGGGCCGGGCTGCGGCACCGGCACCTCCTCCAGACGAAAATTCTCGGGGCGCGGCTCGCCGTGGGGGCGCGAGGCCAGGACGATGCGGCGGTTCATGGCGGTCATGAGAAGACTCCCGGAGACTGGCGGCCTGCCCCGATCTGGGGCGTCCGCCGTCATCCGCAAAGGCGTCGGGCGATCTCCGGGCCGGATCGCGCGTTGTACCGGCTCATGATTCGAAGGCACGATATGCGCAGGACGGCACTCGGCCTCGGACTCGCGGCTTTGACGATGGCGGCCTCCGCGGCGCCCCTCGACACCTATCGGGACCGTTACCGCGTGCTGGTCCTGTCGGCGCCCGATGCCGCCGACGCGCAACTCACGGCCCAGCGTGCCGCCCTAGGGCCGGTCCGCGAGGGCATCGCCGAGCGCGATCTCGTCGTGCTGGAGGCGGTGGGCTCCGGTGCCGAGGCGCGCACCCTGCGGGCCGCGCTCGGGCTGCCGGACGATAGCTTCCGGGCCGTCCTGGTTGGCAAGGACGGTGGCGCCAAGCTGACCGCGGCCGCGCCGATCCCGCCCAAGCGGCTGTTTTCAACCGTCGACGCGATGCCGATGCGGCGTGCCGAGATGCGCGGCCGCCCGTAGGTCCAAAGTCCTTGGATCGGGTGTGGATGGGCGCGGTTCGGACACCAACGGTTAAGCCTACCGACCTATCACCGAGCCGTGTCGACGGCCGTATCCCGGCCGTCCGTTGAGGCCCGTCAGGACGCTCGCACGAGACGCTCGAAACGATGAACCGCCACCATGTTGCCGACGCCATCCGCCGCCTCGTCGCCACGCAGGTCGAGGATATCGAGCGCGCGGTCCGCGACGGTCACAAGACCATCGCGCTGAACGAGCTGACGGACCTGAACCGCCAGCTCAAGGCCTTCGCGGCCGCCCTCAAGAAGGCGCCCGCCCGCATCTGAACGGGTCGGCGCGCTCTACCAGCGGCGCGGACCGTCCCATCCCGGCCCGCCCCAGTGCGGCCTGCCCCAGCGCCGGGGCGGGACGTCCTCCGGGAGCGGAGGCGGCGGGGGCGGGCCGCGCTCGAAGCTCGGCTCGTCACAGACCCGCACCCGGCGCACGACCGGCGCGCCGTCCGGATCGAACCGGCGCCGGACGAATTCCCGGCATGCCTCGGGGGGCGCCGCGGTGAAGCGCGACCCGCGGAACTCCGGCTCGGGACGCGGGGGCGGCGGCGGGGGCCGATGCTCGGGCCCGTCCTCCTGAACCGGGCCGCCCCAGCGGTGCTCCGGTGGATAGGGACCATCGAAATCGGCAGCCAACGCCGGGCCGGCGGCGAGGAGCAGGGCTAGAAAACCGGTACGGATGGGGAGACGACGGGCGGGCACGGGTGGCCTCGGCGTGATCGGGCGCGCGGGGATCGCGGCCATTCACAGGAGGTTGCGCCTAGCGGCCTGAACCGCCGCCAGAGCGCCTGTTGGCCGCCGTTCAGCCGGCTACTTCTGCATCGCGTTCACTTCGCACTGCGCGTACTCGCCGCTCGCCTTCACGTAGGCGTTGAGCTTCTGCAGGTAGGCGTCGGCGATGGGCCGGAAGGCCTGCGCCTGCAGATTATAGGCCTTGATCGCGTCGTTGTAGCTGTAGGCCTCCCAGCCCGGGCAGCCTTCCTTGGCGTCGAGGCAGGCCGGCTTATCCGGCAGCGCGGGTTTCGCTGGGCGCGCGGAGGCGGGCGGCGGCTCGGGCGGGGTGCAGGTTGCGACCGCCGGAGCCGCAGCCGGGGGTGCGGCCTTGGCGGGCTTCGCGGCGGGGGCCGGTGGCGCCGCATTCGGGGCCGCCTGAGCGGCACCGGGTACGAGCAGGCTCGCGATAAGGAGAAGAGTGCCGCGCATGGCGTCCTGACAAGCTCCGCTGCGGCCCGGACCGTCGATGGAGGGGGCCGGTCGCGGGTTCTGCGGCATCAGGCCTGCGGCGACAAGGGTTCCGGCACCGCTTCCTTGGGGGTGGGCCGCCGCGCCGGGGAGGCCGGCCGTCCGCCTGAAGACTGCCCCACCGTCCGTGCCGTCTTGCCGCGCACGAGGGCCGTCGCCGGCAGGACCAGGCCGACCGCCAGTACCCACCAGGCGGGTCGGATCGGGCCTGAAAAATCCAGATTGGCGGCGAGCACGAGGCTGGCCGGGACGCCGCTGGCAAGCCCATACCACGCCGCCTCCAGGGCCGCGGTGGCGAGCCCGGCAACGACCGCGAGCAGCAGAAGCGACCAGGGCCGCTCCGGCCATTTGAACCGCCGCATCACCCGCCAGCCCATCAGCAGCAGGAACAGCCCGGCCGAGAAGACCGGGTCGCTGACGTCGATCTTCGATTGCAGGAAGTAGTGGACGAGCGCCAGCACCGCGATCGTGTAGACGAGCCGGTGCAGCCGGTTCCAGTTCGAGCCGAGGTTGCGGATCGCCGCATCGGTCGAGGTCAGCCCCAGGGCGATCAGGCCGATCAGCGCCACGAAGCCGATGGTCAGATAGAGCCGGAGCGCGATCTCGGAGACGATCTTGGTGAGAATCAGGTTCTGATCGACGGCGTAGAGGGTGAGGTGGGCCACCGCGTAGGCCATCACGGTGATGCCGAGCATGCGCCGGACCACCAGCACCTTCGGCCATTCGGCGATGCGGCGCAGGGGCGAGATCGCCAGGGAAAACAGCAGGAAGCGCACCGCCCATTCGCCGGTGGCGTGGATCAGAGCGGTGATCGGCTTGGCGCCGAGCGCGTCAAGCCGGTAGGCGGCGGCGAGGTACAGGGCCGGCGCGATGCAGCCCGCGAACACCGCAAGCTTCAGCCATGAGAGGCGTCCGGCCCGGTCGAGCCAGGGGAGGGGGATGCCGAGGGAGCCGGCGAGGCGGTCGGTCATGGCTGGCGAACGGGGCTTTGATCGGTGGATGGAGCGCGAACAGGCCCCCGGGAACGGCTGCCTTGGGGCGTGGGTGCCGTCACGGGTCGGTTCGCCGCGGGGCCGCTACGGTTACAGGCCGGGTTGACCTGTGTGGTTGACCTCGGCCGCGCTGCGGCGAGATAGCGGGGCGACGGACACCGGATGGATCCCATGCAGTACCGCAATCTCGGCCGCTCCGGCCTCAAGGTCTCGCCGATCTGCCTCGGCACGATGATGTTCGGCGGCCCCACCGACGAGGCCACCGCCGGCCGCATCGTCGCCAGCGCCCGGGAGGCGGGGGTCAACTTTATCGATACGGCCAACGTCTACACGGAGGGCCGTTCGGAGGAGATCACCGGACGGGCCATCGGGCCTGAGCGCAACGCCTGGATCCTGGCCACCAAGGTCGCCAATCCGACCGGGCCGGGGGTCAACGATCGCGGCCTGTCGCGCGTCCACGTGATGAAGGCCGCCGAGGACAGCCTGCGCCGGCTCGGGACCGATGTCATCGACATCTACTACCTCCACAGGGAGGACCACGACACGCCGCTGGCCGAGACCGTGCGCGCGATGGCCGACTTGGTGCGGGCCGGCAAGATCCGGCATTTCGGCGTGTCGAATCACCGGTCCTGGCGGGTCGCCGAGATCTGCCGACTCTGCGACGAACTCGGCATCGACCGGCCGGTGGTGAGCCAGCCCTACTACAACGCCTTCAACCGCATGCCCGAGACAGAGCACCTGCCGGCCTGCGCGCATTTCGGGCTCGGCGTCGTGCCGTACTCGCCGCTCGCCCGCGGCGTGCTTACCGGCAAGTACGATCCCGACGCGCCGCCGCCGGCCGAATCCCGCGCCGGCCGGCAGGACACGCGGATGATGCAGACCGAGTGGCGGCCGGAATCCCTGCGCATCGCCCGGACGCTCAAGGAGCACGCCGAGGTCCGCGGCATCACGGCCGGCCAGTTCGCCACCGCGTGGGTGCTGAACAACTGCCTCATCACCGGCGTCATCGCGGGGCCGCGGACGGAGGCACAGTGGCAGGAGTACCTCGGCGCCCTCGACTACGCCTTCACCCCCGAGGACGAGGCGCTGGTGGACGGGTTCGTGGCGGCGGGGCACCCGACGACGCCGGGCTACAACGATCCGGCCTATCCGCTCGAGGGGCGGGTGCCGCGGAGCGGCTGATCGCAATCAGCCAAGATCCTTCCGGCGTCGTCATTGTCGGCTCGGTCTGCCGTGGTACAATTCGGGCGCAGGAGGAGGCCGATGGCGTCCGCTCAAACAAAGGCCAAGACGAAGCCGGCGCCACGGACCAGAGCCGTCCGGGTGCAGGTCGATGCGCAGGTGAAGCTGGAGGCCGAGGCCGTCCTCGGCGCGGTCGGTCTCTCCCTGTCCGAGGCCTTCCGCCTGATGCTCCATCGCGTGGTAGCCGACAGGCGCCTGCCCTTCGATCCGCTCGTCCCCAATGAGGAGACGAGCGCGGCCCTGCGGGCCGATCTCGCCGGCGACGTGATCCATGTCGGCAATCCGTCGAACCTCCTCGCGGCCCTTGACGCCGACTGACGACCCGGCCGCGCCGGACTCTGCCACGCGCAGCAAACGTGATGTCGTTATCACCGGGCAGTTCAAGAAGGACATGAAGCGCGAGCAGAAGGGGCGGCATCGTGCAACGGTGCGGGCCGACTTGCTCGCAGCGGTCAATCTGCTCGCCGATGATCACCCGCTTCCACCGCACATGGTCGATCACCCGCTCGGTGGCACATGGAAGTATCACCGCGACTGCCACATCAAGCCGGATCTGGTCCTGATCTATCGAAAATCTGGTGAGCCATCGGACCCGGCGGCTGAGCGACCCAAGCTGCATCTCGTCCGTATCGGGTCGCATAGCGAACTCGGACTCTGAGCGCCCTCGTCTGAGCGTAGGCATCAGACATCAGTCCCATCGCGCTGCGAGAAGAGGGCCGGCCGGCATTCCGGCACCCTTGCGCTCCTGTCGATCCGCGGCTATCTAGCCGTCAACAGTTCTGATGGCAGTCGAGAGGCTGCGGTTCGGGAGTGGGCCCCACCGGGTCCGCTCTTTTTTTTCGCCGCACGTCTTTTTCGCCGCACAGCGCGGGCGAGCCACGCAGAACGCCGCGAAGGGTGTTCACCACCACACATGTCGTCCGAGATCGAAGCGGATCTGTCCGAGAAGCGTCTCGTCCGAGAGACGGGGGTCGCCGCGCGCGTTGCGCAGGCGATCGAGGGGCCCCTCCAGGGCCTCGGCTTCCGGCTGGTCCGGGTGAAGGTCAACAACATCAACGGCTGTACCGTACAGATCATGGCGGAGCGGCCGGATGGCAGCTTCACCATCACCGACTGCGAGGCGGTGAGCCGCACGATCTCGCCGCTCCTCGATGTCGACGATCCGGTGGGCGGCGCCTACAATCTGGAAGTGTCCTCGCCGGGGATCGACCGACCGCTGGTGCGGGTCTCGGATTTCGCCCGCTGGGTGGGGTACGAGGCCAAGGTCGAGCTGAGCCCGCCGCTCGACGGCCGCAAACGCTTTCGCGGCATCCTTTGCGCGCCGGATCCGGTGGGGCTCACCGTCCCGATCGATCTGCCCGATGTGAAGGAAGGCCTGCCGAGCCGGATCGACCTGCCGCTGAAGGACCTCGCCGAAGCCCATCTCGTCCTGACCGACGAGCTCATCCGCGAATCGCTCCGCCGCGGTGGTCCGCCCGCCGACGACGAGGCCGACGAGGCCGAGGACGGCGAGCCCGCCGAGGAAGATGCGACGCCGCCCGCGCGCGGCCCGTTCCGCCCGCAGGGGCCGAAGAAAGCCAGCCCGGCAGCCAAGCCCAAGCATCCGGTCCGGACCGGTCCGAAGAAGGCGGTCGTGACCAAGGCGTCTCGGATCAAGGATCGCGACTCGCTGCACTGAGACCTCAAGCGTCGACCGCCCCGCGGCCGGCCCGAAGATTTGACGGAAGAGAAGGACCGACACCGATGGCCGTCGTCAGCGCCAACAGGCTCGAACTCCTCCAGATCGCCGACGCGGTCGCCCGCGAGAAGGTGATCGACCGCTCCATCGTGATCGACGCGATGGAGGAAGCGATCGCCAAGGCCGCGCGCTCCCGCTACGGCGCCGAGACCGACGTTCACGCCGAGATCGACAACAAGACCGGGGCGTTGCGCCTGTCGCGCCACCTCCTGGTCGTCGACGAGGTCGAGAACGACGCCCGCGAAATCACCCTGGATCAGGCCCGCCGCTACAATCCGGGCGCGCTGGTCGGCGACGTGATCTCCGACACCCTGCCGCCCTTCGATTTCGGGCGCGTGGCCGCGCAATCGGCCAAGCAGGTCATCGTCCAAAAGGTGCGCGACGCCGAGCGCGCGCGCCAGTTCGACGAGTACAAGGACCGGATCGGCGAGATCCTGAACGGCATCGTCAAGCGCGTGGAGTACGGCAACGTGATCGTCGATCTCGGCCGCGGCGAGGGCATCGTGCGGCGGGACGAGATGATCCCGCGCGAGACCTTCCGGCCGGGCGACCGCATCCGCTCCTACCTGTTCGACGTGCGTTCGGAAGTCCGCGGCCCGCAGATCTTCCTGTCGCGCTCGCATCCTCAGTTCATGGCCAAGCTGTTCGGCCAGGAAGTGCCCGAGATCTACGACGGCATCGTGGAGGTGAAGGCGGTGGCTCGCGATCCGGGCTCCCGCGCGAAGATCGCGGTGATCTCCCGCGACGGCAGCATCGACCCGGTCGGCGCGTGCGTGGGCATGCGCGGATCGCGCGTGCAGGCGGTGGTCGGCGAGCTTCAGGGCGAGAAGATCGACATCATCCCGTGGTCGGAGGACGAGGCAACCTTCATCGTCAACGCTCTCCAGCCCGCCGAGGTGGTGAAGGTGGTGCTCGACGAGGAGGCCGACCGCATTGAGGTGGTGGTGCCGGACGACCAGCTGTCGCTGGCGATCGGCCGCCGCGGCCAGAACGTGCGTCTGGCCTCGCAGCTCACCGGCTGGGACATCGACATCCTGACCGAGGCCGAAGAATCGGAGCGCCGCCAGAAGGAGTTCGCCGAGCGGACCCAGGTGTTCATGGAGGCGCTCGACGTCGACGAGACCGTCGGCCAGCTCCTTGCCGCGGAAGGCTTCCGGAACGTCGAGGAGATCGCCTACGTCGACACCCAGGAGCTATCCGGGATCCAGGGTCTCGACGAGGAGACCGGCGCCGAGATCCAGGCCCGCGCGCAGGACCACCTCGCACGGATCGAGCAGGAGCACGATGCCCGCCGCACCGAGCTGGGCGTCGCCGACGAGTTGCGCGAGATCGAGGGCGTCACCACGCCCATGATGGTGGCGCTCGGCGAGAACGACGTGAAGTCGATCGAGGATCTGGCGGGCTGCGCCACCGACGACCTCGTCGGCTACACCGAGGGTCGCGGCCCCGAGGCCGTGCGCCACGCGGGCTATCTCGACGGATTCGACCTGTCCCGCGCCGAGGCCGAGGCCCTGATCATGGCCGCCCGCCTCAAGGCCGGCTGGATCGAGGCCCTGCCGGAGCCGGAGGCCGAGGAGGGTGCTGAAGACGGAACCGAGGGCGAGCAGACCGCCCCCGCCCAGGCCGAGGCCTGAGAGTCCCGGCGGCGGAGGCGCGGTGAGCGAGGTCGAGGCCAACCCGCCCGAGGGCGGACCGGAAGGCGAAGGGCTGGATGCCGGCCCCGGCCGCCGCGCGCCCGAGCGGACCTGCATCGTCACGCGTGCCGCTCAGGCGCCGGACGCGATGATCCGGTTCGTGCGTGGGCCGGATGGGCGGGTCGTGCCCGATCTGCGCGCCCGGCTGCCAGGCCGCGGCGCCTGGGTCAGCGCCCAGCGGGACACGGTCGCTACGGCCGTGCGGAAAAACCTGTTCGCCCGGGCCTTCAAGGGGCCGGCCCCGGCCGATCCCGATCTGCCAGACCGAATCGCAGTCGGGCTGCGCGCGGATCTGCGGCAGGCCATCGCACTCGCCAACAAGGCAGGCTGCATCGTGGCAGGCTTCTCGAAGGTCGAGGCGGCGATCGGCGGCGATCCCCGCGCAGTTGCGGTGATCCACGCCGCGGAAGCCAGTGCGGACGGTCGGCGCAAGATCGCGGCGGCCTTGTACCGGCGCCACGGTGAAGCCATCTCAAGGATACCGATCATCGATGACCTGTCCGAAGATGAATTGGACATGGCCTTAGGTCGGGATCATGTGATACACGCTGCGCTCGTCGCAGGAGCCGGAGCCGCCGGCTGCCTGTCGCGTTGGCGTCGGCTACGCTCCTTCGAGGGCGCCGCCGCGGCGACCGGGGAGCCCGATCCAGCCCGAATCGGCGGGATCGACGAAGCCTCACGTTGACGACGCAGGAATGATCTGACTGGCGCCACCGGGCGTCGGTTCACGGGACGATGGAAACCCTCAGGGTTCAGGCTGAATGAGCGATACGAATAACCCGGGCGACAAGACTCTGAATCGGACTTCCCCGAAGCCGCTGTCCCTCAAGCGGCCGATCGAGGCGGGAACCGTACGTCAGAGCTTCTCCCATGGCCGCTCCAAGCAGGTCGTGGTCGAGACGGTGAAGCGCCGCGTCATCGGCGCAGCGCCGGCCGCCCCGGCGCGTGAACCTGCACCGGCGCCGCGTCCGGCCGCCCCCGCGCCGACGACGCCACCGCCGCGTCCGGCCCAGCGGGCAGCCTCGGGCGTCGTGCTTCGGACTTTAAGCGAGCAGGAGAGCGCTGCCCGCGCAGCCGCGCTGGCCGATGCGCAGCGCCGCGAGGCCGAGGCACGCCGCAAGGCGGAAGCCGAGGTCGAGGCGCGCCGCAAGGAGGCCGAAGAGCAGGCCCGTCGCGAGCGGGAGGCCGCCGAGGCCCGCCGCCGCGAGGAGGAAGAGCGCAAGGCCGCCGCCGCGGAAGCCGCGCGGGCCGCCGAGGAGGCAGCCAAGCAGGCCGCCGCCGAGGCTTCGAAAGCGGCAGCCGCCGCGCCCGTTTCGGAGGCACCTGCTCCTGCGGCCCCTGCTGCTGCAGCACCTGCCCCGGCCGCTGCGGCCAGTCCGGCGCCTGCGCCCGCGCAACCGGTGGCGACATCGGCACCCGCTCGCCCGGCTGCCGCCGCTACGCCGGCCCGCCCTGCGCCTCCGCGCCAGCCGGCTGGTGCCCGTCCGGCGGCGCCGGCCGCCACAGCCGCGCCCGCCCCGCGTCCGCCGCTGACACCGCGGCCGTCGACGGGTGAGCCGCGTAAGACCATCACGGCTGATTCGCGCAAGCCCCGCGACCTCAACTTCATGGCCCGCCCGGCCCCGGCGCCCGAGCCCGAGAAGAGCGCGACGCCGACCACGGCGGCGCGTCCCGCTGGTGCCGGCGCGGCGGCGCGCCCCGCCGGCCGCGCGACCCAGACCAACGAGGACGAGTCCGAGACCAAGCGGGTGATCCGCCGTCCCGGCATGCCGCTCAAGATCATCGCACCGCCCAAGACCCCGAAGTCGCCGGGCGGCGACCGCAACCGCGGCCGCCTGACCATCGCGACGGCCACGTCGGGTGAGGACGAGCGCACGCGCTCGGTGGCGTCGTTCCGCCGCCGCCAGCAGCGCATGAGCGGTCGCGGCCATGTCGAGCAGAAAGAGAAGCTGTCCCGCGAGGTGACGATCCCCGAGTCGATCACCATCCAGGAACTCGCCAACCGCATGTCGGAGCGGGCCGTGGACGTGATCCGGATGCTGATGAAGCAGGGCGAGATCCACAAGATCACCGACGTGATCGACTCGGACAGCGCGCAGCTCATCGCCGAGGAACTCGGCCACACGGTCCGCCGCGTCGCCGAGTCCGACGTGGAAGAGGGTCTGTCGTCCGACGAGCCGGATCTGGAGGAGGATCTCGATCCCCGTCCGCCGGTGGTCACGATCATGGGTCACGTCGATCACGGCAAGACCTCGCTGCTCGATGCGATCCGCAAGGCGAACGTGGTCGATGGCGAGGCCGGCGGCATCACCCAGCACATCGGCGCCTATCAGGTCGCGTCGCCGTCCGGCGACATGATCACCTTCATCGACACCCCGGGCCACGCGGCGTTCACGTCGATGCGCGCCCGCGGCGCCAAGGTCACCGACATCGTGGTGATCGTGGTGGCGGCCGATGACGGCGTCATGCCCCAGACGATCGAGGCCATTCAGCACGCCAAGGCGGCCGGCGTCCCGATGATCATCGCGGTCAACAAGATCGACAAGCCGGATGCCAAGCCGGAGCGGGTCCGCACCGAGCTGCTCCAGCACGACATCCAGGTCGAGTCGATGGGCGGTGAGACCCTCGAATTCGAGGTCTCGGCCAAGACCGGCGACGGTCTGCCGGAGCTTCTGGAGGGTATCCAGATCCAGGCCGAGATCATGAACCTGCGCGCCAACGAGAAGCGCGACGGTGAGGGTACGGTCATCGAGGCACAGCTCGATCGCGGGCGTGGTCCCGTGGCGACGGTCCTGGTCCAGCGCGGAACCCTGTTCACCGGCGACATCGTCGTGGCAGGCGCCGAGTGGGGCCGCGTCCGCGCCCTGATCGACGACCTCGGCGACAACGTGCAGTACGCCGGGCCTTCGGTTCCGGTGGAGGTGCTGGGCTTCAACGGCACGCCCGATGCCGGCGACCGCGTGACCGTGGTCCCGAGCGAGGCGCGTGCCCGTGAGGTCACCGAGTACCGCGCCCGTCAGAAGCGCGAGCGCCAGAATGCGCGTACCGGCGGTGCCAATCGCTCGCTGGTCGACATGATGCGCGACCTCAAGGAAGGCGCCGGCCGCAAGGAACTCCCGGTCGTCATCAAGGGCGACATGCAGGGCTCCGTGGAGGCGATCTCGGGTGCCCTGGAGAAGCTCGGCAACGACGAGGTCGCGGCCCGAATCCTTCTGGCGGGCGTCGGCGGCATCACCGAGTCGGACATCACCCTGGCGCAGGCCTCCAAGGCGGTGATCATCGGCTTCAACGTGCGTGCCCTCAAGGAGGCCCGCGAGGCCGCCGAGCGCGCCGGCATCGAGATCCGCTACTACAACATCATCTACGACCTCGTGGACGACATCAAAGCCACGCTGTCGGGCATGCTGCCGCCGACCCTGCGGGAGGAGCGCCTCGGCGAGGCGACCATCCAGGAGGTGTTCGAGGTCTCGAAGGTGGGCAAGGTCGCGGGCTGCCGCGTTCAGGACGGCATCGTGGAGCGCGGCGCTTATGTCCGCCTGATCCGCGACAGCGTGGTGATCCACGAGGGCAAGCTGAAGACGCTCAAGCGCTTCAAGGACGACGCGAAGGAAGTCACCTCCGGCCAGGATTGCGGCATGGCCTTCGAGAACTTCGAGAACATGCGCGCGGGTGACACGATCGAGTGCTACCGGGTCGAGGAGATCCGCCGCACCCTCTAAGGCTCCGGACCCGTCCGGACAGGGCGGTCGCGGCACCTGCCGCGGCCGTCTTTTCTTTTTTCAGGACGTGAGCCGGCCACCTGCGGGGCGCCGGCCCGAGACAGAATGGCCCAGAAACCGACCACCACCGGCCCCTCGCAGCGCCAGCAGCGCGTGGCCGAACTCATCCGCCATGCGCTCGCAGAGGTGCTCCAACGCGGCGACATCCAGGACCCTGTGCTCGGTACGCATGTCGTGACCGTGCCGGAGGTGCGGATGTCACCCGACCTGAAGCTCGCGACCGCCTACGTGATGCCGCTCGGCGGCCTCGACGAGGCGCCGGTGATCGCTGCCCTGGAACGGCACCGGAAGGTGCTGCGCCAGGAGGTGGCACGGCGGGTGAACCTGAAATTCGCGCCGGAGCTGCGTTTCCGTCGCGACGAGACCTTCGACGAGGCGGCGCGGATCGACCGGTTGCTGCGGGACGAGCGCGTGCAGCGCGACCTCGATCACGGCCAGGACGGCGACGAGCAGGACGGCGGCGAACCGGAGACCGGGCCGGGGCATTGACCCCGAAAACCGAACGAGAATGGGACGGGGCACGACCCCGGGGGACGCGAGGACATGACGGTTTCCATCGAAGATCATCCGCAGGGCGAGCGCCCGGCCGGCGGCTCGGTCGGTGAGCGCCGGCCCCCGGAGGGCCGTCGCCCGCAGCGTGGACCGCGCCCCGACCGCCCCAAGCGCCAGGACGTGTCGGGCTGGGTAATCCTCGACAAGCATGTCGGTATGACCTCGACCCACGCAGTCGCGGTGGTGAAGCGTGCCTTCAACGCCAAGAAGGCCGGCCATGCCGGCACCCTCGATCCGCTGGCTTCCGGCATCCTGCCGATCGCGCTCGGCGAGGCGACCAAGACCGTTCCCTTCGTGATGGACGGCCGCAAGGCCTACCGGTTCACGGTTCAGTGGGGCGTCGAGACCGACACGGACGACGCCGAGGGCCGTCCCGTCGCGACCAGCGAAGCCCGGCCGGATCGCGCCGCGGTCGAGGCCGCGCTGCCGGCCTTTGTGGGCGCCATCGAGCAGGTGCCGCCGCGTTACTCTGCGATCAAGATCCAGGGCGAGCGCGCGTACGATCTCGCCCGGGAGGGTGAGATCGTGGAACTCGTCGCCCGTCCCGTGCAGATCGACCGACTCGCTGTGATCGAACATGACGGAGAGCGGACCGTGATCGAGGCCGAGTGTGGCAAGGGCACCTATGTCCGCGCGCTCGCCCGGGATCTCGGTCGGATGCTCGGTTGCTACGGTCACGTGGCGGCCCTGCGCCGCACCCGTGTGGGACCGTTCTCCGAAGCCGAGTCCTGCCCGGTCGCCACCCTGTCGGAGGGCACCCCCGAGGCGGCACTCGCCTATCTGCGCCCGGTGGAGACGGCGCTCGACGCGATCCCGGAGGTCGCTGTGTCCCGGGATCTCGGCCTGCGCCTGATGCGTGGCCAGCCGGTGATCCTGCGCGGCCGGGACGCCCCCGTGGAGGGCAAGGCCTTCGCCACCTGTGCCGGCATCCTTGTTGCCGTCGGCGACGTCGAGCGCGGCGAGCTGGTGCCGCATCGGGTGTTCCACCTCGGCGGAACGGCGCCCGGCCGCGGGGTGTAACGCTGCCGCCGCGCCCCCGATCGAGCGGCAGCGATTCCCCTTACCCCCGCCGGGAGGGGGGATGTCGCACCGCACATTGGTCCGGCTGCGATCCGAGCTGCCCGTAGGCACCTCAGTCTAGGTGAGGCTCGTGCGCGCAGGCGGAACGAACCTCAGCCGTAAGACTTGGGCCCCGGCAGGTGATTCGGGGGAATGATGGGCGAGCTGGTGTGCGACGTCGCGGTGATCGGCGCCGGAACAGCCGGGCTTGCCGCCTATCGCGCCGCCACCGAAGCCGGCGCCCACGCCGTCCTGATCGAGCGCGGCCCCGGCGGCACGACCTGCGCGCGGGTCGGTTGCATGCCCTCCAAACTGCTGATCGCCGCCGCGACTGCCGCCCATGCGGCGCGCAACACCGATCTGTTCGGAATTCGTGTGCGGGAGGTCGCCGTGGACGGACCCGCCGTGCTGGCGCGCCTCCGCGCCGAGCGCGACCGCTTCGTCGGCAGCGTCCTCGAGGGCCAGGACGACTTGCCGGAAGACGCGCGCATTCGCGGCAGCGCCCGCTTCGTGGACGCCCGGACGCTCGCAGTCGGAGAGGGCCTGCGGATCCGGTTCCGGGCCGCCATCATCGCCACGGGATCGAGCCCGATCGTGCCGGGGCCCCTGCGCGGCCTCGGCGATCGCCTCCTCACCACCGATACCTTGTTCGAGATGCCCGATCTGCCGGACTCGCTGGCCATCCTGGGGGCCGGCGCGGTCGGGATCGAGATCGCTCAGGCGATGGCCCGGCTCGGTGTCGCCGTCACGGTGATCGACGCGGGCGATACCATCGCGGGTCTGAGCGAGCTGCATCTCACCCGCCAAGCGGCCGGGATCTTCGGCGCCGAGATGAACCTGAATCTCGGCGCCACGCTGGTGAGCGCGGAGCCAGAGGGCGACGGGGTCCGCCTCGACTGGATCGATCGCCAGGGATACGGGCAGGTGACGCGGGCCGCGATGGTGCTGGCCGCCACCGGCCGCGCGCCGAACCTGGACGATCTCGATCTCCCCGCGGCTGGCCTGCGCCTCGGCGCGGACGGCGTCCCGAACTTTGACCATAGCACCCAGGTCTGCACCGGAGCGCCGATCCTGATCGCAGGTGATGCCGATGCCTGGCGGCCGGTGCTCCACGAGGCGAGCCGCCAGGGCAGGATCGCCGGCACCAACGCCGCGGCCCTGGCGGCCGGGCGGCCGGTCCAGGCGGTGGCGCCCTGGACGCGCCTCGCCATGGTGTTCACCCATCCGCAGGCCGCCGCCATCGGTGCCCCCTACGATCCGGGTGCTGACAACTGCGTGATCGGCGCGATGGATTTCTCCGATCAGGGCCGCGCCCGCGTTGAAGGACACAACCAGGGCGGCCTCCGGTTCTGGGCCGATCGGGACGGACGATTGCTCGGTGGCGAGATGCTTGGCCCCGCCGTGGAGCACCTCGCCCACCTTCTCACTTACGCGGTCGCGGACGGGCTCACGGCCCGGGATGTGATCGAGCGGCCGATCTACCATCCCACAGTTGAAGAAGCACTGACGACCGCTCTGACCGACATGACACGAACGAAAAACCAGTGTTGATCGTGTCGCGATCCCGAGCATTGCGCTCGACCGATATCACCGCCATACCCGTTCGATGAGCTGATTGGGTTCCTGATGCCGCCGAGTCCGGCCGACGACAGCACGATTGACCTCGATGTGCTCGCGCCCGACGCGATCGACCGCCTGGATCAGGGGGTGATCGGTCTGGACGCCGCCGGCGCGGTTGTGGCCTTCAGCGAGGGCGCGAGTGTGCTTTCGGGCTTCGCGCGCGAGGCCGTGCTCGGACGCGACTACTTTCGCGACGTGATGCCCGGGGCCAACGTCCCGAATTTCCGGGGGCGCTTCCTCGCTGGCGCACGCCGCGGCGCCCTGGACGAGCGCTTCGACTACGTGTTCGGCCGGGTGCCGCAGCCGCTGCGGGCCCGGATCCACATGCGCCACGGGATTATGGCGGGCGGTCCGCCGGTGACATGGCTGACGATCGATCCGATCGAGAGCTTGGGGGCCGGCCAGTCCCGGGAAGCCGTCCTGGCGGCGATCGGGCGTCGGGTCCGGGCCGAGCCGGTGGATGCCAGCCTGTGCGAGCGCGAGCCGATCCATATCCCGGGCTCGATCCAGCCCAACGCCGTGATGCTGGCGGCCGATGTCAGCACGCTGATCGTGCTCGCCTACTCGGCCAACATCGATGAGATCGTCGATCCGATCGTTCTGCCCCTGGCGGGGCGCCCCCTCGGGGAGATCCTGCCCGCACCCTTCGTCGAGACCGTCCGGCGTCGGCTGGCGGACCAGACACTCGATGACGGCCGCTCGGTCCGCGCCCGGCTCCCCCTGCCGGGCCGCGACGCGACCTATTATGCGGTCGCCCACGCCCATGCCGGACGCGTGATCGTCGAGCTGGAGCTGGAGCCGGACTCGGCCGCCGATTTCGCCACCGCCAGCCAAGTCGATACGGAACTCGCCGTCGGACGCCTGCGCACGGCCGAGACCCTGACGGATGCCGCCCGGATCGCCGCCCTGGAGATCCGGGCGCTCACCGGCTTCGAGGCGGTGCTGGTCTATCGGTTCGACGTGGATTGGAACGGCGAGGCGGTGGCCGAGGACAAGACGCGCGACTGGTCGCGCAGCCTGCTCGGCCTGCGCTTCCCCGCCTCCGACATCCCCGCCCAGGCCCGCGCACTCTACACCAAGGCCAAGAGCCGCTTCGTGATCGACCGCGACAGCGTGCCGGTGGGGCTTGTCTCGGCCGCGGGCGCCGGCAATGGCCCGATCGACCTGACCTTCGCCCAGCACCGGACGCTGTCGCCGATCCACTTGGAGTATCAGCGCAACCTCGGCGTGAACGGCTCCATGTCGATCTCCATCATGGTCGACGACCGGCTCTGGGGCCTGATGATCGGGCATCATCGCCGCCCGCACTACGTCACGCCAGAGACCCGCTCGGCCGCCACCGTGCTGACCGATGCCTTTGCTATGCGGGTGCAGGAGATCGAGTCGCGCCGCCTCTGGGCCGAGCGGCAGGCGCATCTCGATGTCGAGGGCCGCCTTGTGCGCCGCTTGACCCGCTCCGACGACTTCGTGAGCGCCCTGACCGATGGTGGGACTACGCTGCTCGATCTGTTCAGCGCCACGGGCGCCGGCATCGTCTCGGGCGGGCGGGTCACGCTGATCGGCCGCACGCCCCCGGCGGATCGGGTCACGGCGATCGCGGACTGGCTGCAGACACAGGTGCCGGCGGGCGAGTTCAGCTACAGCAGCAGCAGCTTCACCGCCGACTATCCGGACGCGGCGCCGCATCGGGAGATCGCCAGCGGGCTGCTCGCGAGCTTCGTGGATCAGTCGCGCGAGAACCTGCTCCTCTGGTTCCGCCCCGAGGTGCCCAGCACGGTCACCTGGGGCGGCGATCCGCGCAAGCCGGTACTGGCCGGCAGCGGTCCGGTGGCGGTGCTGCCGCGGCGCTCGTTCGAGCGCTGGGTCGAGGAGCGGACCGGCTTCGCGGCCCCCTGGGCTGAGTGGCAGATCCAGCTCGCCGGATCCCTCGCGGAGGCGGTGGAGGGCGTGGTTCTGCGCCAGCGCCGCAAGATCGACGAGCTGACCGGCCTGCTCGCCGAGAAGGAGCGGCTACTGGAGCAGAAGGATCTGCTCACCCGGGAGATCGACCACCGGGTCAAGAACTCCCTGCAGATCGTCTCGGCCTTCCTGCAGATGCAGCGTCGCCAGATCTCCGATGGTGAGGCCCGTCAAGCCTTCGCCGACACCTCGGCCCGGGTGATGAGCGTCGCCCGGGTGCACGATAGCCTGTACCAAGCCGAGCGCGTGGACGAGGTCGATCTCGGCCAGACCCTCGAGAGCCTGTGCAACGACCTCGCGGAACTCGCGGGCGAGGGCCATGCGGTCGATCTCACCGCCGAGCCGGGCCTGATGGTGCCCTACCGCAAGGCGGTGGCGCTCTCGCTCATCGCCACGGAACTCGTGACCAATGCCTTCAAGTACGCGGCGAAGCCAGCCGGCGGCGGTCGCGTCGAGGTCAGCGTCTCGGCCTCCGGCCCCGGCGAGGTGCGGCTGCGCGTCTGCGATGATGGCGCCGGCCTGCCCGATGACTGGACCAACGCCAAGGCCCGCGGCAAGGGTTCAGGGCTCGGCATGAAGCTGATCCGGGCTATGCTCGAGCAGATCAACGCCCGGCTCGACGTCGCCAACAATCCCGGCGCCTGCTTCACGATCACCGCGTGAGCCCCGCCAACCCGATCCGGCGCGACGGCCTGCACGCGCGTCTCCGTGCGGCCACCGACCCGGCCCACCGGGCGTTGGAAGCCGGCCTCGATTGGCAGGCGCGGGTCGCAACGCTTGCGGGCTATCGCGACCTGCTGGCCCGGCTTCACGGCTTCCACGCCACCTGGGAGCACGCGATCGGCGCGCAGCTCGCCGACGAGCCGTTCCTGGCGCCCCGGCGGCGCCTGGCGCTCCTGGCGGCCGATCTCAACCATCTCGGCCTCCCCCCTGCGGCGGTCGCGGCGCTGCCACGGCCGAGTTCTGTCCCGCTCCTTAGTCCCGCTGCGGCGACCGGGGCGCTCTACGTGCTGGAGGGCTCGACCTTGGGCGGCCAGCTGATCGGCCGGCACATCGCGGGCCTGCACGGCCTCAGTGAGAGGGGGCTCACTTATTACCGCGCCCACGGTCCGCGCAACGGGGCGATGTGGTCCGCTTTCCGGACGCGGCTGGACGCATTCGGCGATGATGCGGAGGCGGAGGCGACGCTGACCGGTGCAGCGGTGGCGACCTTCGCGGCGATGCGGATATGGCTCTGCGCGCCGCACGGGGTGCCGGCCGCAGGCTGACCCCGCCAGATCATCGGCCTACCAACGCGTCCCGCTCCGCCTTCAGGTGGTCGATCAGCCGCTCGGCGAGGCGGCTCGTCGGCCGACCGGCCGGGCGCAGCAGCAAAGTTTCGATCTGCAAAGCGGGCCGGAATGGCCGCAGCACGATCGGCAGGCCGCTCAGTTCCCGTGCCGGCAAAGGATCGACGATCGCGATGCCCAGTCCCTGCGCGACGAGCCCGCAACGCGCGGCGGTGTATTCGGCCATCAGGGCGAAGTGCGGCGTCACGCCCGCGGCCGCGAAAACCGCCTCCACGGCCGGCTGCACGGATCCGGATCCGCCAGCAATCAACGGCAGCCCGGCGAGATCCGTGACAGTCACGACGCGCCTGGCCGCGAGGGCGTGCCGCCGCGGCAGCGCGCAGACAGCCGCCAGGTTGAGGAACGGTTCCGCCTCCACCGCCGCGTAGCCCGATCGGGGCCGTGCGAGGCCGAGGTCGCACTGGCCCGACGCCGCCCAGGACCAGATCGTATCGGGGCTCGGCACATGAACCGAAACCCGCAGGCCCGGACTTTCCGCGTCGAGCCGCCGGAGCGCCCGGGGCAGGAGCCGTGAGGCCAGGGAAGGTTGGCAGGCGATCCGCAGCGAGCCGGTTCCGCGCTCCCGGATCCGCCGGGCGGCGTGGTCCAGGTGGTCCAAACCCGCGAAGGTCTGCACAACCTCATGGGCGAAGGCCTCGCCCTCCTGGGTCGGGATCGCGCTGCCGTGGCCGCGGACGAAGAGCGGGAAGCCGAGATCCGCTTCCAGCTGAGCGATGGCGCGGCTCACATGGGGCTGACCGATCCCCAGGGCCTGCGTGGCCCGGGTCATGCCACCGTGGCGGATAACGGCGCGGAACAGGTCGAGATGGGCCGGATTGATCATGCCGATCCTGCATCGACTCGCAGCGTCCGGACATTTGACGGCATGGGCCGATGCGGCTGTCAATGGCGGCCCGATCCAACCCGTGAAGGTTCGTCGATGCTCGCCCTTGCCCTTTCCGCCCTGCTCGCCGTCCTGGCGGGCGCCGGTCTCGTCGTGCAGCAGATCCTGAACGCGAACCTGCGCACCGGGCTCGCATCGGCATCCTGGGCTGGGGTGGCCAGCTATTCGGTTGGCCTCGCCTGCATGGCGCTTCTGGCCGCCGTCCTGCGCGATCCCCTGCCGGCCGCGAGCATAGCGGGCCGCATCCCCTGGTGGACCTGGAGCGGTGGGCTGTTCGGCGCGCTCTTCATCGGACTCGCCATCGTACTGGTCCCGAAGCTCGGCGCTGCGACCTTCTTCGCCCTGCTGGTAACGGGCCAGATGCTCGCCTCGGTGCTGTTCGACCAAATCGGCCTGCTCGGCCTCGCGCAGCGGCCCATCGACCTGCCGCGCCTCCTCGGGGTTGGGCTCCTGATCGGCGGCGTCGTGCTGATCCGCCGGTAGGGACCTTACGGCGTTTCGGCCAGCAGCCCGTCCACAAAGGTCGCAAGACCGGTCCGGCGGGCGCGCTTCAGCCGCTCGGCCGCCAGGATCCCCTGGAGGGCCCGGAAGGCGTTCTGCAGGTCGTCGTTGACGATGACGTAATCGTACTCGACCCAGCGCTGGATCTCGGTCCGGGCGTTGGCGAGGCGCTTCTCGATCGTTTCGGCCGAATCCTCCGCCCGGCGCTCGAGGCGCTGGCGCAGCTCCGCCAGGCTGGGCGGCAGGATAAAGACCGTCACCACGTCCTGGGCGAGCTTGGCGCGCACCTGCCGCGTGCCCTGGTAGTCGATGTCGAAGATCATGTCCCGGCCGGCGCCCAGCACCTTCTCCACCGGGCGGCGGGGCGTCCCGTAGAAATTGCCGTGGACCTCGGCCCATTCGAGCAGGTCGTCGCGGGCGCGCAGGTCTTCGAAGGCCTCGCGTTCGATGAAGTGGTAGTGCCGGCCATCGATCTCGGAGGGGCGCCGGGCCCGGGTGGTCACCGAGATCGACAGGTCGAGCGCCCAGGCGGGGTCCTGCGCCACCGCCCGCGTGAGCGTGGTCTTGCCTGCCCCGGAGGGCGAGGACAGGATCAGGATCAGCCCGCGCCGGGCGATGGTTTCGGAGACGGTTCCGTCCGGCTCGGTCATCGGCGTGGCTCTGCGGTGTTGCGCATCCGTACCCTCACGTCACTCGATGTTCTGGACCTGCTCGCGGAACTGCTCGACCACGGCCTTCAGGTCGAGCCCGATCCGCGACAGGCCGATGTCGTTGGCCTTGGCGCACAGGGTGTTGGCTTCCCGGCCGAATTCCTGCGCCAGGAAATCCAGGCGTCGGCCGACCGCGCCGCCGGTCGCCAAAAGCTCGCGGGCGCTCACGAGATGGGCCCGGAGCCGGTCGAGCTCCTCGCGCACATCCGCCTTTCCGGCGAGCAGCATCGCCTCCTGATGAAGCCGGTCCGAATCGAGGCCGGTGCCGCCGAGCGCCGCGACGGCCGCTTCCAGCCGGGCGCGCACCGCTTCGGGCTGCCGGGCGGGACTGTCCTCGGCGGCCTGGGTCAGCGCGGTGATCCGGTCGATTTGGGCGGTGACGACCTGTTGCAGCTGGCGCCCTTCGGAGCCGCGCGCCGCAATAAGATCCGCCACCAGCCGGACCGCCCCTTCGGTCAGATCCCGGGTGAGGGCGTCGCTGTCGGCCGTCTCGTCCTCGACCTCGACGACGCCGCGCAGGCCGAGCAGCCCGTCCATCGTGGCGGGGGCCATGCCGTCGGGGACCGGCACCCGCGCCACCGCCTGCGCGAGGCCCGCCAGCAGCGCCTCGTTGATCCGCACGCGCGCGGCCGTCTCCGGCTTGGTCAAGGTAAGGGTCAGCTGGCACTGGCCGCGGGCGAACGCCTTCTGGAGCGCGGCGCGGGCGGCCTCGCCCGGCCCGTCCTGGCCGGCCGGTACCCGGACGCGCACCTCAAGGCTGCGCCCGTTGACGCTGCGGACTTCCCAGACCCAGTGCACCGGCCCGGTGGTGCCCGCCGCCCGGGCAAAGCCGGTCATGCTCGCGATCTGGGCCAAGGCGAACCCCGTTGCGGTGAAGATCGGCGCCTGTAGCACGGATCGTCCCACCGGGAAGAGGCGCCGGCGAGGTTCTTCCGGGGTAACCGACCCTGAAAGCAAAGGAGCGTGGTCGATCCTGCTCAGCGCCGCGGATCGGGCTCCGGCGGGTATTCTTCGCCCCTCAGCGTCGGCCCTTGGGCGCGGGCGTCGGCGCTGCGAGCGCCGGCACGGACTTCGGCGAGCCCAGATCGTAGCTGCGGTTCTTCAGCGGATCCAGCCGCGTCCCCTCGGAGGCGTCGAAGGCCCGGCTGCCCGGCGTGCCGGTTTCGAGGAAGGCCGCGTTCGTGCTCCCCCCGTTGTCACCGGGCGCATAGGCCGAGGCCCGGCCCGGCGTCGCCGGATCGGGGCCCGGCTCGACCTTGTCGACGGCGTCCGGCGGCGCCTGCCGGCTCTTCTCGACTGCCCGCCAGCGGGCGACGTTGCGCTGATGCGCCTCCAGCGAATCAGCGAAGGCGTGGCCGCCGGTGCCGTCCGCCACGAAGAAGAGATCCTTGGTGCGGGACGGGTTGGCCACCGCCTCCAGGGCGGCTTTGCCGGGATTGGCGATCGGGCCCGGCGGCAGGCCCTCGATCACATAGGTGTTGTAGGGGGTCGGCCGGTCGATCTCGGAGCGCATGATTCCGCGCCCGAGGGTGCCGCGCCCGCCCACGAGGCCGTAGACGATCGTCGGGTCCGATTGCAGCTTCATCCGCTTGTTCAGGCGGTTGATGAACACGCCCGCCACCCGCGGCCGCTCGTCGGCCCGGCCGGTCTCCTTCTCGACGATGGAGGCGAGGGTGACCATCTCGGCCGGTGTCCGCACCGGCACGTCGGCGCTGCGGCGCAGCCAGATCTGGTTCAGCACCTCGCGCTGCTTCGTCTTCATCAGATCGACGATCTTCTGGCGCGTCGCGCCGCGCTCGAACTTGTAGGTGTCGGGCAGGAGCGAGCCCTCCGGCGGGATCTCGTTGATCTCCCCGGTGAGCACGTCGTTCTCGTTGAGCCGCGTGACGATCTGCTCGGAGGTCAGGCCCTCCGGGAAGGTGATGGCGTGCTGGACCTGCCGGCCGGTGGCGATCGTGTCGAGCGCGTCGGCGATGCTGGCATGGGCCTTGAACATGTATTCGCCGGCCCGGAGCGCGGGGCGTCCGCCGAAGCGGGCGGCGAACTCGAACAGGCCGGTATGGTCGATCACGCCCTCGCGCTTCAAGGCGTCGGCGATCTCGCCGGTGCCGCTGGGCGGAATCACCACGACCTTGTCGCCCGCAAGCGGCCCCGCCTCGCGCACCTGCCGCTGAAACAGCGTGATGCCGATCATCGCCGCGATGGCGATGACCACCGCGAAGGTCAGCGCGCCGCTGACGACGCCGACGAAGCTGCTGCGCTCACGCTCGGGGCGCTCCGGGGGCGGCGGGGCGACGGTCGGCTTGATCGCCTCGCTGGGCGAGCGCGGCGAGAGCCGCTGCGGCAGGGCAGGCTCGTCCGTCGGATCCCGCACGATGCGTTCGGGCGCGGACGTCTTTGAGCGGCGGAAGAACATCGGGATCCTGTCTGGGTCCGCGCGACCCGTCACGCGTCGCGGGCCGGGATCGGCTGCCCGCAACCGGGTGCGCACGTCGAGGCTTGAGACCCTAGTCGGGTTTGTGGCGAAAATGCCGTTCCGCGGCATCCAAGGGCCGGATCGCAGCCATCGGACCGGGCCGTCAGCCGGGCGGTTGGCAGGTCGCGCACAGGAAGGTCGAGCGGTTGGCCTGCACGATGCGGGTGATGGCGCCGCCGCAGCCGGGCCGGGTGCAGGCGAGGCCGACCCTGTCGTAGACCCGGAAGGCATGCTGGAAGGCGCCCGAACTGCCGTCGGTGTGGGCGTAGTCGCGCAGCGTCGAGCCGCCGGCCTTCACGGCCGCCTCCAGCACCTGCACGATCGCCTTGGCCAGGGCATTGGCCTTGGGTGTCGGCCGCCCGTCGGGCCGGGCGAGGGTGCCAGCCGGAGCCTCGGGATGCAGGCGCGCCCGGTGCAGGGCCTCGCAGACGTAGATGTTGCCGAGCCCCGCGATCAGGCGCTGGTCGAGCAAGGCGGCTTTCAGCGGCGTGATCTTGTGGCGGAAAAGCCCCGCGATCACCGCGCCGGTGAGCCCGTCGAGGGGCTCGACGCCCATCCGGGCGAAGTGGCGGCATGTTTCGAGATCGCGGCTCGGGACGAGGTCCATGAACCCGAAGCGGCGCGCGTCGTTGTAGGTGACGGTGGCGCCGGTGCTCATGGCCATCACCACGTGGTCGTGCTTGGGCGTGCCCTGTGCCCCCTCAAGGTAGAAATCCCCCGGTGAGAGGTTGCTGCCATCGGGCAGGGCCACATCGAACCGGCCGCTCATGCCGAGATGCATGATCAGCGTCTCACCGGAATCGAGGCTGGCGGCGAGGTACTTCGCCCGGCGCGCGAGGCCCGTCACGGTGCGGCCCTCCAGCCGGGCGGCGAAGCGCTCGGGGAAGGGGAAGCGCAGGTTGGGCCGGCGCAGGGTCACGCGGCTGAACCGGGCCCCGACCATGGCGGGCTCCAGCCCCCGCCGCACCGTCTCGACCTCGGGAAGCTCCGGCATCTCACTCGCGGCTCGCGGCGCCTCGTGCGCCAGCTTTCGGATATCGGCGGGATCGGCCCATGCCGCAACGGCTCAGGCCCGCGCGGTTTGCCGCTCCTCAGCGCCGCCGCAGCCGAACGTAGAGCGCGCCGCCGCCGCCATGGTGGCGCGCAGCCTCCTCGAAGCCCAGCACGATCCCGCGCAGGTCCGGCCCCCGCAGCCAGTGCGGTACGCTGCGGCGGAGCACGCCGCGCTCGGCGAACGCCTCTCCGTAACTTGAGCCGCCCTTGCCGGTGACGACCAGCACATAGGCATGTCCGGCGGCCCGGGCCCGGAGCAGGAAGCCCGTCAGCGCGGCATGCGCCTCGGCCTGGACCATCCCGTGCAGATCGATTCGCGCGTCGATGGCGAGCCGCCCCCGGCGCAGACCGACCTTCGCGGTTCGCTCCAGCCCGGCACTCGGAACGTGGTTCTGAGGTGGCGCTTGGTAGGGCAGGGCGGTGGCCGGACGCGGTGGCTCCGGGGCCGGTTTGGGCGGCGGCTTCTGGGCGCGCGGCTCTTTTGCGATCGGTGGCGCGGTCGGCTTCAGGATCGGCGCCGTCAGCGGCGGCATCGTGGCGGTCGGAGGCACCGGAGCGGGGACCGCCTCGGGAATCGGCGTGGCCCGGCCCGGCAGCGGCGTCACCAACTTGGCGATCGCATCCCAGAGCCGGGTCTCCCCGGCGCTGAGGCGGCGCCCGCGGCGGGGCGGCCTCATCGGGGGGTCCCGCCCGGCATGGCTTTCGGCAGAAGCACCACGAAGCCGATCGCGTCGCGCAGGTTCCCGGCCGCGATGCCGGCCTGCGCGCCGGTCCCGACGAACAGATCGCCCCGGGCCGGGCCGACGATCGCCGAGCCCGTGTCGCCAGCGATCACGAGGCGCCCGGCTTCGCCCGGCCCCGCACCCGGAAGCGGCCCCGCGAGCCAGAACGGCAGCCCGTAGCGCCACAGAGACGCGTCCACCGCGAGGCTGCGGCCGGGGCTGAGCGGCACGTTCGCGGCCCCCGGCGGCCCGAGGGCCGGATCCTCGATCGGGGCGAGGCGGAAGAAGATGTAGGAGGCGTTTGCCCGGATCAGGCGCTTGGCGATGTCGGGGTGGTCGCGCAGCCAGCCGGTCCAGCGGGCCAGCGTCAGGCCTTCCAGGGGCAGGTGCCCCTCCTGCACGATCAGCTTGGCCACCGCGGTGTAGGGCCGCCCGTTGCGCCCGTCGTACAGCACCCGCACCGCGCGCCCGTCGGGAAGACGCACGCGCCCGGACCCCTGGACCTGAAGAACAAGCAGATCGACCGCGTCGCGCAGCCACAGGATCGGCCGCGCCTGCGCGCCGAGGGCTCCGTCCTCGATGGCGGCGCGGTCGGGGTAGGGGCCGAACCCGTCGGCTGTGGCGCGGGCGGCGCGCAGGGACGGATCGAGGCCGGGCCGGGTCTCGCCGGGGCCGAGGGACACGAGATCGTCGGGACGGGCGAGGACCGGCGTCGGAAAGTCCGGTCCCGGATCGCGGGAGCCCACCAGTTCGGGTTCGAAATAGCCGGTGAGGAAGCCGATCTGGCCGGCACCCGCACGGTCGATGCGGAAGGCGTCGAAGCGATCGCGGAAGAACGCGGCCGCATCCGGAACATCGCCTCTCGCCGCCGCGCAGGCTTCGGCGAATGCAACGGCGTCACCGGCGACCCCGGCGGGCTGCGGCAGAGCTGGCGCCGGGGCGGCGCAGACCCGGCGGAACGCGTCCAGGGCTGCGGCAACGCCCGGTCCGGGAAAACCCGGCAGAGCCTCCATGGAGATCGGCGTCAGGGTGGCGCCGCCGACCATGGCCGGCGCGGCGGCCGATACCCCGGTCGGAGCCATCGCCAGAAGGGCAGCCGTGACGGCTCCGGGCCAGGTCCGCGGGATCGTCACGGTGCAGCTATCGAGCGGTCAGGCGCCGGCCTCGGTGGCCACGAGCTGCCAGTTCGGATCGCGCGAGCCGAGGGTGCGCGCGAAGGTCCAGACATCGGGCACCTCGACCACGGTCTCGGCGCTGCCATCCACCACCTTGCCCTCGGCGTTGCGGGTGGCGGTGATGAGGTTCGACAGGAAGCGTACGGTGATCTGCGCGACACGGTTGCGCACCTCGACCGCCACGATCTCGGCCTTGTCGATCGATACGAACGTGGTCTCCAGGGTCTGACGGTTGCGCTCGCGCTCCGCGATCGCCCGCTCGAACGCCTCGCCGACCTCCTTGGACAGGAGCCCGCGCAGGGTCTTCCGGTCGCCCTTGGCGAAGGCGATCATGATCGCTTCGTAGGCCGACTTGGAGCCTTCCAGGAACGCGCGCGGATCGAAGCCCGGCTCGGCCTGGGCGCAGGCTTCCAGGCCTCGGGCGACCTCGGAGCCTGGCTCGGCGATCCCGCGCCAGTCGCGCGACGCCGGGGCGGTGGGCGGGGTCGGGGGCGCCCGGTCGGCGCCCGGCAGGCGCACGACGTTGTCGCCCTCGCTGCGCGCCTGCGGCTCGGTGCGGCTGCGGTCGACCGGCTTGAACGGCGAGCGTTCTGCGCCGGTCTTCTGGCCCAGCACCGAGCGCAGACGCCAGATCACGAAGACCGCAAGCGCGAGAAAGATGATCGTCGTAACGTCGAAACTGTCCTGCATCACCGATCCGATGGTGGCCGCGGCGCGACCCTGGGCCCCTTGCTCAGGTCGCGCGCACTGCGACGCCGGCAAAGCGCGCATAATCCTGGCGACTCATATCTGACCAACGCGCCGGGAGCGAGCCGGTTATACCCGCGCATCCCGAACCCGCGATCAGGTTCCGATATGGGTCACGGCGCCCGCCGCTGCCAGCGCCCCGCCAGCTCGCGCGACCAGCTCGCTTGTCCAGGCCCGGCGCCCGTGTTAGCGGCCCTGCCGTTCGGGGCAGTTCCGCGGCGCGATCCAGCGGCACCCGCTGAGACAACCCGCGCTGGCTCCGCCGGCCGATCGAGAGGGAAAATCCGCATGGCCGATTCACCGGCAGCGAACGGCAACGGCGGCGGCATGCCGCAGGGCGATATGCCGATGATCAACGCCCTGGCGCAGTACACGAAGGATCTCTCCTTCGAGAATCCGAACGCGCCGCGCTCCCTGCAGCCCAAGGAGGGCCAGGGGCCGCAGATCAACATTCAGGTCAACGTCAACGCGTCGCAGCTTTCGGAGACCGACTTCGAGGTCGAGCTCAAGCTCGACGGCGACGCCAAGATCCAGAGCGAGGTTCTGTTCGCCTTCGAGGTGACCTATGCGGGCGTGTTCCGCCTGCAGAACATCCCGGCCGACCAGATCCATCCGGCCGTGATGATCGAGTGCCCGCGCCTGCTCTTCCCCTTCGCCCGCCAGATCGTGGCCGAAGCGGTGCGCAACGGCGGCTTCCCGCCGCTCTACATCGATCCGATCGACTTCGTCGGCCTGTACCGGCAGAAGGTCATGGATCAGCAGGGCGCGCAGGGCCCGCTCGACTCCTGAGCCTCCGACCGGTGTTGTGACCCCCGGTGGCCCTTAGCGGCCACCGGACCCGCGATAGGCCGCGGCCAACGCGCGCAGCGCGTCCGCGGCCGGCCCCCGCAAGGGGCGCGCGTGCAGCATGATCCGGGTGAGCGGGCGTTCGGGCAGGCCGAGGCGGTCGCCGCATTCCACCACCCCGGCCGGCGCCGTGCTCGGCGCCAGTGCCGCCACCGCGAGTCCGGCCGCCACGGCGGCGCCGACGAACACCTCCCGCCAGGGCAAGCCGGCTGCGTCGAGGGCCGCCTCGGCCGACATCCGGACATTGCAGGGCCCCGCCAGGGTCGCGAGCGGCAACGGCCGTCCCGTCTCCTGGACGTTGGTCATGATCCCGCTGCCGTCGGAAGCGGCGCCCGGTCTCCGCTTCAACGCGCTCTCCTGGGCCGAAGCGGTCTCCACGTCGGTGGTGCGTGCGGGCCCAGGCGAAGGCCGGGGGCGACACGTCGGGTTTCGCCTTCGGGCCCCGCGATCTCGGCATCGCGCGGGACGCGGATCTGGTGGTGATCCAGATCACTGCCCGTGCGACCCGCACGATCGACCAGACGCGTGCCCTCTACGGGGCCATCGCCGGCATTCCCGCGCACAACCCCGGGGTAAGCCCAGGCACGTGTTCGTCAATCTGGTCGAGGTCGCACCGGAAAACTGGTCATTCGGCGACGGACTTATGCAGTACGGGCCGCCCATGTAATGGAGGGCAGGCTTGACCGCACGGGTGCCACGGCTCAGTTCGGGCACCCCTTGCAGTTTCGCCGGTCGGAATGTCTCCCACAACGCATCTTGCCTTCATCAACGTCTTCATCGGCGACATCCAGGGCGGTCTCGGCCCGTTTCTGGGAACCTGGCTGGCCGAGGCGGCGTCATGGAGTCCGGCGCGGGTCGGTTTCGTCATCACGCTGGTCGGGTTCGGGACGCTGTTCCTGAGCGGCCCGTTCGGTGCGCTGGTGGACCGCTTTCCGAAGCCCCGCCTGTTGGTCGCGCTCGCCTGTGGCGGGATCCTGGCCGGCACGCTGCTCCTCCTGCCGGCGCGCAGCTTCGCCGCGGTGCTGTTCGCCCAACTCCTGGCCGCGGCGGGCGGCATGCTGCTGTTGCCGGCAGTCGCCGCCCTGACCCTGGGGATTGTCGGGAAGGACGGCTTTCCCAAGCAGCAGGGGCGCAATCAGGCCTTCAACCATATCGGTATATTGGTCGCGGCCGGCGGCATCAGTTTGGGGACGGGATATTTCGGCCCGGCCATCGCCTTCTGGGTGCTCGGCGCCATGGCGGTGGCGGCGATCGTCGCCAGCCTGACGACGCCAGCCAACGCCTGGAACCGGCGGCGGGCGGTGGGATGGCAGGAGGATGCGGAGGACGAGCCGCAGCGCGGCGGCATCCGGCAGGTCCTGGGCAATCGCCGGCTCCTCGTGCTGACGGTGGCGCTGACGCTGTTCAACCTCGGCAATGGCGGCATGCTCTCGCTGCTGGGCCAGAAGCTCGTGGCCACCGCGGCCGACGCGACCACCTGGACGGCCCGCTATGTGATGGTCGCGCAGCTCGTGATGGTGCCGGTGGCGCTGTTCGCCGGCTCGCTCGCGGATAAGCGCGGGCGGCGCCAGCTTCTGATGGTCGCCTTCGCGGTTCTGCCGGTCCGGGCCGTCATGTCCGGCCTGATCGACGATCCGGTCTGGCTCATCGCCGCCGAGGTTCTGGACGGCGTGGCCTCGGGGATCGTTGGGGTGGCGGTGCCGGTGGTGGTCGCCGACCTGACCTGGGGCTCCGGCCGGACCCAAACGGCTTTGGGCAGCGTCAACGCGGTACAGGGGGTCGGGGGCGCCCTGTCGGGCTGGTACGGCGGCTTGTCCTATAGCCTGTTCGGCTGGACCGGCGCGTTCCTCGCCCTTGGCGTGCCGGCGCTCTTCGCCTTGGGCCTCGTGATCTGGCTTGACGCCACGCCCGAGCCCGGCCGACGCCGCAAGCGGCGGGAGCGGCGCAGCGCGGCGATCCAGGGAGCCTGAGCCCCGGACACAAGCAAGCCCGGCCATAAGGACCGGGCTTGCTTCAACACCTGTAAGGCCGATCAACCGATATGCGGGCTGCCGGTGGCAGCGGGGAACCGATCGGCCAGGGCGCGGCGGAGCTTTTCCAGGGCCCGGTTCTCTATCTGGCGGACCCGCTCCTTCGAGATGCCAAGGCGCTGCCCGAGGGCTTCGAGCGTCGCCTGATCCTCGGCGAGCCGACGCTCGCGCAGGATGCGCAACTCGCGCTCGGAGAGCACGGTCAGCGCCTGCTGGAGCCAGCTGAGGCGCCGCTCACCGTCGACCGTGGCGCTCACCGTTTCGTCCGGCAAAGCGGCACCATCGACAAGGAAATCCATCCGCTCCGAGGAAGCGTCGCTGTCCTCACCCACGGGGGCGTTGAGCGACATGTCCGGGCCGGACAGACGGGCATCCATCAGGGCGACGTCATCGCGCGAGACGCCGATGGCGGTGGCGATGCGCCGATGGATCTCGTCGCCGACATGCTCCTCGGTCGACTGCATCAGCCGGGCGCGCAGGCGCCGCAGGTTGAAGAACAGAGCCTTCTGAGCCGATGAGGTGCCGCCGCGCACGATCGACCAGTTGCGCAGGATGTAGTCCTGGATCGAGGCGCGGATCCACCATGTCGCGTAGGTGGAGAAGCGGACGTCCCGCTCCGGCTCGAACCGGGCGGCAGCTTCCATCAGACCGACATGGCCTTCCTGGACGAGATCGGCCATCGGCAGGCCGTAGTGACGAAAACGCCCCGCCAGGGCGATGACGAGGCGCATGTGGGCCGAGATCAGGCGGTGAAGGGCACGCTCGTCGCGATTGTCCTTCCAGCTGACGGCGAGACCGCGTTCCTCCTCGCGGGCCAGGAACGGTGCCTCCATCGCAGTCCGGATGAACTGCCTGCGTATCCCTGCGATCTCAGCCATTCCGCCTGCCTCTTGTTGTCGAGTGCTGGTGCGGCGCCGGACCTTCTGGCCGGCGCACAGGCGCAGCCGCAAAGCAACGCCTGGCCATCGACAACGGGAGGCTCAAGGAGAAAGTTCCGCGCCGCTGCCCCGGAATGCGACAGGCGGCCGGGCACGATTTCGTGTTCCGTTAGGATGACATGGGGGGCGGGGATCGCGAGTCCAGCCCCTCAGGTGCAAAAACGTCGCGCCCCGGGCGGACAGGCGATGGGCCCATGAAAAAACCCGGCCACAAAGGCCGGGTCTGTCGGTGCTGCAGGGAGATGCTTCGCTTAAGCAGCTTCTTCCTGGATGTCGTCGCTCTCGCCCTCTGGCTCCGCCTCAGCCTCGGCCTCGCTCTTGGCCCGACGGGGAGACTTCGCGAGGCTCTGCTCGATGAGCTTCAGAGCCTCGGTCTCGGTGATGCGGTTCACAGAGGATATCTCCCGCACGATCCGGTCGAGGGCCGCTTCGTAGAGCTGACGCTCGGAGTAGGACTGCTCGGGCTGGGCCTCGGAGCGGAAGAGGTCGCGCACCACCTCGGTGACGGCCAGCAGGTCGCCCGAATTGATCTTGGCCTCGTATTCCTGCGCCCGGCGCGACCACATGGTGCGCTTGACCCGGGCGCGGCCGGTCAGCAGGTCGAGGGCCTTCTTCACCAGCTCCGGCTCGGCGAGCTTGCGCATGCCGACACTGTTGGCCTTCGCGGTCGGTACGCGCAGGACCATCTTGTCCTTCTCGAACGAGACGACGAACAGCTCAAGTTTGTAGCCCGCGATTTCCTGCTCCTCGATCGCGGTGATGCGACCGACGCCGTGGGCCGGATACACGACAGACTCGCCGGTCTTGAAACCTTGCCGGCCTGTGGTCGTCGTCTTCTTGGCTGTGGTCATGCGAGAAGGGCCTCCACTGGCGCGCAGCGTCCAGCGCCGCACGAAACCGTGTTCCTCCGGGCGGGACACCCGGTTTGCCTCGCCGCTCCCAAGCCCTTGCCAAGCGCAAAGGCCGGGGAATTCCCCGGCGCAGCCACGCAAACGCCTGGACGTTCCGCCGAAACATTTTCGGCGGTCGATCGCGTACCACTCCTAAAAACCCACGAAGATCGAAGGTGTTTCAGCCGGAGGAGGCACGTCAGGCGCGAGCGACGGCAGGCAGATTGTCTACCACAATCTGGCGCGCAGAGCAAAGCATACCGAAAGACGTGCACGGGCCCATGCACGGCATCCGTGCCCGGCGACGCCGCGTTTTACACCGGCTTGGCCGGAGGGAAATGAGCCTGTCGCAGATCTGGGCTTCGTCAGCTGCAGATCAGGCCGCGCGGGCGACGAGCACAGACGACGTAACGCTTTTCCCAGGTCCGGCCCGGCGGTGCCGGGCCGGCATCAAGGCGTGTGGATCGCCGCGCCCGCTCAGTCGCCCGAGCCGGGGTTGGCCGAGAAGTAGGCCTCAAGCTTTCCGGACTTGCCGTCCCAGTCCTTGGCGTCGGCCGGCGCCTCTTTCTTCTGCGTGATGTTCGGCCAGGTTTTGGCGTAGTCGGCGTTCAACTTCAACCATGTGTCGAGGTTCGACTCGGTGTCGGGCTTGATTGCCTCGGCGGGGCATTCCGGCTCACAGACGCCGCAATCGATGCACTCATCCGGATGGATGACGAGCATGTTCTCGCCTTCATAGAAGCAATCGACCGGACAGACCTCGACACAGTCCGTGTACTTGCACTTGATGCAATTGTCGGTGACGACATAGGTCATCGGATGTCTTCGTCCTCAAACACGACTTGGCCCGGGCGGAGCCTCGGGATGGCCCGCACGCCCGGGTGGCACTGCGAGGGAATGCCGGTGCAGCTCGGCTCTGGGCCGCGCTTCGTAGGCAACGGCCTTAGACTCTGGCTCTCGGGCTGACAAGCGCGCGGGCGCCGCATCCCGACCACGCCCGCGTGCTGTTGCCCCGCCTCATCACCCGCGGGGCTCCGGCGCAGCGGCTGCGTCCGACAGGTCGTCGTAGAGCAGACGCGCCTCCGGAGCCGGTCCTCGCCGCATGCCGAGATCGAGCACCCGCACCGCCAGCGTGGCGTGCGGGGCGGCCACGGTCACCACATCGCCGATGCCGATACCCTTGGCGGGATTCTCGGCACGCACCCCGTTCACCCGCACGAAGCCGCCGGTGGCGAGCTGCGCCGCGAGGGAGCGGGTCCGCGCGAAGCGCGCGAACCACAACCATTTGTCGAGGCGCTGCCGGTCTTCCCGCATGCGCGGGGGTCAGCGCTTCCCGCCGTCGCCGGCTTCGAGCTGCGCCTTGAGCGCCGCCAGCTTGGCGAAGGGCGAATCCGGGTCCGGCGCCCGCTCGCGCCGCGGCGGTCGCGGGTCGGGCCGCGGACCCGCGTTACGCTGCTCTGCCCCACGCTGGTCGTCCCGCCGCTCGGGACGGCTGGTCCCCTCGAAGCGGTCGCGACGGGAGCCACGCTCCCGCCCGGGGCGCGGGCCGCCCTCGCCACCCTCGGCGCGGCGCGGCTCCGACCGGCCACCCTCGGGCCGGCCGCCATCCGGACGGTTTTGGCCCTGGTGCTGGCCCGGCTGGCCGCCGTCCCGGCCTCGACCGGCCCCACGCGGGCGGTTCTGCGGGCGCTGATGAGCCGGACGCTGGTGACGCTGGAGGCGCCAGACCTCGATCAGCGGCACCTCCGCGGAGGTCTCACCCTCGGCCCCGTCGGCCTGCGGCGCGGTCTCTGTCTCGGCAGCCGCCTCGACAGGCTCTGCCTCGCTGGCGGGTTCCGGTGCCGTCGCCTCGGCGGCGGCCTCCGGCTCCGCGTCGGGCTCGCCATTCGGCGCACCGTCGGTCTCGGGCTCGGCCGGGACGCCGGCCGTATCGTGTTCCTCAGCCGCGGCCGCATCGACCGCCGGGCCTTCATCGATCTCGGGACTTGCGTCCGTTGCTTCCGAGGTCGTGGAGGCTTCCGCCGGGCTCTCGGCCTCCGTGGCCGCTGCCTCACCGGTGGGCTTGGCCGCCCCATCGGCCTCCGCGGCCGGAGCCTCGTCGCCGGTGATCTCGGCAGCCTCCGCCTGCGCGATGACCGACTCGTCGGAGGCGGTTTCCGCGGCGGCCGTCGCGGCGGGCGTCGTGGCGGCGGCCGGGACCAGCGGCACGGTGATGGCCGGGCCGGGCCGCGGCTCCACGTTGTAGCCAAGCGATTTCAGGATCGAGGCGAAATCCTCGCCCGAGCAACCGACCAGCGAGGTCATGCCGACGGTGGCCACGAACCCGTCGCCGTCGGCCGTGCCGTCCGGCGGGGCGCCCGGCGTGGTGCCGGGCCGGTAGGCGATCGCCGGCCGGATCAGGTCGGCGAGCCGCTCCAGGATATCGACGCGCACGGCACGCTCACCGCTCACCCGGAAGCCGGCCGCGCGGTAGAGCCCCTTGGCGATCTCGCGATCGACCTTGATCGAGGTGCGGCCGGATCCGGCGAGATGTGCGATCTCGTCGAGGCCGCGCTGGTCGAGGCCGCCGTTGCGCAGGGCCCAGAGCTGGGCCGCGAGCGTGCGCGGCGCCGGCTTCAGCAGGGCCGGCAGGAAGATGTGGTAGGCGCCGAAGCGGACGCCGTGGCGGCGCAGGGCCCCGCGACCGTCCTGATCGAGGCTGCGCATCTCGTGCGCCACCTTCGAGCGCTCCAAGACGCCGAGCGCCTCGACCACCTGATAGCCGATTCCCTTGGCGAGACCGGTGAGGTCGGCCGCGGTCTCGATCTCCATCAGCGGACCGAGCAGGCGGACGATATAGGCCTTCAGCCACGCATCGAGGCGCGCCTCGACCTTTTCGCGGTGGGCGCCGGTCAGGCTGTCGTCGGCCAGCAGACGAATCTGCGGGGCGAACAGCTTCTCGCCGGGGTTGAGCTTGGCCACCGGCGCGCCCGTCCAGCGGATCGTACCGTCGTGCGCGAGCACGAGGGTCGAATCGGCCGTTGCCGAGAACCGGTCGGCCCGGGCCTCGATCTCCCCGGCGAGCGCCTTCTCGGCGGCGCTCCTCAGAGTCTTGGCCTCGTGACCCTCCGCGGTGGCATCGGGAACGAACAGGAATCCGTGAAGGTGGCCGACATGCTGACCCTCGACGGTGACGTCACCGTCGGCGGTGATCTGGGCTTCGAGCATCGTGTTCTCTCTCAGGCGCCGCATCAGGACGCTTGTGCGCCTGTCCACGAAGCGGCTCGCGAGGCGTTCGTGCAGGGCGTCGGACAGCCTGTCCTCTACCCGACGCGTCTCGCCCTGCCAATGTTCTGGGTCGCGCAGCCAGTCGGGACGGTTTGCCACGAAGGTCCAGGTGCGTCCGTGGGCGATCCGGCGGGACAGGGTATCGATGTCGCCGTCGGTGCGGTCGATCATCGCCACCTGCTCGGCGAACCACGTATCGGGGATGCGGCCCGCCATGCCCATCATGAGGAATCGGTAGAGCTGGGCCACGAGGTCGGCATGCACCTGCGGGTGGACCTTGCGGTAATCCGGCACGCCGCAGACGTCCCAGAGGCGGCGCACCGTGGCGGCGCTGCGCGCCATGTCGCGGACGTCGTCCTCCTTCATCAGGATTTCGAGAGCCTGCTGATCCTCGCCCATGGGCGCGCGGGTCAGGCCCGATTCGCGCGGGTGCTCGTCCAGGCTCGCCTGCAGCCCCTCCAGGCTGGAGAAGCTCAGATCCGGGTTGCGCCATTGCAGGATGCGCAAGGGGTCGAAATCGTGGGCCTCCAGCCGCTCGACCAGTTCGGCCTCGAAGGGCGGGCAGCGCCCGGTGGACCCGAAGGTGCCGTCCGCGAGGTGGCGCCCGGCCCGGCCGGCGATCTGGCCCATCTCGGCGGGGGTGAGCTTGCGGAAGCGGGTGCCGTCGTATTTCCAATTGGCCGCGAACGCGACGTGATCCACGTCGAGGTTGAGGCCCATCCCCACGGCGTCTGTGGCGACGAGGTAATCCACGTCGCCCGCCTGATACATCTCGACCTGGGCGTTGCGGGTGCGCGGCGAGAGCGCGCCCAGCACCACCGCGGCGCCGCCGCGCTGGCGGCGGATCAGCTCGGCGATGGCGTAGACCTCCTCGGCCGAGAACGCGACGATCGCGGTACGCCGGGGCAGGCGCGAGAGGCGCTTCTCCCCCGCGAAGGTGAGCTGCGACAGCCGCGGCCGGGTCGTGGTCTGGACGTTGGGAATCAGGCTCTGGACCAGCGGCAGCATGGTCGAGGAGCCGATCAGCAGGGTCTCCTCCCGGCCGCGGACGTAGAGCAGGCGGTCGGTGAAGACATGGCCGCGGTCCATGTCGGCGGCGAGCTGGATCTCGTCGATGGCGACGTAGGCCACGTCGAGGTCGCGGGGCATCGCCTCGATGGTGCAGATCCAGTAGCGCGGCCGGTCCGGTTTGATCTTCTCTTCGCCGGTCACCAGCGCGACCTTGTCGGGGCCGACCTTGGCGACGACGCGCAGGTAGACCTCCCGGGCGAGCAGCCGCAGGGGCAGCCCGATCATCCCGGTAGGGTGCGCGAGCATCCGCTCGATGGCGAGATGCGTCTTGCCGGTGTTGGTAGGCCCGAGGACCGCCATGACGCCGCGGGCGCGGGCGTCGCGGGACAGCGAGCGGCTGGGCGTGGGGCGGAGCAGCGCGTCGATGGTCGGCGGTTCCTTCGGATGAAGGCCGTCGCGGCGCCGTCGCGGCGCGGGCGGGGAGGGGCTGTGGAGGCCGGTCGCGTCAGGGACGATAGGGCCGGCTTGATCTCCCCCCATATGGGATGCCACCGCCTCCAGGTCCAACAGGTTCACCCTGCGGCGTGACGAGCGGGTAGACGTCGATCTGCGTCGTCTGCGCGCCCGGCTGGGGTGCGAGGTCGGCGCAGAGCGTGTCGGGCATTGCCACGAGGGGGCCGCGGGGGTGCTGGACGATCTCGGCGGAGGAGAAGGCGTCGCCGCCGCAGCTCGACTCCGCGGTGCCGGCGGTCAGCGGCTGCCCGGCGGCCGGGCCGGCGAGGGCGGTCAGAGCGAGGGCAATTCGGAGGGTAGGCGCGCGCATCCGGCATTATCGCGGGAATCGTGAAGATTCATGCCACCGCCTGTGGCACGCCGAGATAGCCGTGCACGGCGCGCAGGACACGGCGCTCCAGATCCTCGCCGTCGCGCTCGCCGCGCTCGCCCGCGGCGTCGACCATGCCGCGCACGAGTGCGAAGAGGTCGCCCGCCGCAGTCCCGGGTTCGGCCGGCCGCGCGGCGCCGAGGCGTGCCAGCAGGGCCAGCAGCGCAGACGTCACGTCCTCGGCGACGGAGCTCAGGGTGTCGGCGAGCTGGAGCCGGCTCTCTTCCCGGTCGAGAAGCAGCGCGAGGCGAGGCCGCGCCATCTGGTGGGTAACGCAAGCCCGAACGATCAGGCGGAGCCCGTCCTCCGGCGTCGCGGCGCCCGGCGCGGCGCGCACCGCCTCAATCAGCAGGGCGGTCTCCCGGGCCACCAGGGCCGCGGTCAGGGCCTCCTTGCCGGGGAAGTACTGGTAGACCGAGCCGATCGACACGCCCGCCCGCTCGGCGACGGCGTTGGTCGTGTAGCCGTCCAGGCCGTTTTCCTCGAGAACGCGAGCCGCGCCCTCCAGGATCGTCCGCACCGTCTCGGCCGAGCGCGATTGTCCCGGACTTTTCCGGGGCTTGAGCGCCGGCCGGCGCGGCCGCGCGGCGCTCATGAACGCGAGTACGCCGCAGGCCCGGCCAGAGGCATCATCGCGGCGTTCCGACAGACTTCTGGAGCGCAGAACCCCATGTCCGACAAGACCTTCAACCCCAAGCTCACCGTCTTCATGCTGGTGAAGACCTCCCCCGAATGGCTCGCTTTGCCGATCGACGACCGCTTCGCGCGGTTGAGCGAGACCTTTGAGCCGATCCTGCGGCGGCATGCCGACACGGTGCGGCTCCGCTTCTACGACGCCGAGTTCTACACCGCCCGCCTGACCGATCTCTGGGTCTGGGATACCACCGACCATCACGCCTACGAACGCGTCGTCGAGGCCCTGCGCGAGACGGCGTTCTGGGACCGGTGGTTCGCGATCGTCGAGATCATCCCGGCGGTGAAGAACGCCTACGCGACGAATTACGGTGAGGCCCCGCTGGCGGCATGACCGGTGGACGAGGGGGCGGCTCAGTCCACCCCCTCGACCAGCACCACCTCGCCGATTCCCGCCGGCCGGCGCTTCTCGATGGCGGCCTGATATTCCGGCGAGAAATAGTAGGCGCGCGCCGCCTCGTAGGATTCGAATTGCAGCACGACGTTGCGTGGCCGGGCCTCGCCCTCCAGCGCCTCGCTGCGGCCGCCGCGGACCAGCGGCGTGCAGCCGTACTTGCGCATGGCCTCGGAGGCTAGGGCGGCGTACTCCTTGTAGGCGTCCGGATCGGTGACCGTCATCCGGACGATGATGTAGCCCTTGGGCATTCGCTGGCCTCCCTGACGCGGCTGTTGCGCCAAGGGGACGTGCCGGGAAACCGGCCTTCCGTCAAAGCCCGCGCGCTACTCCCCCTGCAGGCTCGCCTGCGCGACGCTGGCGCCAGCGGCCTCTGCCGTGCCGGTGGTGCCCGCCGTGCCGCCCTGGGTCCAGCGGGTCGCCTCGATGATGTTGGTGCCGATCGTGGTGAGCACCGAGATGCGCAGCGGGATCAGCGCCCGCGTCCCCTCGACGGGGGCGAGCCAGACCGACATCTCGCGGTTCTCCTCCATGAACTTCACCCCCGGCCGGTCCGGCCGGTGGCCGGCCACCGCCTGGTAGCGGGCGGTGCACACGAGGACTTGGCCCACGTAGCCGGTTTTCTGAACCGGGCGGGTCTCGGCGTAGCTGAGCACCACGTTGAAGCGGGTGGCACCGTCGAAGACCGGCAGGGTCCGGTTGCAGTTCTCAGGGTCGAGCGGCTCGCCGCGGCCCTGGACCGGCATCAACAGGGCACTCACCGGATCGAGGATGCCGCGCGTGTGGGCCGGGGTCACCGGCACGCGGTCCTGCATGTCGATGAGTGGCGGCGTGATCTCGGCCTGCACGACGTTCCCGTGGGCCAGCGCCATGCGCACCGCGATGCCGGAACTGGCCGTGTGGGTCGCAATCGAGAAGGCGCCTGGTTGCGGCGCCGCCGCGAACGTTCCCGAGGCCCGGGCCGAACCCTTGCCGCCGGTGATCGCGCCGACGAGGCCGGTGAGCACCGCCGACACGTCCATGACGTAGCGATCACGCTCGAAGGTGCCGGCGAGACGCGCGGTGCCGATCGGCAGGCCAGCGAGGTTGATGCTGTAATCGACCGCCAGAGTGGCGGCCGGCGCCGCCGCCCGCTTCGACCGGCCGGCGCGTGCGGAGACGTCAGCGGGCGCGATGAGCGCCGCGACCGCGAGGGCGCCGACGACCAGCCGTCCCGCGGCGTGCTTCGTCGGCGACTTGATCGTCCGATGGTCAGGCGTGGCGCTCATGATCCGGATCGCATCCCAGGACGGGCGGCCGAGGACTTGGGATCCCGCGTCTGCCCTCTCGAACACACCCGCCCGGCGGCATCCTCGCGACGCCCGAAGCCGGGTGAGGCGCCTTCCTGCGGGTGGAAGAAGGCTATATCCCGGCATCGTGGTTAACAGACCGTTGGACCGCGCGGGCCGCCGGCCGCCTGACCGGACCTTGACGCGACGCCCCTGCGTCGCCTATAGGCTCGCGCCTTCAACAGGACTCCGCCGGACCTGGAAATCGCAACGGGCACCGCCCGCTGCGGCAAAGATCGCGCTGGCCGTGATCGGGTCTTTCGAGCGGAACGAGACGGGATCGTTATTTATCATGGCGCGCCGCTGCGAACTCACCGGCAAGGCCGTTCAGGTCGGCCACCTCGTGAGCCACTCGAACCACAAGACCAAGTGCCGGTTCCTGCCGAACCTGTGCAACGTCACCCTCCAGTCCGACGCGCTCGGCAAGCGGGTGCGCCTGCGCGTCACCGCGCACGCCCTGCGCTCGGTGGAGCATCGCGGCGGGCTCGACGCCTTCCTGATCAAGGCCGGCGAGGGCGACCTGTCGCAGACCGCCCGCCTCCTGAAGCGCGAGATCCACAAGAAGCTCGCCGAGACCCCGGCCGTCGCGGCCTGACGTCCCGGGCGCCACGCCTTTCGCTATCGGATGATGAACCAACCACCGCCGCGGCCCGCGAGGCCGTGGCGGTGTTCGCTTGCGCGTTTGACCAGATGGGTCGCCGCTATGCGGGGGCGGCCTGCGCGATGCGCACCAGCCATTGTCGGATGATGGCCTGCTCGGCCGATCCGAGTTCGCGCAGCATGTCCGCCTCTAGCGCGTAGACGCGCCCCTTGGCGGCTTCGAGGAGCGATTGCCCCGCCCTCCGAGAGCGCGTTCGTCTGGATGCGGCCGTGGACCTGGTGCGGTTGCCGCGCGATCAGATCGGCATTCAGCAGATTCGCCACGATTACGCTCATCGTCTGCGGCGTCAGCAGCGCGAGGCGGGCCAGATCGGCGTTGCTGTGTCCAGGATCGGCCGCGAGCATGGTCAGCACGGAGAATTGCGGGAGCGTCAGGCCGAGATCGGCCAGCGCGCGCTCGACGCGGTTGCGGTGGGCCTGCGCGGCCCACCCGAATCAGCTCCAGGTCCGCAGCAGGATCTCAGCGCCGGCCGCCGGCCGCCCGCAGCATCCGGCTCGTTGGCACCGACTCGCCGTTCTCCTCGAACAGCTCGGCGAGTTTTTCCGTCATCGCACCGCCCAGCTCCTCGGCGTCGATGATCGTCACGGCGCGGCGGTAATAGCGCGTCACGTCGTGGCCGATGCCGATGGCCAGCAGCTCAACCGGCGAGCGCGTCTCGATCTCTTCGATCATCCAGCGCAGGTGCCGCTCCAGATAATTGCCGGCGTTGACCGACAGGGTCGAATCGTCCACCGGCGCACCGTCGGAGATCACCATCAGGATCTTGCGCTGCTCCGGCCGGCCGAGCAGGCGCTTGTGCGCCCAGTCGAGCGCCTCGCCGTCGATATTCTCCTTGAGCAGCCCCTCGCGCATCATCAGGCCGAGGTTTTTTCGCGCGCGCCGCCAGGGTGCGTCGGCCGACTTGTAGACGATGTGGCGCAGGTCGTTCAGCCGGCCGGGATTCGGCGGCTTGCCGGCGGCGAGCCACGCCTCGCGGGTCTGACCGCCTTTCCAGGCCCGGGTGGTGAAGCCCAGGATCTCCACCTTCACGCCGCAGCGCTCCAGCGTCCGCGCCAGGATGTCGGCGCAGGTCGCCGCCACGGTGATCGGCCGGCCACGCATCGAGCCCGAATTGTCCAAGAGCAGCGTGACGACCGTATCGCGGAAGTTGGTGTCCTTCTCCTGCTTGAAGGAGAGCGGCTGGTAGGGGTCGATGACCACGCGCACCAGCCGCGCCGGATCGAGCTGACCCTCCTCCAGATCGAAGTCCCAGGCGCGGTTCTGCTGGGCGAGCAGCCGCCGCTGCAGCCGGTTGGCGAGGCGCCCGACCACGCCCTGGAGGTGCGAGAGCTGCTTGTCGAGGTAGGAGCGCAGGCGCGACAGCTCGTCCGCGTCGCACAATTCCTCGGCGTGGATGACCTCGTCGAACCGGGCGTTGAACACCCGGTATTCCGGCCCGCGCGCCTCGTTGCTCGGCCGCTGCGGCGGGCGCGAGGCTTCGGACGCCTCCTCGGCCTCCGCGTCCTCGGCCTCGTCCGGCAATTCGCCCGAGGGCGCGTCCTCGGATTCCTGGGCGCCGTCCTCGATCTCGTCGGAGGCCTCCTCGGAGGTCTCGATCTCGGCGCGCTCGCCCTGGCTCTTCTCCTCCGAATCGCCCTCGCTCGGGTTCTGCTCGTCGTCCTGGCTGTCGTTCTCGTCGTCGTTCTCGTCGTCCTCGGCGTCGAACGGCGTCTCGTCCGACATGTCGAGCGAACTCAGGAGCTCGCGCACCGAGCGCGCGAACTTGCGCTGGTCCTCGATCGAGCCGAGCAATCCGTCGAGGTTGGGGCCGGCCTTGGCCTCGATATGTCCGCGCCACAGCGCGACGATCTTGGCTGCGGCCTTGGGTGGCTGCTGGCCGGTGAGGCGCTCGCGCACCATCAGGGCGACGGCATCCTCCATCGGGGCGTCGGCCCGGTCGGTGATGTTTTCGTACTTGCCACCGCGGTGGTAGCGATCCTCCAGCATCGCCGTGATGTTGCTGGCGACCCCCACCATCCGCCGCGCGCCGATCGCCTCGACCCGGGCCTGCTCGACCGCATCGTAGACCGCCCGCGCGGCCGCGTTCTCCGGGGCGAACCGGCGGTGCAGGGTGATGTCGTGGCAGCCGAGCCGCAGCGCCATGGCGTCGGCATTGCCGCGCAGCACTGCGACATCCTGCGCCGAGAGTTTTCGCGGGGGCTCGGGCAGGCGCGCCTTGTCGCCGGTGAGTGCCGGCCGGTCGGTGGCGTAGGTGACCTCGACCTCGGAGCGCCGGGCGATGGCGCGCAGGCACCCCGCCACCGAGCGCTTCAAGGGCTCCGCCACGGGTTCGCGGCGCTCGCCGGGCTTGCGGTTGGAGATGGACATGCGGGGCTACGTCTTCACCGAATCGAAGTCGAAGGGGCGCTCAAGCAGATCGTCCCAGGTATAGGGACATTCCGGTGGAAACTCGCTCGGCAGGAGGTGACACTCGTCCGCCGCCCAGTTGCGGGAGATCGGATAGATCTCGTCCCGCATCGCATCGCGATGCGATTTCAGGCCCGGATTCTTCCGGAGAATCTTCGCGTATCGCAGGCGTTGCTCGCGGATCGAGTAGATCCAGCTCGGCGTACGCTTCTCGGGCTGCTGATCCCACTTGAGCATGTGAATAATGAGAACGCGAAGCGCGCTTTCCAGCTGACTGTATTGCGCGCTGCCCACGTCGCTCAGCTCCTCGGCGATATTGTCGAGGTCGAGCGCGTCCACCCGGCCGGCGCGGAGCAGCGCCACCTGCTCCTGCACCCAGGTATAAAGGTCGTCCCCGTAGCGCGTGCGAGCGGACGAGGACGCAGTTGGCACGTCCATCACATCGATCTCGGCCGGGCGCGCCACGGGCTCCTCCATGCGGTCAGCTCAGCGCGACGTTCACCGCGCTCTCGGGCAGCTCCTTGCCGAAGGCGCGCTGGTAGAATTCGGCCACCAGCGTCCGCTCCAACTCGTCGCACTTGTTCAGGAACGTCACCCGGAACGCGAAACCGACATCCTGGAAGATGTCGGCGTTCTCGGCCCAGGTGATCACGGTGCGTGGGCTCATGACGGTGGAGAGGTCGCCGTTCATGAAGGCGTTGCGGGTGAGATCGGCCACCCGCACCATCCGGTTGACGATGTCGCGGCCCTGGTCACCCCGGTAATGGACCGCCTTCGACAGCACGATGTCGACCTCGCGGTCGTGCGGCAGGTAGTTCAGCGTGGTGACGATCGACCAGCGGTCCATCTGACCCTGGTTGATCTGCTGGGTGCCGTGATAGAGGCCCGACGTGTCGCCCAGCCCCACCGTGTTGGCGGTGGCGAACAGCCGGAAGGCCGGGTGCGGGCGGATCACGCGCTTCTGATCGAGCAGCGTCAGCCGGCCCGAGAGCTCCAGCACGCGCTGGATCACGAACATCACGTCCGGTCGGCCGGCATCGTACTCGTCGAACACGAGCGCGACGTTATTCTGCAGCGCCCAGGGCAGGATGCCATCCTGGAAGGCGGTGACCTGCTTGCCGTCCTGAAGGACGATCGCGTCCTTGCCGACGAGGTCGATGCGCGAGACGTGGCTGTCCAGATTGATGCGGATGCACGGCCAGTTCAGCCGGGCCGCCACCTGCTCGATATGGGTCGACTTGCCGGTGCCGTGATAACCGGTGACCATCACGCGGCGGTTGCGCGCGAAGCCGGCCAGGATCGCCAGCGTCGTTTCCCGGTCGAAGATGTAATCGGGATCGAGATCGGGCACGTGCTCCTCGGACTCGGCATAGGCCGGGACCTTCAGGTCGAGGTCGATGCCGAAGACCTCGCGGACGGAGACGGTGCGGTCGGGGAGCCGGGCGGGCGTATCGTCAGAGCGCATTCGGAACCTCGTGAGGCGCGGGCGCTCCACTCCCAACAGTGAAGCATCCGCGCGGAAGAACGTCGAGCCGGGCCTCCGCGGCGGGGCGGAGCCATCCTTAGACGGCGGCGCGTTCAGGCGCCACCGACCGGCATGGATCCCATATAGGGCCGCGTCGCGCGGTTTGCCCTATCCGAGATGCGAACCGGCCTGCATCGTTCGTGCCGGTCAGCAGAGCCCAGCCGCGCGCAGCACGTCGTGAGCTCGGATGATGTCGCGCAGCCGGTCTTCGAACGAGCGGTCGCCGCCGTTGGCGTCGGGGTGGAACTGCTTCACCAGCACCTTGTACTGCGCCTTGATGGCGGGCGTGTCGGCGGTCTCGTCGAGCCCCATCACGTCGAGGGCGCGGCGCACGGTGGCGGAGTGGCGCGGCTTCTGCGGCTCCTCGGGCTGGCGGGCACGGCGACGCGCGTCGCCTACGCCCTCGCCGCGCAGGATGCCGAGCGGATCGACATAGGCCCAGTCCCGGACCGGCTCGTCGGCCGGCTTGGCCTCGCCGGTCCGGTTCACGCCCATGGCCCAAGTGGGGCGATGGCCGATGATCGCGTCCTTCTGGTAGGCCTGCACGGCAGCGTCGTTCATGCCGTCGAAATAGTTGTAGCTCGCGTTGTAGGCGCGGACATGGTCCATGCAAAAGCGCCAGTACTGGCCCTCAGCCTTCCGGCCCTTGGGCGCCCGGTACAGGCCCGGCCGCGTGCAGCCCGGACTCTCGCAGAGGCCATCGGTCGCGGCCTTCGGCTCGTCGCAGGACGGCTTGATCCGGATGCTGTCGAACAGGCGCGAGTTGAGATCCATGACGGGCCGATTATGAGGGGGCAGACTGAAGACACAAGGGCACTGGGCCTGATGACGCATGCGCGGGATCGGGCTTGACGGGGTCCCACGAACACGACGCGAGGACAGAATGGCGGACGGCACGGGCGCGGGTGGCACCCTGCGGGACTGGATGGAGGCGCGGCTGCGGGAGCAACTCGCGCCCGAGCGTCTCGACGTAATCGATGAATCGCACATGCATGCGGGCCATGCCGGGGCACGGCCGGGGGGCGAGACGCACTATCGGCTCGACATCGTCGCCTCCGCGTTCGCGGGCAAGAGCCGCGTCGAGCGGCACCGGGTGGTGAACGCGCTGATGGAGGAGGCGTTCACGCGTGGCCTCCACGCCCTCGCCCTGCGGGCGCGTACGCCCGAAGAGGCGGCCTGAACCCGGGGGCGCCGACACCGTTGTGGATGGCCATCCGGGGCTCACGAAAGACGATATGGCGATCCTGGGCCTCGTTCGCAGCCCCGCGTGCAGCCCCGCATGCACCGGCGCGCGCGCCGATCTCGCGCCGCGCCGCGCAGGGGACGATCATGTCTGGAGGTCGCCATGTCCCTGCAGGTGACCCCGCGCATCGCCATCGCGGACGATGAGATCGAGATGTCGTTCCTGCGCGCCTCGGGGGCGGGCGGCCAGAACGTCAACAAGGTCGAGACGGCCGTGCAACTCCGCTGGCCGGTCCTCGCCTCGCCCTCCATCGACGACCGCGTGAAGGCGAACCTCGTGCGGCTCTCCGGGCGGCGGATGACCAAGGACGGCGTCCTCGTGCTCACCGGGCAGCGGCACCGGACGCAGGAGCGCAACCGGGCGGAGATCCTGCAGCGCCTCGTCGACCTCGTGGCGGAGGCCGCCAAGCCGCCGCCGCCGATCCGCCGCCCGACGAAGCCCACAAAGGGCTCCAAGGAGCGGCGCATCGGGGCGAAGAAGAACCGCGCCACGATCAAGCAGGGGCGGGGCAACGTCCGGGATTCCGAGGGCTGACGAAGCCTTCGGGCGTTGTCACGGCCCTGCTCAGCCCCTGCGGATGGCGCTATTGACCTGGAGTGCGCTCCAGGACGTACACCGCCTCGGCGCAGCGATTCTTGCCCGATGAAGATCAGCGACTTTTCCATCCGCAGCGGCCTCAGCATCGATACCCTCCGCTATTACGAGCGGATCGGATTGCTGCCGCGCACCGCCCGCGACGGCGGCGGACGGCGCAGCTACGGGGCGGATGACCTCGCCTGGGCGCGCTTCCTGGGCAAGCTCCAGGCCATGGACATGCCGATTCGCGAGCGGCTCGCCTACAGCCGCCTGCGATCGGAGGGGGACGCCACCCTCGGTGCGCGGCGCGCCATGCTGGAGGCGCACCGGGCGGCGCTCGTCGCCCGCCAGGACGAGCTTCACGGGCTGATCGCGGCGCTCGACGGGAAGATTACACACTACCGCGACCGCGCAACCCAGAGTGGAGACAGCCAATGACGCTCAATCGACGCACCGTGATGGCCGGCGCGGCGGCGCTTCCGCTGGCCGAGGGATCGGGACCTGCTGACGGATCGGAAGCCCAGGATCGCTACCGGCGCGGTCTGGACCAGCTCACGGCCATCAGCGGGCCGCAGGGCGCCGCGGTGATCGAGAGCCTCAACGACATCGCGCCCGATCTCGGCCGCTACATCGTCGAGTTCGCCTACGGCGACGTGTTCGCGCGTCCGGGCCTGGACCTGAAGACGCGGGAACTCGCTACGGTCGCGGCCCTGACCGCCATGGGCAATGCCGCGCCGCAGCTGAAGGTCCATATGCGGGCGGCGCTGCGGGTCGGGGCCTCGCGCCAGGAGATCGTCGAGACGGTGATGCAGATGATCCCCTATGCCGGCTTCCCGGCCGCGCTCAATGCAATCGGCATCGCGCGGGATGCCTTCGCCACCGAATGAGCGATGGCGGTACCGGTCGAAGGGCGCTGACCCAACCCTTTTGAAGTGGTTGGGCGGGATGCAAGGAACACGATCCGTGGCTCTAACGTGTTGAAAAAGCATCGCGTTTCCCCTCCCCCTTGCGGGGCGGGGTCAGGGGTGGGGGTGGTTCAGGATCGAGCGCGACGGTGCCTTCTGCACCACCCCCACCTCCAACTCCTCCCCGCAAGGGCGACGGGCTACACAGGTTTGAGGCATGCGGCTCATGACGGAGCGCGACCGGCCCCCTCTCCCGCACGGGAGAGGGGGCCCCTGCCTCAACCTGTCGATGAACGCGCCCGGCGAGACCGCAAACTTGTGTAGCCCGTCGCCGCAAGGGGGAGGAGAGCGCGCTTGGCGGTATCCCAATCCCTCCACAAACACCTTGAAGGGCTGGGCGCTGACCCTCGGCGTTCCACGCCCTTCGATCTCATGCCTCAGTGGATCGCGTCGATCACCTCGGCCTTCGGGCTCGCGTCGGGCGCCGGGGATGAGCCCGCCACCAGGGTGCTGCCCGGCTTGGCGATCGTCAGCACGATCGCGATCAGCGCCAGCACGGCCGCCAGAGCCGCCGGGAACAGGAAGGCCGACTCGCCGTAGCGGATGTCGAGCAACCCGCCGATCACCGCGCCGGTGCTGAGACCGGCCCAGAGCGGCGCCTGGATCCAGAATGAGGGCGCCACCGTCCCGAGCAGCAGGTTGGCGCAGCCGGTGCCGAAGCGCACCACCGCGCCGGTGACGTAGGTCAGCGCAATGGAGCGGCCGCCTTCGTCCTGGAGCGTCGCGTTCTGGAGCCCCAGGGCCAGCACGATCGGGTAGGCGTGCAGCGGATACGCGAAGGTGCCCCAGGGCATCAGCAATCCGCCGGCCAGCAGCAGCACCTGGATGGTCAGCAGCACGGCCAAGCGCCAGCGTCCGACCCAGGCGGCGATCAGCGTCCCCAGGAAGGCGCCGAAGCAGAAGATGCAGATCGTGCTGGCGACCCGGGTGACGTTCTCCCAGTCGGCATTGGCCACCGCCACGCCGAAGCGCGTGGTGTTGCCCGACATGAACGACATGAAGAGCTGTGAGAATTCCAGGAAGCCGATCGAATCGGCGCAGCCCGCCAGCATCGCCAGCGCGATGGCGAAGGGGATGCGGGTCCGCGGATCGGCCGGGAAGGACTTATCAGCCGGCGGCTCGGGCTTTTGCTCCGGCACGCCGATACCCGTCCGATGCCCGTAATCCGCCATGCTGATCCCCCGATGCAGCGGCCGCACCTATCGCGACCGACTGACAATGGACGAACAGCGGAGCGGTTTCATGCCGCGGTGCGGCGTAACACAACGACGCGGCCCGGCACCGGCAGTCCGGCCTCCCGCCGGACATCGGCCGAACGCTGCGTGAGGACTTCGAGGCCGGTCGTGGCAGCGGCCTCGGCGATATGGCCATCGGCATGGGCGTAGCGCTCATCGGCGCCCAGGACGGCACCGGACCCGTCATGGGACTGCACCGTGAAGGCGGCCAACCCGCCCGGACGCAGCACGTGGCCGATCCCCGCCAGAACGGATCCGAGATCGGCCACGTAGATCAGCACGTCGGCGGCGAGGCAGAGGTCGGCGGAGGCGTGCGGCTCTTCCGCCAGGAACGCACCAAGCTCGCCCTCGGCAAGGCGGTCGTAGAGCGGCCGGCCCTGCCATGTCTTGGCCCGCGCCAGGGCCAGCATGCCCGGGGAAAGATCGACGCCCGCGAGGTGCCCGACCCGCTCGCGGATCGCCGCGCCCATCAGGCCGGTGCCGCAGCCCAGATCGAGGGCAGCCGCGAAACGCTCGGGCACGCGGGGAAGGGCGTCGTTGACCAGCCCCGGGCCGATATAGGCGAGACCCTCGACCAGATGCCGCTCGAAGCGCGGCGCGTAGCCGTCGAACAGGGCGCGCACATAGGCGGGCGAGAGCGCCGGCAGGCCGTCCCCGACGCCCAGGCGGCTGAGCTGCGCCCGCACGCCGAGCGTGTCGTCCGGGTCGATATCGAGGGCGCAGGCATAGGCCCGGACCGCCGCGTCCTGCAGCGCCGGATCGCCCCGCGTCACTGCCAGCCCCTCCCGCGCGCGGCCGAGCAGCAGCCAGGCCGGGGCGTAGCGCGGCGCGATCTCCAGAACCTGCTCGGCGAGATCCGCGGCGGCTTCATGGTCTCCCTCTTCCAGGCAGGCCTCCGCGTAGCGATAGCGGCGGTCGGCGAGGAGATCGCCGGAACTGTGCTGCGTGGCCATGCGTCTGCCGGTTCGGGGGCGCCACTATACCGGGGCCACCGGCGAACTCCACCGGCGACACGGATCCGATGCCGATACGCGCCAGCGATCTCCTGACCCTGACCCGCGAGGGCCTCTACTGCCCGCTCGGCGGTTTCCACGTCGATCCGACTTGGCCGGTGGAGCGCGCGCTGATCACGCACGGCCATGCCGATCACGCCCGCTCCGGCCACCGCCACGTCCTGGCGACGCCCGAGACCCTACGGATCATGGCGGTGCGTTACGGCGCGGATTTTTGCGAACATCGGCAGGAGGCGCCCCTCGGTGAGCCGATCCGCATCGGCGAGGTCACGGTGCGCTTCGCCCCCGCGGGCCACGTCCTCGGATCGGCGCAGATCGCGATCGAGCGGGAGGGCGCGCGGGTGGTGGTCTCCGGCGACTACAAGCGGGCGCCGGACCCGACCTGCCTGCCCTTCGAGGTGGTGCCCTGCGACGTGTTCATCACCGAGGCGACCTTCGGCCTGCCGGTCTTCACCCATCCCGATACGCGCGGCGAGGTCCGCAAGCTGCTGGACTCGGTGCAGTTGTTCCCGGAGCGAGCCCACATCGTCGGTGCCTACGCGCTGGGCAAGGCGCAGCGGGTGATGGCACTGCTGCGCGAGGAGGGCTGGGACCGGCCGATCCACCTGCATGGGGCGATGGAGAAGCTGACCGCCCTCTACAAGGAGGAAGGCGTGCCGCTCGGCGAGACGCCGAAGGTGGTGGCCGCCGAGCGCAAGGACCTCCACGGGGCGATCGTGATCTGCCCGCCCTCGTCGATCCAGGATCTCTGGTCGCGCAAGTTCCCCGACCCGGTCACCTGCTTCGCCTCGGGCTGGATGCGGGTGCGCGCCCGCGCCCGCCAAAAGGGCGTGGAACTGCCGATGGTGATCTCCGACCATTCCGACTGGCCGGACCTGTGCCGCACCATCCGCGACACCGGTGCCGAGGAGGTCTGGGTGACGCACGGTCAGGAGGATGCACTGGTTCACTGGTGCGGGACGCAAGGCATCCGGGCGAAGCCTCTGCATCTGCTGGGCTATGGCGATGACGGCGAGGCCGAGCCAGCGTCCACCGAGCCTGGCCCCGAGACGGAGGCGCTCGCGTGAACGAGTTCGCCCATCTCCTCGACCGCCTCGCCTACGAGCCCCGCCGCAACGCCAAGCTGCGGATGCTCCAGGACTATTTCGCCCGCACGCCCGACCCGGAACGTGGCTACGCCCTCGGCGCCATGACCGGCACGCTGAGCTTTCGCGAGGCCAAGCCGGCGCTGATCCGGGGACTGGTGGAGGAGCGCATCGACCCGGTGCTGTTCCGGCTCTCGCACAATTACGTGGGCGATCTCGCGGAGACGACGGCGCTGATCTGGCCCACCACGCCCCTCCCTCCCCCCTCTGCGGGGGAGGGTACCCTGCGCAGCAGGGGGGGAGAGGGGAACGCCGGTGCAGATCGGGGCGCCGGCCTTCATGAAGGTCACGCTACATCCGGAAGCGTCGCTCCCCTCTCCCGGCCCCTGCTGACGCAGGGACCACCCTCCCCCGCAGAGGGGGGAGGGGATGCGCGGGTGGGAATCGGCCATAATAACCCGCCCCCGCACGTCCCGACCCTGGCCGAAGTCGTAAAAACCCTCGCGACCATTCCCAAGCGCGAACTCCCCCGCCACCTCGCCGACTGGCTCGACGCCCTCGACGAGACCGGGCGCTGGGCGCTCCTGAAGCTCGTCACCGGCAATCTCCGGGTCGGCGTCTCGGCGCGGCTCGCCAAGACGGCGGTCGGCGCGTTGGGCGGCCACGATGCCGATGCGGTCGAGGAGGTCTGGCATGGGCTGACGCCCCCGTTCGAGACCCTGTTCGCCTGGGTCGAGGGCCGGGCCGCGCGGCCCGAGACCCTGAACCCGGCGCCGTTCCGACCGCCGATGCTGTCCCACCCGATCGAGGAGGAGACCGACCTCGACAAGCTGGAGCCGGAGGCGTTCTCGGCCGAGTGGAAGTGGGACGGCATCCGCGTCCAGCTCGTCGGCGGTCGCGACCGGGCGGGGGAGCAGGTCGGAAAGGTGTATTCCCGCACCGGCGAGGACATCACCGGGGCGTTTCCCGATCTCGCCGAGGCGATCACCTTCACGGGCACGCTCGACGGCGAATTGCTGATCCTGCGCGAACGCCGGGTGCAGAGCTTCAACGTGCTGCAGCAGCGCCTGAACCGGAAGGCGGTGACGGCCAAGCTCTTGGAAGAATTCCCCGCCCATGTGCGGGCCTACGATCTGCTGACGCTGGATGGTGACGACCTGCGGGCCGATCCGTTCGTCGAGCGGCGGGCGAAGCTGGAGGCCCTGGTCACGTGCCTCGACCATGCGCGCGTCGACATCTCGCCGCTGGTGCCCTTCGCCGATTGGGAGGCGCTCGCTGCCGCCCGGGCCGATCCGGCCTCGGTGGGGGCGGGCGACGATGCCGATGCCATCGAGGGCATCATGCTCAAGCGCCGCACCAGCCCCTACCTGCCGGGCCGCCCGAAGGGACCGTGGTGGAAGTGGAAGCGCGAGCCGCACGTGGTCGATGCCGTGATGATGTACGCCCAGCGCGGCCACGGGAAGCGCTCGTCCTTCTATTCGGACTACACGTTCGGGGTCTGGCGGGAGGCACCCGAGGGTGGCGACGAGCTGGTGCCGGTGGGCAAGGCCTATCACGGCTTCACCGACGCGGAACTGGCCAAGCTCGATCGCTACGTCCGCAACAACACGACCAAGCGCTTCGGCCCGGTGCGCGAGGTTGCGCACGGGCAGGAGGCCGGGCTGGTGCTGGAAATCGCCTTCGAGGGCGTGCAACGCTCGACCCGGCACAAATCCGGGGTGGCGATGCGCTTCCCCCGGGTCAGCCGGATCCGTTGGGACAAGCCCCCCGCGGAGGCCGACCGGATCGACATGCTGGAGCGCATCCTCGCCCGGGGCGAGCGCGAGATCGCGCCCGGGGCGGCTTTGCTGGAGACGAACGCATGAGACAGGGCAGGGGGCCGGGCCAGATCGGTCCGGTGGAAACGCTGGCCTCGGGTGCGGTGGAGCGCCACGCCAGCGGGCGGCTCACCATCGCGACCGCCGGACAGGGATTTACGGATTTCACCGCCGCGGTGGCCGCGTTCGTGCATGGCAGCGGGATCCGGGACGGGCTGGTGACGGTCTTTTGCCGGCACACCTCGGCCTCGCTCACCATCCAGGAGAACGCCGACCCCGACGTGCAGACCGACCTGATGACCGCCCTCGACGGCCTTGCCCCCCGTCATGCCGGCTACGTCCACGGCGCCGAGGGGCCGGACGACATGCCGGCCCATATCCGCACGCTGGTCACCGATTCGGCCCTGAGCATCCCTTTGGTCGACGGCCGGCTGGCGCTGGGCACGTGGCAGGGGATCTATCTGATCGAGCACCGCGACCGGCCGCACCGGCGGGAGATCGTGCTCAGCGTCATCGGCGCGTGATCGGGCCGACCCGCGGCGGCCGGCAACACACCGCCGGTTAACCATGCTGGGCGCTTATGGTGCCGGTCGGATGGCGTGTTGCCGCTCCGATACCTTGCCGCTCCGACGCACGGAGACCCCGATGAGCCTCTACGCCGCGCTCGCGAACTCGATTTCCGGCGCCTCGGCCCAGTCGCTGGCGCTCAACAACATCTCGGGCAACATCGCCAACACGCAGACGGCGGGGTTCAAGACCACCGAGACGCACTTCGCCGACATGCTGGCTCAGACGCAGCGCGGCCCGCAGCAGTCGGGCGGCGTGGCCAGCAGCACGCGCGATACGCTGGGTATCCAGGGCACGATGCAATCCACCGGGGTCTCGACCAACCTCGGCATCTCGGGCAACGGCTACTTCATCGTCCGGGCCAACACCGGCACCGATGAGAGCCCGACCTTCACCGGCCAGACCGCCTACACGCGGCGCGGCGACTTCGCCCCGGATGCCAACGGCTACCTCACCAACGGCGCCGGCTACTACCTGTTCGCGGGTCCTTCGGCGACGGCGCCGGTCACGGTGCCGACCGGCGCCAACACCCTGGCGGACTTGTCGGTCTCCTCCGCGGGCGCCATCACCGGCACCGCCGCGGATGGCAGCACCGTGCCGCTCGGCTCCCTGACGCTGGCGCAGTTCGGCACCCAGGAGAACCTGACCTCCCTCGACGGTGGCGCCTACGTGGCCAACGGCCAGTCCGAGACGCCGAGCTACGGCCTCAACGGCGCGACCCTGAAGGCCGGCGCGATCGAGCAGTCCAATGCCGGCATCGCGGACCAGTTCTCGAAGATGATCGAGACGCAGCAGGCCTACACGGCCAACACCAAGGTCATGAGCACCGCCGACCAGATGCTGCAGGACGCCATCGCGATGTACGCCTGAGGGCCTGTCTGAGGCAGGTTCGGGGTTCCCAAAGGGCGTGCCCTTTGGCGGGTTCTGAGGCAAAATCCCGAAATATCTGGCCCTGAGACGAGGACCAGGGCTCCGCCCTGGGACCGCGAAGGATCGCGACCTTTCGAAACCGCGAGTTGATCCGTCCGCGCGTCAGAGGATCTTGAGCGGATCCGTCTCGGGTGGCGGCGGCGCGACATCCACGCGGTTCCACCAGCCGCCGCCGAGCGCCACGAACAGGGCCGCCGTGTCGGCGTATTGCGTCGCCCGCGCACCCGCCGAGGTGACAAGCGCCGAGAGATAGCCCTGCTGGGCGATCAGCACCTGCGAGGAGGTGACGGCGCCTGCCGTGTACTGCTTGCGGATCAGCCCGAGGCTCTGGTTGGTGGCGCTCACCGCGGCATCCGCGGCCGCCACCGCCCTCGCGTCGGCCTGGAGGGCCCGCAGGGCGTCGGCGACGTTCTGGAAGGCGGTGATCACCGTCGCCTTGTACTGCGCCTGTGCCTGCGTCAGCGTCTCCTCCGCCGCCCGCTGGCGGCGGAACAGGGTGCCGGCATCGAAGATCGGCGCGGTCGCCTGCCCGATGATCGTGAAGAAGGCCGCGCCCGGGTTGGTCACCTGCGCGATCCGCGTGGCGCTCGATCCGCCGGTCGCCGTCAGGTTGAACTGCGGCAGGCGGTTGGCCACGGCGACGCCGACACTGGCGCTCGCCTGCTGGACCAGCGCCTCGGCGGCCTTCACGTCCGGCCGCTGCTGCACCAGCCGCGAGGGCAGGCTCACCGGCAGCTTGGTCGGCAGGCGCAGGGCTGAGAGTTCGAAGGTCTCGCTGACCTCGTCCGAGGGCAGGCGTCCGGCCAACGCGGTCAGCAGGTTGCGCTGCTGCGCCAGCGCCTTCTCCAGCGGCGGCAGGAGCTGCTGCGACAGGGCCAGCGCCGCCTGCTGCTGCACCACGTCGGCGCCGGCGATCTGACCGAGCGACAGCTGCTTGTTGTAGAGTTGAAGGATCTCGGTCTGCGCCTGGATCACCCGGCGGGTCGCCTCGATCTGTGCCCGGAGCGACGCCTCCTGGATCGCGGCGGCGACGACGTTGCCGGTGAGGCTGAGATAGGCCGCCTCCAGCTGGAAGCGCTGGTTCTCGGTGGTGGCCTCGAGCGATTCGATCTGGCGGCGGTTCCCGCCGAACACGTCCGGATTGTAGGCGACCACCGCCTGCGGGGTGGACAGGCTGTAGAGGTACTGGTTCACGTTGTTGAGTGGCGATTGCAGGTCGAGGCCAGGCGCCAGGAAGCCCTGGACCTGCGGGTTCGCGGTCAGGCTCGGATAGAGCGTGCCCTTCTGGGCCAGCACGTTCTGCTGGGCGATCCGAAGCGAGGCCTGGGCGGCCTCCAGCGTCGGGTTGTTGGCAAGCGCCTGCTCGACGACGCGGTTCAGCGCCTTCGAGTGGAACAGGGTCCACCACGAGCCGGGGATGTCGGCGCCGGAGACGAAGCTCTGATCGGCCGATCCACCCTGCCGGGTGCGGACGGCATCGGCGGCCGAGGGGTTCTTCAGCGGCTCCTTGGTGTAGCGGCTGACCACCGGGTCCTCCGGCGGCACGTAGTTCGGTCCGACCGCGCAGGCCGACAGGCACAGGGATGCGGCGAGCACCGCGACCGCCCGTCCGCACCGTTTCGGCGCACCCATCACCATTCCGCCCCCGGAAGCCTCGCTCCGGTAGAGCGGCGCCGCGCGCATCCAAGTCAATGCAGCTGTCTCCAGATGGCGCAAGCGGAGCGTCCGTTGTGGCGCGCCGGCAACGCGCCACGCACCCGTCGTCGAGGGGATCACGCGGCGGCCCGATGCTCGGTGCGCGCCAGCGCGTCCGGGTTCGGCTTGCGGCGGGAGAACAGGGAAATCAGCACCGGCACGACCACGAGGATCAGGTTCGGCGCCAGGATGATGCCGCCGACCACCACCAGCGCCAGGGGCTTCTGCACTTGGGAGCCGATGCCGGTGGACACCGCCGCCGGCAGCAGGCCGACGCAGGCGGCCACGCAGGTCATCATCACCGGGCGCATGCGCACCACGGCGGCGTGCCAGACCGCCTCCTGCTTCTTCCAGCCCTCGTCGAGGAGCTGGTTGTAATAGGCGAGCAGGATCACGCCCTCCATGGTCGAGATGCCGAACAGGGCGATGAATCCGATCGCCGCCGAGATCGAGAACGGCGTGCCTGTCACCGACAGGGCGAAGATGCCGCCGATCATCGCCATCGGGATCACCGACAGGGTCAGCAGCATGTCGGCCACCGACGAGAAGTTGATGTAGAGGAGCAGGGCGATCAGCAGCAGCGTGATCGGTACCACGAGGCTCAGCCGGGTCGCCGCCTCCTGCAGGTTGGTGAACTGCCCGACCCATTCCAGCCGGTAGCCCGGCGGCAGGTCCACCGCCTCCGCGACCTTGCGCTGCGCCTCGATCACCGCGCTGCCGAGATCGCGCCCGCGCACCGAGAACTTCACCGGGATGTAGCGCTCCTGGTCCTCGCGGTAGATGAACGAGGCGCCCGAGACGAGGTCCACGTCGGCGATCTCGGAGAGCGGCACCTGGATCACGCCGCCGTTCGGGTTCTGGGCGCCGACCGCGATGTTGCGGATGCCGGCCAGCGACGAGCGGTATTCCTTGGCGAGCCGCACCCGCATGGGGAAATGCCGGTCCGAGCCGTATTCGTAGAGGTCGCCCGCGGTCTGTCCGCCGATCGCCGCCTGGATCGTGGTGTTCACGTCGCCGATCGACAGGCCGTAGCGGGCCGCCTTGTGGCGGTCGACATCGATCCGCACGGTCGGCTGGCCCAGCGACTCGAACACCGACAGGTCGGTGACGCCCTGCACGGTGGCCAGCGCCGCCTTCACGGCATTGGCGGTCTTGGTCAGCTGCGCGAGGTCGCTGCCGTAGATCTTGACCGAGTTCTCGCCCTTCACGCCCGAGGCCGCTTCCTGGACGTTGTCCTCGATATACTGGGAGAAGTTGAACTCGATGCCGGGGAACTCGGATTCGAGCTGCTTGCTCAGGGTGGAGATCAGCGTCTCCTTGTCGAGGCCCTTGCGCCACTGGTCGATCGGCTTGAGCGGGGCCAGGATCTCGACGTTGAAGAAGCCGGTGGCGTCGGTGCCGTCGCTCGGCCGGCCCTGGTGGGACAGCACGGTGACGACCTCCGGCACCTCCTGGAAGATCTTGCGCATGCGCTGGACGTAGGCGTTGCCGGCCTCCAGAGAGATCGAGGATGGCATGGTGCCGCGCACGTAGAGGTTGCCCTCCTCGAGCCGCGGCAGGAATTCGAGGCCGAGATTGCGTGCGGCCAGCCCCGAGACGAGCAGCACCGCCAGCATCACGCCGATCGCCAGGACCCGGTTCTTCAGGCCGAAGCGCAAGGCCGCCTCGTGCCCGACCCGCAGCGCCCGCACGATCAGGGTGTCGCGCTCCTCCAGCTTCTTGGGCAGCATCAGGGCCGACAGCGCGGGCGAGACCGTGAAGGTGGCGAGCAACCCGCCGATCAGGGCGTACGCGTAGGTCTTGGCCATCGGGCCGAAGATGTGGCCCTCGACGCCGGTCATCGTGAACAGCGGCAGGAAGCCGACGATGATGATGGTCGCCGAGAAGAAGATCGCCCGGTTCACCTCGCGTCCGGCCACCGCGATGGTGCCGAGCCGACCGGTCAGGCCGTCAGGCGGCGCCTCGCCCTTCACGTGGTCCGGCTCGGCGATGTGGCGGAAAACGTTCTCGACCATGATCACCGTCGCGTCGACGATCAGGCCGAAATCGATCGCGCCGAGCGAGAGCAGGTTCGCCGAATCGCCGCGCACGACGAGGATCAGGATCGCGAAACCCAGCGCGAACGGGATCGTGGCCGCCACGATGATCGCGCTGGTGAGCGAGCCGAGGAACAGCCACTGCACCACGAAGACCAGCACCACGCCGAACACGAGGTTGTGCATTACCGTGTGGGTGGTGGTGTGGATCAGCCCCGAGCGGTCGTAGATCCGCTCGATCTTCACGTCGGGCGGCAGGATCGAGGAGCCGTTGATCTTGTCGATCTCGGCCTCGACGCGCTCCAGGGTCGGCAGGCTCTTGCCGCCGCGGCTCATGAGGACGATGCCCTCGACCACGTCGGCCTGATCGTCGTGGCCGACGATGCCGAGCCGCGGCGCGTTCGACACGCGCACCTCCGCCACGTCGCGCACCAGCACCGGCGTGCCGTTGACGAGGCTGATCATCGTGTCCTTGATGTCGTCCATGTCGCGGATCAGGCCGATGCCGCGCACCACCGCGGATTGCTGCCCGACGTTGAGCGTCTGCCCGCCGACGTTGATCGAGGCGTTGTTGAGCGCGGTGGTCAGCTGGACCAGGGTCAGCCCTTGCGCCTGGAGGCGGTTCAGATCGACCGCGATCTCGTATTCCTTGGCCTTGCCGCCGAAGGCGGTGACGTCGACCACCCCGGGGATCGCCTTGAACCGGCGCTGAAGCACCCAGTCCTGCAGGGTCTTCATGTCCATGGGCGAGTAGCCCGCCGGGCCGACGAGCTTATAGCGCATGATCTCGCCCACGGGGCTCGTCGGCGAGATCTGTGGCGTGGCGCCGTTCGGCAGGGTCGGCGCCTGCGACAGGCGGTTGAGCACCCGCTGCAGCGCCTCCTCGTACGTGTACTCGTAGTTGAACTGCACCTTCACGTCGGACAGGCCGAACAGCGAGATGGTGCGCACCACCTGGGCGTTCGGGATGCCGGCGAGCGCCACCTCGAGCGGAATCGTGATGTAGCGCTCGATCTCGTCGGCGGACTGGCCCGGGTTCTGGGTGATCACGTCGACCAGCGGTGGCACCGGGTCGGGATAGGCTTCGATGTTGAGCTGGGTGTAGGCACCGTAGCCGATGCCGAGCATCACCACGAAGAGCAGCACCACCAGCACCCGCTGGCGGAGCGAGAAGGCGATCAGGGCGTTCATCGGACCGGATCCTCGCTCAGGACGCCTTGTCGCCGGTAGCGGCCCGGTCGATGAACAGGGCGCCGCGGGTCACGACCTGCTCGCCCGCCTTCAACCCGTCGACAACCTGGGCGCTGTCGCCGTTGATCAGCCCGAGCTTGATGTCGCGCGCCTCGACCGCCCCGTCGGGCCGCGCCACCCAGACATGGGTGCGGTCGCCCTCGTACACGATCGCCGCCACCGGGATGCTCGGGCTCGGCTCGCCCTTGCCGGTGATGATCGTGAAGGTGGCGAACATCTCCGGTCGCAGCACCCGGTCCGGATTGTCGACCTCGCTGCGCACGGCGAGCCGGCGCGTCGCCGGGTCGAGGCTGGAGGCCATGTAGTTCACCCGGGCCTTGAACACCCGCGTGCCGAAGCCCGCGACCTTGGCCTCGACCTCCTGGCCGATACGGATCTTCGGGATCTCGCTCTCGCGCACGTTGGCCACGAGCCAGACCGTGGACAGGTCGCCGATCACGAAGACGGGGTCGCTCGACGCCGACAGGTACTGCCCGATGCCGACCTTCCGCTGGACGATCGTGCCGGGGATCGGCGCGCGGATCTGGGTCTCCGGGCTCATCGTGCCCTTCTTCTCGTAGGCGGCGATCTCGGCGTCGGTCTTGCCGAGCAGGCGCAGGCGGTTCTTCACCGCATCCAGCGCCGCCTCGGCGGTCTTCAGGTCGCTCTGGGCGGCGATCACGTCGTTCTGGGCGGACTGGTAGTCCTTGAGCGCCGTGGCTTTGGCCTGGAACAGCTCCTGCTGGCGCTGCGCGATGGTCTGGTCGAGCTTCAGCAGGGCCTGCTGCTTCCCGAGGTTGTTCAGTGCCGCCTGATAGTCGTTCTGCGCCTGGACCATGTCGGTGGCCTCCAGCGTCAGCAGCACGTCGCCGGCCTTCACGTCGTCGCCGGCGCGGACCAGCACCTTGGTCACCCGGCCCGCATAGGGCGAGACCACCGGCACGTTGTCGTCGTCGTTGAGCGCGATGCGGCCCTCGGCAGCCCCCTCCGGGCGGAACATCTGCGTGGCCACCGGCAGGATCTCGAAGGCGGCGCGCTGCTCCTTGGAGGGCCGGAACACCCGCTCCACCGGGCCCGCCTTCACGGCGTCGACGCCCGGATCGGGATTGCTGGCGCTGCCGAACAGGCCGGTCACCGAGCCGGCGAGATGTGAGGCCGTCTCGCGGGCGCGGTCCGGGAACGCGAAGGCCAGGCCGCCGAGGGCCGCCAGCAGCACGACGACGACGAGCGGGCCCGACAACCGGCGCCTGCGCGGCGGCGCCAGAATCGCCTCGTCCTGTTCCAGCGGGTTTCGGGCGTCCATGGATGTGTTCTTCTGCGTCCGGACAAAGAGACCCGGCTGACTCGAGCGGAAAGGATTCGCGTGGAACGCCGCCCCTATCAATGCGATCGCTGGTGCTTTTCTGTGGCGGATCGTGCGGGTGTTCCCCGGCGACCCCGCGTGCCTAGAGCAAAGCTTGTCCGACGTGCAATCGATGGGCGGCCCCGGTCGCGAAACCGTGTGGCGCCGTCTTCCTTTGACGGGATTTGTTACAATATGACAACGGTCGTGGGCCGAGCCTTGCTCGATCCTCCTTCACACCCGAAGATTTCGCCATGACCGACACGACCCCCGCTCCCGCCCAAGCCGGCATCCAAGCTGGATCGACCTCCGGCAAGATCCCGGTCACCGTGCTCACCGGCTATCTCGGCGCGGGCAAGACCACGCTCCTCAATCGGATCCTCACCGAGAACCACGGCAAGCGCTACGCCGTGATCGTCAACGAGTTCGGCGAGATCGGCATCGACAACGACCTCGTGGTCGGCGCCGACGAGGAAGTGTTCGAGATGAACAACGGCTGCGTCTGCTGCACGGTGCGCGGCGACCTGATCCGGATCATGGACGGGCTGGTGAAGCGCCGGGGCAAGTTCGACGCGATCATCGTGGAGACCACCGGGCTGGCCGATCCGGCGCCTGTGGCCCAGACCTTCTTCGTCGATCAGGATGTCGGCGAGGCCGCCCGGCTCGACGCCGTGGTGACGGTGGCGGACGCCAAGTGGCTCACCGACCGTCTGAAGGACGCCCCCGAGGCCAAGAATCAGATCGCCTTCGCGGACGTGATCCTGCTCAACAAGAGCGACCTCGTCGCGCCCGCCGAGCTCGACCGGGTCGAGGCCGAGATCCGCCGTATCAATCCCCTGGCCAAGCTCCACCGGACGCAGAACTGCGCCGTCCCCCTCGACGCCGTGCTGGAGCGCAACGCCTTCGATCTCGACCGCATCCTCGAGGTGGAGCCCGACTTCCTGGAGGAGGGGCACCACCACCATCACGATTCGGACATCCGCTCGATCTCGGCGAAGATCGAGGGCGAGGTCGATCCGGAAAAATTCATGCCCTGGATCTCGAACCTGACGCAGGTTCAGGGGCCGGACATCCTGCGCTGCAAGGGCATCGTGGCCTTCCCGAACGAGCCCAAGCGCTTCGTCTTCCAGGGCGTGCACATGATCCTCGACGGGGACGTGCAGGGGGATTGGGCGCCGGACGAGAAGCGGGTCTCCCGGGTGGTGTTCATCGGGCGCAACCTCGATGAGGTGGCGATCCGGGAGGCGTTCGAGGCCTGCCGGGTGTGAGGGTCGCTTGAGGGTGTCCGCGCGCTGCCCTCCCCCCTCTGCGGGCTATGATGTTCACACATCTGCGCCGACGTTCTCTCCTCCCCTGGCGACCCCGGGCTTGCCCGGGGTCGCTCAAGCTTGCGGGGAGGAGTTGGAGGTGGGGGTGGTGTAGGAGGCACCGGAACGCTCGAACCCGAACCACCCCCACCCCTACCCCTCCCCACAAGGGGGAGGGAAAGCGCTTTCTCCTGACAGGTTTGGGTGGCGGGTAGAGAAGTTTGGATCCGTAAGCTCGGCGGGGGAGGGGGCGTCCAGCCGCTCCGAGACCTCATCTCCGCAGCCTCGGACACCTCGGTTTCGGCCCCGAAGCCGATTCTCAACGATTGAATGTCACTCTAGCGGCTGCGGGCCTGCGTACTCGGCCCGCGGAGCCCGCGTATCATGGCCCACAGCGCAGCCGCCGGAGCCCCATCCGGCGTCGCATCCGGAATCCCGCTCATCGTGGCCGTCGAGGCGATGGCGAAGGCGCTGTTTGCCGCCTTCATCTTCTTCGCCTGCTTCGCGTTCTCGGACACGTCGCCCTACGACGCCGTGGCGATCCCGACGATCCTGCTCTGGCTCTGCCTCGGCGTGCGCCTGCACCGGGGTATGGTGCCGCTGCTCGCCCTGCTGCTGCTCTACCTCGCAGCGATCGTCTGCGCGCTGCTGCCGTACCTCAACGAGGAATTTCCGGTCACCTGGACGATCCAGCTGATCTATCTCGCGATCACCGCCATCTTCTTCGCCATGTTCTTCGCGGACGACACCCACGCGCGGATGGAGCTGGCGCTCAAGGCCTACACGGCGAGCTGTGTGTTCTCGGCCGCGCTCGGCATCATCGGCTACCTGCAATGGCTCGGCATCGAGGACCTGTTCTACAAGTACGACCGCGCGTCGGGCACCTTCCAGGACCCGAACGTGTTCGGCTCCTTCCTGACGCTGGGCGCCCTCTACCTGATGCACGGCCTGCTCACCGGATCGGCGCGCCGGCCGCTGGCCGCGCTCGCGGGCCTGCTGATCATCGTGGCCGGCATCTTCCTCTCGTTCTCGCGCGGCTCCTGGGGCGGGAGCGCCGTCGCGGTGCTGCTCATGGTGGGCTCGGTCTACGCGGGCAGCCGCTCGATCCGCCTGCGTCGCCGCATCGTGCTCCTCACCCTCGCGACCCTCGTGCTCGGCACCGTGGCGGTGATCGGCCTGCTCTCGGTCGATCACGTGCACAAGATGTTCGAGACCCGCGCGGCCCTCACCCAGGATTACGATCAGGGCGAGACCGGCCGGTTCGGCAACCAGATCCGGGGCCTCGCCATGCTGCTGGAGCGCCCGTTCGGGATGGGGCCGATGCACTGGCGGCTGGTCTTCGGGCTGGAGCCGCACAATTCCTACATCGGCTCCTTCGCCAATGGCGGCTGGCTCGGGGGGGCGGTGTTCATCGGCCTCGTGCTGACGACGAGCTTCGTCGGGTTTCGCCTGCTGGTGCGGCCGTCGCCGTTCCGGGCGCACGCCCAGATCGTCTGGCCGGCGCTGCTGATGTTCTTCCTGCAGGCCTTCCAGATCGACATCGAGAAGTGGCGCCACGTCTACATGATGCTCGGGATGGTCTGGGCGCTCGAAGCGGCGCGGCTGCGCGTGGGTCGGTCGCATCGGGGTGCGCTTGTAACGCGGTCCCGGGCGGGCCATCCCTCGTCCGGGGCCAGCGGATCGCCGGTCGGAGGTCCGCATCCGGAGACGGTCACGTGAGCACACAGCCGGACAGCGAGGGGCAGCGGCTCGCATCCCTCCAGGCCATCGGCATCCTGGGCACGGCGCCCGAGCCGCATTTCGACGCCGTCTGCCGCGCCGCCCGTCGCCTGTTCGGGGTGCGCACCGCCCTCGTGAACCTCGTCGACGCGACGGAGCTGTGGCCGAAGACGCCCTGCATCGACCTGCCGGGGGCGATCCCGCGCGAGAACGGCATCTGCGATCACACGATCCGCAGCGACGCCCTGCTGGTCGTGCCCGATGCCCGGGACGATCCGCGCTTCCGCGACATGCCGGGGGTCGCCGCGGAGGGCGGCTTCCGCTTCTACGCAGGCCTGCCGCTGAGCCTGCGGCCGGGCCTGCGGATCGGCACCTTCTGCCTGATCGATCCGGAACCGCGCGCCGGGCTCTCGGACGACGAGGCGGCCGCCTTCCGCGACCTCGCCGAGATCGTCCTCGCCCATCTGCGGCTCACCGAAGCCAACGCCCGCCGCGGGCGGGAGATCGAGCGTGCGGCCATCCGCGAGGCGCTGATCCGCGAGCAGCACCGCGAGATCAACGCCCGCGCCCGGGCCCAGGAGGCGGCCAACCAGCAACTCACCATGGCCGAGCAACTGGCGAGCGTCGGCAACTGGCGGGTGGATCTCGCCGACGGCCAGCCGGTCTGGTCGGCCAGTCTCTATGCGATCGTCGGCCGCGATCCCGCGACGCCGCCGCCGCGCCTCGACGCCTTCGCGCAGCTCTACCACCCAGACGACCGGGCCCGGCTGGAAGCGATCGTGGCCGAGGCGATCGCGCGCCGCGCGCCCTTCGACTTCGAGGCACGCCTGCTGCAGCCCGACGATGCGATCCGCCACGTGGTCGTCCGCGGCGTCTGCCGCGAGGATCAGGGCGCAGTCGGCCTGAGCGGCGTGCTGATCGACGTGACCGAGCGGCGCCGCGCCGAGGACGAGGTCCGGCGCAGCGAACTGCGCTATCGCGGCCTCGCCGAGACCCTGCCGCTGCTGGTCTGGACCATGGGTGTCGGCGACGGACGGGCGACCTACGCCAACGCGCAGTTCCAGGCCTTCTACGGGCCGATCGGTCCGGAGCGGGCCGAGCGCCTGGCCCGCAACCATCCCGACGATGCCGCAGCCATGGAGGCGGCCTGGACCCGGGCGGTCGAGACCGGCGTCGGCTTCAACGGTCAGTGGCGGATCCAGCGCCGCGACGGCGTCTACCGCTGGCACAAGATCTCCCTGATCCCGATCCGCCTCGATCCCGCGGACGGCGCCGTGCTGGAATGGCTCGGCACTGCCCTCGACGTGGACGACATCGTGACGGCCCGCCTTGCCGTGGAGGAGGCGCGCGGCCTGCTGGGCATCGCCCTCGACGCCGCGGAGGCCGGCACGTGGGACTGGGACATGCGCACCGGTCTGGCCACCCTGAGCCCCGAGAGCGCGCGCATGCACGGGCTGCCGGAGACCGGCCTCGCCCACACGATCACCGCCGCCGACTGGACCGGGCTGCTGCATCTCGAGGATGTCGGCGACGTCTGGAACGAGATCCGGCGGGCAGTGGAGACGTCCACGCCCTACGCAGCCGAGTTCCGGGTCGGCGAGCGCTGGCTCTACGCGCGCGGGCGGACCGTGTTCGGGGCCGAGGGGCAGCCGCAGCGCATGGTCGGGCTCCACCTCGACATCACCGAGCGCAAGGCGGCCGAGGCGGCCCTGCGGGTGGCGACCCGGGACGCGGAGGCCGCCCGTGCGGAGGCGGAGCGGGCGAGCGCGGCCAAGAGCGAGTTCCTGGCCGCCATGAGCCACGAGATCCGCACGCCGCTCAACGGCATCCTCGGCTATGCCGACCTGCTCCTCGACGAGGGTACGCTCCAGAACGAGGACCGGCGCCGCCTGGAGCTGATCCAGAGCTCCGGCGCGGCGCTCCTCACCGTCGTCAACGACATCCTCGACTTCTCCAAGATCGAGGCCGGCGAGCTGACCCTTGATCCGGTCGGTTTCCCGCTGGTCTCCACCGTCGACGCCGCGGTCTCGATCGTGCGCGGCAGCGCGATCCGCAGCGGCCTCGCGATCGAGGGCCGGATCGACCCGGCGCTCCCGGATCACGTGGTCGGCGACCCCGGCCGCCTGCGGCAGGTGCTGCTCAACCTGCTCAACAACGCCGTGAAGTTCACGCCGGCGGGCTTCGTCACCCTGACGGTGCAGCGGGAAGGCGCAGGCACAGCCCCCGACGGCAGCCCCGGCGACGTCATTCGCTTCGCCGTGACCGATACCGGCATCGGCATCGCGCCGGCGCAGCAGGAGCGACTGTTCAAGCGCTTCAGCCAGGTGGACGGCTCGATCAGCCGGCGCTTCGGCGGCACCGGCCTCGGGCTCGCGATCTCCCGCCGCCTCGTGACGTTGATGGGCGGCGAGATCGGCGTCGAGAGCCGCGAGGGGCAGGGCTCGACCTTCTGGTTCCGCCTGACCCTGCCGCGGAGCGCCGAAGCGGCCCCGGGCCACGCGGCGCGTATCGAACCAGCAGCCGGTCTCGGTCCGCTGCGGACGCAGACCGCGGCCGCCGCCCCATCGGATCCCGCACACCTGCGCCTTCTCCTGGTCGAGGATGTGCCGCTCAACCAAGAGCTGGCCTGCGCGGTGCTCGAATCCCAGGGCTACACGGTGGAGGTGGCCGGCGACGGTGCCAAGGCCATCACGGCGGTCGCCGCCGCGGTCGCGGGCGGGCGCCCCTACGATCTGGTGCTGATGGACGTCCAGATGCCCCGGGTCGACGGGCTCACGGCCACCCGCCGCATCCGCGCGCTCGCGCCGCCGGCCTGCGACATCCCGATCGTGGCCATGACCGCGAACGTGCTGCCCGCCCAGATCGAGGAGCTGCGCGCGTCCGGGATGGACGACTACGTCGGCAAGCCGTTCCGCCGGGCCGATCTCTTCGCCACGATCAGCCGCTGGACCGCACCCGGCGCCCGGCGCCCGGCGCGGGCGGAGGAGACGCGCCGGGCCACGCAGGTCGATGCCGCCATCCTCGACGCCACGGTGCTGACCGAGATGGAGGCGAGCTTCGGGGCGGACCGGGTCGGCGCGTTGCTGGATCTCCTGGCGAACGAGCTGTCTGAGCGGTTCCGGTCGAGCGAGACGGACCGGCGCCAGATCGCCCACGACGCCCATGCCCTGGTGGCTGCGGCGGGTCTTCTGGGCTTCGTCGGCCTGTCGAGCCTGTGCCGGGAGGTCGAGGCGGCCGCCCATGCGGGGGCCGATCTGATGCCGCTGATCCGGCGCCTCGAGGTGCAGCGGGCGACGGCTTTGCGCGCGATCCGGCAGCTACGCGCGGCCTGAGTCTCATGCCTGAGCGGCCGGACTCAGGCCGACCGGGCCAGCGGCACCGCGAGGCCCGCTCCGCCGCTCCGCACCGGCCCGGAGCGGGCGAGGTCGTCGATCGCCATCAGGATGCCCGCCACGGCGTCGCGGCTGACAAAGGCCGCCTGAAGCGCGCCGGCGCGTTGCCGGAAGGCCGGCTCGGCGAGCACCCGGGCCACCGCCTCCCGTAGGGCGTCCGGGCTCGGCGTGTTGGTGGCGAGGTTGATCCCGGCGCCGGACCAGCCGACGCGGGCGTTCACCTCGGCCTTGTCTTCGGTGAGGCCGGCCGACACGATCGGGACTCCGGCGGCGAGCGCCTGCGAGACGCTGCCGTAGCCGCCATTGGTCACAAGCACGCTCACCCGCGGCAGCAGATCACGGAACGGCAGGAAGCTGGAGACGCGCGTGTTGGCGGGGATCGGTCCGCGCAGGGCCGTGACGGGCCGCCCGCCGGTGGTGGCCAGGACGAGGAGATCGTCCCGGTCGGCCAGGGCCGCGAGGGTCGGCTCGACCAACTCGCCGAGATCCGCGTTGGCCAGCGTCCCCTGCGTCACCAGCACGACGGGCTTGCCCGCGGCATTCGCCGCCTCGAGCTCCGGCCACCAGTCCGGCGGGGGCGCCGGCGGGGTGGGCGGCTGAAGGAGCCCGATGAAGCGCAGGCCCGGGGGCAGCGCGCCGTAATCGTACTCGAAGCCCGGCACCGTCGGCTGGAGGAACAGATCCGGGAGCACCACGATCGAGTGCGGCAGCGAGGCCGGCAGCGGCGGCAGGTCGAGCCTCGCGAGCTGCCCATCCGCGTAGGCGCGCACCGGGTTGGTGAAGGCCGCGTCCATGCCGGCCTTCAGGGCGGCGTAGCGGACGCGCTCGGTCCGGTCCCGGGCGGGGGGCAGGCCGAGGCCGACCGGAGCATGGTCGGGCCGGTCCAGGAACAGGAAGCTGACGTTGACGGTCACGATCGGCGGTCGCGGTGCCGGGTCGAGGAGCAGCGGCAGCACGCCGAGGAACATGCTGCCGGCCACGATCACGTCCGGCGCCTCTTCGGCGATCAGCCGACGCAGCACGGCCGCCTGATCCGGCATCGGATCGATGAAGCGCCGCTCGAACTCGCGCCGGTAGCGTTCGGGGCCCGCCGGCAGCTCGGTCTCCCGAAACGTGGCCGAGCCGTTGTCGGCATAGGCCGTGAAGCGCAGGCCCGCCGCCGCGATGGTTTCGCGAAACAGTGCGTCGGACAGCACGAGCACGTCGTCACCCCGCGCGGCCGCGACGCGTCCGACGGCAAGCAGCGGGTTGACGTGGCCGGTGAGCGGCGTCGCGGCGATCAGGATCTTCATTACGGCCTCCCTGGGCGTCGCCAGCGGCGTCGGCCTTACCCCTGTCGAGGTTTCTGCGCCCGCTCCCGGCAGCGACCCGGACATGATCCAGCGTCGGTGTCAGAAGGAAAATCGCCCGCAAATCCATTTGGTTACAGCGGTGGCCTGGGTTCGTGCGGCAGCGCACAAAACAGCGTCGGCGGGCGCAGCTTGGCAAAAGAGGATCGATGCCGTGTTGAGGCCCGCCGGCACCGCTGGCCGCGCGAACGCGCGGCGTTCACTCCACCACGATCACCCGGTTCGGCAGCTCGTCCGGATCGTCGGGCCCGGCGGGCAGACGCTCCGTCAGGCGGCCGCCGATGGCCTTGATCGCCGCCGTCAACCCACTCTCGATCTCTCCCCGCCCGAGGGCCGTGATGAGATCAGCCAGGATGCCGTCCCAGGCGGCGGGCGAGACTTCACGCAGCACGCCGAGGTCGGTAACGATCTCCGCGTGCCGCTCGGCCAGCGACAGGTAGAGCAGCACGCCGGTGCGGGATCGGGTCAGGCTCAGGCCCCGGGACCAGAAGGCCCGCTGCGCCGCCTCCCGGGCGCGGGCGCTGCGCAAGCGGCGCGGCACGAGGGCGAGACGCAGCCGCTCGGACTGGCTCGCCAGGAGGATCACGGCCACGAGGGCGGCCTGCGCCAACACGATGGCGGCCGCGCCCCAGGACGTGAGTGCGATGAGCAGCCAGGGCAGGACCAAGGCCGCCACCAGCGTCGCCAGGAGGACGAGCGAGCGGTAGGCACCCGCCCGCGCGCTCACCATGACGACGATCTCGCCGGACGTACCGGCCTCGGCCCGCGCCACAACCCGGGCGAGGCGGGCGCGCGCCTCCGGCGTCAGCGCCTTGGCGAGGCTACCAGCCATCGGACGCCCCTCCACCGCCGGACGAACCGCCTCCGCCGGAGAAGCCGCCGTCGAACCCGCCCGAAGACCCCCCATCCGAGAAGCCGCCGCCCCAGCCGCCCGAGCCGGGGCCGGGCAGGATCACGATGCCGCCGCCGCGTCCCGCCCGGTTGCCGAGCCGGACAATGCGCCACGCGACCGTCACCACGATCAGGAGCAGGATCACGAAGATCGCGACCTGCACGGGATCGGCCGCCTCGTCCTTCGCCTCCGGGGCGCGCTGCCATTCCTGCGCATCCCGCGCCAGGATCGCCAGGATCCCGTCCACGCCCGCATCGAGCCCGCCATACCAGTCGCCGGTCTTGAAGCGCGGCGTGATCGCGCTCGCCGTGATGGTGCGGGACTGGGCGTCGGTCAGCGCGCCTTCGAGCCCGTAGCCGACTTCGATGCGGACCTTGCGCTCCTGCGGCGCCACCAGGAGGAGGACACCGTTGTTGGTCTTGGCCTGCCCGAGCTTCCAGGCCCGGAACAGGCGGTTGGCGTAATCCTCGATGGTCGTGCCCTGGAGGTTCGGCACGGTCGCGACCACGACCTGATCCGAGGTCTTGTCCTCATGCGCCTTCAGCTTGGCTTCGAGCGCGTGGCGCTGATCCGGCGTGAGGAGGCCGGCCGCATCGACGACGCGACCGGTGAGCGTCGGGAAGGTCAGCTCGGCGGCGAGCGCACCGACCGCGTAGAACGCCAGGCAGGCCGCGATGACGGCGAGCGCCAGGGCGAGCCGCACCCGTACCGGGATGTTTCGGCTCATGGATGGTTCCTAGAACTTCACGTTCGGCGGCCGGTCGGCGTTCGGCGTCGCCGTGAAGGTCTCCATGGGCTTGGCGTCGGGATAGAGGAAGGCCGCGATCCAGCGGCCCGGGATCGTGCGTACCTCGGTGTTGTAGGCCTGGACGGCGGTGATGTAGTCGCGCCGGGCCACCGCGATGCGGTTCTCGGTGCCCTCCAGCTGCGATTGCAGGGCCAGGAAGTTCTGGTTCGATTTCAGGTCGGGGTATTTTTCAACCGTCACGAGCAGGCGTCCGAGCGCGCCGGAGAGCTGGTTCTGCGCGTCCTGGTACTCCTTGAACTTTTGCGGGTCGCTGACCGTGGAGGCATCGACCTTCACGCTCGACGCCCTGGCGCGCGCCTCGGTGACGCCGATCAGCACGTCCTTCTCCTGCTGAGCGTAGCCCTTCACGGTCTCGACGAGGTTGGGGATCAGGTCGGCCCGGCGCTGGTACTGGTTCTGCACCTCGCTCCAGGAGGATTTCGCCTGCTCCTGCAGGGTCGGCACCCGGTTGATCGCCCCGCAGCCGGACAGGCCGATGGCCACGAGGGCGATCGAGAGCAAGCCAATGAGGCGCGCCGCGGAGGGCTGGCGCGGGGCGCCGGCCGTCAGGGTCATCATCATTCCGTTCCCCGTCCGCCGGGTGAGTCCCGGCCCGTTGATCACAAGACCGACAGATACCGATTCGATCCATCAAGGTAAGCCCCACCCCCTGCTCAAGCATGGGGAGGATTTGTCGATCGACCCGACGGTGCGCGGCCCCCGCGTTCGGGGCGTCGAAGCCGGATCCGGATCGCGTTGCAACCGGAACAGCTCTCGGTCCTTGTGCTGCAGGCGCAGGCACGCGTGCCGGAGCGGCGTCGCTTGAGACGTCCCCTGGGCCGGTCAGCGCTCGAAGGGGTGCCGCGGAGGTCAGAGATGGATGCAGGGCTCGCCGATCACGTCAGGGCTGCCAGCGCGGTCGCACGGCGCCATGCGCTCGCCTTCCAGGCGCCCTCCGGCAAGGACGCGCTGCCCTGGTCGGTCATCGAGGCCTACGATGCCCGGGTGCGCGGCCATGTCGAGCGCGATCCGCGGCTCGAGGACGAGCGCGACCGGGTGCTGATCGCCGCCGTGAAGCTCGCCGAGACGCCGGTCGAGGAGGGCGAGGACACCATTGCGGCGGCCCGCGCCCATCTCATCGGCGCGATCGATTACCTTGAACAGGCGGTGATGCGCTTCGGCCGCGTCAACCGGCAGGGGGCGAAGCTCGGCTACGGCAGCTACGGCCAGCCTGTCGGCTCGCCGGATTGATCCGGGGCAGACCGGATGTCCGCAGGCCCGCCCATTGCGGCGACCCTGAGCCGCCTCGACCTGAAGACGCTGCGCCTGTTCGCTGCGATCTGCGCTGAGGGGACGCTCAACGGCGCGGCGCGGCGGGCCGCCATCGCCCCGTCGGCCGTGAGCAAGCGGCTCGCCGAACTGGAGCACGCGCTGGGCTGCACGCTGCTCGTCCGGGAGCCCCGCGGCATGCGCCTGACCCCGGCAGGGGAGACGCTGCTGCACCACACCCGGCGCATGCTGGCCAGCGCCGAGCAGATCGCCTTAGAACTTGCCGAACATGCCAGCGGCGTGCGCGGCTTCGTGCGGGTGCTCGCCAACCTTTCGGCCATCGTGGAATTCCTGCCGGAGGACCTTCAGGCGTTCCTCGCCGTGCAGGACGGGATCCGGGTCGATCTGGAGGAGCGCCCGAGCGGCGGCGTCGTGGCCGGCGTCGAGGAGGGGCTCGCCGATCTCGGCATCTGCGCGGGCGGCAGCGATATGCGGACGCTCACGGCCTATCCCTACCGCGCCGACCGGCTCGTCCTGGTCGTGCCGGAGGGCCATCCCCTGAGCGATCGCACCGCCATCGCACTGGCCGAGACCCTCGACTACGACCATGTCGGGCTCCACGTGGAAAGCTCGATCTACGCGGCCCTGCGGGACGAGGCCCGGCGCCTCGGCCGGCCGCTGCGCCTGCGCATGCACGTGCCGAGCTTCGACGCGATCTGCCGGATGGCGCAGGTCGGGATGGGGCTCGGGACCATCCCGGAGCATGTCCACGCCCTGCTCGGACCGTCGATGCGGCTCGTGGCGGTGCCGCTCACCGACCCCTGGGCGCAGCGCATGCTGAGCCTCGTCGTCCGCCCCGGCTTCCTGCCCCCGGCCGCCGCGCTGCTGCTCGACCACCTCCGCGCCGCCGGGGGCCTGCGTTCTCAGCCTGAGAACGCAAGGTGATGGATGGTGTTTGGACATCCGTCCTGCGACGGCCCTATTCAATGCGTTAACAAAATATGGAGGAGAGAATGTCCGGCCCGCTCAGCGGTATCCGTGTTCTTGAGCTCGGCCAGCTGATCGCCGCGCCGTTCGCAACGCGGCTGATGGCCGAGTTCGGCGCCGACGTGGTCAAGGTCGAGGCCCCCGGCGAGGGCGACCCGCTGCGCAAATGGCGCAAGATGCACGAGGGCACCTCGCTCTGGTGGTACCTGCAGTCGCGCAACAAGAAATCGATCGCCGTCAATCTGAAGGCGCCCGAGGGGCTCGACATCGTCAAGCGGCTCGCTACGAGCGCCGACGTGGTGGTGGAGAACTTTCGGCCCGGTGGCCTGGAGAAGCTCGGCCTCGGCTGGGACGTACTCTCGGCCCTGAATCCGAACCTCGTGATGGTCCGGATCTCGGGCTACGGCCAGACCGGCCCCTACCGCGACCGGCCGGGCTTCGGCGCCATCGGCGAGTCGATGGGCGGCATCCGCTTCACCACCGGCAGCCCGGAGGCGCCCCCCGCCCGGGTCGGTGTCAGCATCGGTGACACCCTGGCCTCGCTGCACGGTGTCATCGGCGCGTTGATGGCGCTCCTGCGGGTCAAGACCGGTCAGGGCGCCGGACAGGTCATCGACGTCTCGCTGGTCGAGAGCGTGTTCAACGTGATGGAGAGCCTCGTCCCCGAATACGATCTCCTGGGCGAGGTCCGCACCCGCGCCGGTGGCGCGCTGCCGGGCATCACCCCGTCGAACACCTACCCGACCCGGGACGGCGGCTACGTGGTCATCGCCGGTAACAGCGACCCGATTTTCCGCCGCCTGATGGCGGTGATCGGCCGGCCAGACCTCGCCGAGGATCCGGCGCTGCGCAACAACGACGGCCGCTCGAAGCAATCCGCGATGCTGGATGGCCTGATCGCGGATTGGTCGAAGTCCGAGAGCGTCGAGGAGGCGCTGGCCGCCCTCGATGCCGCCGACGTGCCGGCCGGCCGGATCTACTCGGTGGCCGACATCGTGGCCGATCCGCACTATCAGGCCCGCGACATGATCCTCCAGGCGGAGCTGCCCGGCGGGACCCGCGTCAAGATGCCCGGCATCGTGCCCAAGCTATCCGAAACCCCCGGCGAAGTCCGCTGGCAGGGCCCGGCGCTCGGCGCCCACACGGATGCGGTGCTGGCCGAACTCGGCCTCGACCCGGAGCGCATCGCGGCCCTGCGCGCGAAGGGAGCGGTGGCATGAGCGGCGACAGGATGATCGTCCAGGAGGTCGCCACCCGCGACGGCTTCCAGATCGAATCCGTCTTCGTGGCGACCGACGAGAAGATCCGCCTGATCGATGCCCTGGCGGAGGTGGGCTTCAGCCGGATCGAAGTCTCGTCCTTCGTCTCGCCGAAGGCCGTGCCGGCGCTCGCCGACGCGGCGGAGGTCTTTGCCGGAATCCGGCGCCGGCCCGGTACGGTCTACGTCGCCCTGGTGCCGAACCCGAAGGGCGCCGAGCGGGCGCTCGCCGCGAAGGTCGACGAGATCAACCTCGTGGCCTCGGTGAGCGAGACCCACAACCGTGCCAACATGGGCATGAGCCCGGCCGACTCGATCGCCGGCTTCGCGCGGATCATGGATGCGGTGCAGGGCGCGCCGGTCAGCACCAACGCCACGGTGGCAACCGCCTTCGGCTGCCCGTTCGAGGGCGACCAGCCGGTCGACAAGGTCGTCGCGCAGGTGGAGCGCTACCTCTCGCTCGGCGTCGACGGGGTGACGCTCGCGGACACCACCGGCATGGCCAATCCCCGGCAGGTGGCGCGCCTCGTCGCCCGGGTGCTGCCCCTGGTCGGGGCAGGGCGCCTGACGCTCCACTTCCACAACACCCGCGGCCTGGGCCTTGCCAACGTGCTGGCCGCCTACGACACGGGCGCCCGGCGCTTCGACGCGGCGCTCGGCGGGCTCGGCGGCTGCCCGTTCGCGCCCGGCGCCACCGGCAACATCTGCACCGAGGATCTCGTCAGCATGGCGCACGAGATGGGCGTGCCGACAGACCTCGACCTCGACGCCCTGATCCAGCTGTCGCAGGACCTGCCCCGCCTCGTCGGCCACGACGTGCCCGGCCAGGTAGCCAAGGCCGGACGCCCCTGCGACCTGCATCCGCCGCCCGCGAAGGCCGGGTGAGCCCCTGCGGGAAGCTGCCCACCGAAGGCGGCACCGCTCACCGTACGTCCGCAAAAAAACACGGAGGAAACCATGACCGCAGCCCTGTCCGGGTCGTCGGCCGCCGAGGCCGGCGCGGTGACCGAGAACGCCATCGTCCACAAGGTCGCGTGGCGGCTCATGCCGCTGATCATGATCTGCTACATGTTCGCGTTCTTCGACCGCATCAACATCAGCTTCGCCAAGTTCCAGCTGCAGAGCGATCTCGGCTTCAGCAATGTCGCCTACGGGCTCGGCGCGAGCATGTTCGTGGTCGGCTACGTGATCTTCGAGGTGCCCTCGAACCTGTTCCTCTACCGGGTGGGCGCGCGGCGCTGGATCGCCCGGATCATGATCTCCTGGGGCATCGCCACCGCGCTGATGATCTTCATTCACACCGAGTGGCACTTCTATGCCCTGCGCTTCCTGATCGGCGCCATGGAAGCGGGCTTCGCACCGGGCATCCTCTACTACCTGACCATCTGGTTTCCGGCCTCGCATCGCGGGCGGATCACCTCGTTCATGTTCGTGGCCTCGGCCTTTTCGGGAATCTTCGGCGCGCCGGTGGCGGGGCTGATCCTCGGCGGGCTCAACGGCTTCGGGGGCTTGGCCGGCTGGCAATGGCTGTTCCTGGCCGGCGGCCTGCCCTGCCTGATCCTCGGCGTGCTCGTGCTGATGCGCCTCGACGACCGGATCGCCGACGCGAAGTGGCTGTCCGAGCCCGAGAAGGCACTGCTGTCGAGCCGCATCGCGCACCACAACCGCGACATCGGCGACCACTCGCTCCTGGGCGCGATCAAGCAGCCGGGCTTCCTGATGATCGGGCTGATCTACTTCCTGCTCCAGATCGGCTCCTACGGCTTGAACTTCTGGGGGCCGGACCTGATCAAGACCGCGAGCGGCGGGCAGGCGGCCTCGGTCGGCTTCCTGACCGCGATCCCCTACATCTGCGGGGCGATCAGCATGGTGGTGATCGGGCGCCTCTCCGACGCCTCTGGCGAGCGGCCGAAATTCGTCGCCGGGCTGGCGATCGCGGCGGCGCTCGGCTTCTTCGGCGCCGGGATGTTCGACAAGCACATCGTGCCGCTGATGTTCGCCCTGGCGCTGCTGGGGGCCGGCATCGTGGCCTCGATCCCGACCTTCTGGACCCTGCCGGCCAAGCTCGTCACCGGCGTCGGCGCGGCGGGCGGCATCGCGCTGATCAACACGCTCGGTCAGTTCGGCGGCATCGTCAGCCCCGTGATGGTCGGCTGGGTGAAGGATCTCACCGGCTCGACGACGCCCGCCCTCTACGGTATCGGGGCGCTCTGCCTCGTGGCCGCCGTCCTCGCGCTCTTCGCCCTGCCGGCGAGTCTGCGCCGGAGCGACCGCTCGGCCTGAGCGGCCCAAGACGCGGCGTCCCGGACCGGACGGTCACGGGACGCCCAACAGGGCGGCCGGTCTGTATTCCCCAGGTGTCGTCCCCATCGCGCGCCTGAGAGCGGCGGGCGAGCCGTACCGCGCTGGCGAACCCGCACGCCGCGAGGCAATGGGCGCAGCGCGGACCGGCAAGGCATCGAACAGTCATGTCGAGGCGCTCACGGTTCCGAAACGCTCGAACGGGTCAATGCGCATGTCGCTACGACCTACGTTCTGCGATCATTCCGGCGTCGATGTACTGCCAAAATCGCCATGTCTGAGGCGATCGATAAATAAAGAGATACTTTTCGTGATATCGATCCGGCCATCGAGCAAGCTATCATCGAGGCGCTCTGCTTCGATCTGCGGCGGATGGTGGCGCGCGATGTCACGTCAGGCCGGAAAACTGTTTCCCGGGTGATCATCAACGCCCGAAAACAGCAGATGGATTAATATTTTTAACCTTGATGTTGTTGCTTTGCGCGGCTGGGCAAAAATCCTCGCGCCGCCGGACAAGCGCCAATCCGTACATATTGTATATCTTCTGCATCCTCAGGAAACGAACTTGAGGTCGGATCAACCTCACTCACCCGAGCGGCTTTCGGCGTCGATCTATCTCCATGTCAAAATGGATGAATTTCAACCCGATCGGCGATCCCGCGAAGGTCTAACAGATGGCGAAGCTCGCAATGGATAACCTGAAAGAAACCCATCCTGTGTTCATGCTGGAGAAGGTCGGCGCCATCGTGGCGGCTTATGTGTCCCGCAACGCGGTCGAGGCCGCGGAGCTGCCGAACCTGATCGATCAGGTGCACACGGCCATTTCGGATCTGCGCGACCGGTCCGGGCAGGGCGGCGGGCGGTGGAATGGGGCGAGTGCCGAGAAGGTCGAGGCATCGATCCAGCATGACGGCCTGATCAGCTTCATCGACGGCCGGTCCTACAAGACCCTGAAGCGCCACCTCACCGCGCACGGGCTGACGCCGGAGCGCTACCGGCTCCAGTACGGTCGGCCGGCCGATTATCCGATGGTCGCTCCGGGCTACGCCGCCCGGCGGTCCGAGATCGCCCGAGCGATCCAGCTCGGCCACAAGGCGGCCTGAGCGATGACGCCCGGCTATCCGCCGGGGCCGGCGCCGTTGCACGCGCCGATGCCCATGCCGGGAACGGCCCGGACCCGGAACGACCTCGCCCGCCTTGCGGACGTGTTGGGTGTTCCGGTCACGGTCTTCTCCCCAGAGACGGAAGGACAGGACGAGGCGATCCTGCAGGCGGCGGATCTCGTCACGATCTTCGCGGCGATCGATAATCCGGCCGCGCGCCGGACCTGTCTGGCCTTCGTCCGGGCAATGGCGAGTTCCTGAGGCGCTGGGGGGCGCCGCAGCCGGCCGGGCGATACGCTGCCCGCTCCGTGCCCGGGGGGGCGTGCGGGGCAGGCCCAGCGAACCTGGCCGGCTGCGCTATGACGATGTTCCGCGTCGCGCGGAGGGCTCTGCACGGGCAACCATCTCAGGGCTCCGCCCTGAGCACCCGCCGTAGGGCTGAAGCCCTTGGGAAGCCCGAATCCCGGATCGAACCGGCCCGCGGTGAGCATCATCCCGAGGCCGGCGATCACCGGCCGGGATGATGCCCGCGCGTCAGAACACGTGGCGCAGGATGAAGAACAATCCGGCCGCGAGGGTGATGGCGGCGGGCAGGGTCATGACCCAGGCCAGCGCCATGTTGCGCACCGTCGACATCTGGAGCCCCGAGCCGTTGGCCGCCATCGTTCCGGCGACGCCCGACGACAGGATATGGGTGGTCGAGACCGGCAGGCCATAGAGTTCGGCGAGCCCGATCGTGCCGGCGGCCACGATCTCGGCGGAGGCACCCTGCGCGTAGGTCAGGTGCGTCTTGCCGATCTTCTCGCCCACCGTCACCACGATGCGCTTCCAGCCGACCATGGTGCCGAGGCCGAGCGCCAGGGCCACGCAGATCTTCACCCAGCCCGGGATGTAGCGCGTGCCGTCGTTGAGCAGCCCCGCGTAGCGCTTCAGAGTTCCGGTCTCGGCGTCCGAGAGGTCGGCGCCCGCCTTCGGCAGGAGCCGCACCGCGTCGGCGGCGAGGTACATGTCGCTGCGCATGTTCTGCGTCTGGGCGGCCGGCACCGTGCGGATCGCGCCATAGTTCTTCACGTTGGCGGCGATGTCGTTGGAAAGCGCCGCAAGGGCCGCGAAGACGGGCGCGCGGTTCAGGTCCTTGGTCTTCAGCGCCTCCGTCACCGTCCGGCGCGCTTCTGCCGCCTCCGGCACCGGGGCTCCAGGGGCGCGGGCGGAGAAGACCTGGCTTGCCGACGTCGAGGCCTGCATGAAGGCCGGCGTCGTGTCGTCCGCCATGGTGCGGTTCAGCGCGTAGGCCGTGGGGGCGGCGCCGATCAGGATCAACATGATCAGGCCCATGCCCTTCTGGCCGTCATTGCCCCCGTGGAAGAACGAGACCAGCGTGCAGGTCAGGATCAGCAGGCTCCGAATCCACAGAGGGGGCGGCGCGTCGCCCTCCGGCGCCTCGTAGAGGTCCTTGCGGCGCACGGTGAATTTCAGGGCGAGCAGCAGCAGCGCCGCCAGCACGAAGCCGCAGATCGGCGAGAACAGCAGCGCCTTGAACACGTTGAAGGCCTGACCCCAGTCGACGCCGGAGGTACCGTCCGCGCCGCTCATCAACTGGTTGGCGAGGCCGACGCCGAGCACCGAACCGATCAGCGCGTGGGACGAGGAGTTCGGCAGCCCGAAGGCCCAGGTGCCGAGATTCCAGATGATCGCCGCCAGCAGCAGCGCGAAGATCATCGCGTAGCCCGCCCCCGAGCCGACATGGAGGATCAGTTCCACCGGCAGCAGGGTGACGATGGCGTAGGCCACCGCCCCGGAGGAGAGCATCACGCCGAGGAAGTTGAAGAACCCCGACCAGATCACCGCCACGAGCGGCGGCAGCGAGTGGGTGTAGATCACCGTGGCGACGGCGTTGGCGGTGTCGTGGAACCCGTTCACGAACTCGAAGGCGAGGGCGATCAGCAGGGCGAGACCCAGCAGCGCGAAGGCGCCGTAGGCCAGGGGCGCTTCGCCCACGGCGCTCATGTCGGTGATCAGGCTCACGACTGCGTAGCCGAGCCCCGCCACCAGGACGAGGAGGAAGGCGATCACACCGCCGGGGTGCATCCCATGATCGAGGCGGGGTACGCCAGCCGGTCGGCTTCCTGCGGCCCCCGGTGACGACATCACGGCGGTATCGGACATGAACCCTCACGCGGAATCAAATGGGTTGGTAAAAGCGGCCTTAAGAGGCGCCCGTGACGCTTCGGTGACGCAGGGTCGCAGCGAGGGCCGTCGGGAACAGCATTCGCGCGGCAAACGACTTCATTTTGTCGTCATTGATCTTACGCAGCGTAGATTTCAGTTGGACGCTAGCTTGCACCAATAGCAAGGTTCAGAGCTGCGATCTGCGCCCGGACGATTGAGCCGACAGACTCAATGGGCACAGTAAGAGCTTGCTGGAAAGCAAGATCAAGACATCGCAGCACGGCGTCATGTGTTGGCTAAGTTAATATCGTGTTGCTCGGATGCGACATAGCGTAAGTTTGCTTATTGTGACTGGATTATGACGTAACCGGGCTTGGCGTTTACGCTAAATCTCCGGCCGCAGCCGAATGGCCGCGGGCTTTGGGGGCCGGATATGAGATTGCGATACGGGGTTTCGATTGCGGCCTTGACGGTCGCGGCCTTCGGTTCCGGCGCGCAGGCACAGACCGCCAACACGACGCCGTCCGATGTGAACGTGCTCAATCTACTGGCGCCGTATCTGACGCTCAACGCGACGGCCACCGGCCAGCAGACCCTGCAACGCAACCTCGCGCAGTCAGCCGCGACCAACACCGGTGCCGGCCTCGCGCAGCAGCAGCTCGCAATCAGCGACAAGAACCTCCTCGGCTCGGCCAGCAACAACCTGTCTTCGTCGGGGCTCGGCACCTACGGCGTGGCCGCCAACCTCGGGGGCGGCCTGCCGGCCCAGACCCCGATCAACGGGATCGTCCCGCAGCAGCTCGTGGGTGGCCTCGGCGCCCAGCTCGGCCCGATCTACCAGCGCGGCGTCGCACAGGGGGGCACCGGCCCGCTCGGCAGCGTGGTCAACCTCCTTGTCGGCGCCTACACGTTCAGCGGCAACAATCTCGGCGTCGCCAAGAACTACTTCGCCAACGGTGCGGCCAATAACCCGAGCGTCACGCCGAACAATTACGTCGCGAATCCGGCCGTGGCGCCGGTCGGCTACAGCCTGCCGAGCTATAACGGCCTGCCCAACACCACCAACAGCGTCTACGATCTCGCCTACGGCGTTACCAACACGCAACCGGGCCAGGACGTCTACGGCTCCTCCCGGCCGGTCCAGGCGGCACCCGACCGCTTCAATATCTACGATCCGACGGCGCTCAGCGGCATCGCCACCAACCCGTCCTTCCCGAGCGGCCACACCACTTACGCGTTCACGGACGGCATCCTGCTGGCGATGCTGGTGCCGCAGCAGTACCAAAGCATGCTCGCCCGCGCGGCCGACTACGCCAACAGCCGCGTCGCGCTCGGCGTGCATTACCCGCTCGATATCATCGGCAGCCGGGCGCTGGCGACCTACGACCTCGCCCAGGCGTTCACCAACCCGGCCTACATCGACAACGCCGCGGTGACCGGCACGGCGATCAACCTGCCCACCCAGTTCGTGAAGGCGCAGGCCCAGCTCCAGGCCTACCTCGCCGCCCAGTGCGGCAACACCGTCGCGGCCTGCGCGGGCAGCGCCGCCAATGCGGCCAGCAATCCCTATGTCCCGTCCGCCGCCAATCAAGCCGCCTACCAGAGCCGCCTGACCTACGGCC
>NZ_JAKSYH010000172.1 GCF_022829295.1 Methylobacterium sp. J-088
CCAAGCCGACCGGATCACCGCCGGGGGCGTCGCCGCACTCGGGGGCGGCACCGTCCAGGTGCTGGCCGCCGCCGGCCGCTACAACCCGCGCACCACCTACACGATCCTGTCGGCCACGGGCGGCGTGTCGGGCCAGTTCGCGGGCGTCACGTCCAACCTCGCCTTCCTCAGCCCCGGCCTGCGCTACCTGCCCAACGAGGTCGACCTGACGCTCACCCGCAACGACGTGCCGTTCTCCGCCAGCACCACCAGCCGCAACGGCATCGCGGCGGCCAACGCCGTCCAGGCGGTCGGCGCCGGCCGGCTGTTCGACGCGGCGGTCGGCTTCACCACCGGCGAGGCGGAGAGCGGCTTCCGGGCGCTGGCGGGCGACATCCACGCCAGCACCGTCTC
>NZ_JAKSYH010000137.1 GCF_022829295.1 Methylobacterium sp. J-088
AGCAGCGCCTTCCACGAGCCCGGCCGGGCATGCCGTGCGCCGAGCAGCGCCAGCATGGCGACGATGCCGCCCTCGCCGCGGTTGTCGGCGCGCAGGATCAGCACCGCGTATTTGAGCGAGACGATCAGGATCAGCGACCACAGGATCAGCGACACCGCGCCGGTGGCCGCCGCCGGCACCGAGGCGCCGCCGCTGGTGGCGGCCTTCACGGCCTCCTTGAACGCGTAGAGCGGGCTCGTGCCGATATCGCCGTAGACGACGCCGAGGGCACCGAGGACGAGAGCTGGCCGCAGGCGGTTGCGGGCGGGCTCATCCTCCTGCGCCGCAGCCTCCGTTCCGGGTTCCGCGGCGGCGGCAAGGGACTGACTCAACGCAACAGCTCCCGCATGACCCGCCCGGGCCTGGGCGCGTCGAGACTGCCCGACAGTTAGCAGCCAAGGCCACGTCGTCCAGCGAGGGCGCAGCCGAAGGCGCCGGGATGTCGGAGGCACACGCAGACTTGAGGGTATAACGCGTCGCGCGCAGCGCCGTAGCTGCCGGCTCAGATCAGGTTGGCGAGCGCTTCCGGACAGGAATCCCCGCGCCGTAGGCAAAAGACCTCCGCGCTGGCGTGACGGGCGATCGACGCGGCCACGGTGGCGGCCGGGGCCGGCGCGCCCTCGCTCTCGCTCACCGCAATGGCCAACAGTGGGACATCGTACCGGCGCAGGGTCTCGCAGGCCGTCAGCGCGTGGCTGATCGCCCCCAGGTAGCTGCCGGTCACCAGCAAGGCGGGAACGTCCAGCGCCCGGAGCCAGTCGAGGCCGGTGGCCGCCTCGGTGACCGGGCTCATCAGGCCGCCCACACTTTCGATCAGCAGCGTGCCCGTCGTGCAGGCGATTTGCACCCGGCACCAGCCGACGAGGTCGGCGAGATCCAGGGACCGGCCTTCCAGCACGGCTGCCTGATCGGGTGACAGCGGTGCGGAGAAGCGCCAGGGCGAACAGGCCTCCACGGCCTCGGCGTCGAGGGCGATCTCCTGGGCGTCGAGCAGGCGGGCGGTGTCGCTTTCGGCGAACCCCGGATCTCCCGGAGCCGGAACGCCGCTCGCGAGCGGCTTCACGGTCCGGACCGCCCGGCCCTGTGCCCGCAGGCGCCGGGTCAAAGCCGCGGTGACGTAGGTCTTGCCGATCTCCGTCCCGGCACCCGCGATGAAGACCGCCCGCGCGGCCATGCCGGCCTCAGGCCTGCAGGCTGCCGTGGCAGTGCTTGTACTTCTTGCCCGAGCCGCAGGGGCACGGCTCGTTGCGGCCGACGCGGCCCCAGGTTCCGGCATCCTGCGGATCGCGCTCCAGCACCGCGCCGTCCGCCGCCAAGCCCTGGGCGGCGAAGCCGTAGGCTGGGCCGGCGCCGCCATCGCTGCCGGAGCCCTGGCCGGCATAGTCCATCTCGTTCTCGCCCGTGACCGGGTCGAGATGCTGGGCGAACATCGGCGGCAGCGCCGGTCCGCCGGCTGGATACTGCTCCTGCTGCTCTTGGAACATGATCTCGACCCGCGACAGCTGCGCGGTCACCTGCTCGCGCAGGGCTGTGACGAGGCCATTGAACAGGTCGAAGGCCTCGGACTTGTACTCGTTCAGCGGATCGCGCTGAGCAAAGCCACGCCAGCCGATCACCTGTCGCAGGTGGTCGAGGGTCACGAGGTGCTCGCGCCACAGGTGGTCCAGCGTCTGCAGCAGGACCTGCTTCTCGATATAGGCGGTGACCTCGGCGCCGTTTTTCTCGGTCCGCTCGGCATAGGCCGTCTCGGCCGCCTTGAGCAGGCGCTCGCGCATCTCCTCGTCGGCGATGCCCTCCTCCTTGGCCCAGTCCTCGACCGGCACGTCGAGGTTGAGGATCTCCCGCACCTGCTCGTGCAGACCCCCGACGTTCCACTGCTCCGCGTAGGCATTCTCGGGGATGTGGCGGGCGACGAGGTCGTCGATCACGCCCTCACGCATTTCGTCCACGGTCTCGCGGACGCTCTCCTGGGCCATGAAGTCCCGGCGCTGCTCGAACACGACCTTGCGCTGGTCGTTCATGACGTTGTCGTACTTGAGCACGTTCTTGCGCATGTCGAAGTTGCGCGCCTCGACCTTCTGCTGCGCCTTCTCGATGGCCTTGTTGATCCAGGGGTGGATGATCGCCTCGCCCTGCTCCAGGCCGAGCTTTTGCAGCATCCCGTCCATGCGATCGGAGCCGAAGATCCGCATCAGGTCGTCCTGAAGCGACAGGTAGAACTTCGAGCGGCCGGGATCGCCCTGCCGGCCGGAGCGGCCGCGGAGCTGGTTGTCGATGCGCCGGCTCTCGTGGCGCTCGGTGCCGATGATGTAGAGGCCGCCCGGCAGATCCTTCTTGCGGCCGGCTTCCGGATCGGCCTTCTCGCCAGAGGCCAGCACCTTGGCGCGGTTCTCGGCGATCTCGGCCTTGATCGCCTCGATCCGCGCGTCGCGCTCCGGACCCTCCGGAACACCGGCGAGTTCCTTCTCGACCCGCATCTCGATGTTGCCACCGAGTTTGATGTCGGTGCCGCGGCCGGCCATGTTGGTGGCGATGGTGATCGCGCCGGGCACGCCGGCCTCGGCCACGATGTAGGCCTCCTGCTCGTGGAAGCGGGCGTTCAGCACGGCGAAGCGTTTGGTCACCCGGCCCTCGCGGGCGGCGGCGTACACGTCGGTCAGCGCATTCGGATCGGAATAGTCGAGCAGGGTGTAGCCGGCTTTTTTCAGCATCTCGGCGAGATGCTCCGACTTCTCGATCGAACCGGTGCCGACCAGGATCGGCTGATGGCGGCTATGCGCCTTGTCGATCTCCGCGATGATGCCGTCGTACTTCTCAGCCACCGTGCGGTAGACCTCGTCGTCCTCGTCGACGCGCTCGACCTCCTTGTTGGTCGGGATATCGACCACGTCGAGCTTGTAGATCTCGGCGAACTCGTCGGCCTCGGTCGAGGCCGTGCCGGTCATGCCGGCCAGCTTCTTGTAGAGGCGGAAATAATTCTGGAAGGTGATCGAGGCCAGCGTCTGGTTCTCGGGCTGGATCGTGACCCGCTCCTTGGCCTCGAGCGCCTGATGGAGCCCCTCCGAGTAGCGCCGGCCCTGCATCATGCGGCCGGTGAACTCGTCGATGATCACCACCTCGTCGTTCTTGACGATGTAGTCCTTGTCCCGGGTGAACAGCGTGTTGGCGCGCAGGGCCTGGTTCACGTGGTGGACCAAGCTGACATTGTGCGCGTCGTAAAGGTCGCCCTCCTTGAGCAGGCCGACCTCGCGCAGGGTCTCCTCGACGAACTCGTTGCCCAACTCGGTGAGCGAGACCGTGCGTTGCTTCTCGTCGAGATCATAATGCTCGCGCACCAGCCGGGGCATGATCGCATCGACCGACACATAGAGCTCCGAGCGGTCGTCCACCGGGCCCGAGATGATCAGCGGCGTGCGCGCCTCGTCGATCAGGATCGAATCGACCTCGTCCACGATCGCGAAATTGTGCCCCCGCTGCGCCAGCTGGGACATCTCGTACTTCATGTTATCGCGCAGGTAGTCGAACCCGTACTCGTTGTTGGTGCCGTAGGTGATGTCGCAGGCGTAGGCGTCCTTGCGCTGCGCATCGTCGAGCCCGTGCACGATGGTGCCGACCGAGAGCCCCAGGAAGCGGTAGAGCTGGCCCATCCACTCGGCGTCGCGGGCGGCGAGGTAGTCGTTCACGGTGACGACGTGGACGCCCTTGCCCTCCAAAGCGTTGAGGTAGACCGGCAGCGTCGCCACCAGCGTCTTACCCTCGCCGGTCTTCATCTCGGCGATGCCGCCCTCGTGCAGCACCATGCCGCCGATCATCTGCACGTCGAAGTGCCGCTGGCCGAAGACCCGCTTGGCCGCCTCGCGCACGGTGGCGAAGGCCGGCACGAGGATGTCGTCGAGGCTCTTGCCGGCGGCGAGTTCCGCCTTCAGCATGTCGGTGCGGGCGCGCAGGGCCTCGTCCGACAGGGCCTGGATCTCCGGTTCCAGCGCGTTGATCAGCGCCACGCGGGGGCGATAGCCCTTGACGCGCCGGTCGTTGGAGGAGCCGAAAATCTTCTTGGCGATCGAGCCGAGCATCGTGGACCTGCGGACGCGCGAGCCCGCCCACGCAGCAGCGTGGCGGGCCGGCCTGGGCGGAGTTGGCCGGGCTTATAGAGGTAAACATCGCCCGGTGCACCTGAAAGGGGCAGGCCTCAACGCCTGTCGGTGCGGTCACGGTTCCGACAGCGGCGGAACCGCCGCGCTTGCCTTCTCGTGCGACGCGGGCCACCTGTGCCGCGGCCCGCCGCCCGGCCCGGTCCGGAGCGGCCACGAGACGTCAGCCGAGGATTTCGCCCGCATGCTCCACCCCGCCCTCCTCCGGCGCGTCAGCGCGCTCGCAATCCTGCTCGCGATTCCCGGCGTCGCGTTGGCTCAGGCCCCGCAGAAGGCGCCCGCTGCCACGCCTGCCGCGAACAGTCCAGCTGCCCCGGCAGGGCCGGATTCGGTGGCGGCGAGCGTCAACGGCAAGCCGATCACGCAGGGCGACCTCGCCATCGCGTCCGACGACCCGGCCCTGTCGCTGCCCGGCGTCGATGACGCCCAGAAGAAGAACCTGCTGGTCGACTACATGGTCGATCTGCGGGTCGGTGCGCAGGCGGCCGAGGCCGCCAAGATCGGCGACACGCCGGAGTTCAAGCGCAAGCTCGCCTACTTCCGCGACAAGCTCCTGCTCGACGACTACCTGGAGCAGGAGGCCAAGCGCGCGGTGACTCCCGAGGCCGAGCACGCGATCTACGACCAGACCGTCAAACTGATGAAGCCCGAGGAGGAGGTGCATGCCCGCCACATCCTCGTGGACAACGAAGGCGACGCGAAGAAGATCGCGGCGCGGATCAAGGGCGGCGAGGACTTCGCCAAGGTCGCGGCCGAGACCTCGAAGGACCCGGGCTCGAAGGCCGAGGGCGGGGATCTCGGCTGGTTCACCAAGGAGCGGATGGTCCCCGATTTCGCCAACGCCGCCTTCGCGATGAAACCCGGCCAGGTCTCCGATCCGGTGAAGACGCAGTTCGGCTGGCACGTGATCAAGGTCGAGGAGATGCGGACCAAACCGCAGCCGACCTTCGACGAGCTGAAAGAGCAGATCGACCAGCACCTGATCCGCAAGGCGCAGCAGGACCTGATCCTGAAGCTGCGGGCGGATGCGAAGATCGAGCGCACCGATGCCCCTGCCGAGGCGGCTCAGCCGGTGCCGGAGACGAAGAAGCCCTAACGGTACACGGGGCCAGCGTCGGATGGACGCTGGCCCTCATTGGACTGCGTGCTTGGGCCAGTACCTTGAGACAGCTGAAGCTCTGGCGTCAGTAGGGCCGATCCGGCACGAGATAGCTCGATTGCGCCGGCGCGGGCGTCGGCGTGACCCCGAGGGCGGCGAGTTCGCTGGTGCGGCGGCCTTCGGCGATCCGGTCGAGCACCGCGATCAGCAGCCAGGGACACGCGATACCGATGAAGAACGCCATGAAACCCTCCCGCGCCGGATCGATCACACGTCCCGCTTGAGGGAAAAATAGGCGGCCGGGGCGCGACAGCAAGCGCCTGCTCGGACCAATCCTCAGATCCAGCCCTGGAGTTCGCGCCGCACCACGTGCTCGATCACCTTCATGCCGAGATCGCTGTCGTTCAGGCACGGGATATAGGCGAAGCGCTCGCCGCCGTTGTCCTCGAAATAGTGGCGGTTCTCGCCGTCGAGTTCCTCCAGCGTCTCCAGGCAATCGGCCGTGAAGCCCGGGGCCACGATCGCCATGCGCTTCACGCCCGACTTGGCCAGATCCATCACGGTCTCGTCCGTGTAGGGCTTGAGCCATTCCTCGTTGCCGAAGCGCGACTGGAAGGTGACGCGCATCTTCTCCGGCGACATCCCCAGCGCCTCGCGGATCAGCCGGCCGGTCTTGTGGCACTGGCAATGGTAGGGGTCACCCTTGAGCAGGTAGCTGCGCGGCACCCCGTGGAACGAGGTCAGGATGACCTCCGGCTCGAAATCGAGCTTGGCCAGACCCTCGCGGATCGAGTCGGCCATGGCGGCGATGTAGACCGGGTCGTCGTGATAGGGCGGCGAGACGCGGACTGTCGGTTGCCAGCGCATGTCCATTAGGGCGCGGAACGCCTGATCGCAGGCCGTGGCCGAGGTGGCGGCGGCGTATTGCGGGTAGAGCGGCACCAGCAGGATGCGGTCGCAACCCTGGTCGAGCAGCGCCTGAATCCGGCCGGCGACCTCCGGCTTGCCGTAGCGCATCGCCCAATCGACCACGACCGTGTCGCCCATCGCCGCCTGGAGGCGCTCGCTCTGGCCCCGGGTGGTGGTCTTGAGCGGGCCTTCGTTGAGCGCGTTGTTCCAGACGCTGGCATAATCGCGGCCCTTGGGGCCCGGGCGCTTGGTCAGGATGATCAGGTTGAGCAGCGGCCACCAGATCAGCCGCGACACCTCGATGACCCGGCGGTCCGACAGGAACTCCTTGAGATACCGGCGCATCGGCCAGTAGCTCGTGCCCTCCGGCGTGCCAAGATTCATCAGCAGGACGCCGACGCGACCCCAGGCCACCTTCGGATGGTCGGCCGGCAGGGTGGCGGCCGCGGGTTCGCGCGGGGTGAGGGGACGGCCATTGGCCAGCGCGGCGGCGGGTTCGACGCGTTCGTTCATGGCAGCGTCCCGGCGCCGCGCGCCGGGTCCTTCCTGTGGCATCAGATATCCGGCGGCCGGCGCGCACGCTGAGGCCTGGACCGGAGGCTTAACCCCGTCGGGTATGCTTCCATGTAGGGTGCGAAGCCGGCCGGCGAAGACCGGATGCGACATGCCGCACCGGATCCGCACGCACGACCCCTGTCCCTAACCACGCGGGGCGGCGCGCTGCAACCGAGGCCGTCGCCGAGCCACATCGCTGAGCCACATGGAGATTCGATGAGCGAGACACCCGTGGCCGATGCCCTCGCGGCCTTCCGCGCCTCCGGCTCACCCTGGCTGGCGCTGCCCTTCTTCGCCGACGGTGGGGCCGCGGCCGTGGCGGCCCGGGTCGATGCGCGGATCGCGGCCGGCGCCCGCGTGCTGCCGGCTCCGGCCCAGGTCTTTCGCGCCCTGACGGAGACGCCGCTGTCTGCCGTGCGCGCGGTGATCCTCGGGCAGGACCCCTATCCGACGCCGGGCGATGCCAACGGCCTCGCCTTCTCGTTCGTGGGATCGGGTCGCCTGCCGGCCTCGCTGAAAGTGATCCTCGCCGAGGCGGGCTCCGACCGGGCCGCGGGCGGCGACCTCACCGCCTGGGCGCGACAGGGCGTCCTCCTGCTCAACGGCGCACTGACGGTCGAGGCCGGCAAGGCCGGGGCGCATCTACGCACCGGCTGGGCGCGGCTGACCGACGAAGCGATGGCGGCGGTCTCTGCGCGCCCGGACTCCGCGGTCTTCCTGCTCTGGGGCGCCCAGGCCCGGGCTCGGGCGGCGCTGATCGATCAGAGCCGCCACGGCGTGTTCGAGAGCGGGCACCCCTCCCCGCTCAACCGCGCCCGGGATTTCCCCGGCTCGGACCCGTTCGGCCGGGCCAATCGCTGGCTGACGGAGCACGGGGTCCGGCCGATCGAATGGCGGCTGGGTTGAACCGACCGTCCCGTTACTGCGGCTTGACCGGCTCCGCGGGCTTGGCGGATTCCGCAGGCTTGGCCGGGGCACCCGTATCCGCGCCGGCCGGCAGCAGCACGTTCTTGGCGACCGTGCCCTCCGGCCCGTACTCGCCCGCCACCGCGAGGCAGGCCTGATCGCGGTTCTGCTGCATCTGGTTCGACATCAGCGTGAATATCGTCTGCACGCGGTTGCCGAACGGCCCCCGGGGCTGGACGTCCTCGATCCGGACGCTCTGCTTCGCCAGCAGCCCCTCGAACTGCTCAGTGCCGATTCGGTAGCCGCAGACGTTGGAGGCCGCGAAGATGTAGGCGGCGAATTCCAGGGCCCGTGGGGCCGGCGCGTTGCGGATCTGCGCTTGCGCCGGAAGGGCAGCGGCGATCAGGGCGGCGGAAAGAACGATGTGGCGCATGCGGGGGCTGTATCCTCGATCACGGCGGCCTCTGTCGGGCCGCCTCGGCGGACAACGAGATAGGCCGGTCCGCAGCCCGCGCCACTGCGACCGAATTTGACGACAAATCGAGGCTTGGCCTTCACGGCTTGTTGGCCATCGTCTCAATCGTGAGGGCGCCAACGCCCGAAAAGCGGCTCTTGTTCCGCTCCCGTCGTGCGGTGAGACAGAGTGTTAACCGGCTCGCGTCACGCCAGAGACCACGGTTTGTCCAGATCCAGGCGGTCTGCATCGCATGTTCGGTCTCGAATCCACTGTCGTCCCCCCTCTCGCCCCGGCACCCCGTGCCTCCGAGGGGCGCATGCCCGGCGGCGCGCGGCGCACCGATCCGGCTCTGTCTGCCGTCCCGGTCTGTCCGCACCGCATGGCCCGCTGGGCCTGGGGCGAAGGCCTCCGGGCGGGCGACGCCATCGCGCTGCTGGTACAGGATTTCGGCCAGGCTGAGGCCATGCGTCTTGGCCTCAGCCGCCTCGGCCTGCGCGTGATCGACCTCGCGGGTCGCCGCGGCGACGCGCTGGCCGAGGGCCTGTCCGGAGCCGTCCTGGTCATCGCCGACACGCATCTGGCGGAGGCCTACGCGGCGGTGATGGGCCGCCTCGCGACCTACCCGGCGCTGTGGTGGAATGGCCCGGGCGCCGATTTCGCGAGCCTCGATCTGGCCCTTGCCGAGTTGGCCTGAGGCGCGACGAGTCTCAGCAGAGTTGCGTCGGCACACCAACGCAACTCTGCTGTGGTTTCCATCCGGCCGCGGGTTTTTATCGCAAAACCGGCGGCCACTTTTGCGAAACCTGCTTAGAGCGCTCTCCGCCGAAGTGGACACCGGTTCGGCGCAAGAGAGCGTGTCACAACAAGAGCTTAGAGCCGTGCCCGATTGCAACGCGCACGGTACACGACACGCGTCTGCCAACACGGGTGGCAAGCGCGACATGCCCCCTCTCCCGTGCGGGAGAGGGTTGGGGTGAGGGTCGAGAAAGTTCAGGATCGCGCGCACCTTCAAGGCGCTGACAGGGTGCGCCTC
>NZ_JAKSYH010000142.1 GCF_022829295.1 Methylobacterium sp. J-088
GAGCGGCTGGAGGCGTCGAAGGCGTAGCCGGCGTTGATACCGAAGTAGGCGCCCGACCAGGTGAACACCGGCACGGGGGTGAACACGGGCGGCGGGGCGGCGCGGCGCGGCAGGTCGGCGGCCGAGGCGGCGGCGGTCAGGAGCACCGTGGCGGCGCTCGCGAGAAGAAGCTTCTTGATCATCTGGTCCTCACTGGTCGTCCCGCACCGGCCGAAAGCGGACGGAGGCAGGACATGGATCGGGTTGCGCTCCAGCGGTTCCAGGGTTGCTTTGCGCTCTGCGGTGTCGCCGACCGCTTCCGCGGCCCCTTATGGCAACCCGCCGTTTTTCCCCGGCACCTTGACCCCACAACACGCTCGAATTGCCAAGGTTCAGTTACGGCTACGCTTTTTCATAGGCCGGTCGATCGACAAATTGTCGCACCCCCTGTCGGTTCCGGCCAAGCTCGTTGATTGGTCCTTCTTACGGTATGAGCGCGATGGCGGAGATCAGGCGCCCGTAATCCGGCTCGCCCCGGTGGGTGGCCCGGCGATAGCTGTAGAAGCGTTCGGCATCGGCGTAGGTGCAGAGGTTCAAGGCTGCGGCTTCGGCCACCTCGGCCTCGGCGAGCCGGGCCAGGATGAAGCCCGGCAGGTCGAACTGGGCATGATCCGCACGGGCACCAGTGCCGAGGAAGCGGTCCATTCCCGGGGCCTCGCTCCGGAAGCGGGCGATGAAATCCGGACCAACCTCATAGGAGCGCTGGCTGATCGTCGGGCCGAGCACCGCAACGATCCGGTGCCGCCGGGCGCCCAGCGCCTCCATGGCGGTCACCGTCGCTTCGATCACCCCGGTCAGCGCGCCCTTCCAGCCGGCATGGGCAGCCCCGACCACCCCCTCGGCGGGATCGGCGAACAGGATCGGCCCGCAATCTGCGGTGGCGATACCGAGTGCCAGCCCCTCCACACGAGTCACCATGGCGTCCGCCCGGGGCCGTTCTGTCGGCGCGAAGGGCGCCTCGACGGTGACGGCCTCGGCCGAGTGAACTTGGTACAGGCTCACGAGCCGGTCGGCCGGTAGCCCGAGCTGCGCGCACATCCGCGCCCGGTTCTCGATCACGTGCTCCGGCGCGTCCTGGGAGCCGAGACCTCCGTTCAAAGAGGTATAGGCGCCCTCCGAGACGCCGCCGCGGCGGGTGAAGAAGGCATGGCGGATGCCCGCGCATGCGGAGAGTTCCGGCGCTTCGATCAACAGGCCTGCGGTCACGGTCGACCCTCCATGAGTCCTGACGAGCGTTCGGGGTAGCGCCCCGATAGCGCACGGGCGGCCCCTTGACGATGTCGCTCAGACGTCAGATTCTTGCTGCAATGCAATATGAGGCCGGTACCGGCCCCATTCCGAGAAGGATTGCAATGACGCACGGGATCGAGTCCGAAGCCCTGAAGGACACGTCCAAGCCGGTGGCCGAAGCGCCCCGCAGCCCGAACTCGCCCGCGCATCCTGTCACGCGCGAGCCTGCCGCTTTCGACCCGAACGATCCGAACCCGCCGGCTCCGCCGAGCCCGCGTCCGGCAAACCAGACCGATTCCGGTTTCGGTTCGTTCGGTTGAACGCCTCCGGCGTTACGGATTCGGAAAACCCGGGAGCGGCCCCAGATCCGGGCCGCTCACCGCCAGACCCTTGAACAAGCTGCCCATCCCGGTCCGTCCGGGATCCGTCAGCCGCGCGACCGCCGCGTCGATCTCCGCCGCTTGGGCTGCCGTGGCACGGGCCTTCAGCCGCTCCGCACGTTGGCGCAGGCCAAGGCTCAGCAGGAAGTCGCCCTGATCAACCGGTCCATGGGCCCGGGCGCCGGCACTTGCGGCCGCTTTGGACAGGGCGGTGAAATCGACATGGTGCGTCAGGTCGGCCTCGCCGGGCGCCGCCAACGGATCGGTAAAGCCGTGCCGGGTCATCGCCTGAAGCGTGTCGCCGAAGCCGGGGCGGACATGGCCGTAATCGAGCATCAGCAGCGCACCGCCCATCGTGCAGAACCGCTGCGCCAGCGCGCGGATGACGGCGAGGCCCGCGCTCGGCACGCTGAGCAGCCCACCTTCCGGCCCGTCGGCGTCGAGGCTCGGGGTCGGTTCCGGTGCGAGTCCGAAGGTGAAGCCGCCCTGCGCGTCGAGGCCGACCTGACGCGCGTGCCAGCCCGCCGTACCCCGCACGAACTGAAGGACCGGCAGGCAGTCGAAGAACTCGTTGGCCAGGATGATCGCGGGCCCTTCGGGCAGGGACTCGAGGCCGTCGTGCCAACGCGCGCCCGTGCCGGCGAGGGTTCGTTCCTGCACCGCCCGCAACACCGGGCTGGTCTCGACGAGGTGTGGCGCGACACGCAGGCCCGACGCGGCGGCCCGGAGCGCCCGCAGGGCATCCGCCATCAGCGTGCCGCGGCCGGGGCCGAGTTCGATCAGGACCAGGGGATCCGGCCGGCCCATCAATTCGTGAACGTAGGCGGTCCAGGCCCCAATCAACTCGCCGAACATCTGGCTGATCTCGGGCGCCGTCGTGAAGTCGCCCCGCGCGCCCAGGGGATCCCGGGTGCGGTAATAGCCATGGACCGGGTGGCCCAGGCAGAGCGCCATGTAGCGGTCGATGCCGATCGGCCCGTTCTGGCGGATCAGCGCTGCGATCTCCGCCGCAAGCGGCGTCACGCCCCGACGGGCGCCTTGCGCGCCTCCTCGGAGGCCGGCACCTCGACCGGGTGACGCGGGCGCGTCCGGCCGGTCGCCGCCAGCACGATGTAGGTGAGGCCGACGATCATCATCGGCACGCAGAGCAGCATGCCCATGGTCACGCCGCCGCCCATCGGCCCGAGATGGTCTCCGAACAGGAAGCCGAGCTGCCGGTCCGGCTCGCGGAAGAACTCGCAGACCGTCCGGGCCAGGGCGTAGCCCAGGACGAAGATGCCGCCGAGCAGACCGGGTTTGCGGAAGCCGAACCGGCGGACGCTGATCGCCATCACGATGAACAGCAGCAGGCCCTCGGTGGCCGCCTCGTAGAGCTGGCTTGGATGGCGCGGCAGAGGACCGCCGCTCGGAAACACGATCGCATAGGGGAAGTCGGGCGCGACGCGGCCCCACAGCTCGCCGTTCACGAAATTGGCGATCCGGCCGAAGAACAGGCCGATCGGCACGACCACGGCGCCGATATCGAGCAGCGTGTAGCCGTTCAGCCCTTTGGACCGGGCGAACAGCAGGAAGGCCAGGATCGCCCCGATGAACCCGCCGTGGAACGACATGCCGCCGTTGCGGATCGCCAGGATCTCCCACGGATCGGCGATGTACATCGGCAGGTTGTAGAACAGCACGTAGCCGATCCGCCCGCCCAGCACGACGCCGAGCGCCACCCAGACGACGAGATCGTCGATATCGACCACCTGCGGGCGCTTCACCACGCCCCAGAGGCTGTCGGCCATGACGAGGCGGCGCGCGTAGTACCAGCCGCCGATCAAGCCGGCGATGTAGGCGAGCGCGTACCATTTGATCGTGATCGGCCCGATCGCGAGCGCCACCGGATCGATGGCCGGAAAGGGCAGGGCGAGGAACGGCATCGGTCTCACCTCCGGGGCGGCCGGATTGGACGCCGGAGGGGCGGCGCGTCAAGCCCACATGAAGCTTTGCCGGAGGCGGGGCATCAGGCTGGCACGAACAGGAAGCCGTGTCCGTCCGGTCCGGCGCAATAGATGGCTGCGTCGTCCGCGGAGGCCCGTGGCGACAGTCCGGCCTCGCGCAGGCGTCGCACGAGGCCCTTCGGATCGGCCGTCGAGAAAATGGAGCGGGTCGCGGCTCGGTCGGCAGGGCCGTATGACTGCCGCCGCCGCTGCGTGGCCGGCGCGCGGTAATGCAGCAGCTCCACGTGCGGCGCGGGTTCCGGAGGCTCCAGCGCGATCACGTCGACCTTGGGATCGTCCACGCCGTCGAGGCGCGCCTGCTCCGGGCCCTGGTTCAGTCCGCGCTGCGCCACCGTGAGGCCGAGCGGTCCGGTCAGAAAGGCCAGGGCGGCGTCGAGGTCGGCGACGGTGATCGCCGAATGGTCGATGCCGAGGAACAGGCCGGGCGCGTGCCGCCAGCGCGCGGCCGGTGGCCCGTCCGGGAACCCGATCAGCTCCAGCGGATGCCCGTCCGGGTCTCGGAACTTGTAGGCTGTCACACCCCCCGAGGAGGCCGGCAGGCGTTGGGCGCCGTCGCGGCTGATCGGCGTCGGGCCGACCTGGGCGAGCTGTGCCGTCGCGGCATCCATGTCGCGGACGGGGATCGCGAAGTGCTGGAAGAACGGGTCGGTCGCCGCGGGATCGGGCGGGTAGGGCGCGCCGGGCGGATCGACTGTGAGGAAGGTCACGCTTTGCGCCCCGAGCCGCATCCGCAGCTGCGTCGCGCGCCTGTCAGCGAGCCCCATCGCTTCCGCCTGGGCGGCCGGCACGGGCTCCGGTGGGGCGACCCGCGCGAAGCCAAGGCCGTCTCGATAGAACGCCTCCGTGGCCGCAAGGTCCGCGACGGTACGGCCGAATCCGACGATCGCGCGCACCCCGCTCACAGGAGTGGTGCTCCGCGGACATTGACGTAGATCGCGTAGATCGCTTGCGAAGCGCACAGGAACAAACGGCTGTTGTTGCGGCCGCCGAAGGCGAGGTTGGCCACCGTCGCGGGAACCAGGATCTTGCCGACCAGCGCGCCGCCGGGATCGATGCAATGGACGCCGTCCCCGGCGCTCGACCAGATGTTGCCGTGCTCGTCGCAGCGGATCCCGTCGGCATTGCCGGGCGCGATCTTGAAGAGCACGTCGCCCCCGGACAGGCTGCCATCTTCGACCACGTCGAAGGCGCGCACGTGCTGCACCGGTTCGGGAGCGAACTGCAGCCCGGTCTCCACGATGTAGAGACGGCGCTCGTCGGGGGAGAAGCACAGGCCGTTCGGCCCCTGGAAATCGTCCGCCACCACCCGCAGCGAGCCGTCCCGCGGGTCGAACCGATAGACCGCGGCGGGCAGCTCGGCCTCCTGCTTGCCGCCCTCGTAGTCGGTCTGGATGCCGTAGGGCGGATCGGAGAACCAGATCGTCCCGTCCGACTTGCAGACGACGTCGTTGGGCGAATTCAGGCGCCGCCCCTGGTAGCGCTCGACGAGACCGGTGATGCTGCCGTCGAGCTCGGTCCGGTGGATGCGCCGGGCGCGATGCGAGCAGGACAACAGCCGGCCCTGCCGGTCGCGGGCATGGCCGTTCTCGAAGTCGCCGGCGTCGCGATAGACGCTGAGGCCCGCCGAATCGGCCCAGCGCATCACCCGGTTGTTGGGCAGATCGGAGAAGAGCAACTCGTCCCGGTCGCCGAAGAAGACCGGCCCCTCGGTCCAGCGGAAACCGTCGGCGAGTTTCTCCAGGGGCGCATTCGGCAGCACGTAGGCTTTAAAGCGCGGCTGCGTGAACTCGAACCCGTCCATGGCGCGGCCCTACTTGAAGCGGCCCGGCTGATTCAATGTCGGTTCGACCTGCAGACCTGTCACGATCATCGTGCAGGGTTCGTCACCGACAGTGCCGGACAGGTGACCCTTCCGGCCGTCGCGCGCCTTCGTATTCTGATCCTCGCCCATCATCAGCTCGCCCGGGCCCATTTCGACCCGGTGGCCATCCATGGTTTCTACGAACCAGCGGCCGGAGAGGATCGCGATCCATTGCGGGCGCGGATTCTCATGCCATTCGCCAACCCAGCCCACCGGCAGGACCGTGAAGGTGACGACCGAGGGCGCCGGATCCATCTTGTCGTTCCACTGCGGCGCGGTTTCGGGGTCGATGCCCTCGAACTTGAACCGCTCAAGGTGGAACAGCTCCTGGCGGCTCATCCCTTCCGCGTCGGTGTAGACGTGCCAGTAGGGCATTTTCGGAGGGGTGGGTTCGGTCATCGTCGTTCCTGCGGCGGCGGGGATCAGGGTCCTCGCACAACGAGCGGGTTCGGCGATGGTTCGCGGCGGACGATCAGACGTCCTCTCCGCTTGGAGGCCACGGGACCGGCCGCGTCATGATCGCGTCCCAGGCATACGGGCAGGTCGCCGGGACGATGTCCTCGTCGAGACCGGTTTCGCCCGCAGCCTCGATCCGCGCACGATGATAGGCACGTGCGACAAGCCCCTCGATCTGCGAGCGCAGGCTTGGGCTGTCGTCGAGCCGCTCCTCGACCACGCAGCGTTGTGTCCGGATCGATGTGACCCAGCTCCGGCTTCGCCGGGCAGGTTGATGATCCCATTTCAGCAGATGCAGCAGGATCACGCTGAGAGCGCTGGTCAGCGCATGACGCTCGCTGCGGCCCAAGATGCTCGATGTCGAGGCGAGACCAAGAGCCCGCGCGCAGAAAGCGCGTCTGCTCCTGAACCCAGGCATGGACATCGCCCTCATAATCTGTGGCGATCGTCCCGCGCGCAGCACGCTTTGGAGCTGTCACAGCTGCCTCCTCGTCGCCCATCCGTAAACGGGCAAGACAAGCCTATCACATCTGCTCGGGGATCCGGTCCGTCTGCGCGAGGTTCGAGAACCGGGTGATGTTGGCGTCGAACTGCAACTCCACGGTGCCGGTCGGGCCGTGACGCTGCTTGCCGAGGATCACCTCGGCCTTGCCGTGGACGCGCTGCATCTCGGCTTCCCAGGCGAAGAACTCCTCCGTGCCTTCGCGGGGCTTCTTATTGCCGACGTAATACTCCTCGCGGAACACGAACATCACCACGTCGGCGTCCTGCTCGATCGAGCCTGATTCACGCAGGTCCGAGAGCTGGGGACGCTTGTCGTCGCGGTTCTCCACCTGACGGGAGAGCTGCGACAGGCCGATCACCGGCACCGCCAGCTCCTTGGCCAGCGCCTTCATGCCGGTGGTGATCTCGGTCATCTCCTGCACCCGGTTGTCGCTGCGCTTGCCGGAGCCCGAGAGCAACTGAAGATAGTCCACGATCAACAGGTCGAGGCCCTTCTGCCGCTTCAGGCGCCGCGCGCGCGCGGACAGCTGGGCGATCGAGATGCCACCGCTCTGGTCGATGTAGAACGGGATCGTCTGCATGTCCCGGGCAGCATCGGTGATCTTGTAGAAGTCCTCGGGCCGGATGTCGCCGCGGCGGATCTTGTAGGACGGCACGCCCGACTGCTCGGCGATGATACGGGTGGCGAGCTGCTCGGCCGACATTTCGAGCGAGAAGAAGCCCACGATACCGCCGTTCACGGTCTTGGTCGTGCCGTCCGGCTGCTTTTCGCCGCGGTATGCCTTGGCGATGTTGAAGGCGATGTTGGTCACCAGCGAGGTCTTGCCCATCGCCGGGCGGCCCGCGAGGATGATCAGATCGGAGGGCTGCAGGCCGCCCATCTTGGCATCGAGGTCGGAGAGGCCCGTGGCGATGCCCGAGAGCTTGCCGTCGCGCTGATAGGCCTTGGCGGCCATGTCGACCGCGGCGGTCAGCGCGTCCGAGAATTTCTGGAAGCCGCCGTCGTAGCGTCCGGCCTCGGCCAGTTCGTAGAGCCGCCGCTCGGTCTCCTCGATCTGGTCCCGCGGCGCCTGCTCGACCGGGGCCTCGTAGGCGCCGTTGACCAGATCCTCGCCGATCGTGATCAGGCGCCGGCGGATCGCGAGGTCGTAGATCGCGCGGCCGTAATCGCCCGCGTTGATCACTGTGGTGGCGTCGGCAGCGAGCCGGGCGAGGTACTGCATCACCGTCTGGCCGCCGAAATCGGCATCGCCCAGATAGGTCTTCATGGTGATGGGCGTGGCGAGCTTGCCGGCCCGGATCAGCGAGGCCGCCACCGTGTAGATCTGCTGGTGGGCATCCTCCATGAAATGCTCAGGCAGCAGGAAATCCGACACTCGATAATAGGCGTCGTTGTTCACCAGGATCGCGCCCAGCAGTGCCTGCTCCGCATCGATATTGTGCGGGGCGACGCGGTATTCGGCCTGGACCGCTTCCAGCTTGGCCGTGAGCGCATTGGGCAGGGCCATCGGCGGACGACTCCGTAACAAGCGCCGCGGCGGGCGCACCAGGATCACACCGCACGACCTTGGCCACGGTATGGTTACCGAAGCTTAGCCGACGGCCGGTTCTCCCGGGCCGAGGCACGGAAAAGCGGACGCCCGCCGACTCGCATGAGTGGCGGGCGTCCATGCTGGAACAAAACTGGAACATGTCAAGTCTCGGAGACGATCATCCCCATTGTCCACCGCTATACAGCCGTCGGAACCACTACCCCGTGGTCCCGCTCGCAAGCCGCCTCACGTCCGCCGCTGGGCCTGCCCCTCCTGCTCCTCGAAGCCCTTGAGCATCTTGTCGAGCGTCAGCGGGTACTCGCGCACGCGGATCCCGGTGGCGTTGTAGATCGCATTCGCGAGCGAAGCGCCGGCACCGCAGATGCCGAGTTCGCCGAGGCCCTTGCTCTTCAGCGGGTTGGTCTTGTCGTCGAGCTCCGGCAGGAACACCGCGTCGATCTCCGGGATGTCGGCGTGGACCGCCACATGATACTCGGCAAGATCGTGGTTGACGAAGTAGCTGTAGCGTGGATCGACCACCGCATCCTCCATCAATGCCGCGCCGACCCCGAAGGTCATGCCGCCGATCGCTTGGCTGCGGGCCGTCTTGGCGTTGAGGATGCGTCCGCCGGTGAACACCCCAAGCATCCGCCGCAGCCGGATCTCGCCGGTATCGACGTCGACGCCCACTTCGGCGAAATGCGCGCCGTAGGAATATTGCGAGAATTTCTGTTTCATCTCGCCCGGCTTGATCTCACCGGACGCTTCGAGCCCCGATCCGGCGAGGTCGGTCAGCGCCTCGGTGCGATTGCCGGACGTGACGGCCCCGTCCCGGAACGTCGCCCCATCGGCGTTGAGGTCGCCGGCCTTGAGAAGAGCCTGCCGCAGGTTGTCGCAGGCGACGTAGAGCGCGGAGCCCGCCGAGGCGGCACCGAACGAACCGCCCGACCCCGACGCCATCGGGAAATTCGTGTCGCCGATCTCGACCCGTACGCGCTCGGGCGGCAGGCCCAGCATCTCGCCGGCGATCTGGGTGAGGATCGTGTACGTACCGGTGCCGGGATCGGTCATCGCCATCTGCACGACCAGTACGCCGTCCGGCCCGAGCCGGACCTTGGCGGCCGACGGCATCAGCGGGTTGAGCCGGGCGGCGGCCGACATACCCATGCCGACGAGCCAGTTGCCCTCACGCCGGCTGCCCGTCGCTTGCCGCTTGTCCCAGCCGAACAAGCGGGCACCCTCCCGCATGCACGGCACGAGCTGGCGGGTCGAGAACGGCACCTTCTTCTCGGGATCCTCAACCGGCTCGTTGAGCACCCGCAGCTCGATCGGATCGATCTTCAGCTGCTCGGCCAGCTCATCCATGGCGCACTCGAAGGCGAGCTGGCCGACGGCCTCGCCGGGCGCGCGCATCGAGGAGGCGATCGGCATGTTCAGGTTCACGAGCCGGTGGCGCGTGACCCGGTTCTGCGCCGCGTAGAGAGACCGGGTGACGTTGGCCGAGGTCTCGAAGAACCCGTCGCCCTCAGCGGTGTCGGACCACGATTCGTGGCCAATCGCCGAGAGGCGCCCGTCTTTATCCGCACCCAGCCGGATCCGCTGGATCGTGTCGGTGCGGTGGGTGGCGACGTGAAATTCCTGCTGGCGGGTCAGTGCAACCTTCACGGGGCGCTGGACGACTTTCGAGGCCAGGATCGCAAGCGTCGCCTCCGGCTGGACCTGGAGCTTCGCGCCGAAGCCGCCACCGATATAGGGGCTGACGATCCGCACCTTCTCGGGCGGCAGCTTCAGCACCGAGCCCAGCGCCTTCTGGCCGCGATTCGGCATCTGGTTGGCGGTGTAGAGCACGACGCCATCGCCCTCCCACGACGCGATGGTGGCGTGGGGCTCCATCTGCGCGTGGATCTGGTTCGGCGTGACGTATTCCACGTCGAGCTTCACGGGCGCGGCCGCGAACGCAGCGTCGAAGTCGCCGAGCTTGGAATCCGGCGGGGAATTGACCGGCTTCGGCTCGTAGGCCGAAGCTAGGCTGTCCTTCAGCAGCCCCTTGGGCTTGGTCACATCGTACCGCACCTTGACCAGCATCGCGGCGGCGCGAGCCTGCTCGAAGGTCTCCGCCACCACGAAGGCGACCGGCTGCCCGTAGAAATTGATCCCGGTCCCCTGGAGCTGTGGCCAGACCTGCTCCTTCTTCTCGCCCTGCTCGGGCACGTTCTCGTGGGTCAGGACCAGGATCGTGCCCGGCGCCTTGCGCGCGGCGTCCGCATCGATCGACCGGATCGTGCCGGACGCGATCGTCGCCGGCACGATGTAGCCGTAGGCGGGGTTCTTGAGCGCTTGGGTCTCGTACGCGTAGGGCACATGGCCCATGACCTTGAGTTTGCCCTCGACCCGGCTGAGCGGCTTGCCGACGAGGCCGTCGGGACGGTCGTCGAGCGGCGTCCGGCCGATCGGCTGATTCATCTCCATGGGAACGGTCCTTGCCGGGATTTAAGCGCGGGTCGCCTGCGCCACGACGGCGCGCAGGGTCCGACGGGTCAGCGGGATCTTGAAGTCGTTGCTGCCGTAGCCGCGGGCGCCTTTGAGCACCGCATCGGCGGCGGCATCCGCCGAGCCGGTCTGCACCAGAGCCGTCTCGGCCTCGGCCACCCGCCAGGGCTTGTGCGCCAGACCGCCGAAGGCCAGGCGCGCGGCCTGAGGCTTACCGCCTTCGGCCCCTGCGATCACCGCGGCCACCGAGACAGTGGCGAAGGCATAGGACGCCCGGTCGCGGACCTTCCGGTAGATGTGCAGGCCAGCCACCGGCTTCGGCAGCGTCACGGCGGTGATGATCTCGCCCTTGCGCAGCTCGGTCTCGATGTGCGGGGTGTCGCCCGGAAGCTTGTGGAAGTCGGCGATCGGGATGCTGCGCGCTGCACCGTCCGGGTTCATCGTCTCGACGGTGGCGTCCAGCGCCCGCATGGCGACTGCCATGTCGGACGGGTTGGTGGCGATGCAGGCTTCACTCGCGCCGACGATCGCCATGATCCGGTTGAACCCGCCGATCGCCGAGCAGCCGGAGCCGGGCTCGCGCTTATTGCAGGGCATCGCCGTGTCATAGAAGTAGTAGCAGCGGGTCCGCTGGAGGAGGTTGCCGGCAGTGGTCGCCTTGTTGCGCAGCTGTCCCGAGGCGCCGGCCAGCAGCGCCTTGGCGAGAACCGCGTAGTCCTTCCGGACCCGCGGGTCGGCCGCGAGGTCGGCGTTGCGCACCAGGGCGCCGATGCGCAACCCGCCCTCCTGCGTGGCATCGACCGTGCCGAGGGGCAGCCGGTTGACGTCGATCAGGGTCGCCGGGGTCTCGATCTGGAGCTTCATCAGATCGAGCAGATTGGTGCCGCCGGCGATGAACTTCGCATTCGGCCGCTCGGCCGCGAGCTTGGCGGCGTCCTGCACAGTCGTAGGACGCTCGTACGTGAAGGCCTTCATGTCCGGCCCCTCAGAGGTTGCTGGCGGCGGTGTCGCGGATCGCCGCGACGATGTTCGGGTAGGCGCTGCAACGGCAGAGATTGCCGCTCATCCGCTCGCGGATCTCGGCGTCGCTGAGCGTCGGGGTCGCCGCGATGTCCTCGGTGACGTGGCTCGGCCAGCCGGCCTTGGCCTCGCTGAGCATGCCGACCGAGGAGCAGATCTGGCCCGGCGTGCAGTAGCCGCACTGGAAGCCGTCATGCTCCAGAAAGGCCGCCTGCATCGGGTGCAGCTTGTCGCCGTCGGCCAAACCCTCGATCGTGGTGATCGAATCGCCCTCGTGCATCGCCGCAAGCGTCAGGCATGAATTGATGCGTCGTCCGTCGACCAGCACCGTGCAAGCGCCGCACTGGCCGTGATCGCAACCCTTCTTCGTGCCGGTCAGCGCGAGATGCTCGCGCAGCGCGTCGAGCAGGGTGGTGCGCGTATCGAGGACGAGGTCGTGCGGCTGGCCGTTGATGGTGAGGCGTACCGGCATGGTCTGTGGGGCCGGGTCGCCCGGCGCGGCGACGGCGGGTGCCGGACGGAAGCCCAAGGCGCCGAGCGCCCCGGCCGCGGCGCAGCCCTCCACAACGGCGCGCCGCGTCAGTGTTAACGGTGCCTTCGGGGTCTCGTCGATCATGCTGCTATCCCGCCCGGGCGCAGCGCGTCACGGCGCAGCGCAGCCTGGTATCCAGCGTGCCAACGCCCGGCTCGACGGATTAGATCCGGTCCAGACTGCGCCCGTTCAACGCGGACCGGCGGCGTCCAAGAACCCGATCGGGCGACACGGATCGGCCATTCCCCATCGCTTCGACGCGCACGAGGACGAGGTTGCTTCGGAACGTGTCACGCCACCATCATTTGGGTCGATCGAGACTCATCCGCGAGATCCCAGCATGGCCGAGACCGTCCCGACCCTTGCCCTCAATGACGGGCACCGTATCCCGCAGATCGGCTATGGCTGCTGGCAGCTCTCCGATGCGCAGGCGCCCGAACTCGTCGGCAAGGCACTCCAGGCCGGCTACCGCCTGATCGACACCGCGGCGGCCTACGGCAACGAGGCCGGCGTCGGACGCGCGGTCCGCGACGCGCAGGTCTCGCGGGACGAGATCGTCCTCACCACCAAGCTCTGGAACGACCGCCAGGGCCGCGACGAAGCGCGGCGGGCTTTCGACGAGAGCCTGAAGCGCCTCGGCCTGCCCTACGTCGATCTCTACCTGATCCACTGGCCGTGCCCGCAGCGGCACCTGTTCGTCGAGACCTGGAAGACCTTGATCGAACTTCAGAAGGAGGGCCGTGCGAAGTCGATCGGCGTCTCGAACTTCACGCCCGAGCACATCGCCACGCTGGTGGCGGAGACCGGTGTCACCCCGGCGGTGAATCAGATCGAGCTGCACCCGCATTTCCAGCGCAAGGCCCCGAGGACAGACGACGCCCGTCACGGGATCGTGACAGAATCGTGGAGCCCGCTCGGCCAGGGCAAGGAGCTGAACGATCCGGCTATTCTCGCGATCGCGAAGGCGCACGGAAAGACCGCCGCCCAGGTGGTCCTGCGCTGGCAGGTGCAGACCGGCTGCGTCGCGATCCCGAAGACGGCGCGGCCCGAGCGCATCATCGAGAATATCGCGCTGTTCGATTTCGAACTCTCGACCCAGGAGATGGACCGGATCGCCGCCCTGGACCGGCCCGACGGCCGCATCGGGCCCGATCCCGCGACCTTCTGCTGAGCCGATACCCTTCTGCGGCGCAGCATGACACCGCGCCGCAAAAGATTTATGCTCAGAGCTAGCATATCTAGACAGGCGCCCTCTGCCCCCATAAGTTAGGCGGCACAATGCTCAAACTGAGCATAATGGAGGACGCCATGGCGGCGACCGTTGCACCCGTCTCGCGCACGCCCATCCAGGGCCTGCCGTTGCCCGACCTCTACGCCCGCGTCAGCCGGCACGTTCCGGCGATCGAGTGGCCGGCGCTCGCACCGGATATCGAGGCGATCCTGCGCCTGAAGCGGGAGCGCAACGCCGTGATCCTGGCGCACAATTACCAAGCGCCGGAAATTTTCCACACGGTGGCCGACATTGTGGGCGACAGCCTTGCGCTCGCCCGCGAGGCCGTGACCGTCGATGCCGACGTGATTGTCCTGGCAGGCGTCCACTTCATGGCGGAGACCGCCAAGCTTCTGAACCCGAGCAAGACCGTTCTGATCCCCGACATGGGCGCCGGTTGCTCGCTGGCCGATTCGATCACCGCCGCGGACGTGCGCGGCCTGCGGGCCAAATACCCGGGCGTGCCGATCGTGACCTACGTGAACACCTCGGCGGCCGTGAAGGCCGAGTCGGACCTGTGCTGCACCTCAGGCAACGCTGTCGCCGTGGTGCGGTCGCTGAACGCCCCCCGAGTTCTGATGATCCCGGACGAGTTCCTGGCGCAGAACGTCCAGGCCGAGGTCCCGGAGGTCGAGATCCTGACCTGGGCCGGTCACTGCGAGGTGCACGAGCGCTTCACCCCGGCCGATATCCGCGACGTCCGCGACAGCTATCCCGGAGTTACGGTCATCGCGCACCCCGAATGCCCGCCGGATGTGGTGGCCGAGTCCGATTTCTCCGGCTCGACCGCCATGATGATGGACTTCGTGCTGCAGAAGCGCCCGAGCCAGGTGGTGCTCGTGACCGAGTGCTCGATGGCCGACAACATCGCGGCGGCCAACCCGGATATCGAGTTCATCAAGCCCTGCAACATGTGCCCGCACATGAAGCGGATGAGCCTGAGCAACATTCGCCGTGCGCTCGAAACGATGACCCATGAGGTCACGGTCGATCCGGCTTTGGCCGATCGTGCCCGGGCCGCTGTGGAACGCATGCTCCAGGTGCGCACGCGATGAACGCCATCTCCCCCAACAATGCTGACCGCGTGATCGTGGTCGGCGGCGGCGTCGCGGGCCTCAGCGTCGCGCTGCGCCTCGCACCCCGTCCGGTGACACTGGTCACCGCCTCGGCGATCGGCTTCGGCACTGCCACCGGCTGGGCCCAGGGAGGCATCGCCGCCGCGGTTGGCGCCGACGACGCGGCGGCGCTCCATGCCGCCGACACGGAAGCCGCCGGGGCCGGGCTGACCGAGCCCGAGGTCGCGCTCCGGGTCGCGCAGGAAGGTCCGGCGCTGATCGACTGGCTGGTACGCCTCGGCGTGCCGTTCGACCGCACCGGGGATGCTGCGCTCGCCCTCGGGCTGGAGGCGGCGCATGGCCGCCGTCGCATCGTCCGCTCCGGCGGCGACGCCACCGGGGCCCGCGTGCTCGAAGGGTTGGTGCGGGCCGTGCTGTCCGCACCGTCCGTGGAGGTCGTCGAGGCGCGCGCCTGCGACCTGCTGCGGGACACGAACGGGGCCGTGGCCGGTATCGTGGCCGAGCGCGACGGCGCCCTGTTCCGGATTCCGGCCCGCGCGGTGGTGCTCGCCACCGGCGGCGTCGGCGCGCTCTACGCGGCGACGACGAATCCGACGGGTGCCGTCGGCCGCGGTCTGGCGCTCGCCGCCCGCGCCGGCGCGGTGATGCGCGACATGGAGTTCGTGCAGTTCCACCCCACCGCCATCGCGGCCGGTGCCGATCCGATGCCGCTCGCCACCGAGGCCCTGCGCGGGGAGGGTGCCCGGTTGATCGACGAAACCGGCGCACCCGTTATGGCCGGTATCGCGGGTGGCGATCTCGCGCCCCGTGACGTGGTCGCGCGCGGCATCTTCCAGGCGCTGCAACGGGGCCGCACGGTCTATCTCGATGCCCGTGGGGCGCTCGGCGCTTCGATGCCGACACGCTTCCCGACCGTTGCGGGCCTCTGCGCCGCGGCCGGCATCGACCCGGCCGTGCAGCCGATCCCGGTCCGCCCGGCCGCGCACTACCACATGGGCGGTGTGAAGGTGGACACCCACGGTACCACCTCGGTGCCGGGCCTCTACGCCTGCGGCGAGGTGTCCTCGACGGGGCTGCACGGCGCCAATCGGCTCGCCAGCAATTCCCTGCTGGAGGGCTTGGCCTATGCGCGCTTCATCGCCGATGGGCTCGACGCGCCGCCCCCCGCGGCCATCGTGCCCGAGGCCGTGACCCTGCGGGCCGGTAGCGACTTGCCGGCGCTGCGGGGGCTGATGGAGAGCAAGGTCGGTGTCGTCCGCGACGCGGCCGGGCTCGCCGAGGCCGTCGCCATCCTCGAGCCGAAGGCGGAAGGCTGCGATGCCGCCCTGGTGGCGTTGCTCATCACCCGCAGTGCGCTGGCGCGCCAGGAGAGCCGCGGCGCCCATTGGCGCAGCGATTTCCCCCACCTCGCCCCGGCGGCCCACACCGAGACCACGCTGGCCGAGTTGTCCGCCGCGCCCCGCACGATCCCGTCCGCCGAGGAGGCGCTGACGCCATGATTCAGTCGGTCCTCTCCGAAGAGATCTTGCCCCTGCCGCGACTCCTCGTGGAGCCGGTGGTTCGCGCCGCCCTCCTCGAGGATCTGGGCCGCGCGGGCGACATCACCACCGACGCCATCGTGTCCCCGGGCGAGCGCATGCGCGGGGTGATCGCCTCCCGGCAGGACGGCGTCATCTCGGGCACCGACGCCGCCGCCATCGCGTTCGCCCTGGTGGATCCGGCCGTGACCGTCACGGTCGAGCGCGGCGACGGCGCCCGCGTTGCGCCCGGCGACGTGGTGCTGCGCCTCGAAGGTCCGGCCCGGGCGATCCTGACGGCCGAGCGCGTCGCCCTCAACCTGCTCTGTCGAATGTCGGGTGTAGCCACGGCCACCCACGGTCTCGTCGAAGCGGCGCGCCCGCATGGCAAGGCGTCGATCGTCTGCACGCGCAAGACAACCCCGGGTCTGCGCGCCCTGGAGAAGCACGCCGTGCGCGCCGGCGGCGGCTCGAATCACCGGTTCGGCCTCGACGACGCGGTGCTTATCAAGGACAACCACGTGGCGGTGGCGGGCGGTATCGTTCCAGCGATCGAGCGCGCCCGCTCCCGGGCCGGACACCTCGTGAAGATCGAGTGCGAGGTCGACAGCCTGGAGCAGCTGGCGGAAGCGCTCTCGGTCGGTATCGACGCGGTGCTCCTCGACAATATGGGTCCCGACCAGCTCGCTCGCGCGGTGGCGATGATCGAAGGACGTGCCCTCTCGGAGGCCTCGGGCCGGATCACCCGGGAGACCGTGGGGGCGGTGGCGGCCTCCGGTGTCGACTTGATCTCCTGCGGCTGGATCACCCACTCGGCGGCGATCATCGATCTGGGCCTGGACGCGGCCTGAGCTGGTTGTCTCCCGGGCCGCGTCGGGCGGACACGCCACTGTCATCACGTTCGGGTGACAAGTCTTGGCTCCGATCATCTCTCAGTTGATCGAAGCCTATCGTCGCAGAGCCGACTCGCTATGGTTTCGCGAACAGCGACGCCATCGCCGGGACCCGCCCGTGAGCCAAGCCTTGAACCCTGCGGCAGCCCCAGCGGTCGATCTTCCGGCGGCGCGTGTGCCGCGCAAGCCCGGCGCGGTCCGTCACGGACCCGGCGCGGCGCTGATGCTCGGTGCCCTCGGCGTCGTCTACGGCGATATCGGCACGAGCCCGCTTTACGCGTTCAAGGAGGCCGTGAAAGCCGCCACCAGCGGCGGCGCCTCGGTGCCGGCGGCGGCCACCGGCGCGGTGTCGCTGATCCTGTGGTCGCTGATCCTGATCGTCTCGCTCAAATACGCGGTGCTGATCCTGCGCGCCGACAACCGCGGCG
>NZ_JAKSYH010000183.1 GCF_022829295.1 Methylobacterium sp. J-088
AGACTACTCTTCGCCGCTGTGACCCGATGCAAGATGCGCTGATCCGCAAGCTCGAAAGCTTCGAGGAACTGAGCGACGCCGACCGCGCCGCGCTGCGGGCGTTTGTGCCACGGGTGCGGAATGTGCCAGCGCGAACGGACATCATCGCTGAAGGCGACGTCCCTGGCGACGTTCATCTCATCCTCGACGGCTACGCCTGCCGCTACAAGATGCTCCCGGACGGTCAGCGCCAGATCATGGCCTTCTTCGTGCCGGGCGACTTCTGCGACCTCAACGTGTTCATCCTCGACGAGATGGACCATAGCATCGGCACGGTCTCGCCTTGCAAAACGGTCGAGATCCCGCGCCAGGCCATCGAGGAGATCACGGCGCACCACCCGCAGGTGACGCGGGCCCTGATGTGGTGCGCTCTCGTCGATGGGGCTATCCTGCGCGAGTGGCTGGTCAACATCGGCAGCCGTCAGGCCGACCAGCGGATCGCGCACCTGTTTTGCGAGCTGTTGCTGCGACTGGAAGCCGTGGGGCGCGTCACCGACAACAGCTACGCGTTCCCGTTCACCCAGACCGATGTTGCCGACACGATGGGCCTGTCGGACGTGCAGGTCAGCCGCACGCTGCGGGAGCTGCGTGCGCTCGGTCTGATCCACCTCAAGCACCGGGTCCTGACGATCCTGGACGTGGATCAGCTTAAAGCGTACTGCGGGTTCAATCCCAATTACCTCCACCTCAGGAACGCGCGTTGGAGTAGCCGCCGGCAGGTGCCGTGGCTGAGCAGCGTCCAGGGCGGGTAAGTTGACGGGCCAGGACAACGTCGAGCCCCTGGTCGTCCTACATCCGATCTCCGTCGACACGCGCAGCCCGGATCAGGTCGGCATGCTGGTGCTGGTCAACGGGCTGCTCGTGGCGGTTCTGGTCCGCCTCGATGCGCCCTGGCACGATCGCCCTGGCGCTTGGCACATGGAGGCTGGGCTGGGGCGGCTGGCGGGGGTGCGCGCGCCCGTGTTCGATACCTTGAAGGACGCCACGCGGTGGGTGCGGCAGCGTCTGCGCGGGTAAGCCGATGAGAGGCGGATTTGGGCCCTTGGCTCAGGCCGCGTGTGCCAGCCGTTGCTCAATCCAGTCTTGTGCGGTGTCGAGGTCGGCGAAGGTGGGCGGGGTCGCGCTGCTCACCAGCCCGAAGCCCGCCTCCAGGAACCACATCCCGGCCAAATCCTCGTGAAACCCCGAGAGCTGAACCAGCACCGCTGCGAGGAAGCCATCAGCGAAGACCAAATGGCCCTCGACATCGTAGCTGCCGGTTCCGACCTGCACGGGCTGTAAGCGTAGGGTCATCCGGCCGCTCGCTTCTCCAGCTGCAGGTACGTTGGGTCAAACTCCGAGACCCGAAGAAGTTCGTCCCACGCCTCCATCACGAGCATTCGGCCCCGGAGCGTGATCAGGGTCCGGCCGCGCATCTCCTGCAGCACGCGGTTGATGTGCACGGGGGTGAGACCCAGAGCGTCGGCAATATCGGTCTGTGTGATCGGCAGCGGGCAGCGGTGATCGCCAGCCAAGCCCACCGATTGCAGCTTCAGGTACAGCTCGCAGAACAGGTGCGCGACGTGTTCAAAAGACGTGCGACGGCCCATGCTAACCAGCCATTCGCGGAAGACCGCAGCGTCGATCAGGGTGTCGCGCCAGAAGGCAGCCGCGAGGCCGGGGTGGCTCGCTGTCAGCTCCCGCAGAGTCTCGTGTGGGATGAAGGCTATGACGGCCTTCGTCAGCGTGGCAATGCTGTGATCCATGGTGGGGACGTGCAGGCTCTGCAGGTTCAGGACGTCACCGGATACGTGGAATGACAGGATCTGGCGCTTGCCCTCGCTGAGCATCTTGTAGCGGCAGGCCCATCCGTCGAGGATGAGGCAGCAATGCGTGGGCTGGTCGCCGTCGCGCACGATGTCCTGCCGGGCCCTGAGGTTCTGGATCCGCACCGGCAGGCTTTGGATGGCCTGACGCTCCGCATTTGACAGGGTGGCAATGCTCTCCAGCTTGCGGATGAGCATGCCGAGGGTGGGCTGGGCGGAGACTGGATGCATATCGTTCCACCATGGCATCGCAGGCGGAAGCGCACGGCTCTCCCAGTCATCGGTGCCTGTGTTGGATCAGCCGATGATGTTCCCTATCATAGAGCATTATTACTGCGGCATTCTGTCATAAGACACGTTTATGAAGCGATTTCGGCCCCGGAATGGTCAGCTTCTGAACGCAAGATGCTTTGACCTCGCAGCGTAGTCACGGTTATCGACATGGCCTTGGCCAGAACTTCAATGCCGCGTCCTCCGATGTGCGAAGCAGTCGAGGATGAATTCCATCAATCCCGTCTTTTGATTGGGTAAGCCCTTCTGGTCGCTGGCATGGATGTCCGCTTGTCACCGCGATGGTGCGAGCGCAGCTGGCCGCTGACCCTGCAGGAACGGCGACGTGCGCCAGCGCTGCTTCGAGAAGTGCCCTCTGGACGGGTACGTCGTACTCTCGCCCACGAGGACACTCCCATGCAGCAGGCGCTGATGCGGAAGCTTGAGAGCTTCGAGCCGTTGTCCGATCAGGCTCGCTGGGCCCTGAACCGCCTGGTGCTCAAGGTCCGATATGTGGGCGCGCGTCAGGATCTGATCCAGGAGGGCGACAAGCCCGAGAACGTGCTCCTCATCCTCGACGGCTTCGCCTACCGCTACAAGGTCCTGCCGGACGGTCAGCGTCAGATCATGGCCCTGCTCGTGCCCGGCGACTTCTGTGACCTGAACGTGTTCATCCTCGACGAGATGGATCACGCCATCGGCACGATCTCGGCGTGCCAAGTCGTGGATATCCCGCGCCAGGCGATCGACGAGATTGCCAGGGATCACGCCGACATCGCGCGCGCCTTCTGGTGGTGCTCGTTGGTCGACGGCGCCGTCCTGCGCGAGTGGCTCGTCAATATCGGCGGCCGGCTCCCGCCCCAACGCATCGCCCACCTTCTCTGCGAGCTTCTCATGCGCCTGGAGGCGGTAGGGCGCGTCACCGACAACGGCTACGCGTTCCCGCTCACGCAGACGCAGATCGCTGACATGATGGGCCTGTCCGACGTGCACGTGAACCGCACGCTGCGGGATCTGCGCGCACAGGGCCTGATCCACCTGAAGCGGCGGGTGCTGACCATCCTCGACGTCGAGCAGCTCCAGGCCTTCTGCGACTTCACGCCGAACTACCTGCACCTGCGCAGTACGCGCTGGGGTGATCGCCGCGACTTGAGCTGGCCCGGTCAAGCCCAGGAGGGTTAGCCGATGTCCGGGCGAAGCAACGTCGCGACGCTGCTCGTGCTGCAGCTTCAGCCGATCGAGGTGGACACCAACAGCCCCGACCGTGAGGGCATGCTGGTAATGGCCAACGGCCTGCTGGTGGCAGTGCTGGTGCGCCTCGCCGAGCCGGAGCACGACAAGGTCGGAAGCTGGTTCTTCGAGGTTGGCTTCGGGCGGCTGCAGGGGAAAAAGGCTCCGACCTTCCTGAGCCTAGAAGAAGCGACGCGCTGGTTGCGACGGCATCTGAAGGCAGCGTGATCTGTCCGCAGGCTACCGCCTGGAGGCATGACCTGCAGATCTGAGGATGATGCCACCGAACGAGTGCGATTGGGTCGGAGCACGAGCGAACCCAAGCACGGGACCGCAAATCACCAAGAGAAAAACCAGTCGAGTTTCGGCAGCATGAATACCGTCGTCGCCCCGGCGCCCAGAACGCCCGCGATCATGACCACGAGTTCCATCACGGCGTTCCCCAATCAGTTTGTGATCAGGCCAACCATGATGAGGTATCAAAGTTTCTTCTTGCTGGTGCGCCATCTCAAAAACCTATCAAAAGATGGTTGAGCGGCAATAATTAGTGCGCTGGCGCCAAGCGTTGCTGCGATCATGAGAAGGAGAGATAGAGACACGGCTGCACATATCCATGTTGATCGAGGAACTCAATTTTTGGATCAACAGCCTCGGAATGAAATCTGTGCTGTGCGACAGAGTGACTTACGGTGATATCTTTTCGCTCCCAAAATCGGATCCCGGCCCCGATCAGGGACGCTCAAACTGTACGGCGGGCTCCAGGTCCTCGCGTAAGGGGATGTAGGCGCACCAGCCGCACACGCCATTATCTGCCGCTTTCGGGGCGTTCCACTGCGAACAGGTCGGGCCGACCTTCATCACGATGCGGGTGCCGTGGACGAACGCCAGTCCGCGGCCACCGAAGGTGGTCGGGCCTTGAGGAAGGTTTTTCAACATAGGTGTTCTCTGCGGACTACCGCAGGTTGAAGTCAATGCGCGCTAAGGGCTTCCAGCCCTGCTATCTCAGCGAGTCAAGCCGATAGGACGATCGTCGAATGGCTGCCGCAATGAGGATCAGGCGTACCGCTAATGCCTGTCTCAAGCGGCCCTGCCCGCCCCAAAAGGGGGCTTTGAGGGATCGCGAAAATGGGTGCGCTACATAGGGGTGCCCCTATTTCCGAATTAAAAAAAGGGGGGGGCTTTTTTAGGACGCCCCACGGCAGGTTGGTAGGGAAGGCGCTCATATCAGAACGCCGATAAGCGCTTGGTGTTGAAAGCCACGTGCTCGCGGTAGCGGGCGATGACCGTCTCGGGTGAGCCGCCGAGCATCAGCGTGATCATCGCCTCTCCAGCGGCGTGCACTTTCTCGGTCACCATCGACTGCGCTTCTGCGAGGCCTTCGCGGCCGCCCCAAGCCAGGCGGACCATGCGCAGCTCGATGACCCGCCGCGACTCGATCGCCAGCATTATCGATGAAAAGATGGGATTGCACATTGAGCCTTCGCACCGAGTGAACACAGTTTCTGTTCAACACGATCGAAGATTATAAAGATCCATCGTTAACATGAGTTGGATTTTTGCTATCAATTTCTTAGTCGATTGAACTTGAAGTCGCAGGCTAGAACTTTCAGTCATAGGCATATGTTTCTCGTTCATGTTCGCAATAATGCGGGCAAGCGAGGTTCATGAGTGTCAGAGCATACCTCTGGTCAAGATAGCCGCCAGGGCAAGCGCGGCCGGCCGGCCCTCTACGTCCTGATCGTCAGTGTCGGGCTGATGCTGACATCCCTGGCTGGGCTGATGATCTGGCAGGGCGCGAGTTCGCCACCCGACTATGCCAGCCAGAGCCAGGCGGCATCGCGCAAGCAGATCACCGGCTCTGAGACCGGCAAGGCAGATGCCCCGTCGTCGGCCAACAGCAGCGGTGTGCCCGGGGGTAATCCAGCATATCCGCAGCCCGCCGTGCGGAGTGCCAACCCATGAGTCCGTGTGAGATGGCGAACGATGATCCGGTCGAGGTCGCGGTGCTCGAACGCGCACGGCGGAACTTCCTCGACAACGGGCCGGGCGACCGGATGTGGTCGGATCCCTCCTCCATGAAGGGATCTACGATGAGCGCTGGTTTCGTGCTAAGCGCGGACCAGCGCGCCGCGTTCATCGCTGTCGCGCGAAGGGAGATCGCATCCGAGGAAGATACGGTCGATCGGCCGGAGGGGCCTATGCTTCCGAGCGAAGGTTCGCGTGCAGGGCTCGGCATTCTCGCGCTGTATGAGAGCCGTAGCAAGGCGCAGGCGGCGACAGCCACGCTGGTCGCGGCGGGTATCCCCGAGCGGGCGATCCAGCTCGTGGTTGCCCCCTCTGGTCCGAATGACAGCCGCGCCGAGGTGGGAACATCGCTTCCCGACGGCTCCGACCTCCGAGATGAGCTCAGGACGATCGGTGTGACTCCGGAGGCACTAGACGCCTGCTGCGTGCAGCTGCGGCAGGGCGCGGCGATGCTGAACCTCGTAGTCGCGGACGGCCAGCGGGACCGCATCATGGGCATTCTAAAGGACCACGGCTCGGTTGATCAGACGCTACGCCTCGCGACGTGGCGCACCGAGGGGTGGGGCGGGACGTCGCCCGTCTCGACGGAGGGTTGGAGCGGCTATTCCGCCACCTCGACCGGTGCGACGGACATCGCGACGAGACGGGAATAAGCCGATGGCCCTGTTCGCCCCCGTCCGGTCCGAGAAGACCGACCTCGACGCCGTGCGGCGGTACGCTGTGAGCGTCATCGCGCGATCCGACGGCGAGGATCTGCAGATGAAGGCGGTCACCCTGGCGCTGCTCGGTGGGATCATGTGGCGCGCCGCGCCGGGATCGACCGAGTTGATCCAGGATGAGGCGAGCGCCAAAGCCATCCTGTCGACCACCCTCGGCGGCCGCCACCTGACCTTCTCGTATGACCAGAATACCGAGTCGATCGAGATGCGCGAGGGCACCACGGACGGACCCATCCTGCACCGTTTCTGCAACCGAACCCTAGTCGCGGACTTCGATCAAACCTTCAGCGCCCTGTGGCGTTGATAGAGGCTAATTTGGTCCCTTCATCGGTACCGGTCGAGTTTGTCGGCACCGCGACTGACGCGTGCAAACCCTCGGGCCCTCGGTGATGCCAGGATCTTGACGCCGCACGACCGGCGACGATGCGTTGAACCAGGGTTGAGTCAACCGGCACATGCGCCTGCGTCTCCTCGATCGTCGGACCACCCTCCGCCCGCACCTGATCTGGCCACCGAGGGAGGTGGACCAGAGAAGCTGTGAAGGTCCTGAGACCAAGAACCTGTTTGTGTGATGCCATCATTTTTAGAACGCGAAGTCAGTCCCGACGGCGCGACCGTCGGAGCAGCCTATGACCCGTTTTCCCACATCGATCCTCGCGGCTGGCCTTTGGGTTAGATGTTTGATCCCAGGGTTTGATGGTGCACTCTTCACCTCGGAGTGGAGGGATGCGCTATGGGCCAGGTTCTTCACGGCAGCGCCACAACGACGGGGGCAGTCCGTCGAGCGATCCAGCATAGTCAAGCGAGCCTG
>NZ_JAKSYH010000143.1 GCF_022829295.1 Methylobacterium sp. J-088
TCTTGTTGATCGGCACCGTCTTGAAGCCGGTCTGGCCGGGCTTGATGTTGGCGCCCGGAACGTCCGGGATGCGGTAGGCGGTCTTCATCCAGTACTGATCGTCGGGCTTGTCCAGCACCTCGATGTCGGACAGCATCTTGACCCAGTAGGTCGAGTACCAGCCCGGCACCACGAGCCGCAGCGGGAAGCCGTTGAGCAGCGGCAGCTGCTCGCCGTTCATCGCGTAGGCGATCATCACCTCACCATCGTCGGCATGATCGAGATCGAGCGACTTTTTGAAGTCGGGCGCATCGTCCACCACCGGCTCGTCGAGGCCGCTGAAACGCACCTGGACGGCACCGGCCTTCACCCCGGCCTTTTCGAGGACGTCCTTGAGGCGCACGCCCGTCCATTTGGCGTTGCCCATCGAGCCGTTGGCCCATTGCGCGCCGGGCACTCGAGGCTCGAACAGCCCGCGGGAGTTGCCCGAGCACTGGTTGACCGCGGCGATCTCGAAGCGCGGCAGGCCGGCGATGGCATCGAGGGAGAGCGAGAGCTCCTTCTCGACATGACCATGGACCTTGAGACGGAAGGTGCCAGCATCAACCTCTGTCGGGATCGAGGCCCAGTGCCAGCGCACGTAGAAGCGGTCATTGGGGGTGAACACGCCCTCGTCGAACACCGAAAACGGCGTCTCCAGCAGCGGCGGATGGGTGCGCTGGAGGATCATCTCGCCCTTGCCCGGAAACGCGGTGGTCAGATCCCGCTCATCCGGGCCGCCCGGCAGAGGAAGCCTCACAGTGCCCTTGGCCCAGGCCGGCAGCGCGGCGCCGAGGCTGCCGAGCCCGAGTCCAACCAACACGAGGCGGCGGTTCGTCGGTCTGTCCAGTCCGGGCATGGTCTCTCCCCTTGAAGAATGTCGGCGTCGATGCGTTCGAGGGCACCAAGCCCGTCGCGATACTTCGCGACCAAGGAGATGCTACGGGATGCGAATTATTCCCACCAACGGTCTTTCGTGATGCGAACGATCTCTCGACGTGATGATTTGGGAATTTTCGATCTCCGCCCCGGTGGTACCGGATACCATCTCGACGTCAGACCGCCGGTGCTTCGACGGGCGCGGTCCGGCGATGCCCAAACAGGGCGTGACGTTCGGCGAAACCGCGCGGGGCGACGGTGCCGAGCGGTTCGAGGGAATGCGCGAGGCCGTCGAGGAAGGTGTCGGTGGCGATGAGCGGGGTATCATAGGTCTTGCACAGGCGCTCGACGCGGGCAAGCACATTCAGATCGCGGCCGATCGCCGTGAAATCGACCCGGTCACCGCCGCCGATATTGCCATAGGCGACCTCCCCGACATGAAGTGCGACGCCGACGTCGAAGGCAGGTCTATGGCCGTCGCGCAAGGTCGCAAGCGCATCGAGCGCGGCCTCGGCGGCACGCAAGGCGGCACGGCGCGCCTCGGCCTCGTCGCGATCGGCATCGAACACGGCCAGTAGCCCGTCGCCGATATACTTCAGCACCTCGCCGCCTTCCGCCTCGACGGCTGGCACGATGACATCGAACATCCGGTTGAGGGCGGCCACGACACGGTCGGGGCTTTGCCGGTCGGACAGTTCGCCGAACCCACGCAGGTCGGTCAGCATCATCGCGGCCCGCATGAGGCGTACGTCGCCGCGCCGCACTTTGCCGGCTAGGATTTGCCGCGCCGGGTCGCGCCCGACATAGGCGCTCAGGACCGCGCCAAGCATGTCGTCGAGCGCCTTGATCTCGAACAGCAGCGAGAACGGCTCGACCAGCGTCAGCAACGTGTCGATCTCGATCGGCGTGAAGCCGCCCGGTCTCGCCGTGGCCCAGGAGGCGGCACCCATGCGTCCACGTGCGGCGCGCAGCGGCGCGATGAGGTAGTCGGTCAGACCCTCGTTGCGAAGCTCGCCGAGCACGGGAAACGGCAGCGGCCCATCCCCGTCGAGGCGGCATCGGAATGGGGTCCGCGTCTTGACCACGTGTTCGACGGTGTTGCCGTGGAAGGTCGGGGTGCCCTCGATGCCGTGGCGGCGACGCAGGGCTAGGCTCGACGCTCCTGGATGCCAGACGCGCATCACCCACCGGAACGACGGATGCAGGGTCGGCGCGTGGGTGGTGGCGCGGGCCAGCGGCAGGCCGAGCCCCGAGAGGCACGCACTGAACCCATCGAGAAGGGCTGCCGCGTCCACCGCTTTGCGACCCGGCCCTATCAACCATCCCGTCGCCTGCGCGACCGCCTCGGATGATGATTGGGACGAACGTGTCACGGCAGTTCTTCCATCAAGGGGTCGGATCGATGCCATAGCGCGGATCAGACGAGGCCGAGCACATGGATCAGGCCAAGGCTGACGGCGCCGAGGGCAAGGAGCGAGGCGACCACAGCGAGGGTCACCCGCGCCCCGGCCTTGGCGACGCTGCGCACGTCGACCCCGAGGCCGAGCGCCGCCATCGAAACGATGGTGAGCCCGTTGGCGGTCTCCGACATCGGCGCGAGGGCGATCTGCGGGATCAGCCCGGCCGAGCGAAGTCCCGCAAGCGCCAGGAAGGCGAGGATGAACCACGGCACCAGACGCTGGATCGCGAGGCCGCCGCGCGCCGGGCGGGCACCGGCGGTAACGCTGGGAGAAGCCTCGTCCGTCTCCTCGCGGAGCCGGCTTGCCCCGAGCGAGAGGACGAGCACCACCGGCCCGAGCATCAATACCCGCACGAGCTTGACCAGGGTGCCGACCTGAACGCTGAGAGCGGCCACCGGCGCAGTCGCGGCCAGCACCTGCGGCACGGCGTAGACGGTCAGGCCCGCCAGCACGCCGTACTGCATCGGGGACAGGCCGAGCAACGGCACCAGAAGCGGTAGGCCGAGTACCACGAGGACGCCGAGCACGGCTGTGAAGGCGATCGAGGAGGCTACGTCCTCGGCCTCGGCCCCGATCACCGGGGCGGTCGCCGCGATGGCCGAGTTGCCGCAGATGGAGTTGCCGCAGGCGACCAGGATAGCGAGACGGGGATGCAACCCGAGCGCCCGGCCGATGCCATAGCTCGCCGCGATGGCAGCTGCAACGACGACGACGATGCCCACGAGGAGCCCCGGGCCGGCGGCGAGCAGGGTCGCGACGCTGAGCGAGGCTCCGAGCAGGACGACAGCGATCTCCAGAACGGTCTTGGCGCCGAAAGCGATACCGGGGAAGAAACGCTGCGACGGGGTCCAGGCGGTGCGGATCGCGGTTCCGAGCACGATAGCCAGCACCAGTGCCTCCAGCCAGGCGCGGCCGAACAGGTACTCCTCCAAAACCTCAAGACCGACGGCGATCGTTGTAACCGCGAGGCAGAGGATTATGCCCGGTAGGACGCGGTGCACGGTTGCGACGATATTAGTACGGGGTTCGCTGATCTCGTTCGACATCGTGGTGGCTCCTGTCGGTAGCGTACCCTCGGCGAGGACGAGATTTTTATCCAACAGAACGTCGAGATGTTTTTGATCTGTCGATTCGAACGATGCTGGGTCGATTGGCCTTTGGGGAAGGTCTCTGCGGTTGGGTCCGCACGCATGGCCTGTAACTTCCGGCGCACATGACTCTCATCGCGCATGAGGCTCAACCACGAGCGAAGTCATACCTCATATCGCATCCATTAGGTGCCCGGTTCGGAAGTCGACTTTCTCTGATGCTCCTGCCAGATCCGCTTGAGCGTCGCACGCGTTGTCGCGAGAACGCCACAGCGGCGGTCATGCCAGTGCTCCAACAACACGTCGGCCTCGGCCTCCGTACGAGCGCGCGAGAGATCGATGGAGAAGTCCGGATCGTAGCGCTCAGTCGCCATGATCGCGTCGTAGCCCTCTTCACGGGCGGAGCGTAAAGCTTCGATCAGTACGCGGTCTGACCGATTGGGGACGGTACCATCGTCACCGACGCCGCGCGACGAGAGTTTTGCGCTGAGCCGAGTGGAGGGATAGAGTGTCTCGCGAGTGGTCTTGCTCATGATGATCTTATCCTTATCGTCGGTACAAACCTGTAAAAATCTTCAGTTTGTATTTCAAAATTGGCGGGATGTGCTTCTGCATTTACGAGCAATCTCAAGCGTATTTCTTGAATGGGTTCTCGAACCGCGCTCGGGAGCCTAGTTCAACCTCGATAGCCAACAGACGGTTATACTTGGCCAGACGCTCGCCCCGGCACGGTGAGCCGGCTTTCATCTGGCCGCTGCCCATCGCGACGGTGAAGTCAGCCATGAACGCGTCCGTGGTTTCGCCCGAACGGTGCGAGACCATCGTCGCCCAGCCGGCCGAACGGCAGAGTTCGACCGCGGCGACTGTCTCGGATACGGTGCCGATCTGATTGAGCTTGATCAGTGCCGCGTTGCAGGCCTTGCGCGCGATCGCATCACCGATGAAACGCGTATTGGTTACGAGCAGGTCGTCGCCCACGATCTGGATCCGGTCGCCCTGCGCGGCGGTCTGCGCGACGAAGCCGTTCCAGTCGTCCTCCGCGAACCCGTCCTCAATCGAGACGATCGGCCAGCGCCCTACCCAGCGATCGTAGAGGGCGAGCAGGCCGATGCGGTCGAGCCGGCCCGTCCTAGATCGGGACAGGTCGTAACCACCATCGACCGCGAACGAGGTGGCGGCCGGATCAATCGCAATGGCAATATCCTCGCCCGGTCGGTAACCCGCCCGCTCAATCGCCTCGACGATCAGAGCGAGGGCCGCCTCGTTGTCGTCGAGGGCAGGTGCAAAGCCGCCCTCGTCGCCCACCGCAGTGGATAGATCGCGAGCCCGCAGGATCTCCCTGATCGCGGCGTAGGTCTCTGCGGCGGCGCGCATTGCCCGAGAGAAGGTCGATGCGCCGACTGGTACGAGCATGAACTCCTGCACGTCCAGGGAGCTGTCGGCGTGGCGACCTCCGTTGAGCACGTTCAGACAGGGCATCGGCAGCAGGCTGGCTGCGTCCCCGCCGAGATGGGCGTAGAGCGGTCGACCGGTGGCCGCGGCGGCGGCCCGGGTGGCGGCCATGGATACACCGAGTATGGCGTTGGCGCCGAGCCGCGACTTGTTCGGCGTTCCGTCAAGGGCGCAGAGGGTTCGGTCGATACCCGCCCGGTCGATAGCGTCCTGCCCACGCAGAGCGTCGGCGATCTGACCGCGCACATCGGTGACCGCCCCGAGCACCCCCAAACCGCCATATCGCATCGGATCGCGGTCGCGCCGCTCGACTGCCTCGTTGGCTCCGGTCGAGGCCCCCGAGGGCACGGCGGCGGTGGCGCTCGCTCCGCCATCGAGGGTGACGTGCACTTCGAGGGTCGGATGCCCGCGTGAGTCCAGGATCTCCAGGGCATCGAGGCTGCGGATCGTGCTCGGCGTGGTCATGTCAAATCTCGTATTTGAATGGCGATGGCGGGTGCCCGGGCTTCGGTCTGGGATCGGGCCTCAGTGCAGCGCGAGAGCCAGCCCGATTAGGACGGCGATTAGGATCCCTCCCAGGACGATCCAGATGATGCTCATCGTCCCGCGCGATACGCCGAGCGTGCGAGCGGCCTGCCGGTGCTGGTGCGCCAGAAGGCCGAGTTGCCGGATATCCTCTAGTTCCGGGTCGGTCTCGCGCTTCGGGGTTTGGTTCATGGCGGGTCGCTCCAGGATCAGGGTGGGTTAACGGATGAGAGCGCTAGCCTCGATCGTCGTGTCGACTGCCAGCGTGTAGATGCGGATCGAGCCGGTCAGGAGTTCGAGTACCTTGACCTGTGCCGGGCTCAGTCCCTCGACGGCCATGACGAGGGCACGCAGCGAGTTGCCGTGCGAGACTACGAGCGCGCTCCCACGCATCGCGGCTGGGAGGATCCGATGGATGTAGAAGGGCACGACGCGCGCCAGCGTGTCCCGGAGGCTCTCGCCCCCCGGTGGCCCATCGACGTAGGAACGCCGCCAGGTCGTGACCTGGGCCGCGCCCCAACCTGCCTCCGCCGCCCGCTTGTTGAGACCAGTGCGCATTCCATATTGCAGCCGCGTTCTAGCAATCGGCGCCCGGCGGCGCGGGCCTGCTCTCGGCCTCGCGCGGTCAGGGAGACGTTACGCCGACTGGTAAATTCATCGGCTGCGTTGGCCGTGCTCTCGCCGTGGCGCACGAGGACGAGCTGCCGGCGCGGCCTGCTCACGATACGCCTCCCGCCAGAAACGTGCGTGCCAGAGCTAACCCGGCGACGAGGCCGAGCAGCGCTGCGACGACGGAGGCGAGGACATACAATCCCGCGGCCGCGATCTCGCCTCGGTCGTAGAGCGCTACAGCGTCGAGCGAGAAAGTCGAAAAGGTGGTGAAGCCGCCGAGCACACCGGTGGTTAGGAACAGCCTGAGCGGATGCTCACCCGAGCCGTGCAGGACGAAGGTCTCCGCGATGACGCCCATCAGAAACGAGCCCAGCACATTGATGATCAGCGTCGCGAGCGGGAATTCGAGGTCGGGCACGGCTTGCGAGACCGCCACGTTGACCCCGTGACGGATGCCACCGCCGAAGCCGGCTCCAAGGATGATGATGAGTGCGTTCACAAGCCTAGCCCCTCCCCACGTCGGATAAGGGCTAGATTGATCGGCTCGCAGCGCAGGAGGCGTAATCTCCCACCGCGGGCGAACGGATCGCGCCCTCACGGTAGGAGCTATCAGCCCTCGACGAAGGCGGTTATCGGGGAGCTCCATCCCCATCAGTTATCCAGATAGGCGCCCACCGCCCGAAGTCAATACTTAGAGTAAAACAACACAAATTAGTCATTTGGGCCGGCGCAAGTGAGATGAGGCCGCGAGGCGCCTTTCGCATCTCGGATGGTTTGTCCGGGGCTTCCGACACTGCACCGGTGGACGGCCGACGACCGTCCGCGATACGTAGGTGCCGGCCCTGTGATTCCAGAAGAGCTTGCTGGATGGAACGGTCGTGCTGGAACATAGCCGCTTCCGACGCAACGCGGCTGCTAGGATGGCTATCCGCGATTTGGATAAACGACCATTGTCAGTCAGCCGTACCTTAGCAATTGGGCTGGTAGGTGGCCACACAAAAAGAAAATCCTTTTGAGACGCAGTCCCGCCCTGGGCAAGCCGCTCATCCTGCTCGGGCCAGATTGCGCATAGGGCTGCTGCGATATTCAGGATGCGATGGCTGTAGGCGCCTTGATCATCGCCCGGACGCGGTTTGCCAGGACATCGAGGGCGAACGGCTTGGTCATGACCGCCATGCCGGCATCGAGATGCCCGTGGCTGATGACGGACGCCTCGGCATAGCCCGTGATGAACAGGGTCTTGAGCTGCGGCCGGCTCATGCGGGCGGCATCGGCCAGCTGGCGTCCGTTCATGCCCGGCATGCCTACATCGGTGACGAGCAGGTCGATGCGCGTGTCACTTTGCAGGATTTTCAGGGCGGTCGCACCGTCTCCCGCCTCGATGATCCCGTAGCCGAGCTCGCGCAGCACCTCGTCGATCAGCATGCGGACCGCCAGCTCGTCGTCGACGACCAGCACCGTCTGGCCCCGTCTGGCTGGCTGCGGCGCGGCCACGAGGTCGATGCGGTCCTCGACGAAGGATTGTTCGGAGCGAGGCAGGTAGATCGTGACGGTCGTGCCGCGCCCGACCTCGGAGTGGATGCGGACCTGCCCGTTCGACTGGCGCGCGAAGCCGTAGACCATGGAGAGACCGAGGCCGGTGCCCTGGCCTGTCGGCTTGGTCGTGAAGAACGGCTCGAACACGCGCGCGATCAGTTCCGGCGACATGCCCGTGCCGGTGTCGCTGACGCTTAAGGCGACATACTGGCCGGGCGGCAGATCACGGATTGTGGCGATGCCGGGACCGAGATCCTGATTGCTCGTCTCTACGGTCAGCTGGCCGCCATCCGGCATGGCGTCGCGCGCGTTGATGCAGAGGTTCAGCAGGGCGTTTTCGATCTGGTTGGGATCGACGAAGGCCGTCCAAAGGTCGGCGCCGGCCACGAAGTCGACGACGATCTCCGGCCCCGCCGTGCGGTTGACCATGTCCTGCAGGCCCTCGACCAGCTCGTTGATCCCGGTCACCTTTGGTTCGAGCGTCTGCCGGCGCGAGAAGGCGAGCAGCCGGTGGGTCAGGGCTGCCGCCCGCTTCGCGGCGGCCTGTGCGGACGCCATGAACCGTTCGAGGTCGTCGACCTTGCCGCGGCCGAGGCGCACCGCCATCAGTTCGAGGTTGCCGCTGACGACTGCGAGCAGGTTGTTGAAGTCGTGCGCGAGGCCGCCGGTGAGCTGGCCGACCGCCTCCATTTTCTGGGACTGGCGCAGCGTTTCCTCGGCCTGCATCAGCTCCGACGTGCGCTCGGCGACGCGTGACTCCAGGGTCTCGCTAAGCGCCCGTAGCTCGGCCGTCGCCCGGTCGCGCTGCGCTTCCAGGCTGACCCGGTCCTCGACGTTCATGATGAAGCCGGGGAAGCTCGACGCCGTGCCGTCCGCATCGAAATCGACCCGGCCGTTCGCCTCCAGCCAGTAAAATTTGCCGTCCGCGCGCCGCACCCGGTATTGGCGGGCATACGAGCCGCCGCGAGCGATCGTCTCCTTGATCGCGGCATCCAGCCCCGGCCGGTCTTCGGGATGCACGTTCACAAGCACCTGGTCGATCGGCAGGCCAGTCTGCGCCGAGGCTCGGTCATGGCCGAAGGCTAGGGCGAAGCCCTCGTCGAAGGTGAAGAAGTCGTCCTGGAAATTCCAGTTCCAGGTGCCGATGATGGCGCCGGCCGCGAGCGACGTCTGCATGCGCTGCGTGGTCTGCCGGATGCGCTCCTCGCGTTCCTGGCTCTCGCGCAAAATAGCCGCCTGCTCGACGTCGACGGTGACGTCACGCGCCGAGCAATAGACTTTGCCGTCGTCCGGCACCCCCACCCAAGAAAGCCACCGCCAGCCGCCATCCTTGTGCCGGTAGCGGTTCTGGAACCGCAGCACGGGCAAGCCGCGCTCGTTGGCAAGCGCCCAGGCCACTTGCGTGGGAGCGATATCGTCGGGATGGACGAAGTCGAAGAAGGCCGTTTGGGTCAGCTCCGCCTCGGACCAGCCGAGGGTCGCGGTCCAGGCCGGGTTGAGGGTTTCGAACCAGCCCTGATCGTTGATGATGACCAGTAGGTCAGGCGTGACCTGCCAGATGCGGCCCCGGGCGAGGGACCGTTCCGCGACCTGGCGTTCCAGATCGGCATTAAGGTCCTGCAGCGCGGCGACGGCGCGCTCGCGTGCCTGCTCGACGACGCGGCGTTCTTCGATGTCGAGGAGGACGCCGGGGAACCGCAACGGCATCCCGTCCGTCCCATGCTCCACATGGCCGTTGGCCTCCAGCCAATGGTACTGCCCGTCATGGCGGAGCACGCGATATTGATGGGCGTAGCGTCCGCCACGCACGACCGCTTCGTTGATCGCTTCCGCCAGGCCGGCCTGATCGTCCGGGTGGACGGTGGCGACGATCTGGGCCAGCGGGATGCCTTCGCGGCCGAGGGCGGGATCGAGGCCGAAGGCCGTGGCGAAGGCCTCGTCGATGGTGAACCTGTCGGCCGGCATGTCCCAGAGCCAGGTGCCGATGATCGCGCCGGCGGCGAGCGCCAGCTGGACCCGCTCGGCATCGATCTATGCCTTTACGTCCTGTTGCTCCGGGGTCTGGGTCAACCGATCGAGGTCCTCTGCGCGCGGCTGAGAAAAAGCCGTCGACGAAGCGCGGCCGGCCAGGCCGGTGCGATGATCGTCCTCCAGACGGCGAAGCGCCGTGCGGACAAGGTCGCTGATCGAGGCGTAGCCGCCATTCGCGATCATCTCCTCGGCCCATTGGGCGAGCGGCGCCGTCAAGGCGATATGACGCGAGTGCTTTGCGGCCATGCTCGGTCATAGCAGGACAGCCTAGGGGTGTCGCGATTTTTACACCGCCCCCTCATTGCGCTTTGGTACAGGGCACAAGCGATATAAAAATCAAAAGCTTCGGCCGGGAATTAAACTAAGATAGATCATAGCTTCCATATCGGTGGTAAGGTTCTCCGTTGGCGATCGATTCCGCCGCAACCCTAGGGCCCTTCACGGCCCAACGAGCAGATTTCTTATCTGCACGGATCGCCGCCATTTCCGACACCAGAACATGACGATAGCCAAGACCGCGCACAGCCCGTGAGGCTCCCTGCCGAACCCGAAGGCACGGGAGCTTCGATCGAATCTTGGGTCGCTCGCGGCTTTGCGCGCTTCGTGCGAACGACTGGCGCGATCGTCCTCGTCGTCAGCATCGCGGTCCTGTCCGGCTACGCCTTGCATCGGCCGATCCTGACGATGCTGCATCCCAGCCTCCAGGCGATGTCGGTCCTCACGGCGGCTGGTCTCATTCTGCTGGCTGTGGCGCTGGGTGCGGAGAACTCCGGGCATCGGTACTTCGCACGCAGTCTGAGCGTGCCCGTCCTCGTCATCGCTACCGCCCTGCTGGCAAGTCATACGTTCGCTGGCTCGGATGTCGTCAACAGACCGCTGACCGAGTACCTGTTCGGCGGCAATCAGGGGCTTGCCGGGCGCACTTCCGGCGCCACGGCCGCCGGCCTGCTGCTCCTCGCGACGAATACACTGCTCGGCAGCCGGGAGGATGCCCGAGGCGCGAACCTCGCCGATGCCTGCGCGGGTTTGACCGCTCTCGTCGGCGGCCTCGCGCTGATCGGCTACGCCTATGGGGTACAGGACCTCTACGCGTTCAGCCCGTTCAACACGATGGCCATCCATACTGCGATCGCCCTGATCCTTCTCGCTTTCGCCGCGCTCGTCGTTCGGCCCGGGCGGGGCGCCGCGGCGGTCATCGCTTCCAACCTCGCCGGCGGCGGCGCGACCCGGCGCCAGCTCGCCGTCACGCTCTTCATCCCCGTACTGGGCGCCGGCCTGCTCCGGGCCACGGACGCGCAGCGGGTCGGGCCCGGTATGGCCATGGCCCTGCTGGTCTCGCTCACCGTAGCCGCGCTGACACTTCTTATCTTGCGCGACGGTCGCCTTCAGAACGAGTTTGACCGCGAGCGGCGCGTTCGCAATGCCGTCCTGGCTCAAGCCAAGGCTGCCCTTGAACGGGATCTGGCGATACGTGTCGAAGCGTTGAACGCGGAGACCGGCGAGCGCCTGAAGGCCGAGGATGCGCTGCGGCAGTCGCAGAAGATGGAGGCGATCGGCCAGCTCACCGGTGGCGTGGCGCACGACTTCAACAACCTACTCACCGTGATCCGATCGTCTGCCGATCTCCTCGCGCGGCCCGACCTGCAGGAGCCACGGCGGCGGCGGTACATCGAGGCGATCATCGGTGCCGCCGAACGTGCCGCCAAGCTCACCGGTCAACTGCTCGCCTTCGCCCGCCGGCAAGCCTTGAAGCCGGAGGTGTTCGATGTCGGGCATAGCGTGACGGCGATCGCCGACATGGTCGGGACGCTCACCGGCGCCCGCATCCGCATCGTCACTCAGGTGCCGGACGAACCCTGTTTCATCGACGCCGATCCGAGCCAGTTCGACACCGCGATCGTCAACATGACGGTCAACGCCCGCGACGCGATGGACGGGCACGGCGACCTGACGATCACTGTGGAGTCGAGCGACGGCATCCCGGCTGCTGCAGCGCAAGCGGCGACCTCGGGCGCCTTCGTGAGCGTGACGATCGCCGATACCGGTACCGGCATCGCGGCGGGCGATCTGGAGCGGATCTTCGAACCGTTCTTCACGACCAAGGAGGTTGGCTACGGTACGGGGCTAGGCCTGTCTCAGGTGTTCGGCTTCGCCAAGCAGTCCGGGGGCGAGGTTCGGGTAGCCAGCAAAATCGGACAGGGCAGTACGTTCACGCTCTACCTGCCGCGGGTCGCCGGCATGAGCCGGGCCGGTGTGGTGGCGGGCGAGCCGGAACCGTTCACGGAAGGACACGGCACACGCGTCCTCCTCGTCGAGGACAACACCGATGTCGGCAGCTTCGCGGTCCAGACGCTGACGGAGCTCGGCTACGTCACCACCTGGGCAGCGAGCGCCGAGGATGCGCTGGCCAAGCTTGCGGAGGATATCGAGCGGTTCGACGTCGTGTTCTCGGACGTGGTCATGCCGGGCATGAGCGGGATCGAGCTGGGGCAGGAGATCCGCCGGCTGCATCACGATCTGCCCGTAGTGCTGACGTCGGGGTACAGCCACGTCCTGGCGCAGAACGGCACCTATGGGTTCGAGCTGCTGCACAAACCCTACTCCATCGACCAGCTCTCGCGTGTGCTGCGCAAGGCATCCACCTGGCAGCGCCGCAAACGCATGTTGGGCAGTTGATCGTCCCGGGCCTTCCCGATCGCGCGACTCGCGTGCATATCCAAAAGCTTCAGACGATCAGCTCCCCTCGTCCCGTTACCTATGACGGCGGAACGAAGCAGCCAGCTTGGCTAGCGCAGTCGCAGCCCTAGTTTTCGCGCCGATGGCCCACTGGGCGGATCGTCCACACCGAAACTCTCCCCGACGGACTATGAGCTACACGGTATCTCTGTTTCGAGCCCCCGGTGACGGCAGCTCGTCCAACCGCTCCGATCTCCGCGACATCGCCACCCTCGACGAAGCGATCGAGATCGCGCGCCGCGGCACCGAGCTGGCCTCGCCCGGTTCGACGCCAATGACGTTCGAGATCCATGACGAGGCCAATCAGCTCATTCTGTCCTACACCGGCGAGGAACGCTCGATCGCTGATCGTTAGACGTTTGGTGTGGCGGCAGCGCCGCGCTAACTCGGTCCCATGCACGATCCGACAAGAGAAATCATGCGGACCCTGGCCGAAGGTGTCGAGGTGGACGAGGCGTTCGCCGCGGACTTGGCTACCTTAGCCGGAGAAGCCGCAGTAAGTGGTCACCGTGCATTCGCGAACGCGTTCATGGCCAACAGCCGTCTGCACCGTGTGAAGGCGATCCAATGGCGCGCGAAGCTCGATGCCCTGATCGAGCTGCATGGCCCGCTCCCATAGAAGCAAGGGTGAGGGTCCATCGATCATGACGGCGCGGGGCAGCCCGAACGTCAGCTGCCGCTTTCCACCGAGGCCGTGTGAGAACGCAGATCCCTCAGGTTCAAGGCGAAGGTCCTGAGAATGTCGCAGAGCGAAGTGGTGGCCTTCAGGCCCGGATCGCCGCCATCAGCGGACCGACCCCGAAGATCTGGATCATCCGCTTCATGTTGTAGGCCAGAACCTGCAGGCTCATCTCTGTTCTGACCTTGGCCAAGGTCCGGGTCAGGAAGTGGGTCGCTCCCATCCAGGCCTTCAGTGTGCCGAATGGGTGCTCGACGGTCTGGCGACGGATCTTCATCGCGTCCGGCATCCGGTCGAGCCGCGCCTGCATCGCGTCGAGGACGCCCTCTTGAACCCAGCGTTTGACACGGCGCGTCTCCGCCGGTGTGCAGCGGGGCTTAAGCGCGCAATCGAGACAGGCCGTCAGGTTGCGGTAGTGGGCCATCTCGTCGCCCTCGGCCCGGCGATCGGACCGGGCCGGCCCCTTGGTCAGGTGCTGGCCGGCGGGACAGGTGTAGTGATCCTGTTCGGCGTCGTAGACGAAGTCCTGTCCCGTGAAGAGGCCACGCTTGGCATG
>NZ_JAKSYH010000144.1 GCF_022829295.1 Methylobacterium sp. J-088
AGGCGTCAGCCGAGTCTGGAAAAATTGATGCAAAACCAAAGAACTAGTGCTCACTCGCATGAACGAAGTGAATGCGTCAGAGCACTAGTGTGGGCTGCCGCACGGTACAGGATGCATCCGCATGGGTCGACGATCCGCCGGGTTTGGCAATGTCGGCCATGGTGACGCCTGCGTCAGGACCGCCCGGCGAGGAACACAGGATGACGGCTTAGGTTCGCTAAGGACATATCCCACCCAAAAAGGCATCGACCCTTGCAGTCATCGTCATCCGGTCTCCGTTTTCTCGTTGCGGAGAGCGAGCCACCGGATGCCCGTCGGAAGCGGCGCGAGAGCGTTGGGCGCTCGTCCGGTGAGACCTACCTGGAGATCCTCGAAAGCCTGGCCCCCGGTTCCGCTTGCGACAGGGTCAAGCCAGCCGACGCGGATGGCGCGCTGCCAGCGGGCGCGTCGCTGGGCGACTACGATGCCGTCTTCTTGAGCGGTTCGCCGCTGTCTCTGTACGAGGAGACCCCCGAGGTCCGGCGGGCGCTCGCCTTCATGGGTGCTGTCTTCGCTTCCGGCACGCCCTCTTTCGGGTCGTGCGCCGGCCTGCAACTCGCCACAGTCGCGGCGGGCGGCACGGTCCGGCAGAACCGCAATGGCCCGGAGGCCGGCTTCGCCCGGCGCATTGTTCCGACCGAGGCGGGGCGCGGCCATCCTCTGCTGAGGGGGCGCCCCGCCTCGTACGACGCGCCGAGCATCCACACCGATGAGGTCGAGACCCTGCCGGAGGGGTCGACTCTGCTCGCGCTCAACCGATCCACCGTTGTCCAGGCCGCGGAGATCCGGCATGACGGCGGCACGTTCTGGGGCGTGCAGTACCATCCGGAGATCGGGCTCGACGAGGTGACGGGCGCCCTGCGGCGGCAGGCGGACGACTTGGTCGAGGCGGGCTTGGCGCTGTCGCGTCGCGAGGTCGAGGACCAAGCCGACGTCGTCGAGGCGTTACACCGGCAGCCCACGCGGCGGGACCTCGCTTGGCGTCTCGGCTTGGACGACCAGGTCACTGATGAGGCTAACCGTCAGGCCGAGATCCGCAATTTCCTCGGCATGCTGGCCCGTAAGCTCAATCCTGGGCCAGACTAGGCGAACGTCGACTCCCGTCACCATGCGATGGGCATGGTCGTCCCCAATGCCTTAGGCCCTCAACGGCCCAGGCTGTCTCTCGTCGGGCAGGGTCTTGCGGACGTGATGCCGGACGATCTCGGCGCTGAACGGCTTGCCGATGAACGTCGACCCCTCAGGAAGATCCCCGGGTCCGGGCTTGGCGTGTCCGGAGGCGACCACGACCGCGATATGCGGCCAGCTCTCCGCTGTCCGGCGCGCCAACTCGAAGCCATCCGCGTCCCCCGGCATGTGGACGTCCGTGAAGAGCAACTGGACCGTCTCGTGATGCTCGGCGAGCACCCGGAGGGCCTGAGCGACGTTCGTCGCCTCCAGCACCTGGAAACCCGCATCCTCCAGGATGCTGGTCGCGTCCATCAGGATCAGGAAGTCGTCGTCGACGACGAGGGCGTGGGGCGCATCGCCCCGGGCATCTTGGGTCACGGGGCAGGAATGGACCGCACGCCGGAAGGTTGCTCCCGCCGGATACGATATTCCCTTTCGGCTAATTTGCCGCCGGCGCACGCGTCATCTCGACTGACCCGGCAACTCCGTCGGGATGCCTACGTTGGAATCGATGGCTCAGCATCCCCCGCTCCGGTTCGACCCCGCCATCGAGGTCATCCCAGAGGACGAGGGCGAGACGCAACGGGCCCTGACCGAGGCCATGCTAGCCATCCAGCGGAAGACCCACGCGGACACCGGCTACGCCCATCGCGCGGTCCATGCAAAGGCGCATGGCTACCTCCGCGCAAGGTTCGAGGTGCTCGCCGACCTGCCCCCGGAGCTCGCTCAGGGCCTGTTCGCCTCGTCGGCAAGCTATGACGCCATCCTTCGGTTCAGCACCACGCCCGGCGACGTGCTCCATGACGGCGTCTCCACGCCACGCGGCGCCGCACTGAAGGTCCTGAACGTACCAGGGTCACGCCTTTCCGGCAGCGAGAGTGAGACGACCCAGAACTACGTTCTAGGCAACTCGCCGTCGTTCCAGATCGGTACCGCAAAGGGCTTCCTCCGGCAGCTGAAGCCCCTGGCCGCCAGCACGGGCCGTGCGGAACCGCTCAAGAAGGTCCTCTCCGGGGTGACGCGTACCGCCGAGGCGGCCCTCGAAATGGTCGGAGGCAAGTCGGCGACGCTGACCACCCTGGCCGGTCAGGCGAAGACCCATCTCCTCGGCGACAGCTTCTTCTCCCAGGCGGCGCTGCTCCACGGCGACTACTTCGCCAAGGTCGCCCTTTCCCCTGTGTCGTCGGACCTCGTCACGCTTTCGGGGAGCCCCATCGACACGTCGGGTCACCCCGATGCGATCCGCGAGACCGTGCAAGACTACTTCCGGACGTGCTCGGCCGCCTGGGAGCTTCGGGCTCAATTGGCAACAGACATCGATGCGATGCCGGTGGAGGACGCGGCCGCGATGTGGCCCGAGGACGAAAGCCCCTACCTGCCCGTCGCCCGAATCACGGCCCTCCCGCAGGACACTTGGTCGGGCGACATGCGTGAGTGGGTCGAGGACAGGATGGCCTTCAATCCGTGGATGGGCCTGGCCGCGCATCGGCCGCTTGGCTCGATCATGCGTGCACGCCGGCCTGCCTACGCCGCCGCGCGCGCCTACCGGTCCCAGTGCAACGGGGCCGAGATCTCCGAACCCACCGGGATGCCGATGACCTAGTGCATCGATCCAGACGGAGGCGTCAGCCGAGTCTGGAAAAATTGATGCAAACCCAAAGATCTAGTGCTCACTCGCATGAACGAAGTGAATGCGTCAGAGCACTAGATGTTTGGTCCCGGCATTTGGTGGAGCGGGTTTGATCTGAAGCGTCCGGGCTCTGCGGACCATGCTTTGCAGATGGCCTCGTAGGGCGTGAGACCCCGCAGGGTCTTCAGGCGGCGTGCGAAGTTGTAGGC
>NZ_JAKSYH010000148.1 GCF_022829295.1 Methylobacterium sp. J-088
GAGATCCTACCGGCTTGAGCCTCATGGTCGGCGATAAACGATGAAGGGGCCCGATCGGGCCCCTTCATCGTTCAAGCTGCGGCCGCCATTGGCCTGGTTTTACTCCGCCACAGCGGCCTGGAATTGGTCCGCCCTTTACACTCGCTTCCCTCACGACTGAAATATTGGAGGAATTATGTCAAAAGTCTCAAATATCGTCTTCGCCGCTGCGATCATTGCCCTATCGACCGGCGTTTCGATTGCCGCACCATGCAATGTCGGCACAACTACCAACATGTCGGGCTCGTCCAAGGACACCAGCTCAAATGTCGATGGTCACACGACCGGCATGGTATCGCCCGGTGCCAAGGGCGAGTCTCCGGGTACAGTCGGAGCGATGAATAACGTTGGGATGTCCACAAAGGATGATGGCTCGAAGAAGGCTCCCGAAGAGCAGCCCGTAAAGCCCGGGAGTGATGATTGCTGAGAATTAAAAAGGTAGAGGGCTGTATATGAAACCGTATCTCATTCTCCCAATAGCATCTTTCCTTCTTTCAAGTGGTTCGGCCTCTGCGTCTTCATGCTCAGATGAAGTGACCACACTGCAAAAGCGTTTGAACAGCTCTGGCGCCCGCACGGTCGCTGGCGAAAGCCATGTTGGCGCAACACCGCTTGGCAGCAATAAGGCCTTAGACAAGGCTCCAACATCCCTGCCGAGCAATGCGGCTGATCGTCCCTCGGCGGGAGCTGTCAAGGAAGCGCGCAGCTTGGTGGAGAAAGCAGCCGCTTAAGAAAAAGCGGGCGATGCTGAGGGTTGCCGCGATACAATCCTGAAGGCGAAGGAAACCGCTGGCGCTCTACCGTAGAAGACAGATGCCAGCGGTGTGTCCCCTCGCCAGCCCGGGGTTGGATTGAGCGAGGGGGATCGAAACTGAAGGCGAGTCAGATTGTCAAATTCAGCCCGCGGGTGGGGTCAGAGTCAGCTTGCCCTTGAACGGGTCGTTCGCATTCCGATTGCTAGTACAAGCGTACTCTTCCTGTCCAGGCTTCATCGTCCTCAAGCGTAAAGTCCCTTGTCCTTTCTGCTTGACTGTATAACCCTTCTCGCTGGCGATGTGAATTAGGTCTCCGTCGGCGTGTAAAACTAAGCCGTTCTCAAACTGACCGGGCGCTGTGATGGTGATGGGCGCGTCGGCGCTACTCACAATGTGCAGGGAGATGTTAGTGTTGGCCGGTAGAAGGATTTCTGCCGGGTCACAGACAGGTTTTCCATCCTTCATACTGATAACCAGCTCTACTGGTGGCATTGCGTCGCTCGACGGCTCCTCCAAGGACTTGCTCTCTGCGCCGGCGGAGCCAACAAGAAGAAAAACAGCCAAGTAGGCTGCGCCAGTGAAAGTACGCCGCATGCTATATCTCCTAAGTTTACAAACAAAAAACTGGAACGCGCCTTTACTAAAGATTATTATTCAAAAAGATGTTCCAAGACACGTAGCCGCATGATTGTTCGAAAAACGCGAATAGAAGCTATGAGCCCAAGACTTTTGCATCTTTTGTTGCTTTTTTGAGTGCGTGAGCGAAATTTGGAAGAATATTATTGAAATACAATCAAAGATGTCTTGCAAAACGAGTGTCATATCGCGATATATAATCGCCGACAGTAGGCCGCGTCCATCTACGCACTGGTAAGAACGACCATCTGCGGCAAGGAATAAAATAGATGATGACCGTTATGTCGGCAGCCCTGGCGCTGATCGCGATTGGAGCGGCCATATCGCTCTTAACCTACAAATACGCACCCATCACTGAGGATTTCGCCGGCTGGGACCTAGCCTTTGTAGGGGGCATCAGCACGACCGGACTCGGAGGGTTGGGGGTGCTGTTGCTACTCTTCACAACTTGACTTTGCGTTGCGGTTTGTACCGGCAGGATAGATGGCCTTCGCAAGCCGGTCATCAGATCAGGGGTCGGGCAGCGCTGTGCCTAACCTCCTGCTCGCCTAGCGATCCAGCTGCCGCTGCACTCCACCAGACCGTCAGATGTACGCCATGTTCCGCTGCCGCCGCCCTTCGCGGTCAAACTGCCGGCGATCGGCACCTTGTTGGCGCCGCTGGTGATCGTGGCCTGCACGGCACCACCCGTCGACACACCGCCATCGATGTTGACCTCCTGCCCAGGGATTGAGGCGTCGCTGTCCTTGATCTGCACGTGATAGCTCGTGTTGGCCGAACAGGGCCCGTCGACCGTGGTGGCCACGATGGTCCATGAGCCATCGTACTGGTTCGGCACCCGAACCTTCTTCATGGCAGCATCGGCCGGACAGAGAGCACTAGATGTTTGGTCCCGGCATTTGGTGGAGCGGGTTTGATCTGAAGCGTCCGGGCTCTGCGGACCATGCTTTGCAGATGGCCTCGTAGGGCGTGAGACCCCGCAGGGTCTTCAGGCGGCGTGCGAAGTTGTAGGC
>NZ_JAKSYH010000190.1 GCF_022829295.1 Methylobacterium sp. J-088
AGGGCCTCGACCGCGCGGTGGCCACGCTCGCCGCCACGCGGCCCACGGCGATCAACCTGCGCTGGGCGCTGGACCGGGTCGCCGCCAACCTGCGGCAGGTCCAGCCGGGCGAGCGCTTCTACCGCGCCTTCGCGGACGCCGGCCGCATCGCCGAGCACGATGTCGCGATCTGCCGCGCGATCGTCTCCCATGGTGGCCGGATCACCGCCGACCTGTACAAGGCCGAGGGTGGCGGTCCGATCACTGTACTGACCGACTGCAACGCCGGCGGGCTCGCCACCGTGGATTGGGGCACGGCGCTGGCGCCGGTCTACGCCGCCCACGAGCA
>NZ_JAKSYH010000193.1 GCF_022829295.1 Methylobacterium sp. J-088
GAGACCTGATGCCATGCCGATCAACGTGCTGATGCCCGCGCTCTCGCCCACCATGGAGAAGGGCAACCTCGCCAAGTGGCTGAAGAAAGAGGGTGACGCGATCAAGTCCGGCGACGTGCCGGCCCGAATCGAGACAGATAAGGGAAGCATTGGGGTGGAGGCGATCGAAGAGGCCGTGCTCGCCAAGACCCTCGTGGCAGAGGGCAGCGGAGACGTGCCGGTCAACGACATGCTCGCCATCATCGCGGGGGAGGGTGATGATCAGGCGAGCGTACAGGCCGGCGGCGATGCGGGGAAGGGGGCCTCCAACGGCGCGGTCAAGCCCGCGTCAAACGCTTCCGCCGCCGA
>NZ_JAKSYH010000286.1 GCF_022829295.1 Methylobacterium sp. J-088
GACCGCTTCCCGATGCACCAGGTGAGGAGCCTGATCCGGCATCACTCGCACCCGTGCTGTTCGCTGTGCCAGAGCGGCTTGAACCGCCTTCCGCAGCGAATGCTGCGCCGGCGAGGATGAAGACGGTGGCGATGGCAAGTACTGTTTTCATTGGCGTAACTCCCTGTTGACCGCCGGTCGGACGTAGGAGTCCACCATGCGGCAACAAGGCAATCGCGCTTCCGTGAACCCGTTCCTTGCCTAGGGTTGAACGGCTCCGTGTTCTCAGCCTCGTCTAAACGTAGGGGCCACCGAACAGATCCCCGAGCGCCTTCCGCCGGAACAGCGTGCGCCAGCGCCGCCGCTGATGCTCGGGCCGATCATGGATCATGTGGCAGCGCTGGCGGAAGGCCGCGAGGTTGGCATCCGCGTTGTTCGAGGTGTCGTGATCTCGATGGGCCGCCGCCAGGACGACCCGCGTCCGGCGGGCCCGTTTCAGGATGTCAGCTTCCGCAGCGATCCGGATCCGCCTGCCCCACCCATCGCGCCACCGGCCGGCTTGCGCATCCCACCAGCGGCCATCGCCGAGGTGGTAGACCATCTTGCCCGTGCGGCCGCCCGCAGCCCTCGCAGCAGCCCCTAGCCCGGCCGAACCGGATCACGGCCGAGAGCTGCGCCCAGTCGATCGGGTAGAAGAAGCGGTGCTCGGGCCGGATCGGCATGGTGGACGCACTGTGCCACCGGGCGTGAAGAAAGCGTAGCGGCAGAAGGCTGCTACGGATCTCACATGGATCTATCCGACCTTCAGTTCTGGGCCTTTCTGGCAGCGGCCATCCCGGTCCTGTTCCTGCGAGTCGTCATCGTCTGGTGGAAAGGGCGACCCATCGTTCCGATCGCCTTGCTCAGCCTCATGTT
>NZ_JAKSYH010000151.1 GCF_022829295.1 Methylobacterium sp. J-088
CCACCACCGCCCTTCTTGGCCGCGTCCTCCGTGGCCTTGGCGTAATCAATACCGAGGAGGTCGCCGAGACCGATCGGGCCGACGGTGCCGGGCTTGTGGTCGGCCACCTCCTGGGCGAGCAGGCCGATCTGGGTTCGGGGCCAGTCGCCGTAGCGGTACGAATAGACCTTCTGGCCGTCGTACAGCTCGCCCATCTCAGTCGGCCACCCGAATGGCGACGCTCAGCCGGCCGTCAGGGGCAGCAGCGGCCGAGCGCGCTACATCGGCGGCGCCAACCGAACCGATGGAGCTGAGAATGGATGACGAAACTCTGCGGAACACCGCCGCAATGGTCATGGCACAAGG
>NZ_JAKSYH010000175.1 GCF_022829295.1 Methylobacterium sp. J-088
CACCCCGCAGCTGGCCGACATGCAGCGCCGGGTCGAGTTCGACCTGTGGTACATTGAGAACCAAAGTTTCGCTTTGGATCTCAAGATCCTGGCCGCCACGGCGCTTCACGTGCTCCCGGGCCGCTCCAACGCCTACTGATCTTCGGTGCAGCCACCATCCGACGATTGGCAACCGCTTTAAGCCGCTCGCTCACGCGGTCGGCTCGACCGGGGAAGGGGGAGAAGCGGATGCAGCGCCATCGTCCGCCGATGTCGTTAATCTGGCGCGATGTGAAAGACAGATCACCGCTTTCCGTGCTGACGCTGAGAATTCGTGTCGCCTGGTGGTCGGTATTTCAAGAGCGGGATACATGAGTACCAAAGAGATATTATCGACTTTATCCCAGATTGCCATCATCGAAGATGCTGATCACTACAAGCGTCGTCTGAACGTGTTCTGCGATCCAGGGCGGCCGTATATTCTGTCGTTCATCAATCAGCATGGTTTCAATATTGCGCATACCAATCAGTCTCTGCGCAATGCCTTCCTGAAGTCGGATTGCCTTCTGCGCGATGGCGTCGGTCTGGAAATCGCGCTGCAGTTCCTAGGGCTGAAGAGCGGGGTGAACTGCAACGGAACGGATCTGATTCCACGCATTCTGCACAAGATGGCTGGTCGTACGGCTGCCGTCTACGGGACAGTCGATCCCTGGCTCGGCAATGCCTGTGAAACCATCGAGGCCGCCGGCGTCCGCGTCGTTTCAAAGCTGGACGGGTTCCAGGATGACGCGGGGTATCTGGAGGCGGTTCAGCGCTTTCAACCAAGCCTCATCATCCTCGGCATGGGCATGCCGCGCCAGGAAGAACTCTCGCTCAAGATCGCCCAGAACTGCGATCACGCCTGTCTCATCGTCAACGGCGGTGCCATCATAGATTTCATGGGCGGCCGATTTGTCCGCGCGCCGAAATGGGTACGATCTGCGCGCTTGGAGTGGTTGTTCCGCCTTCTGTTGGAGCCGAAGCGCCTGTTCGCGCGGTATATCACCGGCGGCGCCGTGTTCCTCTTTCGGATGGCGAAGTTGGCGTACTACGTGCGTGCGCCCAACATGAAAGCTTAGAGCCTCGCCCGATCGCGCCGGACCGGTGCCCATGCCGCGGAGGGCATCATAGGTTCCCCTTGAGCAATTTCCGTTTCGTCGGTGTGGTCGATGGCGGATTGAAGAAATCCCCGCGCCACAACCCCGGGCCGGCGGCAGCACCCCGTAGCCGGACCGTCGGCATCGGGCAGAGGCGGAGAGGGGCCCTTCGGCCTCCCGGATCGCGCCGGAGCCGTCCGACCTGGGAACGCCCGGCCGGGTCCCGTTCTGCGTTGCAGGCTCGGCCGAACGCAAGCTTAGATTGCCGCTCCCATCGCGCCGATCAGGATACGGCACGCCGTTTCGATGTAGTGGAATTGAGTACGCAATGTGACCGGAGGTTGCTCAACGCAGATTGCTTTTCATAGGTCGAGCGAACCCCAAATGTGTATGTCCCTGTGTTTCGTCTAGCGTGGCGGCGACCGGTCTGATACGCCTGTAGCCCCTCGCCACGTCCAGACGCGGTTCGCGTGAAGGGCGCCGTATCGTTATGATTGTCGGTTCGACAGGGCCTTCCGCTGAATCGAGGGACATCTAGGGTGGCTGCTTGCGTCCGGGCGCGTGTGGCTCACGGTTCCGATCCGATCCGAAGAGGCAAGATCCTGCAACGCTCGGCAGGCCGGTGGGCGGAGGGGCGCAAAGGCCGTCGGTGGGTGACCGAGTCTGTAGCCGGTTCCGATCGTTCGACCGACCCATATCACGGCACCTTACGGTCATCAGGCGGGGGGCAAAATAGTCTTCCTTGTTATGAAGAGCGAGAAATCAGATTGTAATCACGCTAACGACTGCGAAAATCGATCGTCTCGCCGGCAGCAATTTGGGACAGGATGTGTCCATCGATGTCGCCCATGTCGCATCCCAGATAGAGAGTTCGATGCCGGACGTGTGTTTGATTTCCAAAGTGTGGCGTTCCGGTACGGGTTGGTACGCACAGATGCTTTCGGAGGCGATCGGGGAGGCCGGCGCACAGATTGCCTTCATTTCACCGGCCGCCGAGCCGCGCGAACGCGAGCCGAAGGGCACCAATTTGAAGCGTGTTTTCGTTCCGCGGGAATTGATGACTGCCGCACCGCGATGGAAGCGACTGACTGCGTCTCTGAGACGATCGATCTCAAGCACGGTCGCAGCCATTTCGCTTCGGCGCACTACGGGGACTTATATTTTTAATATTCCAGAGCCGTTTATTTTTACGCTACCGTTATTCGTTTTTCTGCGTATGAGCGGGGCGAAAATCATCTACATCGTTCATGACGCTGTTCCGCACAAATGGCGGTTCGATGGATTTATCAGAAAATTCGAAGATATGCTGTATCGGGTATCCTATGCCCTGCCGAACCATCTAGTCGTGCTGGCTCCCGCCGCGCGTCAGGTCTTGGTGAAACGGTATGGGATCTCCGCCGATAAGATCGGCGTCATACCGCATGGCCCGTTCTCGACGGGATCGATAACGCCGATGCCGGGCACCGGGCGATTGCTGTGTTTCGGGACTGTGCGCCGCAACAAAAATGTTCTGGAAACGATTCGGGCGGTCAAAACCGCGCGCGCGCAAGGATTGGACGTAACGTTGCAGATCTCAGGCGAGATCCACCCCCTGGAATCGGAGTACTGGGACACGTGCCTTGCTGAAATCAGGCAGGACGAGGCCGGATTCGAGCTCGATATCCGATTCGTCCCTGACGCGTCCCTCCCGGAGCTGATTGCCAAAGTCGATGCGTTCGTCCTGCCATACGAAGATTTCAGCTCCCAGAGCGGCGTCGCCGTCCTCGCGGCCACGAGCGGCCGGCCGGTGATTGGAACGGCTTCAGGGGGATTGGCCGACCTGTTCGCGGTGGGCATGGCGGGTGTCGAGCTCGTGAGTCCGGTCTCCTCCGACGCGATCCTCCAGGGCATCTACACGTTCAAGGGCGAATCGATCAGCGCCTGGAGCGCCCGCGCGGCCCTTGGGGCGGAAAGCGTACAGAAGGAGATCGCATGGAGCCGCGTCGCGCAGCAGTTCTTGAACATCGTGCGCGATTTGAACCGGCATGCGCCGGCTTGAGGTCAAGGCCGGCCCGCCGGCTGAACCGTGGGGCCCGGCGTTGTCCGCGCTCCCGGCCGGCGCGGTAGCCGGTCGACCATGATCCGATTTCTCAACACGGGTGGCTCCTCCATGTGGATCCCGACGCGCGCCCTCGCAGCGCTCTGTCTCCTGCTCGGCCCCTGCGCCGGCGTCTCTGCGGAATCGGCCTTCAGCCTCGGACGCGGCGTCAACCTTGTCGGTAACCACGGCTACTACGCACGCTCGACGACCTGGGCGACCCCGACGGGCATGGACTATTATCTCGGCAAGGGCATGCGGGTGTTCCGGATCGTCGTGGCCTGGGAATGGATCCAGCCGAAACTGGACGGCGATCTCGATCCGACCGTGCTCGCGGCCCTGCGGACCGAGATCGATCACCTGACCGCGGCCGGCGCCCACCCGATCATCGACATCCACAACTTCGGCCGGCGCAATCTCACCTTCGGAACCAGCCGGGACGAGAACGTGATCATCGGCGAGTCGCCGCGGGTGCCGGCTTCCGCCTTCGCCGACCTCTGGTCCCGCCTCGGGACCGCGTTCAAGGCGAATCCCGCCGTCATCTTCAACCTGATGAACGAGCCCTACGATCAAGACGGACCGACGCTCGTCGCGACCTACAACACGACCATCAAGGCGGTGCGGGCGACCGGCGCCACCAACACCATCATGGTCGACGGCAACGGGTTCAGCGGCGGCTGGTCATGGGGGAAAGGCGGGGCCGCGTCGAACGCCGTGCTGATGCTGAAGGTGGAGGATCCGGCTGATCGGCTCATCTTCGACGTTCATCAATACCTCGACGACTGGGGCGCCGGTAAGAAGACGAGCTGCAACGCCGGGACGGGCGCGTCCTCGCTGGTGGGCGTCACCGACTGGGCGCGCACGCACCGCAAGCGCCTGTTCCTCGGTGAATTCTCCTCCGGCCGGAACGCGGCCTGCGACGTGGAGCTGAAGGCGCTCCTCGCCTTCCTCGGGGCCAACACGGACGTCTGGACGGGCTACGCGTGGTGGGGCGTCTATGCCGGGCAGGCAGGCTACAACACGCCCGATGCAGGCTTCTGGTACACGATCGATCCCGGCGGCGGGGACGCGCAGGACTTCAGCGGCGCCACGCCGGACGACCCGCGCATGACGCTCCTGCTGGCCGGACCGAAGTAGGTTTGTTGGACACGGCTCCTGCGCGATGCGGAGCGTGCGCCGCGTCTCCCGCAGGCGTTGATCCTGCACGGCAACCGATCGCTTGGTGACCGCCGCGAGTCCTGGACTTGACGCCACCGTTTCGGTCGGCCGCCAGCGGGACGCTCTGGACTATCGGATCGCCATAGTTATTGGTCGCCGGTAAGAGCCCGTCACTAGGCTGATTGTATTTAATCTACGAGGCTGTCCCGAATGGTCAAATCCCCGCTTAGACTTACGATTGTCCAATACGCGGGTGATTTCCGAGAGGCTGCAGAGCGCCTGTCAAAAGGGGGCCCTGAGACGTACCGCGCCCAAAGGCACACCGTCGAGTACGTGGAAAACCTAGCGGCTGAGATCGGGTCGGTGACAACGATCACGGGCTTCACCGATCAGGCCTACGACGTCACGCTGGCGAGTGGCGCCAAGGCGATCGGTGCGGGCTTCGTCGACCATTTCGACGGACGCCGGTTGGCGGAATTGACCGCCCAGTCGCGTCCCGACCTCCTGATCGTTCGTGGACCGATCCGGCCCGTCATCTGGTGGGCGATCCGGCACCGGGTCCGGACGCTCCTGTTGTTGGCGGACTCGTTCAATACGCAATCCGCGAAGTCCAGGCTGTCCGGCGCCCTGCTCGGACTGCTCACCAGGGCGCCCAATATCGAGTGGGTGGCGAACCACGGGAATCGTGCCGCGGAGCAGCTCGTGCGGATCGGCGTGCCGCGGCGCAAGGTTCTGGCTTGGGATTATCCCACGTTCGATCGTCCCGAAAACACGCCGCCGAAAACGAAGCCCTCGTCACCGGCCAAGATTATTTACGTCGGTCTCTTGGCGCAGGCGAAGGGCGTCGACGACCTGATCGTGGCGACCAAGCAGCTGGTCGATGCCGGCCGCGACGTCCGCCTGGATCTCGTCGGCCGGCACGACGACGGGCGCCTGGCGGGGCTGATTGCGCATCACCGGCTCGAAGGCGTCGTGCACCAGCTCGGAATGATCGATAACGCTGAAGTCATCGTCAAGATGCGACAAGCAGATATCGTGGTCGTTCCGAGCCGTCATGAGTACTCGGAAGGCATGCCACTCACGATCTACGAGGCGCTTTGTTCGCGCACGCCCCTCGTCGTCTCGGACCACCCGATGTTCGCAGGCGCCGTCATCGACCGAGAAAGCGGTCTCGTCTTCAGGGCCGGTAATACAGCGGAACTCGCCGACAGAATGACGGAGCTGCTCGACAACGAGGCGCTCTATAGCCGCGTCTCCGAGGGGAGCGCGGCTGCATGGAACCGCTTGCAGATCCCGCTCAAATGGGCCGATCTCATAACCGACTGGATTGCGGATACATCGACCAGTCGGGCGCGCTTGGCGACGCAATCGTTCGCAAACCGATAAGTCGGCCACGGTTAGAGCCGTGCGCGATCGCGTTGCCCAATTCGATACAGGCGTCAGATGAACTCTGAAAAAAGTCTCTCCGGTATCTCAGATCAGCCAACCAAGACTCTATGGCTTCGGCATATTGTGATGGCCTCTCCGGAGGGGACTGAGCTGGGCGGAGGCATCGGAACGGTCAGCAATCTGATATCCACGATCCTCAAAAAGCAGGACCCGTCGATCACATTGACGGTCATCAATACCAGGGGCTCACAGTGGAATCGCCTGTGGCCGATAAATTTTTTGGTCGGATTCTCCAAGTTATTTTTGTGCTGCCTGCTCAATAGACCGAGCGTTTTGCATCTGCATGTATCGGAACGATTCAGCTTTCTCCGAAAGGTACTTCTTCTATTGCTGGGTCGGACATTCCGCGTGCCCACGATCCTCCATCACCACGGTGCGGAGCTGATCACGTCGTACCGGAGTGGCAACGGGGCGATGAAGTTTCTGGTCCGATCGACGGTCCGGATGGCCGCACTGAACCTTGTTCTCGGCGAGGTTCATCGCGAGTTCCTCGCGCATGATCTTGGCGTCGACAGGGACCGGATCGTCGTCCTGCACAACGCGACGGGCGACCGCCGGCTCGCGCGCCCTGACAGGACCGCTTATGTCAGCGGTCGATTCCGGCTGCTGTTTCTCGCGAACCTGATCCCGCGGAAAGGGGTCGGGGAGTTGCTGTCGGCTCTGGCGCTGCTTCGATCGCGCGGCACGGATGTTCCGGTTATCCTGGCGGGGGGCGGCCGGATCGATCACTACCGGCGGGAAAGCGCCGAACTCGGGATCGCAGATCTCTGCACCTTCACGGGTTGGGTTTCCGGTGATGGTCTGTCGAGCCTGCTCGAATCCGCGGACACCCTCGTGCTGCCGAGCTTTCATGAAGGTCTCCCGATGTCGATCCTGGAGGCGTTATCCGCCGGCGTTCCGGTGATCGCGACTGAAGTCGGATCCATTCCGGAGGTTCTCAACTCGGGCGTGGACTCTCTTCTTCTGAAGCCGGGCGATGTCCCGTCACTTGCGCAGGCCATCGAGACGCTGGTCAAGGACCATGCGCTTCGGGGCGCTCTCGCGACTGCGGGACGGGCGTTGTTCGAGCGGAAGTTCACACAGGAAGCCTATGCGCGGGATCTGATGACGGTTTACGGCCGCGTGCTCGAAAAGCCGCGATCGGTCTGATCGTGCCGGCCCCGACGGCAAGCACGGGACGGTCTCCAATCAAGCCTGTTGTCTCGCGGCCGTATATAGCAGTTTTCGCAAAAATGACTGCCGGGTTTGTGACGGAAACCTGCGACTCACCAAAGACCTAGAGCGCCTTCCGCCGAAGCGGATACGGCTTCGATGTTCGAGCGCGCCGCAGCAAAGACTTGGACGCTTGATCGCGCCACCACGCCGATCCGACCACCTGGCCCGCCGTCGGACCGGCGCTCAAGGGGTGTGCGCGACGGGCTGACCGGACAGGCCCCGCGGGCCGCCGAGCAGGAGCGCGGCGCTCGCCACGAGAACCGCCGTGATGACTGCGAACATCCCGTGCGGGCCATAGGCCGTGAGCGCCGGCAATAGGACGAAGGGGGCCAGCGCGGAAGCGATCCGCCCCCCCGCCCAGGCGCAGGTCAGGATCGACGCCCGCCGCCGCGTCGGAAGCAGTTCCGTGGCGTAGATCGACAGGATCGCCCCGTAGGTCGCCGCCGCCGTGTTGAACGCGATGCCGAGCAGGACCAGGGTGACGAACCCGGTGCTCGCGGCGAAGGCCGTGCCCAGGCCTGCCATCGTCCCGGCCAGGACGGCGAGGCTGGCGCGCCGTTCCAGCCGGTCAACCACCAGGGCCGTCAGCAGCGTCCCCACCGGCGGTCCAAGCAGCGACAGGGCGGCGAAGACCAGGGATTGCTCGACCTTGAAGCCCTTCTCCAGGAGCACGACGGCGCTCAGCAGGGGGAAGCCCAGGGTCGCCCACGGTGCGAGGGCGTAGAGGGCGATGAACAGGACAATCCTGCGCCTCGCGGGCGGCTCGTCGGCGGGCGCGCGGGCCTTGGGCGGCGCTGGCGGCTCCCCGGCGGGCGCGGCCTGTCGGGAGCGTGCCGAATCCGTGAACCGCCGACAGGCTTCCCGGGCCTCGACGGGGCGCCCGGCCGCAGCGAGCCAGCGCGGCGATTCCGGCAGGAGCGCGAACAGCGCGGCAGCGAGCGCCGCTAGGCCGGCCCCGAGGATCAGCGCCCAGCGCCACGCCTCCATCCCGAGCGGTGACGCCGGCGCGAGGATCTGGACCAGCAGGATGACGGCCGAACCGCCGATGAATCCGATCCCGGCGCAGACCATCAGCATTGCGCCGCGCTGCCGGGGCGGCATCACCTCGGCAAGAAGGGTCGCCACCAGGGGCGGAAAGCCGCCGATCGCGAAGCCCGACACCGCGCGCGCGACCGTGAGCGACGTGAGGCCGGCGCTGAGCGCGGCGCCGAATGAGCCGATCGCCATTAGCACCAGGGAGGCCTGGAGCGCGCGCATGCGCCCGAGGCGGTCGCCCAGCAGGCCGAAGATCGGCGCGCCGACCGCCCCGCCGGCGAACACGGAGGCCAGCAGGAGGGACAGGCTGCTGCGCGGCAGATTGTGGGGCGGGGCGAGGAAGATGGCCGCCAGCGCGTTGCTCAGGGCGACCTCTGCGATATCCGCGAACAGGCCGAGCGTGCTGACGGCGAGGATCGCTAAGTGAAGACGGGTAACCGGCAGAGCATCGAGGCGCTGCGTGATCGCCGCGACCGAGCCGTCGTGGCCATTCTCGGCCCCGTCCGGCGCGTCCGGCCGGCCCCCCCGTGCCTCAACCAAGAGCGTGATTTCCTCGAACCCTGTGTCTCAGCGCCGGCCGGTATCCCCGACCGGGCGCTGCGCGCCGTGATTGTCTATCCGGTCCCCGCCCGGGCCGATCGCCTTCGGCGGCGTCCCGACGACATCGCCGTTGCGGATGGCGTCCTCGACGTTGCGGCGCATGCCGTTCGGTGCCTCCGCGCTGCGTGACGGCCGAGGGCACCAGGATCGTCCGGGCCTGGGCGGCTTCGGCATCGCAGATCGGCGGACAGGCCGTCAAGGCGGACAGACCGTGGATACCGGTCTCCATCGAGGAAGACGTGTGAACTTCAAGGGCGCCGACGGCGCTGGTGGCCGCGGTCGACCTCCGCTCCGGCGGTTCCGATGTGACCTCGATGCTGTCGCGCCCTAGAACCGGCGCGCCCGCAGCACCGCTGTCTCCAGCGTAGCGGTGGGATGGCATCGATACGATAGTCGGCGAACGACCGGCGCGACGGGCGTCCCCGTGTTTCCGGTCCACCATTGCGGTGCCCCGGGGCGGGGTTCTGCGGTCATGCTCCCGTAGAACGACCTTCGGAAACGCGCGCCCGGGCGGGCCGGACCTGCGTGCTGCGCGCCCCGCTTCACCCGGGCGATCGCGTCATGGTTGTGACACCGCCTACCGCGCCCTTCCCCAGGCTGCGATCTCCGCGAAGCTCTGCTGTTCTCGTGAGAATGGCTTGGTGATCGTTTTGTATCATGGATTAGGAATCGATTTCCGTATTAGGATATGTTGCCGCCTATAAAAGTGTGGACATCGGCGCGACGAGGTGTAATCAATTCTAAGTGTATTTTGCATCGCTGTGGCTAGTGTCGTGAATCTACCGGTATTTATATACCAGTTTCAGGAGCTCTGTATGCTGTTTGACGAAAAACATTGCCATGTTATGTATCTTATCGACCATTATTCCTGATCGCGATGCATGGCTAAGATATTCTGGCGTACATAAATCTTTGAGATCAAAACAACATATCATAACGCCGAGTTTGTACAAAGACGTCGTTCAGGTATCCCTGCCAGTTACAAAGTGGGAACTGATCGATCGTCCGGTCGGCATTGGGGGCGGTCAAATCAGTGATAGACAACATCAAAATCCTCGGTGTCGGCGCATGTATGATCAAAGGCACCCCACACAAGCTCGGATTCTTCCAGATGACGTGTGGATTGCTGGCCGCGAAGGGGATGTCTGTTCAAGGTAAGCTGAAGTCGTATCCTGGGTTCTCGTCCAAGGATGCGCGGAAATTCGTCCTCCGTGATATCCGATATACACAACCAGAGTATGTAATTATTCAATTTGCTACAACCGATGCGAGCGTGGTGCTGCGCTTCGTCAACGCAACGCGATCGATTCTGAAGAAATCCGCAGAGGAATCGCGGCTTCCCTTGGCGCCAGCCGCGAAGAAACGGACGTCGCATCTCTCCACGTTGCGCTGGCAGGTTCAGGATTTCATTAGCTTGGCGTCTTCGAAGAAGATCAACAATTTCGATGAATGCCTCGCGGCGCAGTCCGCGATCATGGACGAGTGCTTCCGGAATTCGGCCGTCCCGGTGGTTCTGTCGGCGTTTCCCTGCGGTCCCAAACACAAGACCCGGCACGCGGCGCTTTACACGCAACGGCTGCGACACTTGGTTGACGCCAAGGGCGGCATTTTCGTGGACCTGTTCGAAAGCTTCGGTGTCGGCAGCAAGGGGGACATGCTTATGGCGGATGGCGCGCATCTGACCGAAGCTGCGCATGTCATGGTGGCGTCGACAATCGCCGACGCAATCCGCACCCACATCGCATCCGCCTGCATGTCGGGCAGGCGGATCGACCTTCCTGCGACTACGGTTGAGCCGGTCGGCTAGAGCTGCACCCTTTCGCCGAACGGAATCTCCTTCCGCCAAGAGCGCCCCAGCCCGGTCTGGGCCGCTCGATGTCAGAACGTGCGATCGCGCCTCGCCTCACCGGTGACCGAAGCGCCGGCCTGTGGCTGGACGCCGTCAACGCGATCGTATCACGCGCCGTTCGATCCCGCCCGCCCCGTCAGCGCCTGTGCAGTTCCGGCCCCGATCCGATTTCCCTGAGCCTAGGTGCCGAGGCTCCGGATCGTTCGTCTCGCATCACCCGTGTCCGAATCGTGGTGACCGCCTTCGGGACGATGTGTCAGCCGCCCCGCCTCGATCAGGTCCTCGATCCCGTGCAGGCCGGCGACGAACGCGCTCCAGGCGGGGGAGGGGGCCGCCCGGCGGCCCGATCCCGTCGCAGCGGGGCAGAATCGCGGCCTCCGGCCGTCGACAGGCTTCCGCCATCGCGTCGGTGAGCGCTTGGACATCCTGCCCCGGCGCGGCCTGGGTGCCGCCGATCAACGTCTGGGCGGGTTCGAGCCCGCTCCAGCAGGGAGAGGTCCACGCCCGCGCGCCGCTGCGGCTGCGCGGGCGGCACCTTATCGCGCCTCACTGGCGAACAGGACTCGCAGCCTGCGGCTGACGGGCTTCTCGTAGACCAGATGGTAGACCACGCCTGTCAGCGTCGCCGCGACGACGAGCAGCACGAGGACCGCGACGATCGGGAGCGTCCGTCCCGTGGCCAAGACCGTGACGTGAACGACGGCCGAGAGGGCCAGGCCGTGGATGAGGTAAATCGCGTACGACGCGGCGCCGAGCAGGAGTACGAACGGCGGGACGGCCAATCCCCTGCTGCGCTCGCGCTCGACGATGCCGAGGATGAATAAGGCGGCGGCGGATCCGAATACGAGACGTGCGGCGAGCTGATGGTCCAGCAGCTGTGCCCCGAACAGCATCGCACTCAGGAAGAAGATCGATCCGACGACCGCGACGAGTTCTGGAACTCGCACGCGTATGTGCATCAGCGTCAGGGCGGTTCCGATGCCGATGAGGAACTCAAGATTGTACGGATTGAGAAGCACGGTCAGTGGAAACGGCAGGCTGTCCAACACCGGGTACACCGCCAGGATTCCCAAGGCCCAGATGGGCAGGATCCAGACAGCTCGGGCTCCGAGCCGTATCAGGAGCCCGAAGATGACATAGAAGATCATCTCGTGAACGAGCGTCCAAGCCACCGAGTGGATCGGCGGCTTGGTATACGGCGCCAGCAGGAATGAGAACACGAAGTTGACCGGATCGTGCTGGCTCGGAATCCCTGCATTCGGGAACAGGAAGTAGAGGAACGACAGCGGCAGCAGGACGCCCCAGTAGGGCGGGTAGATGCGCAGGAACCGGTTGCGCGCATACGTCGGGAGGCGTTCCCGACGGCCGATATCACCCCAGTGCACCCACGCAATGATGAAGCCGCTGAGGACGAAGAAGAAATCGACCCCGACCCCGAACTGCCGCAACAGGCCTCCGAACGGTTCGGCCCCGTAGAAGCGCGGTTCGGCGATGATCGTCCCGGCATGGGCGAATACGACGAGGATCGCCGCCACGGCGCGTCCAGCCTGGATGCCGCCGAACTTCTCGCGCCGCTGAGCCTCAATCGGGACGGTGTCCATCGGCGACGGATCTGCGATCGTCGCGCGCGCATCCAGAGACTTGATTTCCATAGTCGAATTATGCCGCCATGTCAGTAACTTGACTGGTCATCTGCATCACGAGCCCTGCCTGATCGCGTTGTAATCGGGCGGGTCTCGCAGCCTCTGTCTTGGCGCGCTCTCCGACGCCGAACCGGTATCCACTTCGGCGGAAACTGCACCAGCCGGTCCAGAGATTACTGCATGGATACCGCCATTGATAGACAGGGATCAGATCCCGGACCGTCATCGCGGCGGCCTCCAGATAGTTAAATGATGGATCCGGACCGATCCATCGGGGCAAAGACAAGCACAAAGCGCTCGCTGTACGTTGCGCATCAAGTAAGTCTGAAGTCGTAAATCTTGATCAATGTTAAGATGTTGAGCCTGGACATCGTGATTACATTCCGGACGTCGCAGGAAGTCGGCCCGCGTCGTTGGCACGCGAGGCTTTGATGGCTTCTCGCGTGAACGCTGCCTTCCTCCACCTGCCGCTCGATCGCGGTCGGGACGGCGATGCGCTCTCCGTCGACCTGGAAACCGTGCCCGCCTCAACGCACACAGGGGACGATTCCGTTCCATCCGAAGTCAATCCACGCAGGGCGGATTTAAACTGCCTTCCGACCCAGTTTCGCGGACGATGCGAGGATCATCTGCAGTTTAAGCGGGGAAAAAATCATGGCCAATCCAACATTGATAAGTGCGGCAACGCACCCGGCTGCGAAGGCCGAAAGGTTCGACAGCGGGATGAGTTCAGCCACGAGAAAGCACGCGCCCATCAATCCGGCTGCAGGGGCGATCGCTTTGATCATCCGGATCCGCATCCCGGCTCCAGCCATGAGCAGGCCGGCGTCACCGATGACGCGCAGCGACCACGCGAGGGCGGCACCCTTCAGGCCGAACAACGACGAAAGTCCCCAGAGCACGCCGATGAAGGGCACGATTTCGAGAAGGTGAAATTTGGCCGGCAGATCCGGCCGTCCCTTCGCCTGCAGAAGGCTGAAAGGGATGAAGGCCAGCCCGTTGATCCACCCCCCGACCAGCAGGATCCGCGCCACAGGCCCGCCTAGTTCGGCAAAGCTTGGGCTCAGCCAGGTTGCGAGAAACGGTTGCGCGAGAAGAATTCCGGGGGCGCAGAGCATCGCGTAGCCGTAGGCCAGCGCGACGAGGGATTGCTCGGAGATGTCACGGCCCTCCGTCGCCCCGACTCGGGACATTCTCGGAAAGAGCGCGCGCGCAAGTGCGACCGCGAAGACCTGGCTGCGGATCACCAAGTTCATCGGCACTGCGTAATAGGTCACCGCAGCCACGCTCAGGATGGAGCCGATCACCAGCTGGTCGACAGATTGGAGAACAGGGCTGACGAGACCCGAAATCGTCACCCAGCCGCCATACCCAAGCAGGCTGCGCATGGTCTTCATGTCGGGGCGGGTCGGCACCCATGGCCCGTTGCGAAGCGCGACGTAGGCGCAAATCAGAAGGACGCCGAACATCCGCGTGAGGACCGCGGCCGGAATCACCACCGACAGGTTCGGTGCGATGAGCAACGCACAGATGACCGGTATGATCTGTCCGGCGGACGAGCCGATCACCTGCAGCACGTTTGCCGCGATGAAGCGCTCGCGTGCTTCCAACGTGCCGATGGCGACCCCGGAAATCAGGGCGAGCGGAAGCAGCGATGCGACCCAGACCAGGTTTCCCTCGATCTCGGGTCGGAGATCGGGTGGGACGGAAACGATGTAATCGAGCAGAAACGATCCGCCCAGGTAGAGGATCAGGCTGCCGATCGCGCCGAAGCCGAGGTTCAGGATGATGGACGTGGCGACGATGCGCGTCCGTTCCTCGTCGGCCGACCGATCGAGGCGCGCCAGGGCGTTGGTCGCTGCGCGCGACAGGCCCAGATCGAGGAAGCCCAGATACCCCAGAAGCAGCCAGACGATCGAGAGCACGCCGTAGCGGGCGTCGCCGATGTGATGGACGTAGATCGGGACCGTGACGAAGGAGACGATCAGGCCGACCATCGTCCCGGTGGAATTGACCAGAAAGTTCCGTCCGACGCTGGAGCCGAAACGTTTCTTCTTCGGCTCGACGCCCCCCGATGCGGGGAGCAGGGCTGCCTCATCGGCAAGTTTGTCAGACGCCAAGATGGACCTCGAAAAGCTCGGAGCTCGGAAGAACGAACGGTCGCGTACAGCCCGCGGCGTGACTCGACCGTAAGATCTCCACCGCTGGGACGGGATGAGCATCGTGCACGCAGCACGACGCGCGCCGTCCTCGTCGATCGCGAAGCTCCTCGTTGGGTCGGTGCAAGCGCTGTCTCGACCGGTTGCTACGATCGATCACGTTCTGAAGACGGACGTTTGCGCCGCTCAATAAACTTGCGGGAAGCCATAATCCAGTTTTCGTCCTGGCGCTACGCCTCGGGGCGTTCCGCGCCGCGGCGGAGACAGTTCAGCGCCGGAGGGCGCCTAGCTCCACGTGCCGAGAGCGGTGCCCGATTGCGTTGCAATCGGGCACCGCTCCGTGGCCCTTTACGCGGTGGTCTGCGTTCTGGTTCACGCGACGTGAAGACCGCTCGTGGCGTGGTGGGTGTCGAGGGTGAAGACCAAGCTGGTGTCGACCGAGGTGAGACCGGCGGCGTTGGTCTCGTAGACGGTGATCGTATGCTGGCCGTCCGCGCTGCCATCCGTGGCCAACGCCGGGGCGTTGGACGAGACGGTGCCGTTGTCCAGCCGGAAGTGGAGCGTGTCGCCGCTCGCCGCGGGGGTGTAGGTGATCAGCCCATCGCTGGTGGTGTGGTTGCTGCCCGATCCGGTGTCGTGCGTCAGCGCCACGCCCGGTGCGCTCGGAGCCGCCGCGGTCGTGCCCGAGCCGACACCCGAAGTCCCGGTCCCGGTCGTGCCGCCGCTCTGGCTCGTCCCGCTCACGCTTCCGTTCGCGCCGGTCCCGGTCGTGCTCGTCTGTCCGGCGGTCGCGCTTCCCGCGGTTGTGGTGGCGTGGTGTGTGTCGAGGGTGAAGGCGAGGCTGGTGGTGGCAGAGTTAAGGCCGGTGGCGTTGGTTTCGTAGACGGTAATGGTGTGCTGGCCGTCTGCGCTGCCATCCGTGGCCAGCACCGGGGCGCTGGACGAGACGGTGCCGTTGTCCAGCCGGAAGTGGAGCGTGTCGCCGCTCGCCGTGGGGGTGTAGGTGATCAGCCCGTCGCTGGTGAGGTGATTGCTGCCCGATCCGGTATCGTGTGCCAGCGCCACGCCCGGTGCGCTCGGTGCACTCGAAGCGCCCGTGACGGTGTTGGCGGTCGACGCCGTGCTGGCCGTCGACGCCGTGCTGGCCGCAACGGTCTCGATCGTGTGCGTGCCGTCGGCGCTGACGTGATCGATCACGTTCGCGTGGCCGGAGCTGTCGAGCTGCTCGCGTGACGTGATCTGCCAGGATGCCGTGTAGGTGGTGATCGACGAGGGGCTGGCGGCCCCCGCCGCGTAGGCCGCGACCTGATGGGTGCCGTCCTTCAGTTCCGTGAGCACCTCGCTGACGTTGCCGTGGCTGTCGTAAGTGGTGCGGCTGATCAGGTTCCAAGACCCGTCATAGCTCTCCGACTGGGTCGTCACCGTCGAGCCCGCGGCGAAGCTCTGGACCGTGTGCGTGCCGTCGGCGTTGATGTGGTCGATCGCGCTCACCCGGCCGGAGCTGTCGAGCTGCGAACGTGCGGTGATCTGCCAGGACGCGTCGTAGGTTGTGATCGAGGATGGGCCGGCAGCGCCGGCCGCCGCGTAGGCCGCGACCTGATGGCTGCCGTCTTTCAGTTCCGTGAGGACCTCGCTGATGTTGCCGTGGCTGTCGTAGGTGGTGCGGCTCTGCAGATGCCAGTCGCTGTCATAGTTCTCCGACTTGACCATCACCGCCGAGCCTGCGGCAAAGGTCTCGATCGTGCGTGAACCGTCGGCGGTCTGCATGGATTTGGAGACGACCGACCACGCCGCATCGTAGGTCGTGGACTCGGACACGTAGCTGCCGTTCGCGGCGTACGTGTCGACCCGATGCGACCCGTCCTCAAGATTCGTCTGAACTTTCGCGATCACGCCATTCGCATCGTAGCTTGTGGACGAGATCAGCTTCCAGTTCGCGTCATACAGCTCGGACGTGGCGACCTGCTTGCCGTCGCTGCTGTAGTGCGCAATCGTCGATTGGCCCGCCTCATCGGTCGACTGCACCTGCTCGAGCTTGCCCGACGCGTCATACGTGCTTCGGGAAATGAATTTCCAGCTCGCGTCATACTGTTCGACGGTCGAGATATGGCCATCGACGTAATTGGCAGTCTGATGGCTGCCGTCCGCGTTGACTTCAGAGGTCGAGGCCAGCGCCCCATCCTTCGTGTAGTTCTCGGTTTTGACGACATCCCACTCATGGGCGCCATACGTGACGACGGTCTTCGAGCCGTCGTCGTTGAACGACGTCCGGGCTTCCAGCGCGTAGGCAGACGAGTACACCTCGAGCGAGGTCGGGTGGTCAGAGTTGTTCGCGTAGAGCGAGAGATCGAAATTGCCCGCGGCATCGACCTTTACGCTGCGCGAGATCGAGCCATCGGCGTTGTAGAGGGTTCTGGAAAGCAGGTCGCCGTTGGCGTCCAAGACGTCCTTGATGCTCGCGCCGCTGCGGCCACTGACGAACGTGTCCAGCTCGACGGTGCCATCCGAAAGGACCTTCGGAACCACATTCGTGCTGGTGAAATTTTCCAGGACCGACATCTGCGGCATATCGAGAATGCCAAGGTTCGGCTCGACCGAGTACATGTAATCGTGCCAGCCGGTCCCGGCGGCCCAGTAGGAGGCACCTTCCCAGACATCGCTGTTCTGGGACACGAAATTCAACATGTTGGTCATGGCAACGAGCGAGGTTGCGTTATCCGCGACCCCGAACTCGCCCAGATAGAGCTTGGCGCCCGTCTGCCGCGCCCACTCGGTGATGTCCGTCAGGCGCTCCACGCCGATCGACTCGGACACGACCCAGCTGTTCTGACCCGATGTGTCGTCAAGATACTGGTGGACCTCGAAGGCGACATTATTCGACGGATCGACGACGGCGCCGGGCTTGCCGATGACGCTCGCATTGTCGGTTTGGGTCCAACTCGATCCGCCATCCCAATAGGTGCCGGAGACAAGGACCTGCTGGGTCGTCGCTCCCGAGTCGCGGATGGCCTGGATCGCGCTGTTCACGGCCGGCAGCCAAGCGGAGGCCGTCGGAACCTGCGGCTCGTTCATGAGGCCGAACGAGACGTTCGCGTCGGTCGCGAACGCGCCTGCCAGTTTCCCCCACAGATCGGCGAAAGCCGATACCGGCACGCTCGCGCTGCCGACGAGATCGCCGTTGTAGCTGCCGTAGTTATGCAGATCGAGGATGACGTGCATGCCCTGGGATTCGGCATAGGACACGAATTGATGAACCTGCGCGAGGAAGTCCGGATCGAGCGCCCCGTTCAACGTCGGCTGAACCTGTTCCCAGTCCAGGGGCAGGCGGATCGTCGAAAATCCTTTGCTCGCAAAGTAATCGACGCTGGCCGTCGTCGTTAGCAAACCGTAAGCGGCGCCAGAAAGATTAATGCCGAGTTGCATGTCCGGATCCAAAGCCAACTGGACTTAGATCTACTCGGTCTCTCTGAAGATTCGACGAACATAATTCGATAGATTTTTGCGGAATCACATTTTATATTCATTTACCAAGGTAGAATGACCAAGATATTGCGCTCAATGCGACGCGCTCGGCCATGACAAAGGCCTGCCTGCCCACCCTGCGTATTGGAATGGCGTGCCGCACGGTATGGCCTCCAACGGGTGCTGCTCAAGCCTGATGGGCTGGTCGTCGCAGCCGCGTTTTCAGTCAGGTCTGGTGCCGAGGTCGGACGATCAGCCGGCTAAGCTGATTTCGCCAAAGTGGCCGCCGGTTTTGCGGCCAAACCCTGTGACTCACCATGGACCCGAGCGGACGATGTGTTGGCTCGCCCGCGGCACACGACAGTCATCTGCTGACACGGTCGGCAAGTACGACCGGCCTCCTCTCCCATGCGGGCGGGGATTGGGGTCGTATGCGGTGGGCATCGCGATCGGACGCGGATTCGCGCTGCGCTGCTGGGCGCGTTTTTCCGCGCCGGCCATCGTCTGATCTGGGCGGGCGTGGATCCGCTGTACGCGATGAGCGCCGACGATTCCGATGCAAGCCGGAGATGCGGCTGCGCCACATGGATTGCCGATCTGGCGCGGCGGGGCTCGATCGAACCTCTGCCGGTTCGCAGCCAGCGCGACCGAAGGTGACGCGCAGGCTGCGAACCGGTGCGGGGACCAGGCTCCGGGCCCGGAGCCCGTCTTGGCGCGCGCTAACGCCGGTCGAGGGCGACGACGTCGTCTTTCCGGAGGTCGGAGACGATCGGTGCTGGCGACTTGCCGCCGCGCTTCAGGAAGCGCGACTCGACGAAGGTCCACGACACCCAGCCGGCTGCGTATGAACACGCGAGCAGCACGTAGAAGGCGACCGGCGCGCCAACCAGGCCGAAGGCGACGAACAGGTTCAGGATCAAGCCGTGAAAGAGGTAGACCCCGTAGGAGATGTCGACATGGCCCATCCGGCTGGGGCCGGCCAGCGTGAAGGCGGCAGACAGCGTCAAGATGCCGAGGACGATGTGCTCCGCCACGGACGTCACGGCCGAGAAGGGCGTGAAGATGTTGAGTGCGATGAGCGAAGCCAGCCAGAACAGAACCTTGCCGCGCACCCACCACCGGAGATGAAGGGAGAGGTAGCAGGCCGCCGCACCGAGCGCGAATTGGTAATAATGCGCTACGAACGAGTAGCGGACCAGCTTTTCCGCCATAGATTCAGGATGATCATACATCCCCATCACGGTCGGCAGCCAGATCCGGATGAGGACGCCGACGGCGATGGCCGCCGCCAGAACCGCGAGAATTGCAGCGGATCGGTTGCTGGCCCGCTGGACGACGAGGGACAGCAGCGGAACCGTGACGTAGAACTGGAGTTCGACCGGGATCGTCCAGAGGCTGCCGTTGTATGAACCGAAGCCGAAGGAATGCAGGAACTGCGGCGTGTAGATGAGTGCGGCCAGCTGGCTGCCGAACCACGTCAGGCCCGGGCGTGTGAGCAGAGGGTAGCCGAGGGCGAGCAGAACGAGGGCTGTCACGATCAGGCAGAACCACAGGCCCGGAAAGATGCGACGGGCCCGCTTCTCGGCGTAGGATCTCAGCGAGGAACTGCGCTCGTACGAGGCCGTGATCAGGAAGCCGCTGACGACGAAAAAGATCGGGACGCCCGGGAAGGGTCCGAGTACCTTCGTCCAGCTCGGTGCGTCGATCTTGAGGTGGTACAAAGCGTGGAAGATGACCACCTGGGTGGCTGCGAACAGGCGGATATAGTCGAAGTTGTTGTGCGCGGGCGGAATCGGGGCGCTGCCGTGCTGGCGCTCCCGGGGCGATAAAAGGTTCATGATCGAGCCGACGCTCACGCTGTCATTCCGTTGCCAACCGGCCAAGCGACGGCCCCTTGTGATTGCCCCCCACCTTCTCTGAAGCAGATCGGCGCTCCGGCACACGAGCGCTCCCCGCCGAGGTGGAAGCCGGTTCGCCGCAAGAGGATGCGTCAAACCGAGGCCGGAGAGCTGTTCACGCTCGCGGCGCGACCGCCTCCAGCACCCCGGTCGCAACCGTATTTGCATTTCGCGCGAGGGGAGTATCATTTCTGTGCGAAAAGAATAGCCGTGGCGGCGCGGACTGTGCATTGCACTTAACGCGTCTGTTGATGCACTAAGCAAACGTCGCGTGACGCCTACGCCTTGCCAAGAGCCATCCCAAATTCGAGGGTGCGGCGGCGAGCGGGCCGAGAGGCGGCCGGGTGATCGGGAGCACGATGGTAGGACGATTTCGGCGGACCGAGAGATCCGCTCGCGCGCGGTCGCGCGCATCCGGCCGCGCTGTTCCGGTCGCCTCATGAGTTCGGTTCCCACGCCGGCGGGCGTGACCGGTATCGTCATCCTGAACTACAACGGCTGGCAAGACACGATCGGCTGTCTCAAGTCCGTGATGCGGATCAGGGAGCCCATTCGCGCCATCGTGGTCGACAATGCCTCGCCCGACGAGTCCGAGCGGCATCTCCAGGCCTGGGGCGAATCGGCCCTGCCGGAGATCAATGCGCGCCGCACCCGGGACGGCCTGCCCCCGTTCACGTTCGAGCGGGTTGCTGCCGGGGCGCTTCCCAAGGCCGGCGGCGGCACGACGCTCACCCTCATCCAGGCCGGGCGGAACGCCGGCTACGCGGCGGGCAACAACGTCGGCATTCGGTTCGCGCTCGCGCAGGGGTGCGATTTCGTCTGGATCCTCAACAATGACACCGTTGTCGAGCCGGATGCGCTGACGTGGCTGCTCGCGCGCGTCCGGGAGGAGCCGCGGATCGGCCTCTGCGGCTCGACGCTCGTCTATCACGCCCGGCCCGAAATCGTTCAGGCGCTCGCAGGCAGTCGCTTCAGACGGTGGCGTGGCTGGGGCGTGGAGATCGGCGCCGGCTCGATGCTCGCCCAGCGACCGGAAGCTCACGCGATCGAAGGGCAGTTGAGCTACATCAACGGCGCATCGACGCTCGCCACGCGCGCCTTCATCGAGACGGTCGGCCTGATGGAGGAAAGTTATTTTCTCTACTGGGAGGAGATCGACTGGGCCTACCGGGCGCGGAACCGCTTCAAGCTCGGATACGCCCCGAAGTCGGTCGTTCATCACAAGGTCGGGGCCTCGATCGGAACGCGCCACGAAGGTCCGCAATCGGCACTGGCCGAATTCTATATGATCCGCGGCGCCATTCTCTTCTGCTGTCGATACTCCTGGGTCTCGCTGCCCGGAATGCTGCTGGGCATCGCGCGCAACATGGGCCGCTCGGCCTTGCGCGGAGACTGGCGGTGGATCGGCCATCAGGCTCGGGCTGTGGCGGGTCGCCATTATCCCTCCGACCGTCCGGGCATCCCGAAGCGGACCGCGGCGTGACCGGGCGCAGCTCTCCGCTGCCCGCGTCGGACCCGGTCCCAACCGCGCCGCAGGCGGGTACGGGTCTCGGCCTTTCGCTGTGTCGCGCGCTCTGACCCCGAACCGGTATCCAGCCCGGCGGAGCGTGCTCAAGCCGTCCGGCAGAACAAGAATGCTCAAGGTTGATTGCCGATGACCTACCACATAGTGCTCAATCGACCGACCGATCTCGTCGGCCTTGCGCAAGGCGCACGCACCGGCGAGAACCCGCGCCATTCCATGGCCGAGCTCGCGGAGAGCCTCGGCGCCCGCGTGCATGACGGATCGGGCCTCGAGCCCGACGCTCTCGACCGCATCGCCGCCCGGGCGACGCGCACGCGGCCGCTCTGGTGGGCGATCGCCCGACGGCTACGCCGGGACATCGCCCCGGGGGACGTCGTCTTCTGCACCGGTGAAGACGTCGGAATCCCGGTGGCGGCGCTCTGTGGCGGGCGTGGCGGCGCGCGCGTCGCCGTGATGATGCACTACGTCGATCGGCCGAAGGGGCGACTTGCGCTGCGCCTGTTCAGGCTGGCGCAGCGCGCGGCTCTGTTCACGGCGGTGGCGCATCCGCAGGCCCGCTTCCTCGAGGGCTTCGTCGCGCACCACGGCGGTCGAGCGCGCGCCCAGTTCGTCACCGATCAGACGGATACCGCGTTCTTCCGGCCCGGACCGGCATCGCCCGACAAGGTTCGGCCGATCATCGCCAGTGTGGGGCTCGAACAGCGCGACTATGCGACCCTCGCGGCAGCCACCGAAACGCTCGATGTCGACGTGAAGATCAGCGGCTTCTCGGCCGATACGAAGGTCCTGGCGCGCGCCTTCCCGGCGACGCGGCCGGCCAACATGAGCCAGCGCTTCTACGCCTGGCCGGAATTGCTTCAACTCTACCGCGACGCCGACATCATCGTGGTCAGCGTGTTCCCGAGCGATCACGCGGCGGGCGTCCAGGCGCTGATGGAGGCCCTCGCCTGCGGACGTCCGGTTGTCGTCACGGCGACCGCGGGCCTCGAAGGCTACGTGAACCAGCCGGACGCCATGAGGACCGTGCCGCCCGGCGACCCGGTGGCGATGCGTGCGGCCATCACGGACCTTCTGGCCAAGCCGGACGAACGCAGCCGCCTGGGCGAGCGGGCCGCAGCGCTCGCCCGCGAGCGCTATCGCCTGGAGCGCTACGTCGAGGACCTCGCCGCGGCGCTGCGAGCCATTGGCATCACCTAAAAGAGATCCATTGCGGGTCAGCAATGACCCCCGCAGCCATCGTCTTGTGCAATGCGAAAGGGCGCTATAGAGCCACAATCCACACGCAAACAGTCCTCAACGCGCAACGCTCCGTCGGCGAGCGCCGTCGCGAGGATCCCCGGATGGTGCCTCTCCGGTTCCACTCCGGGTGACGCCCGGCCGCGATAGGAACGGACTCTGCATGGAACGCCCCGGACGAAGCAAACTGGCGCTGACGGCGTTCTGGCTGACCGTGCTCGCCGCGCTGGTCCTGCCGATCGCAGCGTCGCTCGTCCTCTCCTTCGTTCCCGCGAAGAAGTACGAGGGCACCGTGTGGATGATCCTCGATGCGAGCCGCGGCTCGCAGACGGTGGCCGGCGTCGATGACCGCCGGTCGGGCAACGAGGTCGTCACCTACGACCAGTTGCTGCGCACGCAGCTGCTGATCGCAGGCAGCGACGTCGTCGTCCGGAAGGCGGTCCAGGATTTGCGGCCTGCGCGCCTCTACCCCGATCTGCCGGCGACAAAGGGCCTCGACCCGAGCGAAATCGAGAACGTCGAGGCCGGTGTTGCGCGCGGCAACGTCATTTTGAGCCTTGAGCCGAACACCTTCGTGTTCAAGCTCGCGTTTCGTCATCCCAACCCTGTGATGGCGGCGCGCTTCGCCAATCTGCTGGCCGGGGAGTTCCTCGCGCGGCGTTCCGCCCTCTACAGCAATGAGGGCGACGTGGACTTCTTCAAGTCGCAGGAGCAGCGGTTCAACGACGAGCTGCGAGCCGCCTCCAAGTCGCTTGACGAGTTCGGGCGCCAATACTCGATCTACTCGGTTTCCGAGCAGCGGAAACTCCTGCTCGAACGTCGGGCGGCGGCGGCCAAGGATGCCGCGGACAATGCGACACAGATCGCGAAGGTCGAGAGCGAGCTGAATTCGCTGAAGACGCAGATGGTCGCACTCCGCGGGAAGATCACGCTGCCGCCTGAGATCTTCGGGGACACATCGCGGGTCAGCGGCACCCGGGCGGCAAGGCCGAGCGATGTCATCTCGGATGACCCGCCGCTGCTCAACATCAAGATCTACCAGGAGTCGGCTGCGCGCCTCGTCTCGGCGAACTCCGAACTCGAGGGATTGCGGGCGACCCGCTTGCAGCGGGCGGACGTGCTGAAGCAGATCGATGCCGAGCTCCAGGCGCTCGCGACGCACGAATCGACCTACAACACGCTGCGGCGCACCGTGTCGCAAGCTGAGGGTGCGATCGACAATCTGTCGAAGCGCGCGAGCGAGGCCCGCGTCAACAACGCGTGGCGATCGAACGAGGCGTTCTCGAGCGCGCAGATCCTTCAGCCGGCGAGCGTGCCGGCTGCTCCGGCCTCGCCTCGGCCGGCCCTCTATATCCCGGCCGGCCTCATCATCGGGTTGTTCGCGTCGCTCCTGCTGCTGTTCACAGGCCGTCGATTCGGCTTCGTGAATCTGAAGTTCGTGCCGGATGCCCTCATGCATGACCAAGTGCCGAATACCCGGGTCTCGCCGGAGCCGGTCTACGCCATGCGGTCGTCGGTCCGGACTGGCCTGGGCGTCAGTTGAGTGGCGTTCCCGGCCAGCCCGAATGGGTGAACGCAGCGTCGCCCGGACAGAGGCACTTGCTCTCTCTCCATCGCGTGACCATCCATGCGATCATTGCGGCGGACTTGTGCTTCAGCTCGCGCCTCTACATGGCCATCCTTCCCGACATTGCGCAGCGCATCCTGCTGTCCACGCTGCTTCTGGTCGGGTTGGCTTATCTTGGTCTCGCGCTCATGCGCGGGCACGTGGTCCCGGTCCTGCTTTTTCTCCTCGCCGGCGGGCTCATCATCGGCCAGCTGATCGTCTACGAGGTGAATTGGGGCATGGCGGCGAACCCGACCGGTGTCGCCCAATATACGGTCGTTCTGACATTCATCGTATTCTTCGTAGTCGGTCGGGACGGGCTCGCGGAATATGCGATGCGCGTGCTCGCGATGTACGCGCTCGGCTACGTTTGCTTCTACATTGCCTATGTCGGTGCCTATTTCGCGGGTCTCCTGCCACCGAGCTTCACCGGAGCGCTCTTGCTCCGCGACATCGAACGGGGCGACCGCTTCTTCGCTTATGCTGGGGCACTGGCCTTTTCCTGGTACGTGGCGCTCAATCGTATTCGGGCCCGAAGGACCGGCGGACGCCTTGCGGTCTTCGGCCTATGCGCACTCGCCAACGTGCTGACATTGTCGCGGGTGTATCTGGCCTGCCTCGCGGCGGTCACGATCTTGGACTTGGTGAGGGTGCCGCGCGCAGTCATCCGCATCGTGTGCGTCGGCGCTCTCTGCGTTGTATCGTCCGTGCTCCTCTATGGACTTGTCGACACGCGGTGGAACCCTTTCTTCGCGCTATCGGGTGACGATACGTCAGGGATCGGACGCGCCCTTGAGTACCAGATCGCTCAAGATCTCCTGGCGCGCAGTCCGATTCTGGGTTTGGGCTTATCGAGTTCGCCTGAGCAACCCGGCTTGCTCACGGGTATTCCCTTCTTTGCCGCAAGCGACCTTGGGATGGCTGGGATCGTGCTCGATTTCGGCATCCTAGGGCTGAGCTTATTTCTTATTGCATCGTGGCTCGCCTGCACACGGCCGCCAATCCTGAGTGGCGACCAAGGTGATGCACTCAATCTGACAGGTTGCACGCTTGCCATGTATGGCTGCATCGCGCCCATCCTGTTCTTGCCGGGCGGAGCTTTCTACTTCGCGGCTATCCTCGGAACGTGGCTGGCAGGAAATCAGAGTCGCGGACAAGCCGGAGACGATCCCGCCCGCCCGCTGACCAGAATCCAGAGTGCGGCATCGGGCGAGGACGTGCCAACGGCATCACCGGTTATTTACTTCGAACAGACGCGATGAGATCAGCCCGATATCCACACGTGCGCCGGTTCCTTCAAACTGCGTCCCGTCGCGGCCTCTCGATCTGCGCGCGGACGCCGAGCGCGCCATGACGGATCACGCCGCTAAACCTCAATTTCTTTTAATGGTCCACCGTATCCTGATTCACGTCATCATCGGGGCGGATTTATGCTACAACTCCCGACTTTATCTCTTCATGTTTTCTGACGCTGCTCAGCGCATCCTCCTCTTGAGTCAGATTTTAATCGCTATCTTCTATATACTTATCGCAATTGCAAGAGGTTATATTGCCGTTGTGCTTATCTCGATATCCTGCGTCTGTCTTATACTCGGTCAGGCCTGGATCTTCGAGCAAAATTGGAACGTGCCCCTGAACTGGCCTGGCATCGGCCAGTACGGCGCCTTTCTGTCATTTGTTCCGATCTTCATCATGGTGCGCGACGGGGTTGCGACGTACGTCGTCCGTACACTGACGCGATACGCGATTGCCTACACCTTCATCTATCTAGCGATCTCGTTACTTCATAGCGTCGGGCTGCTCCCACCCCAAATCAGCACGCCGCTCATCCTCAATGACATGGAACGCGGCGATCGCCTCTGGGCGCATTTCGGCGCGCTCGGCTTCGTCTGGTATGTCTCCATGGTGCGGGTGCAGGATCGTCTAACGAGTGCGCGCGTGATGCTTCTGCTCGTGAGCGCGTTGGCGAATATCATGACCCTTTCGCGGGTGTACCTCGGGTGCCTCGCCGTCGTGTCGATCTTGAGCGTGGTGCGGGCACCCCGCCCTGTGATCCGTGCGGTTTGCCTGGGCTGCTTCGGTATCCTTTCATCCGTGCTCGTCTACGGAATGGTCGACACGCGATGGAACCCGTTTTTCGCCTTCGCGAGCAACGACACGTCCGGAATTGGCCGAGCCCTGGAATACCAGATCGCACAGGAGATCATCGGCCGCAGCCCGATGCTAGGTATGGGTTTGACCTCGTTCGCGAATTACCATTTTTCCGTCACAGGCATCACGTATTTCGCACCCGGCGACTTGGGCTTGGTCGGGGTCCTCCTCGATTATGGCCTGATTGGGCTGTGTCTATTCCTCATCGCGTCGCTGATCACGTGCGCCTATAACAAATCTATACCCAAACCCTTCGACCAAGCCTTGTTCCTTCAGGGTTGTACCTTCGTCCTGGATAGCTCAATCTCGCCGAACATGTTTGCACCGAACGCCGCCTTCTTCTTCCTCGTGATCCTCGGATTTTGGCTTGCGTACGAAACCAAATCGGAAGATATTCGGGCCAGAAATTTCAGTTCCGCTCGGAAAATTTGAGATATTTAGTTCCGCAGACGGTAGAGATTGAGATTACTTAGAGAAGAATGTCTAATGGAAGGCAAATGGTCACCGAATTTCCAACCCTGGGCATTGCCGCGCCTGCCGGGGGAGTCGGACAAGGATCTGAAAGCGCGGCGCAATCGCGCCTATTTCGATTGGCAGTCTGGCAGTATCGACGAGTTCTGGCGTCGAATTGGTGAGCCCCTCGACCTTCGATCTCTCAACGTCTTGGATTTCGGCTGCGGTCACGGCGCCCTCTCTGTCGATGCGGTGGAACGCGGCGCAGCCTCCGTCGTCGCCATTGATGTCGATCAAGAGCGCGTATCGTTTGGCGTCAGTCATGTTCGAGAGAACTATGCTCCGCTGGTAGATAAGATCACGTTCATCTGCGATGATGTTTCCAATATTACAAGCCGGTACCGCAATGCCTTTGACGTTGTGATCTGCAAGGATACCTTGGAGCATATTGACGACATTAACAAAGTGCTTCGGGATATTCTCGTTATGGTGAAGCCGGGGGGGCGCATCGTACTGGGCACGAGCCCATTGTATTTCAGTCCCTTTGGAGATCACGGGCGCTTCGTTGGGCGATCCATCCCGTGGATCAGCATTCTTCCGGAGCGCGTGCTGTTTCCGCTCGCGCGTTTTGTGCTCAAAAATAATATTCAAAGCGCGTCGGACGTCGGACTCAACAAAATTACGCCCCTCGAGATCCGCAAACTGATCGACAGTCAATCTTTGGTTGTCGAGCGGCTGAACTACAACGCCGGTGACAAGCCGATGTTGAAGGTGTTTGATTTTTTCAGAAGGTGGAATACTGTGGAAAGATATTTTACGGTTAGCGTTTATGCCATTTTGTTGAAGCCATTTACTTGAGGATATTCCTGATCGGTGGGAAGGCGGATAAAAAATTCGCCGTGATGACGTCCACTGGCTGAAGCATTGCGGTTTCGGGCGGTGGGACTTTGAGGAGAGTCGTGATCGTGGCGCGCGCGTCAGCGATTGGGTGCGCTCTCCGCCGAAGGGGACATCGGTTCGACGCGTGAGAGCGCGTTACAACAACGGCTCTAAGCCGCGGCAGAAGTCTTCGTGCTTCTGCAAGCCCGCCTCGGGAGCTGCCAGCACCGCGATGTCAATTGCGATCCGGCTGCGATGGGGTGCGGACGCGGCAAGTCGCTATGCCGGCGGTGCGCGGGTCGAGGCGATCCGCCGGCTCTTAAGGCCAATCAGGCGGTCCGAGGTGCGAGCCGCCACCGTCGCACCTGCCCGTCGACGATCGGGGCCTGCTGTTTCGGTCATGCGATCCGTTTCAGCGTCTCATGAAGGCATGAGACAACCGCGTCCGGCTCCTTGCGTGTCAGCCCGGAGAAGACCGGCCGCCCCTCGCAATCGGGCCGGACCGGTATACCTGACACCGAACAGCTCGCCCGGAGCGCCGGCCATGGCATACGCGACGACGATCGAAGGCACGCGCTTCACCTTTCCCGACCTGCGCAGCCTGCTGGCCAAGGCCACGCCGGAGCGGTCGGGCGACCAACTCGCCGGGCTCTGCGCCGAGGGTCCCGTGGAACGCCTCGCCGCGCAGATCGCCCTGGCCGACCTGCCGCTGAAGACCTTCCTGGCCGAGGAGCTGATCCCCTCGGAGGAGGACGAGGTCTCGGACCTCATCGCCCGCCGGCACGATCGGAACGCCTTCGCGCCGGCGGCGTCGCTGACGGTGGGCGCTTTTCGGGAATGGCTGCTCTCCCCGGCGGCCGATGCGGCGGCGCTGGCGGCCCTCGCCCCCGGGCTCACGCCCGAGATGGTGGCGGCCGTCTCAAAGATCTGCCGGCTGCAGGATCTCGTCGCGATCGCCGCCAAGCGGCCGGTGGTGACACGCTTCCGCTCCACGATCGGCTTGCCCGGCCGGCTCGCGACCCGCAACCAGCCGAACCACCCGACCGATTCTTCGGCCGGCATCCTGATCTCGGCCCTCGACGGCCTGCTGATGGGATCGGGCGACGCCGTGATCGGGGTGAACCCGGCCACCGATTCGCTGCCGGACTACATCCGCATCGTCGAGCTTCTGGAGACCCTGCGCCTGCGCCTGAACGTGCCGACCCAGCATTGCTGCCTCGGCCACGTCACGGTGGCGATTGAGGCGATGGCGAAGGGCGCGCCGGTGGATCTCGTGTTCCAGTCGGTGGCGGGCTCGCAGAAGGCCAATGCCGGCTTTGGCGTCGATCTCGAAGTGCTGCGCGAGGCCTCCGAGGCGGCCCGCGCGCTCGGCCGCTGCCCGGAGGGTGGGCAGTTCATGTACTTCGAGACCGGCCAGGGCTCGGCCCTCTCGGCCGATGCCCATTGGGGCGTCGACCAGCAAACCATGGAGGCCCGCGCCTACGCGGTGGCGCGGGAATTCGATCCCCTCCTCGTCAACACGGTGGTGGGCTTCATCGGGCCGGAATACCTCTACAACGGCAAGCAGATCATCCGGGCCGGGCTGGAGGACCATTTCTGCGGCAAGCTGCTCGGCCTGCCGATGGGGGTGGACGTCTGTTACACCAACCACGCCGATGCCGACGGCGAGGACATGGACGCCCTGCTGACCCTGCTCTGCGCGGCGGGCGTCAACTTCGTCATCACCGTGCCGGGGGCCGACGACGTGATGCTGAACTACCAGTCCCTCTCCCACCACGATGCGGTCTTCGCCCGCGAGACCCTGGGCCGCCCGCCGGCCCCGGAATTCGAAGCGTGGCTGCGTGAGGTCCGCATCACGGACGCGCAGGGCCGGCTTGCCAACGCGCCGGGTGAATTGCCCCCGGCTTTGGCCGAGGCGTCGCGCCTTCTGCCGGGGCGGGCGGCATGAGCGCGCCCGCTGAGCCCAAGCGTGCCGGAACCCCGTCGCTGCGCGACCTGCGCGCGCTGACGCAGGCCCGCATCGCGCTGGGCGCCCACGGCGCCGGCCTGCCGACCGGGGCGGCCCTCGCCTTCGGGCTGGACCATGCCCGGGCCCGCGAGGCGGTCTGGACGCCCCTCGACGCGGGGGCGATCGGCGAGGCCCTGCGGGCCGAGGGGCTGGGATCGGTCGAACTCCGCGCCAATGTCGCCGACCGGGCGGAATATCTGCGCCGGCCGGACCGGGGCCGCACGCTGCACCCGGATTCGGAAGGGGTCCTCGACGGGCTGGGGCAAGGCTTCGACGTCGCCCTGGTGATCGCCGACGGGCTCTCGGCCACGGCGGTCGCGCTCAACGCGGTGCCGACCGCCACCGCGCTCGCCGCGCGGGTCCGCCGGGCCGGCTGGAGCCTCGCCCCCGTCGCGGTGGTGCAACAGGGCCGGGTCGCGATCGGCGATCCGATCGGTGCCCGGCTGAAGGCGCGCTGCGTCGTCGTGCTGATCGGCGAGCGGCCGGGCCTGTCGGCCTCCGACAGCCTCGGCTGCTACATCACCTGTACGCCGGAACCGGGCTTGCCGGATTCCCGGCGCAACTGCATCTCGAACATCCGGCAGGACGGGCTCGCGGTCGAGGCGGCCACCGACCAGATGGAGGCCCTGCTGCGGGCCATGATGGCGCAGGGGACCAGCGGCGTCGGCCTGCGCCGGGAGAGCCTGGTGAGCCCGCCGGCGCCGACGCTCCCGGAGGCGTAGGGCGCTCTCCGCCGGTGCGGAGAGCGCTCTGAAACAAAGCTTCGAGCTGTGGGCGCTTGCCGAGCTCTGGGCGCTTGCAAAGCGCACGGGACACGACAGCATCCCATGGCCCGGTTATCGCGCGATCCCACCCAATCCCCTCGTCCTGAGGTGCCCGCGTCAGCGGCCTCGAAGGAGGGTTCCAGCCGGCCGCGCGATCCCTGGAGGTCTCCTTCGAGGCCTCCGCTGCGCGCCGGCACCTCAGGATGAGGGGGTGGGTTGGACGGCCGATCGAACGCTTCCGATCGTGTGTCGTCGTCGATGCGCAACGCGATCGGGCATGGCTTTAAGGGCCGCCCGCATGGAGCTGTGGCGCGGATTCGGGCAGCGGCTGGGACAGGCGGGTCAGCCCAGGGGTGGAGGCTGGTGACGGCGAGGTGGGCCAGCAGAAGCGCCGCCGACGAACCAGCGGGTCGCCGCGGCATAGCCTCGGCCGGCCGTCAGGCGGAGGACGTTCGCGCGGCCTGCCCGTGAAATGGGATGTGGGCTGCTTCACAGACGACAGGCCGGACGCTCCCGGTTGCGCTCCGTCCGCCCTCCGTCAGCTTCAGGCGCTCCCCATCCGGCCCCCGACCGTCGGCGATCCCAGGCCGGTCTCGGCGTTCCGCCACCTGACAGGTCACCGTGGAGGCTCCCGGTGCCCTGTTTCGCCGATGACTCGGACCGCGTGCCGTTGACAGACACGGGACGCCGCGGCAGGGCGCCTCGAAGTCCGTGCGGCCGGAGCCCGCGATCGGCTGAGGAGGGGACCCGCCATGCCGTCAGGCTCTTCGAACCGGGCGGCGGGGCGGGCGGGGGAACCCCTCCTGTCGCAGGATCCGCACGCCGTCCGCGAGCCGCGCGAGAACAACCTCGAACGGGCGATCGGCCACGCGGTGCGGGAGCGCCGGAAGCAGCTGGGCCTCACCTCCGCCGACCTCGCCGCCACCACCGGCCTGTCGCCCGGCATGCTGTCGAAGATCGAGAACGGCAACATCTCGCCATCGCTGACGACGCTGCAGGCGCTCGCGCAGGCGCTGGGCATGCCGATCACCGGCTTCTTCCGGCGCTACGAGGAGGTCCGCAACGCGGTGTTCGTCAAGGCCGGCGAGGGGATCGAGCTGGAGCGGCGCGGGACACGGGCAGGGCATCAGTACAACCTGCTCGGGCACATTCACGAGAATACCAGCGGGGTCACGGTCGAGCCGTACCTCATCACGCTCACGACCGATTCGGACGTGTTTCCGACCTTCCAGCACGCGGGCCTGGAGTTCCTCTACATGCTGGAGGGCGAGGTGCTGTACCGGCACGGCAACCGGCACTTCCACATGCGGCCGGGCGACAGCCTGTTCTTCGACGCCGATGCCCCGCATGGGCCCTCGGAGCTGCTCGTGCTGCCGGCCCGCTACCTGTCGGTGATCGCCTATCCGAAGGCGGGCAGTCCCGACTGAACCTCCGCATCTAATTCCTGAGAAGAAATTTTATTTCTTGCTGGTTGATTTTGTCGGTGAGGGCCGCCTATGCTCCGGGCGTACCCGCAACGGAGGTGGTGCCATGTGCGGCATCGTCGGATTGTTCCTGAAGGACCCGGCCCTGGAGCCGCAGCTCGGCGCGCTGCTCGCCGACATGCTCGTGACCATGACGGATCGTGGGCCTGATTCGGCGGGCCTCGCGATCTACGCGCCGCCGATTCCCGGCCAGTCGAAGATCACCGTGCAATCGGCGCAGCCTGCGGCAGATTTCCCCGCCCTGGCGCAACAGCTCGCGGAAGTCTCCGGTGGCTCGGCGCGGGTCGCGGTGAAGAACTCGCATGCGGTGATCACCGTGGCGTCCGACCGCCTCGCGGCGACGCGGAGCGCCCTCAAGGATCTCTCGCCCGATCTGCGCGTGATGGGCGCGGGCGAGAGCGTCGAGATCTACAAGGAGGTCGGCCTGCCGAAGGACGTGGTGGCGCGCTTCGGCATTGCCGGGATGTCGGGCACCCACGGCATCGGCCACACCCGGATGGCGACGGAATCGGCCGTGACCACGATGGGCGCGCACCCGTTCTCCACGGGCGCCGACCAGTGCCTCGTCCATAACGGCTCGCTGTCGAACCACAACAACCTGCGCCGGAGCCTCGCCCGCGATGGCATGGTGTTCGAGACCCAGAACGATTCCGAGGTCGCGGCCGCCTATCTCACCACCGCGATGGCGCAGGGACGGGACCTCGGCGCGGCCCTCGCCGGGGCGCTGGAGGATCTCGACGGGTTCTTCACCTTCGTGGTCGGCACACGCTCCGGCTTCGGGGTGCTGCGCGATCCGATCGCCTGCAAGCCGGCGATCATGGCCGAGACCGAGCGCTACGTCGCCTTCGGCTCGGAATACCGGGCGCTGGTCGGCCTGCCGGGGATCGAGTCCGCCCGAGTCTGGGAGCCCGAACCGGCGACCGTCTACTTCTGGGATCAGCGGCAGGCGGCCTGAGCCGCCCCGCTTCCCACCCCTCACGGATCTCGTCCACGGATCTCGCCCATGCCCGTCTTCGATCTGGAGGCGACGCCCCTGCGCGCCCTCAACCAAGCCCTCCACGGCGTCGCCCCGGGCGCCAACGACACCGCCTTCGAGGTGCTGAACCCGCGGGGCCAGCACGCGGTGGCGGTCGGGATCGACGGGCCCGTCAGCGTCACGGTGCGCGGCTCGGTCGGTTATTACTGCGCCGGCATGAACGACGGCGGCACCGTCACGGTGCAGGGTTCGGCGGGCCCGGGCGTCGCCGAGAACATGATGTCCGGCACCGTCGTGATCGAGGGCGACGCCTCGCAATATGCCGGCGCCACCGGGCGCGGCGGCCTCTTGGTCATCAAGGGCAACGCGGCCTCGCGCTGCGGCATCTCCATGAAGGGGATCGACATCGTTGTCCACGGCTCGATCGGGCACATGTCGGCCTTCATGGGCCAGTCCGGCTCCCTGGTGGTGCTGGGCGATGCCGGCGAGGCTCTGGGCGACTCGCTCTACGAGGCGAAGCTGTTCGTCCGCGGCAGCGTGAAGAGCCTCGGGGCCGATTGCATCGAGAAGCCGATGCGCCCCGAGCACGTGGAGCACCTCGCCGTGCTGCTCGACCGGGCCGGGGTGACGGACGTGCGGCCCGAAGCGTTCCGGCGCTACGGCTCGGCCCGCACGCTCTACAGCTTCAACATCGATAACGCCGACGCCTACTGAGCGGGAGATTGGGCATGACCTACCAGAACCCGCCGATGCCGCCGCGCAAATCGGCGACCTTCGACGACCACACCCTGGCGGAGATCCGCCGGGCCGCGGCCACCGGCATCTACGACATCCGCGGCGGCGGCACGAAGCGCAAGCTCCCGCATCTCGACGACCTGCTGTTCCTCGGCGCCTCGATGTCCCGCTATCCGCTGGAGGGCTACCGGGAGACCTGCGGGACCGGCGTCACCCTCGGCACACGCTTTGCGAAGACGCCGATCGCGTTGAAGATCCCGATCACCATCGCCGGCATGAGCTTCGGATCCCTGTCCGCCAACGCCAAGGAGGCGCTCGGCCGCGGCGCGAGCCTGGCCGGCACCTCCACCACCACCGGCGACGGCGGCATGACCGACGAGGAGCGCGGCCATTCCGAGATCCTCGTCTACCAGTACCTGCCCTCCCGCTATGGCATGAACCCGCGCGATCTCCGGCGCGCCGATGCCATCGAGGTGGTGGTCGGCCAGGGTGCCAAGCCCGGCGGCGGCGGCATGCTGCTCGGCCAGAAGATCTCCGACCGGGTCGCCGCCATGCGCGATCTGCCCAAGGGCATCGACCAGCGCTCCGCCTGCCGCCACCCGGACTGGACCGGCCCGGACGACCTTGAGATCAAGATCGGCGAATTGCGCGAGATTACCGACTGGGAGAAGCCGATCTACGTGAAGGTCGGGGGCGCGCGGCCGTACTATGACACCGCCCTCGCCGCGAAGGCCGGGGCCGACGTCGTCGTGCTCGACGGCATGCAGGGCGGCACGGCGGCGACCCAGGACGTCTTCATCGAGCATGTCGGCCAGCCGACGCTCGCCTGCATCCGCCCCGCCGTGCAGGCGCTGCAGGATCTCGGCCTGCACCGGAGCGTGCAGCTTGTGATCTCCGGCGGCATCCGCTCGGGCGCCGACGTCGCCAAGGCCATCGCGCTGGGGGCCGATGCGGTCTCGATCGGCACCGCGGCGCTCGTCGCCATCGGCGACAACGACCCGGCCTACGAGGAGGAGTACCGCAAGCTCGGCTCCACCGCGGGCGCCTACGACGACTGGCACGAGGGCCGCGACCCCGCGGGCATCACCACGCAGGATCCCGAACTGGCGGCTCGCCTCGACCCGGTGCGCGCCGGCCGGAAGCTCGCCAACTACCTGAAGGTGATGACCCTGGAGGCGCAGACGATCGCGCGCGCCTGCGGCCACAACCACCTGCACAATCTGGAGCCCGAGGACCTCGTGGCGCTGACCCTGGAGGCCGCCGCCATGGCCCGCGTGCCGCTGGCCGGGACCGACTGGTACCCGGGCAAAGCGGGCTTCTAGGCCTTCAACCCCGCCGGTCGCGCCGGTTCGGGCGCGGCCGGTCCCCAACCGATCCGCGCTCAGGGGGCTGCCGTGACGACCGACCTTTCCGCCTACGCCGCCGAGCACGGCGTGCGGTACTTCATGATCTCCTACACGGACCTGTTCGGCTGCCAGCGCGCCAAGCTGGTGCCCGCACAGGCGATCGGCGCCATGCAGCGCGACGGGGCGGGCTTTGCCGGCTTCGCCACCTGGCTCGACCTGACCCCGGCCCATCCCGACCTGTTCGCGATGCCGGACGCCGCCTCGGTGATCCGCCTGCCCTGGAAGCCGGACGTCGCCTGGGTGGCGGCCGACTGCACCATGGCGGACGCCCCCGTCGATCAGGCGCCCCGGGTGGTGCTGAAGCGGCTCGTGGCGCGGGCCGCCGCCGAGGGCTTGCGGGTCAAGACCGGCGTCGAGGCGGAGTTCTTCCTGCTCGCGCCGGACGGGGCGGCGATCTCCGATCATCACGACCGGGCGGAAAAATCCTGCTACGACCAGCAGGCGCTGATGCGCCGCTACGACGTGATTGCCGAGATCTGCGACCACATGCTGGCGCTCGGCTGGAAGCCCTACCAGAACGACCACGAGGACGCGAACGGCCAGTTCGAGATGAACTGGGAATACGACGACACGCTGGCCACCGCCGACAAGCACGCCTTCTTCAAGTTCATGGTCCGGTCGGTCGCCGAGCGGCACGGCCTGCGGGCGACCTTCATGCCGAAGCCGTTCCCGGGGCTGACCGGCAACGGCTGCCACTGCCACGTCTCGGTGTGGAACGCGGCCGGAACCGAGAACGTCTTCGCGGATCCCGAGATGCCGTTCGGCCTGTCGAGCCGGGGCCGGCATTTCCTGGGCGGGATCATGCGGCACGCGCCCGCGCTCGCCGCGATCACCAACCCGACGGTCAATTCCTACAAGCGCATCAACGCGCCGCGCACGATCTCCGGGGCGACCTGGGCGCCGAACGCCGTGACCTGGACGGGCAACAACCGCACCCACATGGTGCGGGTGCCCGGGCCGGGCCGGTTCGAGCTGCGGCTGCCCGACGGCGCGGCCAACCCCTACCTGCTCCAGGCGGCGATCCTGGCGGCGGGCCTCGACGGGCTGGCGAACGCCGCCGATCCCGGGCCGCACAGCGACATCGACATGTACCGGGACGGCCACACGGTCGCCGACGCCCCGTGCCTGCCGCTCAACCTGCTGGACGCCCTACGCGCCTTCGAGGCCGACGCGGCGTTGCGGACGAATCTGGGGAGCGCCTTCTCGTCCGCCTACCTCAAGCTGAAACAGGGCGAGTGGAACAGCTACTGCGCCCATTTCACGGCCTGGGAGCGGGAAACCACGCTCGACGTGTGATCCAAAGTCGATCTGAGAGCGCTCTCCGACGAAGTTGAGACCGGCTCGGCGCAAGAGTGCGCGTCACAACAAGCGCTGAGAGCTGCGCATGATTGCAACGCGATCAGGTGCGTCTCTAGTACAGGTGAAGTATCGACGCTCAGATGCGGTCGGTTTAAAGGAATGGCGTTGCACGCCGCCAGCCACGCGTCGGCGGAAACTCATCCGTTGTGCGTCGGGCGTAGGGTTTCATGCCGTCGATCGGCCCGGAACCTGATATGGAGACCATGACGATCGGCATTCGGCTTGCAGCCGGTGCCGGCGGGCTCGTCATCGGGGCCATCGCGGCCGAGCGCCTCAACGGGGCTTTCGCCAAGCTGCCGGTGACGGACCGCTCTCCGGCCCAGCGGGCGCTTCGGAGCGTGAACCAGATCGCGGCCGAGCAAGGCCTCACGCAGGCCGAGCTGCTGAAGGCCATGGTGGATCATCGGGAGGCCGCCGCACGATCGAACCGCTCCGACGAGCGGAAATAAGGTGCCGCACGGCCTGCGGAGGGCCCGTTCCTGCACCGTCACCCGGCCGGCGCCGGCCGGGTGCGCATCCCGATCCGCGCGGCGACGAGGACGGAGCGCAGTTCCGCCGGCCGGATTGGCTTCGACAGGATCGGGACGTCCATCGTGCCCAGGTCCACGCGCACGCGCGCCTCGTCGTGGCCGGTCATCACCACGGCCGGCAGCGCCTGTCCCGCGAGGCGGCGGACCGCCGCGATGCAATCCGTTCCCGTGACGCCGCTGCCGAGTTCGAAGTCGGTGACGAGCAGGTCGATCTCGGAGACGGTCCCGGGGATCGCGGGTTCAGCCTGAACCTGGCAGCCCCAGGTCTGCAGCAGGCTGGCCGTGGCCCGCAGCACGGCCTCGTCATCCTCGACCAGCAGCACCCGCAATCCGCCGAGCGTCGGCGACGGATCGAGCGCGCGCGGCGGGGCTGAGAGCGCCTGCGCTTGGACGATCGGGAGGTTGCCGATGCTCACGCAGGTCCCCCGTCCCGGCACGGAGCGCAGCATCACCTGCAGGCCCAGCATCGTACCGAGGCGCCGGACGATCGGCAGGCCGAGGCCGACCCCTTCGATATCTTTGTCGCCGCGGCGACGGACCCGGTAGAACTCGTCGAAGACCTTCGCCTGATCCGCCTCCGGGATGCCGGGACCGCGATCGTAGACCTGGATGGCGAGGCGATCGCCCCGCCGCCTGCAGGCGATCACGATCGGCCGGCCGGGCGCGTATTTGATCGCGTTGTTGACGATGTTCTGCACCATCGTGGTCAGCAGCGCCCGATCGGCGCTCACGATCGCCGCGCAGGCGCGGACGCGCAGCGCCGTCCCGTCGCGCTGCGCGGCCTCGGCGTTCTGCCGCCGGACATCCTCGATGATGTCGCTGATCGCGACCGGCTCGAACCGGGGCTCCACCTTGCCGCTGTCGAGGGTCGAGATGTCCAGGAGCGACTTGAACAGGCGCGAGACGCTCTGCAGCGACCGGTCGATGTTCTCGACCATGCCCAACTCCTCCGGACCCAGCTTGGCGCTCCGCAGGCACGCGGTGAACAGGCTGATCGCGTGGATCGGCTGGCGCAGATCGTGGCTCGCCTGCGCCAGGAACCGGGACTTGGACAGGTTCGCCTCCTGCTCGCGGACGTAGGCGGTCTGCAGGCGCTGCAACAGCGAGTGTATGTAGGCCGGTACGAGGATCGTGGTGCAGGCCAGCGTCAGCACCAGGAACGGATTGTCCCGCCAATACGCGTTGAACGTGGCCGTCACGGCGATCGACGCAAGCGCCCCCATGGTCGTGATCTTCAGGTAGGTCGTCCCGAAGCGCAGGCTGTTTCCCACGGTGACCCACATCAGGATGGCGTAGACCGGCAGCATCGGCGCGCCGCCCGCCGCCATGGCCCAGGTCATCGCGCCCATGTCGTTGCTCATCGTGATGATGCGCCGCAGGATGATCTTACCGGGTCGCCGTTTGATCCAATAGTAGTAAAAAAACGACAAAAATAGACTAGAAAACATGATATATGGAATCAGATATCCCTCCGGTGGGATGACATCGATAATTTTTAACAGAAGATAATAGACGATGGTGCTGCTGATGATGACGATACGGATGACGGCCTGCGCTTTCTCCGTATCGAAGGGTTCGTCCTGCTTGTGCCGCGGAGGAGACATCGAGATTCTCAAGTGACGGGCGTCGCGTTTTCCGTGTCGATGATCGGGATGAGACCCGACGTTCTGGCGATGATCCTGGACAGGCTTGTCCCAGGGCCCTTGTCCCAAGGCCCTTGTCCTACGGCCTTTGTCCCTTCGTTCCGTCGGCCTCACGCGGGGGACCCGGTCCGCTGCCGTCAGCGGTCCCCGCCGCTAGCCGGGCCGAATCATCAAGCCGAGCGCTGCGATCCGATGCCCCCGCAGCGGCCCGATCAACCGGCAATCCCGGCGGTCGCCGCCTTCGCGGCGGCGGCCGAGCGGGAGCTCACGTCGAGGGCCCGTAGCAGCGCCGAGACGTGGATACGGACCGTGAAGGGGGAAATGTCCAGCTCTCGGGCGATCTCCTTGTTCGTGCATCCCAGGACGAGGAGGCGCAGGACATCGCGCTGGCGCTGCGTCAGGGACGGCAGGACGCCGCGCGCCGGGGCGAAGCCCGCGCTGGGGCCGCGCCTGACCATGAATGCCCCGTCGCGGATCGCCGCGATCGCTTCGCCGATCTCCTGCGCGGGCAGCGACTTGCCGATGAACCCGTCCGCACCCGCTTCCATCACGGCCCGGATCGAGGCCTCGTCCTCGGCCATCGAGACGACGACGATCGACGCCTTCCGGAACTCGGCGCGCAACGCGCCGATGGAATGCTGGGGATCGAGGCCGGGAAACAGCAGGTCGAGGAAGAAGGCGTGCGGCGAGGGGCCGGTGCGCGACAGCGCCAGGACTTCGTCTATCGTGGCCGCCTCCAGCACGCGGGCCTGCGTGTAAAGTCGCTCGGCGATGAGCCGGATGCCCGCGCGGAACAGAGGATGATCATCGGCGACGATGATCGTGTCTCCCGCCCGGCCCGCCATTCCGCTCCCGTTCGCCGCCTCGGAATCAGGCCGCCTTGCGGACGGCCGAACTCCTACTGCCAAGCAAGACACCCCCCAGGTCAAGCCGAACGATATAGGTCATGTGCACTAGTAGACCGGTTTTTGGCGGCTGCCTAAACGTTGCCTGTGTTGGACAGGCGAGAAGATACGGTGTTTCTTGGATTCATTCCAAGTTTTAATACAAAATTAGAGACGCAATAATCGCAAATTCATCACGCGCGTTCTTTGATCAACGTTCAGGGTCTGGCGGATGTCGAACATGGACCACCAGGTACAATCTGAAGGAAAGTCCGCCGAACGCGTGTCGGCTCCGCCCGCTCCGGGGCAGGCGAAGCCCGGGCCGTCGCCGAGCGTCCTGGCGATCGGGGGCGGCGTGGTAGCGGCTGCGGTCGTCGCGGGCGTCCTGCTCCTCGGCGGTCATGAGAAGGTCGGGACCGTGGACCGGCCGGCCTTAAGCCTGGTCAAGAAAGCCGAGATCGAGAAGGCCGCCGACACCCTGGCGCCCGAGGAGAAGGACAAGGTCGTGGCCGAGGCCAAGGCCTGCACGGCGCCGCTCGCCAGCATGCGGCTGTCGAAGACGACGAGCCAGGGCGGCGGCGTGGTGCGCATCCGGGCGGGGAATTACCTGTCGCCAGCCTTCAACGTCGCCGACACGCCGATCGATATCGCGGTCCCGTTCCCCGCCCCCTACGAGACCGGCAAGGGCGAGATCGTCCTCGAAGGCTCCGCGAAGGACGTGTTCGTCCAGCTGAGACCCGGCCTCAAGATGGATCAGGTAGCCGGCGTCGTGCGGATTCCGGTGATCTGGGACACCAGCAAGCCCTGCGGAAGCTGAGGGATGTCGAAATCCGCCTTCGTTCCGGTCGTGATCTCGGGGCTCGTGGTCGCGGTCCTGACGCCGCTGCTACTGAGCACCGATTACGGTCCCGTAGCCTGGTGGAACGCGGTCGGCCCGGAGACGCGCTGGCGAGCCGGCATCGGGATCGCCATCGCCCTGCTGGCGGCTTTGGGCCTGGCTGCGACCGCGACGGCGGCACGGAAGGCGGAGGCCGCGCTCGGACAGCCGGCGAGCGGCCTCCTCGGCCTGCCGCGCCTGATGCTCGCGCCGCGGCGCGTCGTGGAGGCGCGGGCGCCCGACGATGTGATCGCCACGCTGGAAGCCATGGTCGGGCTCGCGCCGGTCAAGCGCGAGGTCAACGCCCTAATCGCACGGCTCGAACTGGAGCAGCGGCGGCGCGCGGAGGGCCTGCCGGTGTCCGCGATCAGCCAGCACATGGTGTTCACCGGCCCGCCCGGCGTCGGCAAGACCGAGGTCGCCCGGGCGATCGGCGAGATCTTCCGGTCGCTCGAAGTGCTGCGCAAGGGCCACCTCGTGGAGGTCGACCGGGCGGCCCTGGTGGCGGGCTATGTCGGCCAGACCGCGGCCAAGACGCTGGAGAAGTGCCGGGAGGCTTTGGACGGGGTGCTGTTCATCGACGAGGCCTACACGCTGGCCTCGGGCGGCGGGAGCGGGAGCGACTTCGGCAAGGAGGCGATCGATACGCTGCTGAAGTTCATGGAGGACAACCGCGACCGGATCATCGTGATCGTGGCCGGCTACACCAACGACATGCGCCGGTTCATCGACACGAATCCCGGTCTCGCCGGCCGCTTCACCAAGACGATCGCGTTTCCGCCCTACAGCCCCAAGGACCTCTGCGAGATCCTGAAGCGCATGGCGGCCCGCCAGCACTTCACCCTCCCCGAGGGGTTCGAGGCGGCGCTCACCCCTTGGCTCGCCCAGCGGTCCCGGGCCGAGGACTGGTCCAACGCCCGCGAGATGCGGACCCTCCTGGAGAAGGCCCGCGAGGCGCAGGCCGGCCGGGTCGTCCTGCAAGGCGGCGACCTGCGCCGCCTCGAGATCGCCGATCTGCTGCGCGCCACCGGCGAGGACGCCTGACGGCGGCCCGAGCAACGCCGCCCGGCCGCCCCGCACCAAGGTTCGTCACCGCCCAAGGTTTGTCACTGTGATGGAACGCCTCGACAAACATCCGGCCGCCGTCTTCCTGACCATCGTGCTGGTCGCGGTCGGATTGTTGATCGCCCTGCGGCCGGAGGTGCTCGATCCGCTGACCGCGACGCCCGCCGCGCTGCTGCACAACGGCCTGATCCTCGGCGGCCTCGTCGGCGGCCTCTTGGCGGGCAGCTACATCCCGGCGCGGATCGAGGACACCCGGCGCACCCAGGAGCGGGCCCGGGCCAGCCGGAAGATCCGCCCGATCCGGTTCGCGGACGACGGCGCGGCGGCGCAGAAGAAGGATCTCCTCGCCACCGCCCTGGCGAACCTGGAGGGCATGGTCGACCTCGACCCGGTGAAGCTGGAGGTGAAGGGCGTCATCGCCCGGATGCAGGTCGAGCAGCAGCGCCGCGCCCAGAACCTGCCGGTCGCCGCCATGAGCCAGCACATGGTGTTCACCGGGCCCCCCGGCGCCGGCAAGACCGAGGTGGCGCGGATCCTCGGCAGCGTCTTCAAGGCGCTGAAGGTGCTGCGCAAGGGCCACCTCGTGGAGGTCGATCGGGCCGGGCTGGTGGCGGGCTATGCCGGCCAGACCGCGATCAAGACCCTGGAGCGCTGCAAGGAGGCGCTCGACGGCATCCTGTTCATCGACGAGGCCTACGCGCTGGCGCCCGGCGGCGGGAGCGGGAGCGACTTCGGCAAGGAGGCGATCGATACGCTGCTGAAGTTCATGGAGGACAACCGCGACCGGATCATCGTGATCGTGGCCGGCTACACCAACGACATGCGCCGGTTCATCGATACGAATCCGGGCCTCGCCAGCCGCTTCACCAAGACGATCGCGTTTCCGCCCTACAGCCCGCCGGAACTGGCCGAGATCCTGAAGCGCATGGCGGCGGCCCAGGGCTTCGTCCTGCCGGAGGGATTCGAGCGGGATCTCCTGCCCTACGTCAGCGCCCGGTCCCGGGCCGAGGACTGGGCCAATGCCCGCGAGATGCGCACGGTGCTGGAGAAGGCCCGTCAGGCCCAGGCGATGCGGATCGCCGCCAATCCCGGCGGCGACATCAACCGGCTCGAAGCGTCCGACATCGCGACGGCGGTGGGGCGGCAGGCCGCCGGGGCGGTGGATATCGACGGGGCGCGCAAGGTCATCGCCCGCCTCGAAGCGATGATCGGGCTTGCCCCGGTCAAGGAGCAGGTCAAGGCCGTCGTGGCCCGGGTCCTGGTGGACGCCAAGCGGCGCGCGGAGGGCATCGAGGTCGGCGCGGTGAGCCAGCACATGGTGTTCACCGGCCCGCCCGGCGTCGGCAAGACCGAGGTGGCCCGCATCATGGGCGACATCTTCAAGGCGCTCGGCGTCCTGCGGAAGGGCCACGTGGTCGAGGTCGACCGGGCCGGGCTGGTGGCGGGCTATGTCGGCCAGACCGCGACCAAGACCCTGGAGACGTGCCGGGAGGCGGTCGACGGCATCCTGTTCATCGACGAGGCCTACACGCTGGCGGCCGATGGCGGGGGCGGCAGCGATTTCGGCAAGGAGGCGATCGATACGCTCCTGAAGTTCATGGAGGACAACCGCGACCGGATCGTCGTGATCGTGGCCGGCTACACGCAGGACATGGCCCGGTTCATCGACACGAACCCGGGTCTGGCCGGCCGCTTCACCAAGACGGTCGCGTTCCCGGCCTACGACCCCTACGACCTCGTCGAGATCCTGCGCCTGATGGCAGGGCGGCAAGCGTTCCGGCTGCCGCCGCGCTTCGAGACCCTGCTGATCCCGTGGATCGAGCAGCGCGCCCAGCGGCACGACTGGTCCAACGCCCGCGAGATGCGCACCCTCCTCGAACGGCTGCGCGAGGCCCAGGCGATCCGGCTCTCGGGTGATCCCCTGGGCGATCACGGCCAGTTCGAACTGGTGGATTTCGAGCGGGCCCTCCGCGCCGCCGCGCCCGCGGCATGAGCGGCGGCATGAGCGCATGCGTGACGACGCGATGAACGGTGCGAAGCGGAGTCCGTCGCGGCCATGAGCCCCCGCGGCGAGGACTGGCTGCGCGCGCACGCGGCCCTCTGGTACGGCGAGGCCCGCTACCGGCTGGCATGGCTTCTCCTGCCGCAGGCCGCGACCTGCGCGGCGGCGGGCCTGTGTCTCGCGCTCGCCGCACAGGGCGGATGGGGCCAGCCGGCCACCGCCTCGAAGGCGCGGGTCGCCGAGCTGAGCGCCCTGCGCGACCGGGCCGGCAAGGACGGTGACCGCAAGGCGTTCGACGAACTCACCGCCGCGGCGACGCGGGGCCAGATCGACGCCGCGATCAAGCTCGGGACGCTCTACGACCCGCTGACCGCCGCCTACTTCCCCAGGAAGACGGTGCCCGACAATTTCGCCCGGGCGACCGCCCTCTACGGCCCGGGCGCCGCCGTCGGTGACCTCACGGCGGTCTCGCGCCTCGCCGACGTGCTGCTCGATCCGGCCAACCCGAACCGCGACCTCCGGCGCGGCTGCCGCCTCGCCCAGACCTGGATCGAGGACCCGGAGACACTGCAGCGCACGATCACCGGCGAGGAGCGGCTCACGGTCAAGCTCGCCACCTGCTACGTCGAGCCCGGCAGCGGCCTGCCGCAGGATCCGGTCCGGGCGGGGGGATTGGTGACGGCGGTGCTGTGGCGCAGACACCCGCCGACCATCGACGCTTTCGTCAACAATCTGGGCCAGCAGAACCCCGCCCTGGTGTCGGGCCTCCAGCAGAGCCTGGCCAAGCAAGGGCGCTACATCGGCCCCGTGGACGGGCGTGCCAATCCGGGCATCGTCACCGCCCTCCAGGTCGAGGCGGGGATCACCAACACGGTCGCGGCCCCGCGGCCCGAGCTGCGGCGGATAGAGCCCAAGGGTCCGGAACCGGAGGTGAGGGCTCTCCAGGCGGCGGCCCAGGCCGGCGACCGTGGGAAAATGGCCGAACTCGAGAGTCGGGCCGATGGCGGGGACGCGGACGCGCTCACCGCCTACGCGCGCCTGTTCAACCCGGTCTTCAACAAGGGCGCGGTGTTCGCACCCGACACGCAGGTCGCCGTCGCCTATTACGAGCGCGCCGCCGCGGCGGGCAACGGCATGGCGGCAGGCGAGGCCGCGGTGATCTACGACGCGGGCTGGGGCAACGTCGCCAAGGATCCCCGGAAGGCCGCCGTCCTAGCGCTGCGCAGCCTCGACCTCAAGGACAGCCAGAGCGAAATCTGGCTCCTGTTCGAGGAGGCGGGCAGCTGGAGTGGCCCGTTCTGGGGCGCCCTGCAGGCCGAGCTGACAGCCTGCGGCTTTTACAAGCTTCCCGTCGAGAACAAGCGCAACGCCGCCGTCATCACGGCTTTGCGCACCTACATCAAGGCCAAGTCATGACCGCCACCGATCGAGGCAGGGCGCACGGGACGCTCTGGTACGCGGATGCGCGCTACCGCCTGGCCTGGCTGGTCCTGCCCCAGGCCGTGGTCGCGCTCCTGGCCGGCCTCGCCCTGGCGCTGCTGAAGCCGACGGACGAATGGGGCAAGCCGGCCGACAACAAGGAGAACGAGAAGCTCTACTACGATCTGGCCCACAAGATCGGCCAGGAGGGCGACAAGGCCGCCTTCGAGAGGCTGAAGAATGCCGCCGAGGGCGGCGACCTCTACGCCCGCGCGGCCATGGGCTATCTCTACGATCCCGAATGGGGCCCGTTCTTCCCGAAGAACCCGGTCAGGCCGGACCCTCCGAAGGCCCTGGCCTATTATCAGAAGCCCGCCGATATCGGGTATCCGCTGGCCCAGCGGGGCATGGTCGAGATCCTGCTCGATCCGAAGGGCGGCGCCTACGATTTGAAGCGCGGCTGCCGCTACGGGCTGGCCTTCAACGACAACCCGGAGGCGATCCGGACCCAATATCTCGGCGGATCCTGGCTGGCGCGTTACCGGCTGGCGAACTGCTTCCTCAACGCCGAGAGCGGCGTGCCGCGCGATCCGCAGAAGGCCGCCGACATCTACCTGGGCGCGGTGGCCGCCAAGCAGACGTTCGTGGTCGGCAATTTCGCGGACGATCTCGGCCGGCAGCCGCCGGACCTCCTGGCGGCGATCCAACGCAATCTCGCCCGGCGCGGCTTCTACACCGGCCCGGTCGACGGGACGGCGAGCCCGCAGACGCGGGCAGCCGTGCAGGCGCTGGCCGGCAACGCCGGCGGTTCGCAGCCGAACCCCTATGGCGGGAAATCCGGCGCCGCCAAGCCGGCGAATCCGCCCCCGGCCGTGCAGCCGAGCGTCGATGAACTCATCGCGCTGTCCAAGAGCGCGGTCTCCAACGCCGCCGACGCGGCCAAGCTCAGGAGCCTGGCTGAGAGCGGGGTCTCGGTCGCGCAGTATTTCTACGCCACGATGCACTTGTCCCCGGCCAACAAGGAGCAGCGGGTCACCCCGCCCGACGGGCCCCTGGCGAGCCGGTATCTCGAACGTCTCGTGACCGAGCGATCTCTCGCTCCCGCGGCGGTCTCTGCGGCTTTCCTGTACGACATCGGCGGCGCCGGCCTGTCGCGAGACGCCGCGAAGGCGGCCGACATGACGATCCGGGCCCTCGAACTCAAGTCCACCGAGATCATGCAGAATCTCGAACAGGACAAATGGGGCGACGGCTTCTGGGCCGCCCTGCAGGAGCGGCTGGCCGAGCGGAGTCTCTACCAGGGCCGCATCGTCGACCAGCGCAATGACCGCACCATCCAGGCGGCCCGCCGCCTCCTCGGCAACCCATAGGAGATGACGGGCATGGCTCCCGGTCGACATCCGGATCGCGCGTGGTTTCCGGCAGGGGGTGGCCTCGCCCGCGGGCTCGCCGTTCTGGCGGCGGCCCTGGTGGCTGGCCTTCTCCTGCCCGGCGCCGCTTGGGCGCAGATCAAAGTCCGCAAGGCCGATTGCCTCGTCGAGGCCGGCGGCAGGACTCTGATCAACGGCGCCTGCGAGTTCCTGACCGATGCCTCCGCCTACGGGGTGGGCGGGTTCCGCCTCGCCACCTACGAGAACGGCTACATCCGCTACGGGGCGATCGTCACCATCTCGTCCCCCGGCCGTGGCACCGCGACCTGGAGCCGGGAGGCCGGCGGCAAGCCCGAGGACGGCCCCACCGACGTGGTCACGTCGAATGGGGCCTGCTGGACCGGCTCCCGCAGCCGGGTCTGCGCCTGGAAGCTCGGCGAGGGGCGCCCTGGCTTCGACGGGCCCGGGGCAGCGGCCGGATTGACCGGGCCGCGCTTGGCCGACTGCCTCCTTGAGGTCGGGGGCGAGAGCCGGCTCGACGGGGCCTGCCAGTTCCGGCCCGAGTCTGGGCAGGATGGTACGCGCGGCTTCGAGATCCGGTCCTATATCGGTGGCAAGCTCGACATCCTGGCGCAGCTGGTCCGCGAGCCCCAGAACCCGCTGCGGGCCACCGGCTACTGGAACGCGCGCTCCGGCGCCCTGCGCGCCGGCGAATCCCTCGGCGCGATGGCGCCGGACGGTCCCTGCTGGCAGAACGTCGACGCCCGGCTGTGCGTCTGGCAGCCGGGCCAGAACCGCGGCGCCTGGGCCCGGCGCGACGGCGGCGCTCAGCCGGCGCAGGATCGTGGCACCCAGCCGAGGGAGCCGGATCCGGCCGTCTCCACACCGCCTCCGCCGCCCCGCGACACGGCTGAATCGCGAGATCCGCCGCCCGGCACGTTCCTGAAGCTGTCCTTCAAGGGTCGCTGCGAATCCCTGATGATCGACGGCGAGGACGCGACCGCCGTCTGCGCCCCGGCCGCGGAGAACACCTCCGAGGCCGGGAGCCCGAAGGCCGGGTTCATCTTCGGCACCACCGACGACCGGGCCATGGCGTTCCTGGCTTCGGCGAAGGGTTGGGTCGAAGGCGGCGCCCTGCACCAGCCCATCGACGGGCTCCTGCTCGCCGAGGGCAAGCAGTCCCACACGATCAAGGTCAAGGGCACCTGCGAGATGCCCGACCCGATGGGCGGCCCCGTGGTCATCACCTGCAGCGCCCAGTCGGCGAACAGCACCTATGCCGTCCGCTTCCGCACGGATGGCAACCGGCCGGTCCTGGAGCAGAAGCCGCCGAAGTGAGCGCTCCGCTGCCGATCCCCTGTCGAAGCCGAGGAGATCATCGATGGCACCCGATATGGTGAGACCTTCCCCCGCCGACCGGTCCGCCCTCTGGGCGTGGGCCGGGCTCCTGGGGCTCCTCGTGCTCTGTCTCGCCGGGCCGGCGCTTGCGAAAACCATCGACCGGACCGCCCGCCCCGGGCAGCGGATCCAGCTCGATGGCTATTCCATGCAGCACGATCGGGCAGGCTGCCCATCGGAGCCGCCGAACGCGGTCGAACTCGTCACGCCCCCGCGCGGCGGCCGTGTCGATCAGCGGCAAGAGCTGATGGTGCTCAACTTCAACACGGACGGCACCCGCGTGACGGGCCCGTGCTCCGCCGTCGAGCAGGACGCGACGGCGCTGTATTACACGGCCCGAGCCGACTTCTCCGGCCGCGACACGGTGTCGGTCGCGGTGACCTTCTCGAACGGCGAGGAGGTCACCTACACCTACCGGATCACGGTGCCGGCGGCCGAACGCCGGCAGGCCCCGGCGGTGTCGCAGCGGCCAAGCCCCCGCGAGGACGCCGCTCCGGCGGTTCGAGTTGCCCCGGCCAGCCGCGAGGCGAGCACCGTCGACTTCCTCCGCGACACGGTCCGCGGCGCCGCTCCCGCCAGTCCGGCGAGGCCTGCGGCGGCGCCTCCGAAGGCGGAGGCCGACGCTTCGGCATCCGCCTCGGACGCGCCTGCACCGCGGGTTCCGGCCGAGTCCTCGGCCCCGCGGAACGTGTCCCCGGCTCCACGCCCCCACTCGCCGGCCACGCCCCAACTTTGACACCGCGCAGGCCGCCCGGTCCCCCACCGACCGGTGCCCGCATCACGATGCCGAGGAGAAGTCTGGTGGATCACCGCATGCCGAACGCCGCCCGATCCCTTGCGCCGGCCCGCCTGCCCGCGTGCATCGGCCTGATCGCGCTTTGCTTCGCGCTACCGGCCCAGGCGGAGGTGGTGAACAAGACCGCGCGGCCCGGGCAGCGGATCTTCCTCAACGGCTTCACGTATTATTTCGCGACGGAGGGCTGCCGGTCGCAGGCGGCGTCGATCGAACTCGTCTAGCCTCCGCGCGGCGGCCGGGTCGAGCAGCGGCGGGAGTTCAGGATCCTCTCCGGCAAGACCGATGCGACCGGGGCCCCGATCTCCGCCCTGAATGGCTGCGAGGGCGCCAAGAAAAATGCGATGTCGCTCTACTACACGGCGCGGCCCGATTTTTCCGGCCTCGACACCCTGTCGGTCACCGTCACATACGGCGACGGCTCGACGCTCCCCTTCACGTTCCGGATCCGGGTGCCGGAGGGCGAACGCCCTCAGGCCCCTGTGGCGACGCGGGCGCCGGTCCGCCGCGACGGCCCGGCCGCAGGTCCGCGGGACGAGGCCCGGAGCGCGCCGGCGGCCCGGGAAGCCAGCACCGGCGATTTCCTGCGCGACACCGTCCGCCAGGCGGTGCCCGCGGCCCCGCCGCCGCGGGCCACGGGGACGCCCGATGCCGCAGCGTCCGCGGGTGGAACGGAGTCCACGGCTCAGCCCATCCCGCGCACGGTCACCCCGGCACCGCAGCCGCGGCCTTCGGCCCAGCCGCTGCTCTGATGCCGGCCGCCTGCTCGCGTGAGCCGTTCCCCGCCGCCCGGTCCGGGCCGGCGAGCGCGCGCCTGCCCGATCTCGGGAGCCGCCCATGAGGATCTTTCTCTGGACGCTCGCCGTGATCGGACTCGTCGTCGGAACTGTGGGGGCGGGCGGCACGCTTTATTTCGGTTCTCAGATGCTGATCACCGCGGATCGCGTCCACTTTCCGAAGAGCATCCTGGTCATCCTGATTGCTCTACGCGTGATCGTCTGCCTCGCCATCTTGGGCGGCTCGGTCTGGCTGACGCACTGGCTCGTGGCCTCGGTGGAACGCTGATGTTTCCGGTTGGCCGGGTGCGCAGGCGTTGGTGCGCCATCGCGGGCCGGCGGACGATGAAGAGACAGACAATCGAAGCCGTGGATTGAGCGTTTGAAGATGAGTGTCGGTCGATGCAGGCATATGTGGATGCAAAAATACGATCGCCGGACCTTGTCGTGATGATCTTCGAGGCCGTGCGCCGGTCCAGAGTTGCCGGCGGCGCTTTCGCCTGCGGCGATCCTCTTCTATCCTGGCGCTGCCGGCACCGAATCGGTACTATCGCGTCGATCGCATGACCCTGTCCGCGGACCAGATCCTCGATCTCGCGCCGGATCCGGCCAGCCGCAAGGCCGGCCAGGATCAGGCGAAGCCGGCCAAGTGGCAGGGGCTCGGGCGCGCCGGAAGCGTCATCTGGGGTGAGATCAAGGGCAGCGGCGCGGCCCCGTACCGGACGGTGGCGGACCCGTCCGGGCCGGCGGCGAAATGCACCTGCCCGAGCCGGAAGTTCCCCTGCAAGCATGCGATCGGCCTGATGCTGGTCGCGGCCGCCGGGGCGCCGCCCGAGGCCGAGCCGCCCGATTGGGTTGGCGCCTGGATCCGCGGGCGGGAGAGCCGCGCCGCCGCCGCGGGCCGCGCCGAGGAGACGGCCAAACCCGTCGACGCCCGCGCCCAGGATCGGCGCCGGCAGGCCCGGGACGCGAAGGTCGCCGGAGCCCTGGACGAACTCGACCTGTGGCTGCGTGACCTGATGCGGCGCGGTCTCGCGGTGGCCCGAGCCGAGCCCTATGCCTTCTGGGACCGCATGGCCGGGCGCCTCGTCGACGGGCAGGCTTCCGGCCTCGCCCGGCGGGTCCGGGCGCTGCCGGGCCTCGCCGCCGCGGGCTTACGTCCCGGCGCCGCCGCCCCGGAGGCGGCCTTGGCGTTCGGCGTCGGCCGGCTCGCACTGCTGGTCCGGGCTGCCCGGCGCCTCGACGCCCTGGCGCCGGAACAGGCCGCCGGCGTGCGCGCTGCGATCGGCTTTCCCGTAGGCGCCGAGGAACTGGCGGCCCGGCCTGGCGTGTCCGACGATTGGGCCGTCCTGGCCCATACCGTCACCGAGGAGGACAGGCTGACGGTCCGCACCGTCTGGCTCGTGGGGCGCAGGACTGGCCTGCCCGCCCAGGTGATCGATTTCGCCGCCGCAGCGGCGGCCCTGCCGCTCATGCCGTCTCCGGGACGGGATTGCGCCGGGAGCCTCGCGTTCCATCCGGGGGAACCGCCGCTGCGGGCGGTCTTCCGCGATGGCGCGGTCGTGGCCGGTGCCGCCGCCCTGCCGGCGGGCGGCACGGTCGCGCAGGCCCGCGACGCCTTCGCGGCCGTACTGGCCCGGGCCCCCTGGACCGAGCGGTGGCCGGTCTGCGTGGCCGGCGTCCGGCTCGGGCATCTCGCGGGCGGAGGCGGTCTGGCGGCGGGGGATGCCACCGGCTGCCTGCCCCTGCGGGCCGACCCGCACCTTCCGGCCGTGCTGGCGGTGTCGGCTGGCCAGCCGGTCGGTCTGTTCGGCCTCTACGACGGCTTCGGCCTCCAGGTCCTAGCCGTGACGGCGGCCGGGCGGCGCTTCGCGGTCCCGGCGCAGGATCCGCGCCCGATCCTGCTGCTGGCGGCCTGATGGACGCCGTCACACCCGGACCGGTTGCGGATGCCTGGGAGCCGACCCTGGCGGCCGCCCTGCTCGGCGCCGACCGCGCCGGGCCGGCCCGGACCGGTGACGATCTCGTCGCGCTCGATCCGGTCTTGGATGCCGGTGGTGCGTTGCTGGCGCGGCTCGCCGCCCACGGAATCCACCACCTCGCCGGGGCGGGCTTCGCGCCCGAGGCGCTGGTGCCGGTGCCTGAGCGGGCGCCGGCGGGGCCCGAATGCCCGCCCGCGGCGGCCTCGCGCCTTGCCCTGCTCCTGTCCGCGGAGAATCGCGAGCGGCTGGCGGAATGGTGCGATCTCGCGGGCGAGGCGGGGCTGCGGGCTCCGGCTTGGCTGCTGCCGGCGCTGGCGGCCCGCCGCAGCGATTTGCCGGAGGCGGTCGCGCGGGTCGCCGGGGCCGAACTCGCCTGGCTCGACCGGGCCGCGACGGGCGGGGCCGAGCCGGAGGCCGCCGAGGGGGAACCCGACTGGACCGAGGGCGCCCCGGCCGAGCGCGAGACCGCCTTCCGTGCCTTCCGCGCCCGCGACGCGGCGGCGGCCCGCGCGGCCCTCGAAGCCGGGTTCCGCACCGAGAAGGCCGAACTGCGCGCGCGCTTCGTGGCGGCCCTGGCGGTCGGCCTGTCGGAGGCGGACGGCCCGTTCCTCGAAACCTGCCTGGACGACCGCGCCGCCGGGGTCCGCACGGAGGCGCAACTTCTCCTTCCCCGCCTGGCGGCCTCGGCCTTCGCGGCCCGCATGGCGGCCCGGGCGCGGGCGGCGCTGCGGATCGAGGCTCAGCGCAAGCTGTTCCGCACCACCTACACCCTGGTGGTCACCCTGCCGGAGGAGGATCCGGCCCTGGCCCGGGACGGGATCGCGCCAAGCGCCCACGCCCCGCAGGGGAGCGGGGTCCGGGCCGGATTGCTGCGGGATGTCCTGGCGGCGGCGCCGCTCGAGGCCTTCGCCGAGCACCCGCCGCGGCGCTGGATCGAGCTGGCCCTGCGCGGCGACTGGTCGGGCGAGATCCGCGCCGGACTCCTCGCCGCCGCGCGCCGCGCGGGCGATCCCGCCTGGAGCGAGGCCCTGACGACGGTGCTGGGCGAGGCCTGCCTCGGCCGCCTCGCGGGGGTCGAACCCTCCGAACCGCTCGTGACCGCCTGGGCGGCAGCGGCGGCCCTGCTGCCGGCGAGCGATTGGGAAAAGCTGGTGGCGATCCTCATCCGCGCCGACTCGGTGGCCTTCGTGATCGCGCATCTCGGACAGGAGCCGTCGCGGTTCTCCGAATCCTTCACGCGCGCCTTGCTCGGCTGGTTGTCTGGCCTGATCGACCGCGGCGCGGTGCCGGATCCGCCCTGGAAGCTTGCCCACCTGATCGACGGCCTCGCCGAGCGGGCTTGGCCGAGCCAGGAGGCAGCCGCCGCGGCCGGTGCGCTGCGCGATCGGTTCCCGCAGGACGGCAACCGGTCTCTGGCCAGTGCGCTCGCCCGGCTCGCCGAGACTCTGGACCTGCGTGCCGCCATGCGGCGCGACTTCGCACCCGATCCGCCCGTTTCGGAGACCGCCCTACGATGAGCCCGACCGACACGCCCGCCCCGACCCGGCTGCGCTTGGCCGCCGAGGAGGCCTTCGCGGAGGAGATCGAGGCCCTGCGCGCCGCCGACGACCGGCCCCGCCCGCCGAACTGGCAGATGTCGCCCCAGGCGGTCGTCACCTACCTGATGGGCGGGCAAACGCCCTCCGGGGCCGCGATCAGCCCCAAATATATCGGCGACCGGCGGCTCATGGAGATCGCCGTGGCGACGCTCGCCACCGACCGGGCGCTTCTTCTGCTCGGTGTCCCGGGCACCGCCAAGAGCTGGGTCAGCGAGCATCTCGCGGCGGCGATCTGCGGCACCTCGCGGCTCACCGTGCAGGGCACGGCCGGCACCAGCGAGGAGGCGATCCGCTACGGCTGGAACTACGCCCTGCTGCTCGCCAAGGGGCCGAGCCGCGAGGCCGTGGTCGCTTCGCCGGTGATGCGGGCGATGGAGCGCGGCGTGATCGCCCGGATCGAGGAGCTGACGCACATCCCCTCGGAGACCCAGGACAGCTTCATCACCATCCTGTCCGAGAAGACCCTGCCGATCCCCGAACTCAACGACGAGGTGCCGGCTCGGAAGGGCTTCAACCTCATCGCCACCGCCAACAACCGCGACCGGGGCGTGAACGAGCTGTCGAGTGCGCTCAAGCGCCGGTTCAACACCGTGGTGCTGCCGCCGCCCGCCACGATCGAGGCCGAGATCGCCATCGTGGAATCGCGGGTCGCCGCCCTCGGGCGCGCCTTCGAGATCCCGGCCGAGCCCCCGGGGGCCGCCGAGATCCGCCGGGTGGTAACGATCTTCCGGGAATTGCGCGAGGGCGTGACCGCCGACGGGAAGGCCAAGGTCAAGCAGCCCTCCGGCACGCTCTCCACCGCCGAGGCGATCAGCGTGGTCGGCAACGGGCTCGCGCTCGCCGCGCATTTCGGCGACGGCCGGCTCACGGCACGGGATCTCGTCTCGGGGATCGGCGGCGCCGTGGTGAAGGATCCCGTGCAGGACGCCATCGTGTGGCGGGAATACCTGGAGACCGTGGTCAAGGAGCGGCCGGACTGGAAGGATTTCTACCGCGCCGCCCGCGAGATCGGCTGAAAGCCCGCGATGGCCGAGATCCGGATCTTCGGCATCCGCCACCACGGCCCGGGTTCGGCCAAGTCCCTGCGGGCGGCGCTCGACGGGTTCGCGCCGGATTGCCTGCTGATCGAGGGGCCGCCGGAGGCCGAGCCGCTGCTCCCGCTCGCGGCCGATCCCGGCATGAGGCCGCCGGTGGCGCTGCTGGTCTACCGGCCGGATCGGCCGCGGGCGTGCGGGTTCTTCCCCTACGCGGATTTCTCGCCGGAATGGGTCGCGCTGCGCCACGGCCTCGCGGCCGGGATCCCGGTGCGGTTCATCGACCTGCCGCAGGCGGTCCGGCTCGCCGACGGGTTTTCGCCCGAGCCGGCGCTCCCGGCGGAGCCGGCCAGTGATGCGGCCGAGATGGACGACGCCGCGGCGGCGGCGCCCGAAACCGATCGCCAGGACCCTGTCGCCGCGATCCGGCGCGATCCGCTGGGCGAGCTGGCGCAGGCCGCCGGACAGGCGGACGGCGAGCGCTGGTGGGACGCCCTGGTGGAGGGCCGGGGCGGGGCGGACGGCGACGTCTTCGCGGCCATCGCGGAGGCGATGACGGCCCTGCGCGAAGCCGAGCCGCAAGGGAGCGAGCTGGGAGAGAGCGATCCCGAGGAGGCGGCCCGCGAGGCGCAGATGCGCACCGGCATCCGGCGTGCCGCCCGGGACGGGTTTGCGCGGATCGCCGTCATCTGCGGCGCGTGGCACGTCCCGGCGCTGCTGCGCCACGACGCCCGCGGTCAAGCGGCGTCCGACACCGCGACCCTCAAGGGCCTGCCCAAGACCAAGGTCGCGGTCGCCTGGGCGCCGTGGTCCTACCCGCGGCTGGCCGCGGCGAGCGGCTACCGGGCCGGGGTGCTCTCGCCCGAATGGTACGACACCCTGTGGCATCACGAGGGCCGGGTCGCGGCCTATTGGCTCGCCCGGGCGGCGGCGCTGCTGCGGGGTGAGGATCTCGACGCCTCGCCGGCGTCCGTGATCGAGGCGGCCCGCCTCGCCGAGGCCTTGGCGGGGTTCCGCGGCCGGGCGCAGCCCGCCCTGGAGGATCTCGACGAGGCGGCGCTCGCGACCCTGTGCTTCGCCGATCCGGCCCCGATGGCGCTGATCCGGCGCAAGCTCGTGATCGGCGAGCGGCTGGGCGCGACCCCGCCGGGCAGCGCCGGCACCCCCGTGGAGGCGGATTTCGAGGCCCAGTGCCGGCGCCTGCGGCTCAAGCTCGGCGCGGAGACGGCTGAGATCACCCTCGACCTGCGCAAGGAGACCGACCTCGGCCGCAGCCAGTTCCTCAACCGGCTCCGGCTGATCGACATCCCCTGGGGGACGCCGCGCCAAGCGCGCGGGCGCGGCACCTTCAAGGAGGCGTGGGCCCTGGCTTGGCAGCCCGATTGGGTGGTCGAGCTGGTGGCGGCCTCGGCCGACGGCGGCACGGTCGCGGAGGCGGCCGCCGAGCGGGTGCGCGCCAAGGCCCGGGAGGCGACCCGCGTCGCCGACCTCGCGGCGCTGATCGGCACGCTGCTCGATGCCGATCTCGGGGCGGCGAGCGGCGATGTGATCCGGGCGCTCGACGCCCGCGCTGCCGTCTCGGCGGACGTGTTCGACCTAATGGAGGCTCTGCCGCCGCTCGCGGAACTCGCCCGCTACGGTTCCGTGCGCGCCTCCGCCACCGCACCGGTCCTGGCCCTGGTGCGGGGTCTGCTGCCGCGGGCGGCGGCCGGCCTCGTCGCCGCCTGCCAGAGCCTCGACGATGCGGCCGCTGCCGACGCCAAGGCGCGGATCGTCGCGGTCTCCGGCGCGGTCGCGCTCCTGGAGGATCCCGACCTCGCCGCGATCTGGCGAAATGCCCTGCGGGCTCTCGCCGATCAGGAGCACGTCCACGGCCGGGTGGTCGGCCGGGCCGTGCGCCTCCTCCACGAGGGCGGCGCCCTGACGGATGCCGAGGCGGGCGACCGCCTTCACCGCGCCCTGTCGCGGGCGACCGAGGCCCTGGCGGCGGCGGCCTGGATCGAGGGTTTTCTCGCGGAGAGCGGCACGACGCTGGTCCATGGCCGGGGCCTGCTCGCCCTGGTGGATTCCTGGCTCGGCGGCCTCGCGCCCGAGATGTTTTCGGAATTGCTGCCGCTGGTGCGCCGGACCTTCGCGACCCTCGCGCCGGCAGAGCGCCGGGCCATCGGCGAGGCCCTGGCCCGGCCGGAGGGTGCGGGCCGCGGCGAGGATGTCCCGGGAGCCCTGTTCGATGCGCAGCGCGCCGCGCGGGTGCTGCCCATCCTGCGCCTGCTCCTCGGGCCGGAGCCTGCCACGGAGGGAAGAGCGTGAGCGAGACCGAGCGCCTGCGCCGCTGGCGCCTCGTCCTGGGCGGCGGCCCGGCGGACGGCATCGGCTGCCCCCTGTCCGAGCGCGACCTTCGGATCGACCAAGCGCTCGGCGCCCTCTACGATTCCGACCGCAAGGCCGGGCTCGGCGCCTCCGCGCCCTCCGTGCCGCGCTGGCTCGGCGACATCCGCGACTACTTCCCGGCCTCCGTGGTGCAGGTGATGCAGCGCGACGCGTTCGAGCGGCTCGACCTCAAGCGCATGCTGACCGAGCCCGAGATGCTGGAGGCCGTGGTGCCCGACGTGGCCCTGGTCTCGACGCTGATCGCCATGCGCAGCCTCCTCGGCGGCCGGACCAAGGAGACCGCCCGGCTGGTGGTGCGCCGGGTGGTCGAGGCGCTGATGCGCAAGCTCGAAGAGCCGGTGCGACAGGCGGTGAACGGCGCGATCGACCGGTCCCGGGTGAACCGGCGCCCGCGCCACGCCGAGATCGACTGGAACCGCACCATCCGGGCGAACCTGCGCCACTACCAAGCCGACTACAAAACGATCATCCCCGAGACCCGGCTCGGCCACGGGCGCCGGAGCCGCGGCTCCCTCAAGGACGTGGTGCTGTGCATCGACCAGTCGGGCTCGATGGCGGCCTCCGTGGTCTATGCCAGCATCTTCGGCGCCGTGATGGCCTCGCTGCCGGCGGTCTCGACGCGGCTCGTGGTGTTCGACACCGCGGTGGTCGATCTCTCCGACACGCTCGACGACCCCGTCGAGGTGCTGTTCTCGGTGCAACTCGGCGGCGGCACCGACATCAACCGGGCGGTGGGCTACTGCGCGTCGCGCATCACCCGGCCCGAGGACACGATCCTGGTGCTGATCTCCGACCTCTACGAGGGCGGCGTGACGGAGGGTCTGCTCGGCCACGCCCAGCGCCTCGTGGCCGCCGGGGTGCAGTTCGTGGCGCTGCTCGCCCTGTCGGATTCCGGCGCTCCGTCCTACGACCGGGCGCTCGCGGCCCGGCTCGCCGCGCTCGGCGTTCCGGCCTTCGCCTGCACGCCCGACCTGTTCCCCGACATGATGGCGGCGGCGATCCGCAAGGCCGACCTCGACGCCTGGGCGGCGGGTGCCGGCATCGCGGCGGTGCGGGCCGATCCGGGGCCGGATGGCTAGAGCGCTCTCCGCCAATCAGGGCGACCAACTCACTGAAATCTCAGCTCGTTTTTGGCCCACCGGCCTGAAGGCCCCCGTCGATCCCGTGGATCTGGGTGCAACCCTTCTCTGGGGCAGGGCCAAGCGAACAGCCGTCGGATGTGCAGGCCATCGACGGCGCCCGGCAGGATGGTGTCGTTCATGCGCAGCTCGGGGCGTCCGTGTGCTTCGACGAGCTCTCCGACCGCGCCCGATCTGCTGCGTCCTGTCGGAGACATCGCACAGACCCGTCCCGAGGCCCGGCAGGTCACCGGCGGCCTTCCTGAGCCCGTCACTGTGGATGTCGCAGACGAATTTCCGAGCTATCCGCGGCCGATGCCCTCTGCGCCGGCAACATACTGTGCTGTTCGTGGCGTCCGCTTCCCGTGAGATGCGGCGTTCGGCGGCCCAGGAATCCACGCCCGCCCTTGAATGATGCACCGCTAATTGATAGTTTGCTATCGATACGCGCTGGGCCGTCAAGGATCATCCATCGCAATCACCCGGGGGCGTGAGATGACAGCCGGAACCCTCCGCCAGCTCCGTCTGGCCTACACCCAAACGCTGCTGCTGTCCGGGCGCCAGTGGCGGCGGCTCGCCAACGCGGCGACCGAAGCGCATGGCATCTCAGAAGCCAAGGCTATGCCGCTGGTGCTGATCGCCCGCATGGGCGGCGCGCCGCGTCAGACCACCCTGGCGGATGCGATCGGCATCGAGGGCCCGTCGCTGGTGCGGCTCCTGGATCAACTCGAGAAGACGGACCTCGTCGCCCGCCGGGAGGACCCGACCGACCGGCGCGCGAAGGTGCTGACCCTGACGCCTGCGGGGCAGGCGGTCGTGGCGCGAATCGAGGCCGATCTGGAGCGGCTGCGGGATGCGGCCTTCGCCAAGGTGAGCGCCGCCGACCTGGAGGCGGCCTTACGGGTGTTCCAGGCCCTGCAGGACCATATCGGCGGCGCGGTCGAGCTCGACGGGGCGGAGGCCGCGGAATGACCCTTCCGGGCTGGCGCGACTGGGCCTTCGCGCTCAAGACCTTCGGGGCCGGCATGCTGGCCCTGTTTCTGGCGTTCTGGATCGACCTGCCGAACCCCTACTGGGCGCTCGGCACCGTCTATATCACCAGCCAGGTGCTGGCCGGCGCCACCCGCTCCAAGGCGCTCTACCGGGTGCTCGGCACCCTGCTCGGAGCGGTGGTCACGGTCGCCCTCGTGCCGAACCTCGTGAACGCGCCGGAACTCCTCACGCTCGCCATCGCGGCCTGGGTCGCGACGTGCCTGTACGTCTCCCTGCTCGACCGCACCCCGCGCAGCTACCTGATGATGCTCGGCGGCTACACGGCGGCGCTGATCGGCTTCCCGGCCGTGGGCGAACCCGGGACGATGTTCGATATCGCCGTGGCCCGGGCCGAGGAGATCACCCTCGGCATCCTCTGCGCAAGCCTCGTCAACACGGTCGTGCTGCCGCAATCGGTGGCGCCGGTGATCTCCGGCCGGCTCGACCTCTGGCTGCGCGACGCGCGGGAGTGGGCCATCGACGTCCTCGCCCGCACCCGCGCGTCGCGGGACACGCAGGCCACCCGGCTGAAGCTCGCCTCGGATGTGGTCGCGTTCGATGCCCTGGCGACGCCGCTGCGCTACGACATGACCGGTGCGGAGCGCTCGGCTGAGGCCATGGCGACCCTGCGCCAGCACATGCTGATGTTCCTGCCCATCGCCTCCGCGGTCTCGGACCGTATCGAGACGCTGGAGCGGGCGAACGCGCTGCCGCAGCGCCTGCGCACCCTCCTCGACGCCATGGCGGCCTGGCTCGCGGCCGGAACCACCGAGCAGGCGCAAGCCGACCGCCTGAAGGCCGACGCGGACGCCCTCGAACCCGGGCTCGGCGAGCGGCCATCCTGGGACGCCCTGGTACTGGCCAGCCTCCTGGCGCGGCTGCGCGACTTCATCGACCTGCGCCAGGACGCCCGCATCCTGCAGCGGCACATCGCGGATGGCACGCCGGTCACCGAGGACCTGACCTTCCGGTACACCGCGGCGGCACGAACGATCCGCCACCGCGATCACGGCATGGCGCTGCTGTCGGCTCTGGGCGTGTTCCTGACCGTCCTGGTCACCTGCGCGATCTGGATCGCGACCGGCTGGCCGCACGGCTCGGCCGCCCCGATGATGGCCGCGGTCGGCTGCAGCCTCTTCGCCGCCCAGGACGACCCCGCGCCGTTCATCGTGAGCTTCGCCAACTCGGCCATCCTCGGCGCCCTCGGGTCTGGCGCCTACCTGTTCGCCGTCCTGCCGCTGGCCACCTCCTTCGAGATGCTGGCGCTCGCGCTGTCCCCGGGCCTGCTAATCTGCGGGGTGTTCATGGCCCAGCCGAAAACCGCGCCCCTGGCGATGGGCGCGGCGCTCAACGGTTCGGCCATGATCGCGCTCCAGGGCAGCTACACGGGCGACTTCGTAGCCTTCGCCAATGCGTCCGTCGCGGTCATCGTCGGGATGTGGGTCGCCGCCATCGTCACCCGCCTCGTCCGCTCGGTCGGCGCCGGCTGGTCGGCGCGGCGATTGCGGGCCATCAACCGCCGCAGCCTCGCCCGCGCCGCCGAGCGCCAGGGCGCGCAGAACGGCCTCGAACTCGCAGCCCTGATGCTCGACCGGGTCGGCCTGATCGCGCCGCGGCTGGCCGCCCTTCCGTCCGACGATGCGGAATGGACCGCCGACCTCCTGGCCGAGGTCCGGGTCGGCATCAACGTCGTGGAGCTACGGCGCGACCGACGACAGCTTTCGGAGCCGGCCCGGGCGGCCGTCGAGGCGCTCCTGGCCGCGCTGGCGCGCCACTTCGGAGCCGAGCCGGGAAAGCCCGCCCCGGGCCTGCTCGACACAATCGATGGGGCCCTCGACGCCGTCTCCCGCGACGCGCGGCAGGCGCCCGGACGGGCTGCCTTGATGGGACTCGTGGGCATCCGGCGTGGCCTGTTCCCGGACGCGCCGGCTTACCGTTCGACCCTGCCCAGGGTCACGCATCCGGAGCTCGCGGCATGACGGGTGAACTCGATCTCTACGGGGTCTTCGTGCCGAGCCTCGCGGCCTGGATGCTGATCGCCTTCGCGGTCAGCCTGCCCCTGCGGCGGGTGCTGGCCTGGACCGGGTTCTACCGCATGGTCTGGCACCGGCCCCTGTTCGACCTCGCCCTCTACGTCGTGCTCCTCGGCCTCGTCGTCTCGGTTGCGGTGCCGCTCACCTCCTGACCGGCGGGCGCGTCCGGCCGCCCCGCCTCGCCCCTGCACAGATCTTCCGGATCGACCCCATGCCTCGGTTGCTCGCTCTCCTGATCCGCCTCCTCGTCACCCTCGGGATGGTCGCCGCCGCCATCGTGGTCGGGCTGGCGCTGTGGGACTACTACATGGAGGCGCCCTGGACCCGGGACGGACGGGTGCGGGCCGACGTGGTGCAGGTGGCCCCCGACGTGTCCGGCCTCGTCACCGAGGTTCTCGTCGCGGACAACCAGGTGGTGAAGCGGGGCGACGTGCTGTTCCGCATCGATCCCGAGCGCTTCGATCTGGCCCTGCGCCAGGCGGAAGCGATGGTCGAGGGCAAGCAGGCGACCGCCGAGCGGGCCGCCGCCGACTCCATCCGCTACCAGAAGCTCAGCGACGCCGCCGCGTCCCAGCAGCGGGTCGAGGCGGCCCGGGCGACCGACCTGGAAGCCAAGGCGGCGTACGGACAGGCGGTGGCAGACCGCGACCTCGCCAAGCTCAACCTCGAACGCTCCGCGGTGAAGGCCTCGGTCAACGGGCGCATCACCAACATGGAGCTGCGGCCCGGCACCTACGTCACAACCGGGCGCGGGGTGATGGCGCTGATCGACAGCGACACGCTCCGCGTCGAGGGCTACTTCGAGGAGACCAAGCTCCCGCGCATCCACGTGGGTGACAGGGCCAGCGTCCGCCTGATGGGCGACGATTCCACGCTGAACGGCCGCGTGGAGAGCTTCGCGGGCGGCATCGAGGACCGCGAGCGCACCGCCGGATCGAATCTGCTGGCCAACGTCAACCCGACCTTCGCCTGGGTCCGGCTGGCCCAGCGCATCCCGGTGCGGATCAAGCTGGACGACGTTTCCGACGAGACCCGCCTGGTCTCGGGCCGCACCGCGACGGTCGCGGTCGAGCCCAAGGGCGAGAGACCGCATTTCAGCCTGTTCGGGTCCTGGCGGGGCGCGCCGCAGCCCGCGACCCAGGAGACGAAAACCCGTTAGGGAGCCGTCCATCGACCGGCCGACACTGCAGGATCAGCTCAGCGCGGCCTCGCGTTCCCCTGCCGGCTGCTGCGGTCCGCCTGTCGAAGTGGCGGCTCCGCACGGGCGAAGCGTCCGTGGGTCTGCGCTAGGGCCGCGGGATGGACACTCCGCTCCGTTCGATCTGGCTCAGGACTCGATGCAGATCGAACGGCTTGGGCAGGAAGGTCGCACGGGCCGGAAGGGCCTCGCGGCTGACCGGCGCTTCCCCGGAGACCACGAAGAGGAGCGTCGGCGGGAATCGTTCGCGCACGTAATGCGCGAGCTTGAACCCGTTCATATCGCCGGGCATCTGCACATCGGTCAGCACGACCCGGATCTCGCCGTGCCGTTCGAGCAGCGCGATCGCCTCCTCGGCGTTGCCCGCCTCGAACACGCGCCAGCCCCGCTCCGCGAAGAAGTCGACGATGTCGAAGCGCAGGAGCGCCTCGTCCTCGACGACGAGCACCGTCTTGTCACCGATCGGCGACCTCTGCCCCACCGCTACCCGTTCCCCCTTCGCGAATCGCATCGCCCAGGCGGGCATCCAGCGTGAACGTCAGCCCGTCCGCCCGGTACTCGGTCTCGGCCGTCCCTCCGGAATACGAGCGCAGGGAGCGCTCGATCAACGTCGAGCCGAACCCGCGCCGGGTGGGCTTCGCGACCGGCGGGCCCCCCTGCTCGCGCCAGGTGAGGCGGAAGCGGGCCTCCGGTCCCGTTCCGTCCACCTGCCAGGCCAAATGGACGCGTCCGGCCTTGGTCGAGAGAGCACCGTACTTGGCCGCGTTGGTCGCCAGTTCGTGCAGGGCGAGGGCCAGGGCGATAGCCACCTGCGGCTGCAGGGTGACGGCGGGCCCGTCGAGGACGATGCGCGTCCCGAGTTCACCGTGCGGCGCCAGGGCATGCTCGGCGAGGGCACACAGGTCGGCCGAGCGCCACGACGCCCCGGTCAGCACATCGGTGGCGGCCCCCAAGGCGACCAAGCGCGCGGACAGGTTCTCGCTGGCGGATGGCAGGTCCGTGGCGTTGCGCAGGGTCTGCAGGGCGATCGACTGGACCACCGCCAGCACGTTCTTCAGCCTGTGGGCCAGTTCGCCGTTCATCATCCGCATGTCTTCCTCGGCCCGCTTGCCGGCGCGGAAGTCGCGGGTGACGGTGCCGTAGCCGAGGGTGTTCCCGTCCGGATCGGTGACGGGGAACATCGCGTAGAGCACGGGGATCGGCTCGCCCGTGACGAAATGGCGGACGCGCAGCTCGACGGCCCAGTGCCCGTCCCGCCCGACCGCCGGCAGGACCTCGTTCGCCACGATCGCCGCCTCCTCGGGCGGGAAGAAATCCGCGATGACGAGTTCGGTGATGTCGGCGGCGCCGAGTCCGACCAGTTCGCGGGCCGCATCGTTCATGTAGAACATGCGCCCATCGACATGCGCCATGCCGATGAAGTCGGTGCTGTTCTCGGCCAGCCGCACGAAGCGGTCGCGCTCCTCCTCGCTCTTGCGTAACGCCGTGATGTCGCGCGACACCGACAGGATGCGCTGCGACGTGCCGTCCAGGCCCCGGATCGGACTGACCGCGACGTGCCACCACTTGGGCGTGCCCCGCATGGTGCTGGCGCGTCCCACGAAACTGGCCGAGCGTCCCTCGCGCGCGCCCTGTACGGCCGCGAGCGCGTCGATGTGGCCGCTGCCGGTCCAGAAATCCGGCCACGGGCAACCGACGATGGCGTTGAAGTCGCTGACCTCCATCACACGCTGACCGCCCTCGCTCATGAAGGTCAGCTTGCCGTCGCGGTCGAGCACCTTGATGCAGTCGGTCGAGCTGGCCAGGACGCTCGTCAGGAAGGCCTCCCGTTCCGCCTCATCCGCCGCCACGCGGAGCAAGCCGTCCCGTGCGGCATCCGAGGCGCGCAGCGCCTGCCGCAGGACGACCAAGAGCCCGACAAGGCCTGACGTCGTCGCGGCGTAGACCGCGGATGCGGTCCATCGAATCGACGTGAGGTTGCCGGACGCGGGAGGGTCGAGGAGCACGCAGCCGGCACAGAGGGTCGAGAGCAGCGTGGCCCACAGCCCGGCGCCGCCCCCCAGCAGCAGGGTCACCATCACGACGGCGGGCGTGAACAGGAACCACGGGGCGAACTCGGCGAACAACGCCAAGCGAAGCAGGGCGACGGCAAAGACCGCCAGCGCCGCAATGCCGTATCCCAGGAGAAAGGGCGGCGGGCTTGCGACGACGCCGGCGCGGAGCCGAGAGAGGGCGAAGGCCGAAATGGTCGTGGTCTCACTGGCACATGACGGTCAACGTCAGGTCCATCCCGTTACCGGGACGATTGTGTCTGGGCCAAGGCTGATCGGGATCGCGCGTCATCGATCCGCGGACGGGCTGCAGCCGAACTGGGAACGGTAGCTGCGCGCGAAATGGGCTGCGCTCGCGAAGCCGCAAGCCGCCGCGATCTCGCCGATCCGGAGCGGGCTCTGCCGCAGCAGGCGCCGGCCCTGGGCGAGGCGGATGGCCCGGTACTGGGCCGTGAAGCTCAAGCCCCGCTTCTCGAGGAACAGCCGGTCGAGGTGGCGCTCGCTGATCGACACGAGGCGGGCCATGGCGCGGCGCCCGAGCGGCGCTTCGATCGTCTTCTCCATCGTCTCGATGACGGCGAGCAGGGCCGGGTGATGGACCTGGTACCGCTCCGCCGCGGAGGCGCGCTGAGGGTCGTCGGCCGCGCCCACCGCCGTGTGCAGGAACCAGTCCGACACCCGGCGGGCAAACGCCGCGCCCATGCGTTCGGCGATCAGCCCGTAGGCCATGTCGAGGGGCGCGACCCCGCCGCCGCAGGTCGGCCGGTCGGCGTCCGCGACGTAGCGCGCGCGGGTCAGGCGCGCATCCGGAAACGCCTCGACCGTGGCTCCGGCGTATTCCCAGTGAATCGTGAAGGCGCGATTGCCCAGCAGCCCGGCCGCGGCCATCAGGTAGGGGCCGCCCGAGATCCCGCCGATGCGCACGCCGAACCGGGCCATCCGCCGCAGGGCCGCGTGGATCGCCGGCCTGTCCCAGCCCGCCGGTTCACCGCCCGCGCAGACGAACAGGGTGTGGAGACGGAAGCGCGCGCGGGGCAGCGGCTCGGCGGGAATCGCGGCTCCGGAGGAGGACACGACTGGCCCCCCGCCCTCCCCGAAATAGCGCAGTCGGTAGAGGGCCCGCCCGGCGAGATCGTTTGCGGCCCGGAACGGCTCGCAGGCCGAGGCGAACGACAGCAGCGCGAAGCCGGGGACGAGGAGGAACCCGATCTCCTGCGGTCGCTCACCGAAGGCTGGATCGCCCTCCTCCAGCTTCCGCGTTCCATTCTGTCTCATTCGTGCAAGAAATCGTCTCTGACGGTCAAGCGCAACCGGCCGGGACCGGCATCCTGGGCCGCATCCGCCGTTCTCACGAGATCGCGCCCGCATGCCCGGCTCCGCAGCACCGCCCTCCGTCGCCGACCCGCACGACGGGACCCGCACGCCCGGGGACGCCCGATGACCCGGCGGGTGGATGTCGCGGTGCTGGGATTGGGGGCGATGGGCAGCGCCACGCTCTACCAGCTGGCCAAGCGTGGGGCCTCGGTCATCGGGATCGACCGCTACGCGCCGCCGCACGCCCTCGGGTCGAGCCACGGCGAGACGCGGATCACCCGCCAGGCCGTCGGCGAAGGGCGCGACTACGTCCCGTTCGTCACCGCCTCGCACCGCATCTGGCGCGAGCTTGAAGCCGCGACCGGCGAGACCCTGCTGAACGCCTGCGGCGCCCTCGTCATGGCGCCCGGCCACGGGGTCTCGTCCCACCACGGCAAGCCGGATTTCGTCGGCCGCTCGATCAGCGCGGCCGAGGGCGCCGGCATTGCCCACGCGGTGCTCGACGGCGCCGAGGTCGCCCGCCGCTTCCCGCAATTCCTGAATCTCGCGGGCGACGAGAAGGCCTATTACGAGCCGGGCGGCGGCTACGTGATCCCGGAGCGCTGTCTCGCGGCGCAGCTCGCCTGCGCGGCCGCGTCGGGCGCCGAGATCCGGACCGGCTGTGCGGTGCGGGCGCTGCAGCAGGACGGGGACGGGATCCGCGTGGACACCGCCGACGGCGAGATCCGCGCCGACCGTGCGGTGGTCGCCGCCGGCGCCTGGACGGCCCCGCTGCTCGGCCAGCCCTTCGATCGCCTGCTCACGATCCGCCGCCAGTTGCTGCACTGGTACGCCCTGGCGGACACGGCCGCCTACGGCCCGCAGGCGCCGGTCTTCATCTGGATGTACGGGACGGGCGACACGGACTACCTCTATGGCTTCCCGCCGATGCCGGGGGAACGCGCCCTCAAGGTCGCCACGGAGCAGTACGGCACCAGCACCACCGCCGACGCCGTGGAGCGCCGGGTCGACCCGCTGGAATCGGCCGAGATGTACCGGCTGCGGGTCGAGAACCGGCTGGCCGGCGCTACCCCGGAGGTCGTCCGGGCCGCGGCCTGCGTCTACACGGTGACCCCCGACCGCGGCTTCATCATCGACCGGCACCCCGCGATGGACCGGGTGCTCGTGGTCTCGGCCTGCTCGGGGCACGGCTTCAAGCACTCGGCCGGCATCGGCGAGGCGATCGCCGCAGACCTCGCCGGCGAGCCGCAGCGCATCGACCTCGCCCCGTTCGCCCTCGCACGCTTCGGTTGATCCGCTGGCGCTTCACCTGTCCGGGAAAGGGCCAACCGTCACCCCCTAAGCCGGCTGGCGCAGCGCCGGCATGGCGCCGAAGCGAATGATCTCGTGGTGCATCCGGTCCAGCGGCAGGACCTTCATGGCGGCGCCCCGCTCGATCGCCTCCTTGGGCATGCCGAAGACCACGCAGCTCTCCTCGTCCTGCGCAACCGTGAGCGCCCCGGCCCGGCGCATCTCCAAGAGGCCGTTGGCGCCGTCATCCCCCATGCCGGTCATCAGGATGCCCAGCGCGTTCGCGCCGGCGCAGCGCGCGGCCGCGCGGAACAGCACGTCCACGGAGGGCCGGTGGCGCGAGACCAGAGGGCCGTCCTTCACCGAGACGGTGTAGCGGTTGCCGGTCCGCTGCAGCAGGAGGTGGCGCCCACCCGGGGCGATCAGCGCCCGGCCGGGCAGCACGGCGTCCCCATCCTCCGCCTCTTTCACCGCGATGGCGCAGAGGCCGTCGAGCCGCCGGGCGAAGGCCGCGGTGAAATGCTCGGGCATGTGCTGGACGATCACGACCCCCGGGCAATCCGGCGTCAGCGCTTCCAGCACGTCGCGCAGCGATTCCGTGCCCCCCGTCGAGGCGCCGACGCAGACGATCCGATCCGTCTCGGCCACGGCCCGGTTGAGGCTCGGGGCCGGCAGCACGGCGTCGGCCGTCAGCTTCTTCTCGATGCGGCGGGGCTCCGGCCGGCTCGGACGCAGCTTCGCCCGGGCGGCGGCCCGGACCGCGTCGCAGACCCGCACCGAGGATTCGATCAGGAACTGGCGGGTGTCGATCCGGGGCTTGGATACGACATCGACGGCGCCGGCCTCCAGCACGTCGAACAGGGTTCGCGAGCCCGCCTCGGTGAGGGCCGAGCAGACGATCACCGGGATCGGCCGCTGCGCCATGATCTTGCGCAGGAAGGTCAGCCCGTCCATCCGCGGCATCTCCAGATCGAGGAGGATCACGTCCGGCACCGCCTCCTGGATGCGCCGGGCCGCGATGAACGGGTCCGCGGCCGTGCCGAGCACCATGATGTCGGGCGCGCCCTCCAGGATGGTCACCAGGGTCTGCCGGACCGCGGCGGAATCGTCGACGATCAGGACGCGGATCGGATCCTGCCGGGGCATTGGATCTTGCCGGGTCATTGGATCCCGTCCCGCGTCCTGCGGAAGATGGTCGAGGAGACCTGCTCGAGGCCCGGCACGCCGGCCCCGGTCATGGATTCCGAGTGGCCGACGATCAGGAAGCCACCCGGCCGCAGATGCCGGGCCAAGCGGCCGAGCACCACCTTCTGGGTGTCCTTGTCGAAATAGATCAGGACGTTGCGGCAGAAGACGAGGTCTACGTCGTGGTCGACCGCGTAGGCCGTGTCCATGAGGTTGAGGTGCTGGAAGTGCACGTGGCTGCGCAGCTCGGGCACGATCCGCCCGAGCCTCCGCTCCGGGTCGCGGGAGGCCATCACGTAGCGGCGGCGGTAGTCCGGCGGGATCTGCGCCAGCATCTCGTCCGGATAGATCGCCTCGGCGGCGACCCGCAGGACCTCCGTGGAGATGTCGGTGCCGAGGATCGCATAGCTGAACCCGTGCCCGGCCGCGATCATGGCCTGCAGGACCATCGCCAGGGTGTAGGCCTCCGCCCCCGTCGAGGCGGCGGCGCTCCAGATCTTGAGGCGCGGGGTCCCGCACCGCTGCCGGCACAGCACCGGCACCAGATCGTCGCGCAGATGCTCGAAATGGACGGGCTCCCGGAAGAAATCCGTCTTGTTGGTGGTGATGCAGTCGACGATGTGGACGAATTCCTCGGCGAGGTGCCCGTCATCGAACAGGTGGTCTCCGTAGGCCTTGAGGCTGTCGAGATCGAGCGCCCGCATGCGCTTGCGCAGCCGGCCCTCGACCATGGTGCGCTTGGTCTCCGGGATCTGGATGCCGATCCGCGCCTGGATCAGATCGGCGACGGTGTAGAAATGGCGGTCCTTCAGCTGCGGCATGGCCTCGCTTCCCGGCGGTCAGGCAGCAAGCGGCGGCTCGAGCAGGGCGGGCTCGTCGCCCGCCATGAGCGCCTCGAGATTGAACACCACCACGAAGGCCTCACCCTTGCGGCCGATGCCCGCGATGTAGTTCGAGCGCCAGCGGCCACCGACCTCGGGGGCCGATTCCATCTCGGCCCGATCGAGTTCCGTCACCTCGATCACCCGGTCGGCCACGAAGCCGACCCGCAGGGCGCGGTCGCGCAACGGGATGTTCAGGAGGATGATGCGGGTGGCGGGCGTCACCGGGATCGCCGGCAGGCCGAGCTTGGTCCGCAGATCGATGACCGGGTAGCTCTGCCCGCGGACATCGATCATGCCGACCAGGAAGGGTGGGGCGTACGGCAGGGCGGCCGGCGCGCGGTAATCGAGGATCTCGTGAACCGACTCGATGTCGATCCCGAAGATCTCACGATCGAGTCCGAGGGTCAGATACTGCCATACGCTGGACATCCGGGTCTCCGGCTTGGTTGCTGCCTGTCGGATCCCTGTCTCGGGAATCCGTACATCGGGTCTGTAGGAGCGTGGATCCCGGGATCCGGGCCGCGCGGGCGCAGGGCCCGCGCGGTTGTCGCCTCGCTCAGGCGGCGCGGATGAACTCGGCATCGCGGGCATCGCCTTCGCCCATGTCGAGGGCGAAACCTGCCGCGGCCGCCCGGTCCGCCCGCAGGACCCCCTTCACCTTCGGTGCCGCCTTGCCCGGCCGGACCGGTGCCGCCGTCCGCGCCGCCGCGGCGCGTTGCTGCTGCGGCGCCGCTGTCACACCCGAGGACGCCTCGATCCGGAAGTAGGCGATCGTCGCCTGCAGCCGCTCCGCCTGGGTGGCCAGCTCGTCCGAGGTCGCCGAGACCTGCTCGGAGGCACTCGCGTTCTGTTGGGTCACCGTGTCGAGCTGCTGGATCGCCTGGTTGATCTGTCCAGAACCGACATCCTGCTCCCGGCACGCCGCCGAGATCTCCTCGACCAGCGTGGCGGTCTTCTTGATGTCGGGCACCAGCTTGGCCAGCATCTCACCGGCCTGCTGGGCCGCCTTGACCGTGTCGGCCGACAGGGTCCCGATCTCGGCGGCCGCCGCCTGACTGCGCTCGGCCAGCTTGCGCACCTCCGAAGCCACCACCGCGAAGCCCCGCCCGTGCTCACCCGCACGCGCCGCCTCCACCGCCGCGTTGAGCGCCAGCAGGTCGGTCTGCCGAGCGATCTCCTGCACAATGGTGATCTTTTGCGCGATGGTCTGCATCGCGTCGACCGCACGCCCGACCGCCGCACCGCTGGCCTCGGCGTCCTGGGCCGATTGCCGGGCGATGGTCTCGGTCTGGCCGGCATTCTCGGCGTTCTGCTTCACGTTGGCGGCCATCTGCTCCATGGAGGCGGCCGCCTCCTCGGTGGAGGCCGCCTGCTCGCTCGACCCCTGCGACAGCTGCTCGGCCGAGGACGACAGCTCTTGTGAACCCGCCGACACGTTGTCGGCCGCCGCGCTCGCCTCCATCACCACCGCGCGCAGCTTCGTCAGCATCTGCTCGAGGGCGATGCCGAGCACATCCTGATCGGATAGGCGCTGCGTCTCGACGGTCAGGTCTCCCGCGGCGATCGCGCTGGCGACGCCCGCGATCGCTTTCAGGTTCTCTGTCATCGCGCGGAGATTGCCCTCGACCTCGCTGCTGAGACCGCCGAAATCCTTCGACAGCGTCTTGCTGAAATCGCCGACCGAGGCCGCTGCAAGGACGCCCGAGATCTCCCGGAAGGCCTGCTCCACCGCCCGGGCGGTGCCGTCGATTCGGCCGACTTCGTCCTGCCGGCCCGTATCGAAGGGCGTGGCAAGATTCGCCAGGTTGGCGCTGATCCGGGTGACCGGCTTGGCGACGGTGCGGACCAGGACGAGCCCGATCGCGGCGGCGATCACCAGATTGGCGGCGATGCCGAGCAGGATCATCTGCGTCGTCGTGTCGAAGGCCGCGTTCTGTGCGGTCCGGCGCGTCTCCATCAACCCGGATTCGGTGCCGATGATCTGGCCGATCTCGCCGCGCAGGCCGTCCATCGCGGCCTTGCCGGTGCCGGCGATCTCCGCCTGCCGGGCGGCGTCGCGGGTCCGGGGATCGGCCATCTGGGCGATGCCCTTTTCGGCCACGCCGGTGTGCCAGGATTCCGCAAGACGGCGGACGGTGGCGAGCCGCTCCTGCTGAGTCGGATTGTCCGCCGTCAGGCCCTTGGTCTGCTGCCACGCGGTCTCGAACGCGGCCCAGCCCTTGCGGTAGGGGTCGAGGAACCTCTCGTCCCCAGACAGCAGGAACCCGCGGTAGCCGGTCTCCTGATCGACCATGGCGGCGATCGCCCGGTTGGCGGCATCCATCACCTGGATGGTGTGATCCGTCCAATGCACCGATTGCCGGATCTCGGTCGATTTCCAGTAAACGACGCCGTTGATGCCGAGGCCGACCGCCAGCATCAAGGCGAAGGCCAGAAATAGTTTCCTTGGTATCGAGATATTGTCGAACATGGTCATTGATGAACCCTCACTGGTTGAATCCGTGGATTAGGAACGTCGACCCGGGGGTCGCACCGTCTGTCTGTCGTGCGGTGGCCGAGGCCACCCGCTGCTCTTCCTCTGGTGATGTTCCGTCAGGCCGCGCGGACGAACTCGGCGTCGCGGGCGTCGCGGGCCGAGCCCTCGCCCATGTCGAGCGCGAAGCCCGATGTCCCGGTCACGCGCGTGCTCGCCTTCGGCACCCTGCCTTTGGCGGCCGGTTCCTTGGCGGCCGGTTCCTTGCCGACCGGCTTGCCCGCCCAGGTCGTGGGAACCACCGGAGCCCGCCGGTCGGTCCGGAAGTAGGCGATCGTCGCCTGAAGCTTCTCCGCCTGCATGGCCAGCTCGTCCGAGGTCGCCGAGACCTGCTCGGAGGCGCTCGCGTTCTGCTGGGTCACCTTGTCGAGCTGCTGGATCGCCTGGTTGATCTGGCCGGCGCCGACATCCTGCTCCCGGCACGCCGCCGAGATCTCCTCGACGAGGCTGGCGGTCCGCTTGATGTCAGGCACCAGCTTGGCCAGCATCTCGCCCGCCTGCTGGGCCGCCTTGACGGTGTCGATCGACAGGGTCCCGATCTCGGTGGCGGCCGCCTGCGAGCGCTCGGCGAGCTTGCGCACCTCGGACGCCACGACTGCGAAGCCCCGCCCGTGCTCGCCGGCGCGCGCTGCCTCGACCGCCGCGTTCAGCGCCAGCAGATCGGTCTGCCGGGCAATCTCCTGCACGATGGTGATCTTCTGCGCGATGGTCTGCATCGCGTCGACCGCACGCCCCACCGCCACGCCGCTCGCCTCGGCATCCTGGGCCGATTGGCGGGTGATGGCCTCGGTCTGGCCGGCATTCTCGGCGTTCTGCTTCACGTTGGCGGTCATCTGCTCCATCGAGGCGGAGGCCTGCTCGGTGGAGGCCGCCTGCTCGCTCGACCCCTGCGACAGCTGCTCGGCCGAGGACGACAGCTCCTCGGACCCGGCCGATAAGTTGCCGGCCGCCGCACTCGCCTCGGCCACCACCGCGCGCAGTTTCTCCAGCATCGTCTGCAGGGAGAGCCCCATCCGGTCCTTGTCGGAGAGCGGTTTGGCCTGGACGGTCAGGTCGCCCTGCGCGATCACGTCGGCCAAAGCCGCGGTGGCATTGAGATTGGCAATCATCCGATTCATGGCGGCCATCAGATCACCGATCTCGTCGTCGGCGGTCACCGTGATCGTCTGGTCGAGATCACCGACCGCCACGGCTTCGGCGAGGGACACGGCCCGGGCGAGGCCGCGCGCGATCGAGACGGCGAGCCAGCCGGCGATACCGAGGCCGATGAGGAACGCGCCGGCGACCGTGCCGAGCAGGATCGCCTGCCCTTCGCGGGAGGCGGCGTTCGCCTGCTCGACCGCCGCGATCCTGCGCACTTCCTGATAGCCGATCAGAGCGTCGAGGGCCTGAGCCGTCTCGATGCTGGCCGTCGAGTACTCGCCCGACGCCAGGGCGGCGGCCTGGACCGACGCACCGGTCTCCACCGTGGCGAGTGTCTTGTCGGCCGCGGCGCTCCACGTGTCGAAGGCCCGGCGGAAGCCGTCGATGGTCACCCCGTTGGCGGCGCGGATCAGCGCGTCCAGACGGTGTGCGAGTTCCGCACGGCTGCGTTTCACGGCGTCCACCCGGCTCGCCAGCGCGTCCTGCGTGCCCGCTGCGGCGGCGGCCTGCATCTGGCCCCAAGTGCGTTCGAGCTGGACGTGGAAGGCCGACACGGCCCGGAGAAGGTGCATCCCCGCCGGGGTACTGGCCTTCGCGGCGATCCCTTCGAGTTCGGTGCGCAGGGCGATCATCGCCGGACGGCCGGCGGCATCAAGCTCGCTCCAGGTCCGGCTCGCGGAATTGAGGCGCGTCAGCTCGATGACCCGGCCTCCAAGCGCCCGCTGCCTGTCGAACTTGCCGACCGCCGCATCGAACAGTCGGCGGGCCTCATCGGTCATCAGCAGGGGTTTCACCTTGTCGAGTTCCGTCAGAGTCTCGGCCCGGTATTGCGAAGCGCGCTGGGCGAAGTGCGCCATCTGTTGGTCGCTGGTGCTGATCACCGACGCGCGCGTGTTGGAGACGGTCCGGATCGCCATCGCCTTGGCGGCCAGGACGCGGCTCTCCAGCTCGGAGCGCGCGACGAGCAAACGCATGGCCTCGTCGTTGGCAATGAGCCTCCGATACCCGACGCCGCCGGCCAGTCCGGTCAACAGGAGAATGGCACCGAAACCGCCGGCCAGCTTGGCCTTGATCGAAACCCGCATCTCTACGACCCCCCGGTCAGTTCAAGATCTGCTGCATGTCCGGAATGATCACGAAATCATCCCCGGACTTGACGATGGAACGGATGTATTCAGGCCGCCACGATGTGCCGATCGTCGGCACTTGCTGGCGGGTTTCAAGGGCGACCGCGGTCACCTCGAAGACCCGGTCGGCCACCAGCGCCACCAGGGCCGCGTCGCCGTCGAGATCGAGTTCGATCACCACGAAGCGGGTGTCGGGCGTCGCGGCCGTCACCGGCATGCCGAAGCGCGCGCGGATATCGGCGAGCGGCACGACGTTGCCGCGCACGTTCACGATGTGGGCGAGATGGGGCTGCGCCCCGGCCACCCGCGTGGTTGGGATCGGATCGATGATCTCCCGCACCATCCCGGCATCGAGCGCGAAGGTCTCGGAGCCGATGCCCAGCATCACGACTTGCAGGCTGCCGGCCGCCCCGCCGGCCTCGACCAAATCGGTCATCATGCCACCTCTTGGTATGCGCGCAGCCCGTCCGGCTGGCCGGCCGCCGCGACCTGGGCGGGATCGATGATGAGCGCCGCGGTGCCGTCGCCGAGGATCGTGGCCCCCGAGAAGGTCGCCACGTCGGCATGGAGCTTCGACAGCGACTTGATCACCGTCTGGTGGTTGCCGAGGATCTGGTCGGCCACCAACCCGATCCGGGTTTCGCCGACCGAGACGACGATGACCTTCTGGTGCGGGTCTGGCTCGCCCGTCGCCTCGAACAGGGTCCGCAGACGCAGGAACGGCACGAGGTCGCCGCGGATGCTGAGGAAGTCCCGGCCGTGGCCGATGTGCCTGTCCCCGGGCAGCTCGATGCATTCCTCCACCGCCGCCAGCGGCAGGACGTAGCGGGCCTCGCCCACCCGGATCAGCAGCCCGTCGATGATCGCGAGCGTCAGCGGCAGGCGCAGCACGATGGCCGTGCCGGCGCCGGGTTCCGTGGTGATGTCGATGGAACCGCGCAGGGCCTCGATGGTCTTCTTGACCACGTCCATGCCGACCCCGCGGCCCGACAGCGCCGAGATCTCATGCGCGGTGGAGAAGCCGGGGGCGAACAGGAATTGGTAGACTTGCTGGTCGGTGAGCGGCGTGCCGGGCTGGACGAGCCCCCGCTCCTCGGCCTTGGCGCGGATGCGGGCGACATCGAGGCCGGCGCCATCGTCGCGCACGCTCACCAAGACCTGGGCGCCGGCATGCTGGGCCGTGAGCGCGATCCGCCCGGTCTCGGCCTTGCCGGCGGCGACGCGGCACTCGGGCGCCTCGACCCCGTGATCGATCGCGTTGCGGATCAGGTGCACGAGTGGGTCGGCGAGGCGCTCGATCACGGTCTTGTCGAGTTCGGTCTCCTCGCCATCGGTGACGAAGGTAACGGGCTTGCCGAGGTCGCGCGACAGGTCGTGGACTAGGCGCCGGAAGCGGCTGAACAGCGTGCCGATCGGCACCATGCGGATGCCCATGGTGGTGTCGCGCAGCTGCGCCGACAGGCGCTCGATCTCCTCGGCGATGGTCTTGATCCCGGCATCGGCCTGCAGCCCCGCGAGCTGGCTGAGACGCGCCTGGGCGATGACCAGCTCGCCGACCCGATCCATCAGCTCGTCGAGCCGTTCCGCCTCCACCCGCATCGTGCTGGCGGCGCGCGGTGGCGGGCGGCGCTCGGACAGGCTGCGGTCGGGGGTGTTCCGATCCGGCGGGGCCGGCGCGACGAGCGCGGTGCTCGCCGCGGCCGTGAGGGCCGTGGCTTCGGAAACCGGTGCGACCGGAACGGCCACGGCGGCCTGGGCGGGCTTGGACGCGGCGGCGGGCGCTTGGGTGGCGGCCGCTTGAGCGACCATCGCTTGGGCGACGGGTTCGAGCACGAGGGGCTCGAGCGTCAGGGTCATGGCGTCGCGCACGAACAGGAACACATCCTCGATCGCCTCGCGTCCCACGGGACCCACGAGGGTCACGTCCCAGCCGATGGCGAGGCTCTCCGGATCGAGGTCTTCGAGGTCCGGCAGGTCCCCGAGGCGGGGTACGATCGTGCAGGCTCCGAGTTCGGCCAGCTCGTCGAGGAGCGCCAGCGGATTGCTGCCGTTGCGCAGGATGTCGGGCGCGAAGGTCAGCCCGATCCGCCATCCGTTCGGCGTAGGCGCCGGTGCAGGTGGCATCGGCCCGGCCGCAGCCGGTTGCGCCGGCGCGCCGCCCACGAGGCGATCCAGTTCCGCCAGGATCGCCTCCCCGATCACCGCGGTGTCGGGATCGGGCTCCTCGATCAGCGTGCGGATATAGTCCTTCGCCGAGAGCGCGACGTTGATGAGATCGACGCTCGGCGCGATCTGGCCGCGCCGGACCCGGTCGAACGCCGTCTCGAAATCGTGGGTGAAGGCGGCGACCCGGTCGAAGCCGAACATCGCACCGGAGCCTTTGATGGTGTGCAGGGCCCGGAAAGCTGTGTCGATCAGCGCCGTATCGTCCGGCCGGTCACCGAGATCGAGCAGCGTGGTTTCCAGGCGTTCGAGAAGCTCACTGGCTTCCGCCAGGAATACGTCTCGTGGATCGAGCGTCGTCATCGTCAAGCAGATCCGAATCCGGTGGCCTTGAGTTTCGTAAAATGTCTTTCCGATTCGGCCAATCCGCAGGTTCGGCACGCTGCAGTTAAGACCTAGGGAAGACGATCCCCCGACCATCTCTAACGTGGGATTGTTATAATGTATTTATTTGAACTTTTGTCTACGAAATTATCTGAATCGTCAGCGGTCGGAACAAATTTTTTTACGAAATATAGCTCGATAATTGAAAGTGAACTCTTCTAGAAAAGCGAATAACAACCGAACAATCTTTGATCTTCCAACGAGAGGCGGTTTTTTTTAAACCTCTGAAATCGAGTTCTTGACCCATGCTCACCCGGAAACTCCGGCCCGCTCATGATTGCGATGCGCTCTGCCCCCGCCACGACCGCAAACCTCTGCCGCTCAGAACAGATCGACGCCCGCGAGAGGATCGGTCCCGCTCGTTTCCGCGGGCGATGCAGCGGGTGCGTCGAGCAGACGTTGGGACATCCGGTCCCGAACCTCGCCGAGGGTGCAGCGCGCGATCGCCGCCGCGATCCAGGTCGGCTCATCCGCGTCGATCCCGGGGGCGCCGACCGTCGCGTCGGTCTCGTCGGACAGCTGCCGCACGCGCGCCTCCGTGGCCCCCAGCAGGATCTGCAGATTCTGTAGGCGTTGCTTGGCGAGATCCTGGAACTGCATGGCGACGATCGCCCCGGAGACATCCTCCGCGATGGCTTCCGTCGTCCGGACGGTCTGCGACAGCACTTCGGCGAATCGCATATTCTGGCCGACGAGAGCGTCCATCACGAGGCGCACCCGGGCGTCGGCGCTCCGGCTCTCCTCGGACATGTCGATCGTCGCGATGTCGCGCAGCAGGGTATGGCTGTCGTGCAGGCCGGTCGCGATCGAGCCGATCTGCCGCTTGATCACGCCCGAGAGCGCGTTGATCGAGCCCGCGAGGCCGCGGACCTCGTCGGCCACCACCGCGAAGGCACGTCCCGCCTCCCCCGCGCGGGCGGCCTCGATCTTGGCGTTGAGCGCGAGGAGGTTGGTCTGGCGGTTGATCTTCTCGATCTCCGCCACGCTGCCGTCGATGGATTTGAGTTCGTGTGTAGGGCGGTGACAAAACCATCCACTGGAGCGTCGGCGGGGTGCTGATGCGGCCGGGGTAAAAGCCGGCCAGTGGAGAGGCTTCTCTTTCGGGAGGGGCCCAGGATGTTTGCCGTGGAAGTCTACGCGGCC
>NZ_JAKSYH010000213.1 GCF_022829295.1 Methylobacterium sp. J-088
GTTGATACCCCAGGGCCTCGGCGACGCCGGCAATGTCGGCGGCAAACCAGCGAGAGCGATGATCATCGCCGTCGAGATCTTGCGCAAGCCGCCGGATCAGGTTGGCTCTGCTGTTGATCCACGCCGGTGGGTAGTTGAGAGGTTCTTCGCCTGGATCCGCCGCAACCGACGGCTCTGGAACGTTCCGGAAGCGACCCTCGCCTACGCCAGAGCCTTCCTCTACGCCGGCGCCGTCATGATCCCGGTCAGGCGCCTCGACCGATCAACCTGCCTTCTCGGACGGACTCTTAGCCGAACCTACGTCCCAGGATTAGGGCGACGCCGCGACCTAGTGGTCCAAATCTGACGCTTGGTACCCGCCGCCAAGGGCTGCTCTCGACCCACCTCAGCCGTTCCGTGGGCTGCACCGGATGCCCGTAAGCGGACGTCAGAAAAAATCGTGGCTTCAATTATATTGGCACAAAATGAATATTTGAATCTACGCCCAGACTAATTCATTGGGCTTCTAATGATACCGTTACTATGGCAGATACCGACACAAGCTCCAATATTATCAGGCGGTTTCCATCTCTCTGGGGCGGCATTGCTTCGTTTGTGGATTTTCACTCAGCCGCCTCTGCACGTCCTTCGTCAACATCGGGCTCCTCGTCCGCGTCGACGCCGTCCTCCAACTGCTCCTCGTCGTCCGTCGCCGCCTGCGGGGTGATCCCAAACCGGGCGGCGACATCGGGTGCGAAGCGCAGCAAATCGGGGCGAAGACGCAGGAGGCTGAGGTCCTTGGATTTCCCTTCCAGCATCACGTCGAAGACCAGCCCCTCGGCCATGCGCATGAACGTCGCGAACTCGAACGGATTGGTGAAGTCGGCATGACCCGTCCAGATTGGCGGTCGCAACACCGTCTTGACCCGTGCCGTTGCCTTGACCGGTGCCTTCAGCAACTCCTTCGACTTACCCCTGGCCTTCCCCGCCTTGGCCGCCTCCCGCTGCTTGGGGGTGATCTTCTGTTTGATCTCTCGCAGCTCGGTGCGCGGCGAGGAAAAGTGCATCTTCGGACGAACCCCGGCGGGCCACGTCGCGAGGAACCGCTCGAAGGTCTCGCGCATGTCCAGCCGCTCGGGGTTGAGGCACCAGAAGTGCTGGTAGTCGAAGATCAGCCGCACACTGGTACGCTCGTGGATCCAGAGCACGTCCGCCGCGGAGAAACGCAGGTCGTCGTTCTCCAGCACGAGGCGGCGCTTAACGTGCTCCGGGCAGAGGTTCCAGCCGTCGACCCAACGCGCCCGGCTCGCCTCGTGGTCGTCGTAGACGCCGCCGACATGGGTGATCATCACCGCCTCGTCGTCCAGCCCCATCCGATCAAGCATCTCGGCCTGGCTGGAGAGGTCCCAGATACTCTTTTTCGTAAGCTCGGGGTTGGGGGCGTTCAGCAGCACGTATTGCGAGGGGTGGAACGATAGGCGAATATCGTAGTCCCGAGCCTTGGCGCCGAAAGCGCGTAACTCGGCGTCGCTCTCCGCCACCATGTTGTGGAACTGGGGCATGTCGGGATGGGTCGCGTAGGGCGCTATGTCCGACGACATCCGGTACATGTCGAGGTTCTTCGATTTGAGGTAGTCCAGAACGTGGTCGAGCAGTTCAAGCGAGCACTTGAGGTGCGGATCCTTCTGCCAGCGACGGGTGTCCTGGGACTTCAGGTCCGGCCGACCCATGACCTTGACCGGAAAGCCCAGCCGCAGGGGGCGATCATTGCCGTTCATGCGTCCACCTGTGCCTGGGGGAACCCGAGTTCCCGGATGAAGCCGTTCCAATCGGCGTTCCTCAACGCCCCACCCGTCGCCTGGGCGTGACCGTTGCCATAACGTCCGTCCGCGCTGGTTGGGCGATGCTCGGCCAGGAATGCGATGAGGTCGCGCCCGCTGGCTGATCGCGCCGCGAAATGCACCCAGCCGGGGCGATAGCCGGCGTTCGCTGCGATCACGATCTTGTCCCTGAACCAGCCCCGCCACTGTTGCGCGATCAGCGGATGGATCTGGCACGGCGAGTCGAGCGAGATCAACGCGACGTCGCCGCCGATCACGGGCGGCACCCGTTTAGCCTTGTCCATGGCCGCGCGAACCTCGACCTTCGCCGCCTGCAAGGCCGATGCGTCCGCGTCATCGCCCTTGGTGATGCGCTTCGGGCCGTCCGATGCCAGCAGCAGACGAAGCGCCGGCCCGGCATCCGCGGCGGCGGTTCGGCGAGGGGCGTTGACGAGCGATGTAGCGTCCCGCAGCGCCGTCTTGCCCCACCGGGTCTGGGCCTCGGCGATCTCGGGGAAGTCGAGCCCCTCCGCCATGTCACCAATGAGCCCCACCGCCGCCAGCCACAGGAGGTCTGCCTGATCACCCAGGGCAGCGGCCGCCCACCAGGCGAGCAGGGCCGTCGTCGGCTCCGGATCGAGACCGTTTCCGCTGATGGTGACGGCACCCTCCGGTTCACCGGTCGGGACGTGATGGTCGATGACGAGGGTCGGGCAGCCCGACAGGACCGGGTCGCGCCGCGTGCCGAGGTCGGCGACGATCAGCCCACCGGGGTTCCAGGCAGCGATCCGGTCGGTGACCTCAGGATCCCACGGCGACTCCCCCTTGCCGATGACGAGGGATTCAGCCGACATACCGGCGTCCCGTAAGGCCCTGGCCAGGATGGCGGCCGCGGTCAGACCATCCGCATCGAAATGGCTGACGATCAGGACAGGCGCCCCAGGTTTGAAGGTAGCGAGCGCGGCCATCATCGCGTCCCGTGCAGCCGCGCGCACGTCGCCGCTCGATGACAGGCTTCCAACTACCTGCCTCCCCGCCGTTTTCCCCATCGATCACATGACTTTCATCGCGCTTATGGACGTCCCGACCTCGACCATGCCGGCAGGCGAGATGCGTCGTCCGACCCTGCCAACGTGCGAGCCCCCGATCCGATGACGGGCCTGAGTGGAAAAACCTGTGCAAGGGTTCCGCGGGAAGGGGCGTGAAAAGATGGACGAGGGGCTGCTGAGTGTTCATGGTATCGCAATTGTCGCCGGACTGCGGATGCCCCAGGGGAAGGATGTCAGGGTCGGGCAGCGGCCGACGCTGGGGTCCATGACGAGCATGTCGCGTTCAAAGTGCCGGTTTCCGGGGAACTGCGATGCTGCGGGTCGCGGCGGCCCTTGCCGTCGCTGCGACGCGGCCGCGATTGCCGAACGCGCCGTCAGCCTCCGCGAGCGTATCGCCGCAAACCGTGCGGAAGGGCGGCCTCCATATGCCAGACGCCCGCCCGATCCTGACCGGGATGCGTACGGCCCGGGCCCCGCGCAGGCAGCGGGATCGGACGCGAACCAAGCGAGCGCAAGACGATCCCCAGTCGACCGCTGAGCGCCAATCGCAGCACATCGGCCTTACCTCAAGGACGCGAACGGCGGCTTCAGGATCGCGAAAGGCCTACGGGAACCAGCACCTGCCTGACCGCGGCGGCGAGGTCATCCAGGCTCAGTTGGCCCTTGCGGATGATCCGATCCGCCTGCCCGGCGAGGCGCTTCCGATCCTCGCCGCTCACGTCCTTGGCGGTCAGCACGATGACGGGTAGGTGCGCCCATTCGGGTTGGGCACGCAACGCCCGCAGGAACGCGAATCCGTCCATTTCTGGCATCATCAGATCCAGCAGGATCAGGCACGGTCGTTCGGCGCCGACCGCATCGAGGCCGCGACAGCCGTCCTCGGCCTCGGCGGTGCGCCACCCATCGCGGGACAGGACGCCGCAAACCCTCGCTCGGGCATCGGCATCGTCGTCCACCACCAGGACCGGTCCATCACAGGCCACCGGCCTGAACCATGCCATCGTCGCCGCGAGCTCGTCCCAGTCGATAGGCTTCTGCAAGTAGTCCGTGGCCCCGAGCGAGAATGCCAGGTTCTGCTCGTCGAGCACCGTCACCATGACGATGGGTGTATCGCCGAGGTCCGGATCGGCACGGAGCGTCCGCTGCACCGTCCAGCCGTCCATTCGAGGCATCGTCACGTCGAGTAGGATGCAGCGCGGACGGAGCCTGCGTGCGGCTTCGAGACCCGCACGTCCGTCGACGGCGGTGACCACGTGGAAGCCGTCCCTTTCGAGGAAGCGGGCGAGGAGGTCGCGCGTGGCCGGGTCGTCGTCCACAACCAGCACGATGGCGGACGCCCCTTCGACGCCGCTTTCGGACAGGGCGGCGATGGTCTCGCCCTCTGGTTGCCCTTCCACGAGACGGACGGGCAGGCTTACCGTGAAGGTGGTGCCCTGTCCCTCCACGCTGTCGACGACGATGTCGCCGCCGAGCATCCCCACGAAAGCCTTGGTGATGGAGAGCCCGAGACCCGTCCCGCCGAACCGCCGCGTAGTCGAGGCGTCCGCCTGGGTGAAGCGCTCGAACAGGCGTGCCTGTTGATCCGCCGTCATGCCGATGCCGGTGTCGGCGATCCGGAACACGAGCCAATCCTCGCCACCGCGCCGCTCGCGCTTGGCCGCGAGGGTGACCTAGCCGTTCTCGGTGAACTTCGCGGCGTTGCCAAGCAGGTTGATCAGGCACTGGCGTACCTTGGTGACGTCGGTGTGGGCGCTCCCTAGATCCCCGCGAAGGTCGAGGCGGAGGGCGTTGCCCTTCTTGGCGACCAGCGCCTCAACCGTGGCGGCCACGTCCCGGACGACGGCGTCGACGGAGAAGTCCTCGACGTAAACCTCCATGTGCTCGGCCTCGATCTTCGAGAGGTCGAGGACATCGTTGATCAGGCCGAGGAGGTGGCGCGCGTTCGATTCGATCTTGCGCATGTCGGGCAGGAGATCCTCGTGCCCGGCGTCCTCCATCTCCTCCTGGAGCATCTCGGAGTACCCGATGACCGCGGACAGCGGCGTGCGCAGCTCGTGGCTCATGTTGGCGAGGAACTCGCTCTTGGCGCGGTTGGCTTCCTCCGCTGTCGCCTTGGCCGCAGCGAGCTGACGTTCGGACCGCTTGCGCGCGTCGATGTCCGAGACGACGACCACGCCGCCGGTGGGATGTCCGTCGGCCCCGTTCATTGCAGCGGCCGAAAACCCCACCCACGATATCGTGCCGTCGCCGCGCCGGTACTCGACCTCAAGCTCGGCTCCCGGTTCGCCATGGCGGGTGACACGCACCAGGGGCCACTCGTCGGGGGCGACCGGCCGGCCGTCCTCGTGGAAGGCGATCCATCGCGCCGGCCCTTCGCCCGGAGCGGCAGGCAGCACGCCGTGCCCGAGGATGGCCTCCGCCCGCGCGTTGTGACCGACGATGCGTCCGGACGGGGCCTCGGCGATCAGGACTCCGACGGGGAGGTTATCCAGCACGGTCCGGAGGGTGTCCTCTCCGGCGCGGACATCCCGGCGCGCGTCCGCCTCCCCGGCCTCGGCCAACCCAGCAGCGACCGTGCCGGCGAACTGCTTCGCCACCCGGAGGTCCCGCCCGGAGAAGGCGTCGGGATGGCTCGACTGGAGTTTCAGCACGCCGATGGGCGCGCCGCCGCGCGAGACGGGAACGTAGATGGCGGAGCGCATGCCCAGCGGCGCGATGACGTCCCGCTTGACCCGATGGTCGAGCAGTACGTCCGGACACAGCACCGCCTTGCCGGTGATCAGGGTATGTCCGGACAGGCTGCCCGAGAGGGGAAGCCGCAGGCCGACATGGTCCGCCAATGTGCCGAGACCGGAGCGATAAACGAGTTCGTCACCTTCCCGCAGCTCGATCACGCCGCCCTGCGCCGATGGAACCGCAGCCATCACCCCGCCAACGAGCGCATCGAGGATGGCGTCGCGATTGCTGGCGGCGCTCGAGATGGCCGCCTGCGTCGCGATCAGGGCATTCTGCTGGGCGATCAAGGTTTCCTGGCCGGAGAGGATGCGCTCGCGCTCGCTCGCCGCGCGCCGAAGCTCCATCTGGGCCATGACCTGTCCGGCCAGGGCCTGCAACGACTCGGCCTGTTCCTCCGTCAGCCCTCCTGGCCGGGGCGCCGTATCGATGACGCAGAGCGAACCGAGGCGTTCGCCGGAAGCCGCCTCCAACGGTGCCCCGGCGTAGAAACGGAGGCCCTCCTTGCCCGTCACCAACGGGTTGTTGCGGGTGCGGGGATCGGAGGACAGGTCGGGGATGACCAGGAGGTCCGGTGCACCGAGTGCATGGGCGCAAACGGAGCGGTCGAGGGACGTCTCGCAGGGCGCGAACCCCGACCTGGCCTTGAACCACTGGCGGTCCGAGGCGACGAAGCTGACCAGCGCGACCGGGGCGGCGCAGAGCCGTCGTGCCAGCAGGACGATGTCGTCGAACCCCTTCTCCGGCCCTGTATCCAGGATGCCGTAGTCGGCGAGTGCGTTCAGGCGCCGACCATCGCCGACTTCCGCTGGCGTCGAGGCCCTACGATTCATGTATGCCCCGGGTGTTGGTGTTCCGGACGAACTCGATCAATGAGCCCTACGGTTTAAGTCCCGTGTCGGAGGGAAGCTCCCTTTTCCGAGAGACGCGACGTCTTGCAGCATCCAAAAAATCATCGGAATTCAGGATGCACCACGGGTGTTCGTGCCCATACCTTCCGCCCGGTGATGCTCCTTTGCCGATGGTTCGCATCGGTCTTGGGCAATTGTCGGAACTACCCTTGCGTGGTGGTTCTCGTCCGCTCGACCGCGAGGCGCAGGATACGGGAGAGGTCCGCCTCCGAGTATGGCTTGCGCAGGAGCTCGAAGCCATGCGCGCCTTCCTGGGCGAGCACCTCGCTGTAACCGGACGTCAGGACGACGGGCATCCCCGGCCTGCGGTCGAGGATCCGGTGGGCCAGCGTGATGCCGTCCATGCCCGGCATCATCACGTCGGAGAACACCACCTCGAATTGGAACGGGATGCGCTCGATCTCGACGAGCGCCTTCTCGCCGTCGGTGGCCCAGACCGTGTGGTAGCCGAGCTCGCGCAAGGCCTGGGTGGCGAAGGCACCGACGTCCGGATTGTCCTCCACGACCAGAACGCAGGTCCCGTGCCCCTCGGCGAGAAGGGCGGGTTCGCGCTCGTCCGCCACCGGCCTCGGGACTTCCTCGGCGCGGGGGAGGTAGAGGCTGAAGGTCGTGCCGCTGCCGACCACGCTTTCGACCACCACCTCTCCGCCGGACTGCTTGGCGAACCCGTACACTTGGCTCAGGCCGAGGCCGGTTCCCTGGCCCACCCCCTTGGTGGTGAAGAACGGCTCGAAGATCCTATCGACGAGGTCCGGGGCGATGCCGGCACCGGTATCCGAGATCGATACGGCAATGAAATCACCTGCCACGGATGGATGCGCGCGAACGGCAGGAATGGATCGCGTCGACCGGACGCGGATGTCCAACCGCCCCTCGCCGTTCATCGCGTCGCGGGCGTTCACGACCATGTTGACCAGCGCGGTGTCGAACTGGCTCGGATCGGCGTTGATCAGGCACGGCACCTCGATGCCCGTGCCGTCCCGGAAGGGCTCCACCGTCGTGGTCACGGCGATGCGGGCGCCCGTCAGCGTCGCGACCATGTCGGTGACCGAGGCCACGCTTTTCCCGACATCGAAGACCTCGGGGTTGAGGGCCTGCCGGCGCGCGAAGGCCAGGAGCTGGCCCGTCAGCTTCGCCGCGCGCCCGACGGTGTCGGAGATGGCGTCGACGTAGCGGGTCCGCCGTTCCTCCGGCAGGTTCGGTCGCTTGAGCAGGTCGGTCGACGACTTGATCACCGTCAGGAGGTTGTTGAAGTCATGCGCAACCCCGCCGGTCAACTGACCGACCGCCTCCAGCTTCTGGGATTGCCGAAGCTGCTCCTCCAGGGCCCGACGCTCGGTGATGTCCCGGCCGGCGGCGTAGAAGTGGCCCTCGCTCGGGATCGCGTTCCACGACACCCAGCGATAGGTGCCGTCCCTCGACCGGACCCGAACGTCGACGTCGTCGAGCGCAGAACCCCCGACGACCCGTTCGAAGCCTAAGCGGGCCGTCTCCCTGTCATCCGGATGGACGAAGTGGTCGAAGCGGGCACCAGCGACCTCGTTGGCCTCCCACCCCAGCATCGTCGCCCAAGCGGGATTTCCCGTCCGGAACCGGCCATCCAGACCGCATACCACGAAAAGGTCCCGGCTGGCGCGCCAGAGGGTGTCGCGCTCCTCGGTACGGTCGCGGGCGGAGGCGTGCAGGTGGCTTTCCAGATTGCGCCGGTCCGTGATGTCGTTGAACAGGATGGCGACGCGACGGCGAGCGGGGTCCCCGATCCTAAGGGCATGCACGTCGAACCAGCGCCCAAGGGAGATCGCGCCGCTCTCGAAGCGCGTCGGCCTACCGGTCAGGGCCACCTCTCCGTAGGCGTCGAACCAGGCCCGTTCCAATCCGGGGACGAGTTCGCTGACCCACCTCCCCGTCACCCCGCGCAAACCGGTATGGCGCTCGAAGGCCGGGTTGACCTCCACGAAGCGGTAGTCGACGGCCCGACCCTCTGCATCGTAGCGCATCTCGACGATGCAGAACCCGGCATCCACGGCCTCGAACAGGGTCTGGTACCGCGCCTCGCTCTCCGCGAGCCGCTCCTCCTCCGTCCGGAAGCGGGTGACGTCGAGTTGGCTCGCGAAGAAGTACCGCAAGTCCCCGTCCGGCCCATACACGGGGCTGACGTAGAGTTCGTTGCGGAACGGGGTGCCGTCGCGGTGATAATTCACCAGTTCGACGACCACGTCCCGCCGGGCCGCCACGGCATCCCGGATCTTCGCCACGTCACCCGGATCGGTGTCCGGCCCCTGTAGGAAGCGGCAGTTTCGTCCGATCAGCTCCTCGGCGCCGTAGCCGCAGAGCTCCTGGAACGCGCGGTTGGCGAAGACGATGGGATTGTCCGGAAGGTTCGGGTCGGTGACGATCTGCGGCATGCGGGTCTTTTCCGCCGCCGTGAACAGCAGGTCGGCCCCGGCCGCGGACGTCCTTTCCCCCGCGAGGGGGGCGTGGGACAGGCGTGCGACATCGTCCCTGAGCCGCTCGATCTCCCTCTCGGCATCCCTCAGGCGGGAACGGAGCTCATCCTCTCTGTCCATTCATGACCCATCCCGTGTTGCTCGTCCGTATCGACCGGCTCGCCTCGCGTCGGCATCGTGGCAGCAAGGTCACGACGGCCATGGACGATTCAGCGCCGTTTCGAAGTCAACGACCGCGGGGTCATCCCATGCAGGGTATCCCACCGCAAGCTCGGGGACCACCTGGACCGATGTGGAGCCCCGGACTGGGGAAAAGACATCCTCCCATCCTCGCCAACCTTACGTATAAGAGAGGACCTTCATCCACAGGGAAGGCAAATGGCCGCGCAGCGATCCAGCGCCATGGGGCGTTGATCGACGCGAGGGGGCGAAGGCCGTGTCCTGAGACCTCCTGGCGCTTTGTCGAAGGGCGTTCCCATGGGCAAGATGAAGACGTTCGACCGCCACGAACGGGATCACGTGCTGGAGCGACAGCGCGAACGGAAGATGGCACGGTCGGCCCACGCCTACGTACGCGGCAACACCGCTCGCTTCTACGAATGGCTCGATGGTCTCGGCTCGGGCTGTCTCCCGGAAGGTCCCCCGGTCTGGATCTGCGGCGATTGCCACCTGGGCAACCTCGGCCCCCTTGCCGATGCCGACGGACAGGTCGACGTCCAGGTGCGCGACCTCGACCAGACCGTGATCGGGAACCCGGCGCACGACCTCGTGCGGCTCGGGCTCTCCTTGGCGAGCGCCGCACGTGGGTCCGACCTGCCGGGCGTCGTGACGGCCCGGATGCTGGAGGAGATGATGCGCGGATATGTATCCGGCTTGGCCGGCAACGCGTCCGGCCGCGAGCCCGATGCCGTGCGTACGGTTCGGGTCCGAGCCCTGGGCAGGCGCTGGAAGCACCTCGCCCGCGAGCGCATCAAGGACGTCGAGCCGTCGATACCGTTGGGCCGCAAGTTCTGGGCCCTCGACGCCGCGGAGCGAGGAGCACTCGATGGTGCGTTCGAGAACCCGGAGGTACGGAGATTGGTGCTGTCCCTCAACGGGCGCTATGACGAAGCCGAGATCCGCCTGGTCGACGCCGCCTATTGGATGAAGGGCTGCAGCTCCCTGGGCAACCTGCGCTACGCCGGTCTCGTCCGCATAACGGATGCCGATGGGCACCGCTCGTTCGCCTTGGTTGACTTCAAGGAAGCAGTGGATGCGCTCGCTCCGACCCATGCCGATGCCAGCATGCCTACGGACCCGGCCCGACGAGTCGTCTGTGGCGCCCGGGCCATGTCTCCGAACCTGGGTGACCGGATGCTACCCATTCGGCTTCTCGACCGCTCTGTGGTGATGCGCGAACTTTGCCCCCAGGACCTGAAGCTCGACGTCGATCAGTTCTCGAAAACCGAGGCGGTTCGCGCCGCCGGATATCTGGCGCACGTTGTCGGAAGGGCACATGGCCGCCAGATGGATCAGGCTACCGCCTCAGAATGGGAGGCCGAGGTCACTCGCATGCGTGACGGTGACGAGGCTCCCAGGTGGCTTTGGTCCAGCGTGGTCCACCTGGCAGGTCTCCACGAAACGGGTTACCTGGAACATTGCCGCGTCCACGCGCTTCGGGATGCGGCCTAGGGAGTCGCCTCGGCTCGACTGCGACATCCTGACGTTCACGGGTTGTTCGAACCAACCTCGAAGGCTGGGCGGGGAGGCTTTAGGTTAGCTCGATTCCCGGCCTCCGCCGGGCCGCAATCCCCGGAGCCGCCAGAACGTGACGTCATCGCCCGAGAAACCAAAGATCCACGGGCCCAAGACGCCCGTGACGGGGAGCGGTCCCTCCGGCGTCGTCGACCAGCACCACGACATCTTCTTCGCCGCCGTCGAGACGACGCGCATGCCGATGATCGTCACGGACCCGCACCAGGCGGACAACCCGATCATCTTCGTCAACCGCGCCTTCGAACGGATGACGGGCTACACCCGGGACGAGCTGATCGGCACCAATTGCCGCTTCCTCCAGGGACGTGAGACCGACCGGGAGGTCGTGGCCGAGCTGCGTTCGGCGATTGCCGAACAGCGCGAGTTCTCGACGGAGATCATCAACTACCGCAAGGACGGGTCCTCGTTCTGGAACGCGCTGTTCGTCAGCCCGGTGTTCAACCGCTCGGGCGACCTCATCTATTTCTTCGGCTCGCAGCTCGACGTGTCCCGCCGTCGCGATGCGGAAGAATCGCTCCACCAAGCCCAGAAGATGGAAAGCCTGGGCCAGCTGACCGGCGGCATCGCGCACGACTTCAACAACCTGCTGCAGGTCATCTCGGGGCATAACGAGGTGATGCTGGCGCTCATCGACCACCCCGACATCGACGTCGGCCGGATGCGTCGGGCCGGCGAGGCGGTACGGGACGCCTCGGATCGCGCCGCCAAGCTGACCCACCAGCTCCTCGCCTTCTCGCGCAAGCAACGTCTGGAGGGGCGCCTCCTGAACCTCAACGGTCTCGTCCAGAACATGAGCGAGATGGCCGAGCGTACGCTCGGCGAGCAGGTCGTGATGCGATTGGTGCCGGCACCGGACCTCTGGAACACCCGCATCGACCCGACCCAGGCCGAGGTGGCGCTGCTGAACGTGCTGATCAACGCGCGGGACGCCATGCCGAACGGCGGCACCGTCACCGTCACCACCGAGAACCTGCTGATCGAGGACGAGGACACCGCCCTGTTCAAAACAGTGGGCCCGGGGGCCTACGTCGTGGTCTCGGTCACCGACACCGGAAGTGGCATGCCGCCGGCGATCCTCGCGCGGGTCATGGAACCGTTCTTCACGACGAAGCCCGAAGGCAAGGGTACCGGGTTGGGTTTGGCGATGGTCTATGGGTTCGCCAAGCAATCCGGCGGCTCGGTGAAGATCTACTCCGAGGTCGGGCACGGTACGACGGTCAGGCTGCTGTTCCCCGCCTCCGACCAGAAGATCGACGCCGAGCGCAAGGCATCGCAACGTGCCGCCGACCGGCATGGGACCGAGACGGTTCTAGTCGTCGACGACCGCCCGGACGTGGCGGCCACGGCGGCGACCATTCTGGAGGATTTCGGCTACAAGGTCATCGTCGCGGACGGGCCCAAGCAGGCCATCGAGATCCTCGATGGCGAGGGACGCATCGACCTGTTATTCACCGACCTGATCATGCCCGGCGGAATGAACGGGGTGATGCTGGCGCGCGCCGCACGCGAGCGGCAGCCGAAGATCAAGGTGCTGCTGACCACGGGCTACGCGGAAGCGTCCCTGGAACGCACCGACGCGGGCGGCACCGAGTTCGAGATCATCAACAAGCCGTACAAGCGCCTCGAACTGGCGCGGCGCGTACGCCGGGTCATCGACGGACCGACCGGCGTCGGATAGCGGCCGCGAGTACGCGGTTGCGTCGAGGTGAGGCAGGCCGGCTTCGGAACGCCACCAGAAACTGGCCGTTCGCGTCTCGTTTGGACGGAGACTCAGGACTTGGCGCGTATCGGCTACCATGCTTCCCATGAGCAGTACGCGCCTTCGGTGCTCCTCTCCCACGTCCAGGCAGCGGAGCAGGCCGGTTTCGCCTGCGCCATGTCGTCCGAGCACTTCAAGCCCTGGAGCAATGCCCAGGGTCATGCCGGACATGCGTGGTCCTGGCTCGGCGCCGCGTTGGCGACGACGCGAATCCCGTTCGGGATCATCACGGCGCCGGGCTACCGGCACCACCCGGCCATTCTGGCGCAATCAGCCGCAACCCTGTCGGAGATGTTTCCGGAGCGGCTATGGCTGGCCCTTGGCAGCGGCCAGCGTCTCAATGAGGATGTCACTGGTTTGCCCTGGCCGGAAAAGGTCGAGCGAACCGCGCGGCTGGGTGAGTGCGCGGCGGTGATCCGGGCCCTGTTTCAGGGCGAGACCGTGACCCATCGCGGCCGTGTCACCGTGATCGATGCCAAGCTCTACTCCCGCCCGGAGAAGGCGCCGCTGCTGATCGGCGGGGCCGTCACCGCCGATACCGCGCGGAAGGTGGCAGCATGGGCCGACGGTCTCGTCACCGTCGGCATCGAGCCGGAAAAGCTCCGTCCCGTCGTTGACGCGTTCCGCGAGGGCGGCGGGGCGGGCAAGCCGATCTTCCTCCAGACCAAGGTCTGCTGGGATGCGGATGCCGACCGGGCGCTGGCCGAGGCGCATGGGCAGTGGGCGGCCAACATGCTGGAGGGCGATGCCAATTGGGACCTGCGCACGCCCGAGGATTTTGAGACCGCCTCACGTTTCGTGCGGCCGGAGGACGTCCACGGCTGTGTGCGGGTCTCCGAGGATCTCGGGCGCCAGGCCGCATGGCTCGCCGAGCTGGCCGAGATCGGCTTCGAGGAGATCATCGTCCATCAGGTCGGACGGAACCAGGACGCCTTCCTGGAGGCGTTCGGCGGCCATGTCCTGCCGCAGTTCCGCGTCTGAACGGCCCAAAGCCTATCATTCCCCTCGGAGTCATCGCACGTGCTGAAACCCTTTCCCCGCTCCGGCGGACCCGTCGAACGAGAGGACGGGTACCTTCCCATCGAAGCCTACGCAGCGCTCGGTGAAGGTCGTTCGGTGGCCTTGTCGGGGGCCGACGGGTCGATTGACTGGTGGTGCTGTCCCAACCTCGATTCGCCGCCTCTGTTCGACCGTCTGCTGTCGTCGCATGAGGGCGGTTACTTCTCCGTGACGCCGGACGCGCCGTTCACCGCCGAGATCGGCTACCGCGACGGCAGCAACGTCCACGAGACCGTGTTCACCACGGCGACGGGAAAGGCGCGGCTGACCGAGAGCCTCAACAGCGGGCCGGCCGGACGACTGCCCTGGGCGGAGCTCGCCCGCCGCATCGAGGGCCTGGAGGGGCGGGTGCGCTTCCGGATCACCCTTGTGTTCGGCACCCGCGGCGACACCGCCGGACCCTTCCTGTCGGCGAATGCCAGCGGGAAGGCGTTCCATGTCGCCGACCTGATGGGCCTTTATAGGTACAGCGACGGTATCCGCATCGAGGCGGAGGACGACCACGCGATCTCCGCCGTCGTCGAGGTCACGACGGGCCGGATCGAGACCGTCGCCATCATGGCCGGCGAGCACGAGCCCCTGGTGGTTGCGCCGGTGGCGCATATCGACCGCCGCATCGAGGTCTCTTGCAAGGCATGGCAGGAGTGGACGGAGGGGCTGGGCTACGGCGGACGCTACCGCGAGCAGGTCGAGCGCAGCGCGCTTGCCCTGAAACTCCTTCTATACTCCCCGACCGGGGCCATCGCGGCGGCGGCGACGACCTCCCTGCCCGAGGGGATCGGCGGGAAGAAGAACTACGACTACCGCTACGCCTGGGTCCGCGACGCCGGCTACGTCATCAAGGCGTACCTCCGGCTCGGGGCTCACGCCGAGGCCAGCGCCGCCCTGACGTGGCTCGTCCGCCATCTGGACGAGCATGGCGCCCAGGTCCTCTACACCCTGAACGGAGAGACCGTGTCGGAGGAGGAGGAGCTCGACCTACCCGGGTACCGGAACTCCCGACCCGTTCGCACGGGCAACGCCGCCACCGGGCAGCACCAGCACGGCATCTACGGTGACATCTTCGAGACGGCAGAACGCTTCGTGGTCGGCGGTGGTATGCTCGACCTGCGCAGTGGCGCCCTGCTGGCGCGCCTGGCCGACGAGTGCGCCGAGAAGTGGAAGATGAAGGATGCCGGGATCTGGGAGCTGCCCGAGCAGCAACACTACACCGGATCGAAGATCAGTTGCTGGCAGGCGCTCGCCCGTGCCGTCGAGATGGCGGAGAACGGCCACCTTCCTGGGAACTGCAAGGACCGGTGGGTCCGGGCGCGCGACCGCGTCGCCGCGTGGATCGAGGAGCATTGCTGGTCGGAGGACAAGCAAGCCTATGTGATGTACCCCGGCAGCGACATGCTCGACGCCTCGCTGACGCTGGCAGTCCGGTTCCGCTATGGCAACCCCACGCGCCTGCGTGCCACCTGCGAGGCCATCGACCGCGAACTCGGGCGCGGGCCCTACCACTACCGCTATACCGGGGTGGAGGCCGAGGAGGGGTGCTTCCTCTCATGCACCTTCTGGCTCGCCGAGGCGATGGCGTTGCTGGGGCAGGCCGACGCTGGCGCGGAGAAATTCGAGGCGGTGGTGCAGGCACTCGACCGCAACTCCGGAACCTACTCCGAGATGGCCGACCCGATGACGGGCGCCTTCCTCGGTAACCTGCCCCAAGGACTGACGCACCTTGCTTTGATCCAGGCGGCCGCGACGTTGTCGGGCATGGAGCTCTAGGCGGAAGCCGAGGCTTTCCCGCAACATGCCCAGGATACCCACGGAAGGCCGCCTGGCTCCCGTATCACCTACCGCGCATGATGGATCGCGTCGACCACTTGGGGACCGTTGTAGGGCTTTGCCACGAACAGTCCATGGTCCGGCACCTCGTCCTCGGAAAACCGTTGGCGGCCGGAGGTCAGGATCAGCCGGATGTCCGGCCACGAGCGGTGGACGCGTTCGGCCAGGGTCTTGCCGCACATGGAACCTGGCATGTCGACGTCGGTAAACAGGACCCCGACATCGTCGCGGGCGAGGAGGATGTCCCACGCCTCGTCCGCGTTGGCCGCCTCGACCACGGAGAAGCCCGCATCCTCCAGCATCAATACCGCGGTGAAGCGTACGAATCCGTCGTCCTCGACCACGAGGACGACCGATACTGGAAGGGGGCGCTTGTCCGGCATCTGTTTCCAACAGGCACCGACGCGAACGGTTTCCCGTTTCGGCACAACTTTGTTCGGCCACCCGGTGCCAAACATCCGTGAGACGTGAGTGGCGTCTCAGCGTCGCTTGCTTCGGGTTGGGACGACCAGCGCCTCGATGAAGTTGCGCATTTCCGCCTGCCGCAGGTCGTCGTCGGTGACCTGCTCGTCGAGGCCGAGCCGCCACGCCAGGTCCCGCCGCCCCGGTTCACGATGCAGTGCCTCGACCAAGTCGGCCTGGTCCTCGACCTCACGCCGGTTTATCGCGAGCCCGGCCTCGATCAGGTCGTCCGCTTGGCGCCGCAGCGCCCCGGACACCTCGTCCAGGCCGATCTCCGGGTGGTACTGGACGCCCCAGAAAGTGCCACCCTCGAATCGGATCTCTGCGGCCTGGACGACGGTGGCTCGGTTGCTCGCGAGAAGGATGCTTCCGGCCGGAAGGGTCTCGACCTCGTCGGTGTGGATGCTCGGCGCATCGTAGGCGGCGGGCCGGCCGCGCAGGAGCGGATGCGGCCGGCCTGCGTCGGTCGGCGTGATGCGGCGGGCGAACCCGGCCTCGGGTCCGTTCCGGTTCGGCCTCACCGTCCCGCCCGCAGCGACTGTCGCCATCTGCAGGCCGGCGCAGGACCCGAAGGACGGGGTGCCCGAGGCGAAGAGCGCCCCCATGAACGCCAGGGCACGCCGGACCTCCGGGGTTTCCTCGTACAGAGAAAGCGGGGAACCGGAGAGGAACACGGCGTCGTACCCTGCCAAACTCTCACCTTCCGGCAACGCGCAATCGGCGTCGGCGGGCTTGATGCAATGGCACAGGGCGCCGGGTGCGAGACGTTCCAAGGTCTCGACGTAGGTTTCCCCGGACGAGCGTCCGACGCTCTCCCGGCGTTTCCCCCTGGCGTGGGGCGGCTCGCTCTCCGCGACCAGGAAACGCAGTCTTCTGGTCGCATTCAGCAAGGGTGATCTTTCCAGGGGAGCCGTTCCCTGGGACCCGAACAACCGGCGGTGCGGGGCGTTCCGATGTGGGCGAACCTGCCGCACGGCTGTGCCGTAAAGGCTTTCGTCATTCCTCGGGCACCGCTCAACCGCCAATTTCGAGGCCTGCGTGGTCGGACCAGGATCGGCATGCGCAAGCCACCGAGCTTGAAGTTGATCTGTTACATTTGTCATTCAACGCAGGGTCGAGCCGTCCTCGCCTTTGCTATCTCGCCGTCCGCATTTTTGGTTTTGCGCCCCAAAAGCGGACCTGCCGAAATCCACCCGTTGCAGACCCCGCGACTGGCTACCAAGCGTCAGATTTTGACCACTATTTGACCAGATCGAGTCGTTGGCCACTCTGGTATTGCCCCTCGCTGTCGTCAGGCGGCATCGGCGAGGGCGTGCAACCGGCGATGTTCCAGGCATCCCTCCTCGCGCCCCCCGGCCAGCTCGTCGACGTCGGACCGGAGCCACGTTTGCGGCGGGTGATAGCCCCCCTCCCGACCACAAGCTTTGCCATGATTGCGCACGTCGGATCGTCGCAAGACCGAGGCATAAGCCTATCCCGGGCCTCGAAGACGCCGCGCGTCGGTCCGGCGGGGCCTATCGCGATGTCGCCGCGCATGACCACGCTCGGGGACAGTGCCGATCGCCGCCGAAGGAGGGCCGCGCCTTCGCGCACCTGCACGCCCATCGGGTCTGTGGGGGGCGTCGCGGCGGATCCGCTCTTCCCGCCCGTCCGGTTTGCGGGCGGCCGCCGCGGCGTTCCCGCGGCCGGCGCCCGGAATGAATTCGGGATGGGGTTACATAGGGACGCACATGCCGGACATCCCCTCCGCATCCCCGTCGTCATCCCCGAAAGCGCAGCTTGGGCAAGGACTTGAAGCGGCGACAGGCACTTAACCCGTTCGCGGGTTACGGTCCCCTCAGCTCCACCAGGCAGTTTTCAGAAACTGCGTGCCTGGTGGTCGATACGAAAAACGGCGCGGTGTTCGCGACTTAGCCGCGTCTCCACGACGATATGCCAGTCTCTAACCCGCCAGACCTCGGATTGGCTGCTGAACGAGGCCGCCGTCTCCGCTGCTGCCAAACCTGTTTCCGCGCACAGGATCGATGACGGATACATGGGTCGTTCGCCGCGGGCGCACGGCGATGCGAATGCGAGCGGCCGCCGACGACGCAAGGAAGGTGGCGCTGAAGTTCGGCTCAGATGGTAGGGGATTGGATCGCCCGGCGATGGCCCCGGAGCGCGGTGGCGCGGTGGCGCGGTGATGTGCTCACAAGCCTAGGGCGCGCTCCTGCTCCGCCCAGGATGCCGGCAGCTCGGCCAGATGCCGGACGCCGATGCCGCGCGGCAAGCGCCCGTCGACGATGGCCCGCACGATCCAAGGGGCGAGATGGGCGAGCGGCAACACCATTCGCACCGCGCGTTCGCTGCAGCCCTCGCGCAGTGCGATGGCCGCGGTTCCCGCCGCACGCGCCGCGACGAGGTCGTCGATCCAGGTGCGGCTGCGGGCGATGGCCGTGAGGATGCGCGCGCGGTCCTCGACCTTCATCGGTCGCAAGCCATCACGCTCCACCCCCGGGGGCACGACGATCTCCCGGCGCCGACGATGCCCCGTGGGCGACCAGGGGATGCGGATCGGATCACTCTCGTGCCCGCCAACCAGCTCGATCAGCAGCGCGTCGGGATGGATCGTCACCCGCGCGAGGTGGATCGCAACTATTTCGGCGTCGCTGAGGATCTCGGATACCGGAGCGGATGAAGAGGCAGATGCGCCGGTCGAGCGAAGCGTCGCGCGCAGCGCCTGGACCACGCTGTCCTCGACCGCGTGGGCTGCGATGCGCCGGACGGCGCAGGTAGGCCGCTCCCGGACCGCCGCCCGGCTGACGTAGTACCGGTAGCGCCGCGCGCCCTTTGCCGTGTGGCTCGGAGTCATTGCTTGGCCCTGCTCGTCCCGGATGCGCCCGGTGAGCAGATGCGCGCCTTCCCGCCGCCGGGCGGTATGTGCGTGATGGTTGGCTGCCAGCTGCGCCTGCACCGCGTCGAACGTCGCCGGTTCGACGAGGCCAACGTGCTGGCCCTCGTGCACGCGGCCCCGGTGGCTGAGCCGGCCGACGTAGATCGGGTTGGCGAGGATCTTGTACAGGTGCCCGCGGGTGAACGCCCCGCCCCCGACCGGTTTGCCCTTGCCGTCGCGGCGCTCGGGCACGCGGATGCCGCTGGCCTCCAACTCGGCCTGCAGCGCGCTGACCGTGCCGAGTGCGCGATAGCGGGCGAAGATCGCGCGCACGACCTCGGCCTGCTCCTCGACGACATGCAGCGCGCGCGTATCGACACGGTAACCCAGCGGCACCACCCCGCCCATCCAGATGCCCTTGCGCTTGGACGCGGCGATCTTGTCGCGGATGCGCTCGCCGGTGACCTCGCGCTCGAACTGGGCGAACGATAGGAGGACGTTGAGGGTGAGGCGCCCCATGCTGGTGGTGGTGTTGAACGCCTGGGTCACCGACACGAACGATGTGCCATGCGCGTCGAACAGCTCGACGATCTTGGCGAAGTCGGCGAGCGCGCGGGTCAGGCGGTCGACCTTGTACACGACGATGACATCGACTCGGCGCTCGCGCACAGCGTCGAGCAGGCGCCGGAGGGCGGGACGCTCGAGGGTACCGCCGGAGTATCCGCCGTCGTCGTAGCGTTCGGGCAGGAGCCGCCAGCCCTCGTGAGCCTGGCTTCTCACGTAGGCTTCGGCAGCCTCGCGCTGGTTGTCCAGCGAGTTGAACTCCTGCTCCAGCCCGTGCTCGGTCGAGACACGCGTGTAGATCGCGCAGCGCAGCGCCGGGCGGGCGCCCGAGGGGGGATGCTGTGCAGCGTTCGCCGAACGACGCAATTTAGCGCTCACGTTGGGGGCCTCCCCTCAACCCTTTCTCGCCCGGCCCCCGTCGCCGCCTCGGCCCGCTCGCGCAGGCCGAAGAAGCGGGGGCCGTTCCACTTGGTGCCGGTGATGGCGTGGGCGACGCGGGACAGGCTGGGGTAGGTCGCCCCGTCCCAGGCGTAGCCGACGTCGAGCACGGTGACGGTGTGCATCCGCCCGCCCTACTCGCGCGACAGCTGTACGCCGGGGGTGTGCCCGCGCCGGTCCGGCACCGGGACGGCGATGGCGGTCGAGGTGACCGCGGCGCCAGGTTCAGACGTAACTCGTCCGGCCCCCGTCCCCCGCCCGGCCGCGAAACGGCCGAGAGCTTGCGCGGTGTCGCGGTCGAGGCCGCCCAACGCGCGGATCTGAAGGCGGTGGGCGAGGATACGGGCGCGCAGGGCGGGGGAGAGGCCGGGCGGAGCGGCGGAACCGAAGTCCCGCCGCCAGCGCCGGGTGAGGCTGGCGGCGTCGAGGCCGGCCAGCTCGTCGAGCGCGGCGGCGAGCCGGTCGGCGGCGGGGGCAGCCCCCGTCCCGACCACCGCCGCCATCGACTGCGCCGCGGCGGGCATGCGCTCCCCGCCCATCAGGCTGCCGCCGGGGTTGCGCCGGCGGCCTCGGCCGCCGGCGTGCGTCGGGGCTTGCGCGCCCGGGGCGGGGCGGGGACCGGGGTCACCGGCGCGGGGATGCAGTAGGCGGTGGCGGCGTCGGGGCGGGCGGCCTTGAGCAGCGCTTGCCCGCCGGTACGGATTCGCGAGAGGGCGGCGCGGGTGGTGTGAGGCAGCCAGCCGGTGGCGGCGATCAGCTCGGCGAGCGTCGCCCCCTGCTCACGCCTCAGCAGCTCCAGCACCTGCGCCTTCTTGCTCGAGGCCGCGGCACCATCGATGACCGCCGGTGCGGCGGCGCAGGCAGCCGCATTCACCTTGGCGGCGCGCGGTGGCTTGGGCGGGGCGAGGCCGACGGCCCGGTATCCGGCGGGGGTGAGGCGGTGTGGGCCGTCCGCCTCCGGGGGTGCGAATACCAGGCCATCGCGCAGGAAGCGGCCGAGCAGTCGCGCGTAGGTGGCGGGCTTCATCGCGGCGGGGCGCGTCAGGCGGCCTCCGTCCGCAGCGGCGGCCTGCAGCAAGCCAGCTTCGGTCCGGTTCAGGGGGACGGTCGTTGGGGCGGCGGCGGTGATGGCAGCGGCATTCGTGGCGGTCATGGTGATCGTCTCCGTGGCGGCGGGCGAGCCCCTCCACCGGCCTGACCCCGCGATCGGCTCCGCGACGGGCCGGCGGGGTGAAGCGAGGAGACCGCGTGTGGCGATCGCATGGGGACGGCCGCACGCGAACAGACGGTCAATCGCCGGGAGCGGTGGCCTCGGCGACCTTTCGGTTGATGTGGTCGATGAGACAGATGGCGCCGTGCAGGGTCTTGGCCTCGCTGAGGGGGACGTCGAGGTCGAGGACGATGCGCACAGCCTCGCGCTCGGAGTCGGCGCAGACCAGGGTGGTCTTGGCGAGAGCGGCGGCCTGGGTCAGGCGGGTGCTGATGGCGGCCACGCTCTGGCTGGTCTCGTTCGTATCCACCCGGCCCGTAGTCGTCTCGCTCATACCGTCACCTCAAGCGCGTGGCTGCCTCGGCCCGCGGCTGCGTCGGGCCGCTCAGCACACACGCTCTATTGGCGGCGACAGTCCAGTCGGAAGTACGGGATCGCGCCGACATTCGCGACGTAGCGCGGGAATGCCTCCGGCAACGCGAAAAATTGAAGCGAAGCCGCGGTCTGGAATGGCAGGGTTTGGCCGAAAGCTGTCGGTCCGCTTCGGAGAAGGTCCGTGGGAAAAGCGGACAGCCTCCTATCGACCCAACCCGGCCGCTGGGAAGAACGTTTGCGTTTCTCATAAGCGGTCGTTCGTCGGCCACCCCGCAAGCTCGGCTCGGGGGGGAACCGGACCCCAACATACTGCCCGCAAGCCGACCCACATTGCGACGGTCCGATAGGGTTTGAGAAACGGAACCGTCAAGCTGGAACGTAGCTGTTCTGATAGGGCAGTCTCACAGACCCGAGCATACCAGCGCGTGATAGGCTCGCCGCCTTCTTCGAGACCGCCGAGCCCGTCGATGACCCTGGATCAGCTGCGCATTTTCGTGGCGGTGGCCGAGCGCCAGCATATCACCCGCGCGGCCGAAGCGCTCAACATCGTCCAGTCTGCGGTCAGCGCGGCGGTCTCGGGGCTGGAAGCCAGGCACGCGGTCAAACTGTTCCATCGGGTAGGGCGCGGGATTGAGCTGACCGAGGCCGGTCGCAGCTTCCTCGGTGAGGCTCGGGCGGTGCTCGCCCGCTCGGAAACTGCCGAGCTGGTGTGGGGCGATCTCCGCGGGCTGCGGCGAGGGACGTGGCGTGTCGACGACAGCTCGAACCACTCTCGACATTTGCTGCCCTGCTCGCAGTACGCCTGCGTGG
>NZ_JAKSYH010000176.1 GCF_022829295.1 Methylobacterium sp. J-088
ACGAGCCCAAGATCCCCGGCCGGCTGCTCCCGGCCCGCGATCTCATCCCACTCGGCGCCAGCAAGCGCCCCAGCGTCGCCGCCGGCCGCTACGACCGCGGCGACATCGTGGCCGCTGCCTGTCGCGCCGCCCCCGGCATCATGGAGCGCTGCGGCGTCTCTCGCCGCGTGGCGATGTACTCCGCTCTCAAGGCCGCCTGGGAGGTTGCCAAGGCCGCCCACCGCGCCGCTGCGCACTGAGGAGCCGCGCCCATGCCCCAGGATCTCCGCTCCTACACCGCGACCGGCCAGCGCCATCGCCGCCGCTACGAGGAAATCGCCCGCGGCATCCATCGCGCCGCTC
>NZ_JAKSYH010000223.1 GCF_022829295.1 Methylobacterium sp. J-088
CCGCTGCGTTGTTGACCTGCCGGCCCGGCCGATGCCGACTGCGCCCGTCCTGCCTGAAATCATCCGGTTCGACCCTGACGCCGATCCAGCACGACCCGGCTCGGTCTACGGCCCGCTGCTCGCCGACCTGCGGTCCGGCCAGCGCCACAACTCTGTCTAGAACACGACCGCCACACGAATGACAGCATGCGTGCCCCGCCCAACGGCGCTCTGCAGCACTATACGGGCGCGCCAGACGTGCTGATGCGACGTGTTTCGAGCCGCCACGAGTGCTTCGAGCCGAAGGCGATCCGAGGTGGAGAGCGTGAAAGAGATGCCACTGCGCATCCGGCCAGACTCGCAGGATGGGCCTCAAACCGAAACCCCACACGGACTCAACCGTCAGAGCTCAACCACTAGATCTGCGGGCTTGGCTTGAAAGCCGTCTCGGGCCTTTGGCCGGCCTCATCCTTGAGAATGCTCAGCCAGCCGCCGAGCCTCCCGCTGCCGCGCGCCTGCCTCGCGCCGCCGACTACGATCCCGCCTTGGCTGCTCGCTACCGCTGCGTTGTTGACCTGCCGGCCCGGCCGATGCCGACTGCGCCCGTCCTGCCTGAAATCATCCGGTTCGACCCTGACGCCGATCCAGCACGACCCGGCTCGGTCTACGGCCCGCTGCTCGCCGACCTGCGGTCCGGCCGGCAGGCTGAAATGCACCGCCAACATCCGCCGGTATCCGTTGAGGCGCGGCCATGATCCCCGCCGCCGACGCTTGGGGCCCGTTTCGCGGCGACATTGACCCGGCCGAGCGCAAGGCGCGGTTGAGGTGCCTCCGCGCCGTCGTTCACCTGTCTACTGGTCCGCGCGGTCAGGCCCTCGCCGATCTGCTGCTGCGCGCTGAGCAGGATGCCGGTCTGCTGCCGTCCACCCTCGCGGCTCTGTCCGACCTCGACCCGCTCGACAAGCGCCGGGTCTGGGCCTCGTACCTCGCCTTGAACCGTCCCGCAGCCTAAGGAGCCGTCCATGCCCCGCAAGCCCGATCCAGACCGCATGCCCCATCCAGGCCGGACTTCTGCCGAGCGCAAGGCTCTCGACGCCATCGGCTGCGGGGAGCCCCCGCGCTGCTCTCCGAAGACCATCAAGGCCCTGCTTGATGCTGGTCTGATCGTAGACGTCGGCACCGAGACCCGCCGCGACGCGCTCGGCGCGTACAAAATCCCGAAATTCGCGATGCCGATCCCGGTTCACATGGCCTGGTGCAGCGCTGTTGCTGCAACCGACGAGGAGATGGCGGCGGTTGAGGCCGAATTAGAGGCAAGCGCATGACCCCGAGCCAGCCTGCCTACGACCTACTTCTCGTCCATCGTGCGCTCTGCCTCCTGCAACCCGCGCTTGAGGCTGTGCTTCACGGTCGTCTTGGTGCGGTTTGCTGCGTTCTGCTCTTCGAGGGTAGGCAGCTTTTGCGGAAATCTGTTCTCTCCCAGCCAAGCCCGGCCCTCGCTGTCACCACCCTCACGAGCTTTATTGGGCAGCTCCGCACTTCCAATTCGGACTTCGGTCATCATTGTCCCCAGTCGTGGCTGTTGCCGTTGGGTGCGCTCCGCGCGCAGACCGGACTTCATGTCGCCGGCCGGGAGGCTGACTGGCCCGCTCTCGGCGAGCGCAATCATACCCGCCAGGAAAGCCAAGCCGGTCGTGATGCTCGCGAGGATTGGCGTCAGATGCCGCGCGTGTTCGCGCCCCTCGTGGATCGCCGCGCACCCGAAGGTGAAGGCCGAGGCCAGCAGGATCGCGAACGCCTGTTCGGTCATGACATAGTTCACCGTCCCCAGATCCAATCCGCTCACGCGACGGCGTATGCGAACGGCCCGTCCTGTGGTCCAACTTGGGTTCGATCTCCGAGAACTCTTCGGCCCGAGGCGATGATCTGAACGGTCTGTCGGCTATAACATGCTGTCCGTGCCATGACCTCCAGATCGCGCAGATATGAGATCAGCAGCTCATGCGGAACTTCATCTGTGTTAAGGGCGTCGCCCACCTTAGATGACACGTTGCGCTCAAGCTCGGACCAGAAATTGCCGGGCATTTCTGTTCGATGGATCATGGATGCCGCTCG
>NZ_JAKSYH010000239.1 GCF_022829295.1 Methylobacterium sp. J-088
ATCTGGCCGGTGGCGCGGGCGGCCTGATCGGCCAAAGCCTTCACCTCGGAGGCCACCACGGCGAAGCAGAGCCCGGCCTCGCCGGCGCGCGCTGCCTCGATCGTGGCGGTCAGCGCCCGCAGGTTGATCGTGCCGGCCATGTTCTGGATCAGGCCGAACATGCCCGTCATCGCGGTCGCGGGGACGGCGAGCCGTTTCGCGTCTGCTTCGTCACGCTGGACGCAGGGCAACGAGGGGTCGCGGTCGTGCTGGGATGTCGACAGCGCACGGGCCGTATGTTCTAGCCCACCAGTCATGCCGACAGCGCGG
>NZ_JAKSYH010000184.1 GCF_022829295.1 Methylobacterium sp. J-088
CCCGCACCGCGCAGCATCCCGTAAAATCGGCCCGGGTCGAACATGGCCCGCGCCTGCTGCAGCGAGATCGGCCGGCCACCGACCTCCGGCGCCCTCATAGCTCCACCGCCGCCCTGCGCCTGTTTCTGCTGAGCGCCCGCGATGCTCTTCAGGGCGTTCGAGATCTGGGCGTACTGATTGCTCGGCTGCGGATCCGGCGCACCGGTGACGGACAGCGGCTGCCCCGACAGGATTGCGACATCGGGTGTCGGCGAGGCCTGACCCGGCACGGCAGCCCCCTGGCCGACGATGCCCCCGAGGCCAAACCCGCCCTGTTGTGCCGTCGAGCCCATCGAGGCCCCGGCAGGACGGGAGATGCCCGGCGACATCTGCGACGAAGATCCGGACGCCATGGCCGGCAGAGCCTGTCCACCGCCGCCAAAGCTGTTGGCGTAGGCTTGGGTCGTCGCCAACCGCGCTGCGTTCTCCCCGCCAGGGCGATCGTAGCCCGCGAACTTCCACGCATCCGCCATCAGGCGGTGCGCCTCGCTGGGGCTCTGGGCGTTCTGCAGAGCCTGCGTGAGTTGCGGGTTCTCCTGGAGGAGAAAGTTCGCCTGCGCCGTCACTGGGTCGGCCGCACCCTGCGTGAAAGCCTTCATGTTGGCGAGGCGATCTGCCCGCCACGACAGGATGCCGCCGGACTGACCCGCCTGCCCGCTCTCGGACGGGTCGGACCACGAGCCGATGATGTTGCCGGGGCTGTAGCGGCTTTCGTGCTGCGCATAGGCGGCGACTGCGCCGAGGCCGTTTGGGTTCGTGAGGCCGCCCTGCTGCAAGGTGCCGATGAACCGGCCGCGGATGTCGCCCGGATCCATAGTCGCCGCCTGCGCGCTCGACGGGCCTAGGGCGCCCATGGCTGCGGAGGCGAGGCCCTGTGCGCCGGGCTGCACGACGGGCGTCGGCGCCCCGGTCGGCGGGGTCTGGGGCTGGTAGCCGGTGAAGCCAGGGGGCGTGGTCGCGGGCACGTCCTGAGACGCCATGGTCGGCGCCTGAGCCTGCTGCTGCGCCTGCTGTTGCAGATACTGCTGCAAGGCAGGGCTCAACGGGTTCTGGTCGTCGCCGCTTGCGAACGATGGCAGGGAGCCGAAGCCTAGCGACATGCGGAATGCCCCATGGTTGCGAAATCCGGGCCGCTGACGGGTATCAGGCGATTTCGGGTGTCTATCTGCGGCTTCGGATCAGCGCCCGTCCTGGGCCAATTTTGACGAGTTTGGTGGCTATCGACAGAATGCCGGGTCGGGGCCACATTCTCAGGCATGCGCCGCACGGCTGAGATCCTGACCACCCTCGTGTTGTTCACGGCCGCCATGGCAGTGCTGTCCTGGGCTTTGAACGCGAGTGTACCGCACGCAGTCGACTGGGTTGCTGACCGCATTGGCGATGTCGCTATGTTGGCGATCGTGGCAGCAGTTTTCATGACGACCGGGTTCTTCGCGTGGCGGGGTCATCGCCCGAAGAAGGGCAGCGCCGGCAGGCTGGAAGGCAGGTAGCCCCGCGCTCGGTCGCTCTGAGAGATCGTTCCCGCCTGGGCACCGACACGAGCCGCACCGCCGTAGGCCCCAACCTGCTGCATCATCCTCCCGCGCCGCTCAATGGCCGCGAGTAGCGCGTCGAGGGCATCTCCACCCTGCATCGTCACAGCTCGGGCAAGCTGCTCGTTTCGGGCAAGGTCCGCCTGCCGCCCGGCGGCGCTGGCGGCGAGCTTCAGGCCGCCCATGCCGGCCTTGGTGGCCAGGGCGCTCGCTCCCGCATCCGCGCCGCCCAGGATCGTCGCCAGACCCGGCAACACGTCGGTCGAGCCCGCCGACACTTCCCGTGGGGCGATGTCCCTAGCCGAGGCGGTGCGCTGGGCCGTCTGGCTGCCGCGCACCACGTCGTTGTAGGTCCGGTCGAAAGCCGCTTCCCGCCCGACCGTGTTGGCGAGCCGCTGCGTCGGCTCCTCGCCGAACACCGTCGCCATGCGCGCCCGGTTGAAATCGCCCTCGCCCATGAGGTCGCGCTGCAGGGCCACGCGATCATTGAGAGTCGTGCCGAGATGGCGGTCGACTTCCGAGCGCAGGCCCGTGCGCTGCATGAAAATTTCCATGGGCGACATGCCGGCGGTATCGGCTGCGAGCTGCCCTGGCCGGATCGCGTCACGTCCACCGCTCAGCAGCGTCTGCCCTCGTGCGAAGGCGTCCCGACCCGCGAAGTACTGCTGCGCCGTCTGGTTCGCATCTCGATACCCCGGCACCTGCGCCTCAAGGGCATCGTTCAGGGCGCCGCGGACCTGTCCAAGCCGGTTGACCGTGCTGGCCGCCGCGCTGCCCATCTGCCCCTGAGCCTGCGCGATCGAGGCGTCCAACGCTTCCTTGGCGTTGTGCAGAGCCTCCGGGCGGCGGTCGGGGATCATGGCGCGACCGACACCGGGCACGTCGCCGTCGTGGTGCAGCAGGTTCCAGGCGCGATCGAGTGCGTCGGCCGCCGGCCCCTTCTCCTGGCTACGCAGGTCGCGCACCATCCCGAGAACGTTGCTCGTATCGACCTGCACAGGCTGGCCGGTCGCCTGCCGGTAGAGCGGCGGCACCGTGGCGTCGTAGCTCTGCTGCCGAGCAGCTTCTACCATGGCGGGTTCAGCGGCAGGGCCGAGCGCTTGGTCCACATCACCACGGATCCGAGTGTTCGCACCGGTCGCGCGGGTCTCCAGCGGGCTCACGATCGCCGTGCGGGTGGCGGGTTCGACCGCGAGGCCCTGCGCTCGGCCCGTGAAGGCTGGCGACGTGTCCATGAGCATGGCGGGTTGGCCGAGATCCGCGAGACGAGCACGGACTGCATCGGCACCCTCTGAGGCGGCTACGTCGTCGGCCAGCTTGCCCGCAGCGGCAGATCCGAACCCAGCCGTTGGAGCGAAGCGTTCCGCCGCGAACTCGCCAGCTTTCCGGACACCCGCGCCGACGGCAGCGCCAAGCACTGGAGCGCCGAAGCCTAGTCCACCGCCAACAACCGCGCCTTTGCCGATCTCGCGAAGATCTCCCCCGTTTCGAACCCCCGCATCCGCCCCGCCAAGAACCCCGCCCGACGTAGTTGAGGCTAGCATCCGCGCCGGCAGCGCCGCTTCCCCCGCGCCGAACAAGGCCGGGGCCGCCATGATCATCGGGGCCGTGCCCGCGATGCCGCCAGCCACGCCACCGACCGTGCTGGCGACCGGATGCGCCGCCTTGGCGCCCGCGTCGTAATCCTGGATCCGCTTCAGCTCATCCGAGTAGGTCGTCCCATCACGATACGAGCGGATACCAGCGGCTACGCGGTCGCTAGCACCCGTCAGCATCGGGCCGACCACGGGAATGCTGTCCATGGCGTTGCTGGCCGCCGCGTACAGGCCGGTCGGTACGCCCGCGCCCTGCCGGTGCAGATCCTCGCTGCTCGGCATGTCGGGCAAGCCGCCCTCGATGTACGGCGAGGTCGTGGCAGCCTTCGCCGCCGCGACCTGCTGCGCCTGGCTCGGCTCTGGTGCGGGGCGGGACTGCTGGACCTTGAACGCCGCGTAGGCATCGGGGTCGAACGCCTCAACGGGGGCAGCCAGCGCGCCCGATGCCTGCGACTTGAACGCGGCAAAAGCCTCGGGGTCGAACGCCTCAATGTCGGCCATCAGAACCCCTCCTGCAGCATGCGAGCATGGGCGTCGGCTGCGGACAGGCCGCCTTGGCGAAGTTGCTGGTAGCGAGCGGCCGGAGCCGGTGTCGTCTGCGAGGCCGACACCCCAAGCTTCGGCGGGCTCGGCATCTCCGGCAGGTAGACGGAGCGGTCGGGGCTGACTCCGTACTGCGTGGCGAGACCACGATAGCGGTCGGCAACGCCATCAGCAGTCTTTCGGGCCGTGCCGTACAGTTCTGCCGCCTGTCCGAGGAAATCTTTGCGCTGCTCGGTAGACAGAAATTCGCCGTTCAATGCCTTGTTGTAGGCGTTCAGCACCCGCTCGGGCACACCGGCCGCGTTCTTGGCGGTCGCGTACTCACCCTCTCGAACCACCGAGCCCGGATCCAACATTTTCATAAATCCGAACACGAGACCGATGTCGGAGGCAGGCGAAACAGCATTCGGGTTCCCTTCACGCTGCTTCGTTGCAGCGATGACGCGGCCATAGCCATCGTGGACCTGAGAGAAGGTGCCAAGCTGCTTCGAGAACTCCGTGCGCAGCTTGTCCTCGGTATCGAAGCCCTGAGGCTTGTTGCCGGGGGCCTGGTAGACCGGCTGCCTCGTGTTGGGATCGAACACAACACCATCGGGGCGCACGTTCATCAGCTTGTCGCCAACGGCCTCGTCTTTGGCCTTGGCCTCCGCACCGGCCACGGTCGCCTTGTAGTTCGGATCGGCCACGCTGCCGACGATCGGACGCTGCCCGCCGGGGGTGTTCGGGTCCGCCTCGAAGCCTGGCTGGGGGCCGTTGACCGAGCCGACCCGCTGCCATGTGCTTGGGTCGCTGCCGCCTCCCGGGGGCACCAGATACCGGACGCCATCATGATCGACGGTAGTCGGGGCTCGGTTCTGCTGCTGCAGCAGGTTCGAGAGCATGGTCGGGTTGTACATGCCGGCAGTGGCTTGCTCGTGCGAGAACCCGGCCTTCCGCAATGAGCCATAGGTCGCCTGCTGCCCTTGGAGGGTCTGCTGCAGCTTCAACTGTTCCAGCGCGTTCTTCACATCGCCGAGACGGCTCTGCTGGTAGCCCTGGAGGCCGGCAGCGACGCCTGGGCCGATGCCGCGATTGCTCATCAAGCCGATGCCGAGGTTCAGCATCAAGTTTGAAAAATCGGGGTGGTTGATGCCGCCGATGAATTTCTCCATGACGCTGCCCTGACCCAGCCCGGAGGACGCCCCCGTCGCAGCGGCGGCCCCGGCCGGCGACACGGCACCCTGCGGAGCACCAAGAGCACGCGGCTGGCCCGCCGTCACTTGTCCGGTCAGTGGGTCGAAGGCATTCGCGAGAGGAGGACCGCCGGTCGGCTCCATGGCGCGATCAGCCGGGGTCGCGGGCAGATGCTGGTTCGGCAGCGGACCGGGGACTGCCTTGCTGCTGGCGACGATCTGCCCCTGCGGCGCGTCTGGGTTCATGCCCGACACCGAGCCCGTCGCGGTCGGCATAGGCGGGGCCAGCAGATCCGCGTCCGAGAGCCGTTGCGGCGGGCTTGGCACCATCCGCGAGGCCATCGGGTCGGCCGAGCCGGAGAACGGGTTGAGCCCGCCCCCCATACCGCCGCGATCGTACAGAAGCTGATCCGGCGAACCCGGTACGGATCCGAGCGCGGCGCGATCCTGCGGCCCGGCCTGCTGGCGCTCCAGCCGCTGCGTCTGGGCCTCGTTCATTGAGAACGGCGGGGCACTCTGCGTCGGGATAGCGCCCGTGTTCTGCGGGTCGACTTGGCCGAGAAGACTGCCCGGGGTCTGGGGCGCGGCGGGCTGCTCGCCGCCGAACTGCGCCTGGAGCCGCTGCATCACGGCAGCTTGCGCGGCCGGGTCGAGATCCGCGAAGGTCGGCAACATGCCGAAGGAGAGACCGCCGGACATGGGCAAGCGCCTACAGGTTCGAGAAGCGGATGAGGGCGAAGCAAAGCACGGTCACGCGCTCCCGCAGGAGCCGAGGGCGGCACCGAAGCACTCGAACTGATCGCCGGTCTGCGCCCGAAGGCGATCGAGGGTCGCGATCAGGGCCATGACCTCAGCGAGATGGCCGTGAGTTTCGAGGTTCGTGGCCGTGGCGTTGCTGACTGCCGCGAGCGAGCGCAGCGTGCCCGCCAGGGCGAAGCGGTAGGCTTCTGCCTTGGCCTGGAGCGGCGATAGGGCCTGCCCCGAAGCGTCCTGTGCGACATCGGTTTGCGCAAGGTCGACCATCCGTCAGGCAGCCGCTCGCATAGCCGCCGGAGCAGCGGGCCCGGCCGGGGGCGGATCGTCAGAGCGGACGATGGACCCGAGCGCGCGCCGCACCCACTCACTGGCAGACGCGCCTTCGCGCTCAGCCGCGGCGTCGATCGCGCGGCGCAGATCCGCATCCGTGCGGATCGTGATCGTATCGGAATAGACGAGCGGGCGCATGGGCTGCCTCCGTTGCTACTCGACAGAGTAGAGGAGGCTGAGCAGAACGTAAGACGTTGAATTGTGGCGCTGACTCTTGTCTGAGCGGCTAATGCAGTCCGTCTCTTTTTAAAAGGCGCGACATATTGTCATTTATTCAGTGTCGGGTCGCTTCTGCGATTTTGCTGCGCGATAGGCGTGAACTGCTTTCTCTGTAGTCTTAATATTTGTTGGAAATGAAGTGACCAACCCAAAATCTTTAAGTGTTTCTATTGCAATTCGAGGAGCTAAGCCAATCAGCTTTTTCTTCTGATCTTCTGTCCACTCGCCGCCCTCATCAGGTTTTGGCTCTCCAAAATCAGGCCCTAATAAAGTTTCCAATACAGTATTGATGCCATTTTGAACATGCCATGCCGTGGCATAGCTATCAACGTACCTATCGCCTCTAAAATCTTCAATACGCCTGATCGTTGCTGAAAGTACTCTAACTAACAGCTGAACATGCGTTCTGTTCCCAACAAATACTGCGAGCAGGTCATCCTCTTGGAAGCTCTTCTCTAATCTATGCTCGACTTCTTGGGCAAGGGATCGATCTGCCTTGGAAGCCTCGTTCTCAAGAGCATCGCGCAGCTTAGCCGTCGTCCGCATGTTCAGCGGCGAACGCTTGTTCTCTCGCTCAGCGGCTTTGATCGCCATAACCGGCACTCCGTATCGTTCGGGCCTTTTGCATATCGGATGCGTGGGATCCGACGCAACCCTCTTGCGCCCGCCGTTGCTGCACTTTAACGTCTGCAGTGCGTTGGATCCAACGCAATCACGTCTGACGCAGTACGGAGGCCGGAAGTGCCAAGCATTGAGGTCATCAGAAAGAGGCTGACGGACGGCCTCAACGTGAAGGCGGCGGATGTCGCCAAGCTGTCCGGGATGAGCCCTGCGGCCTTCTACAAGGCGATCGAGCGGGGCGAAGTCGAAGCCGTGAAGATCGGGCGGACGCGACTGATCCCGCCGCATGAGGGCCGTCGGATCCTCGGCATGAAGCCTGACGCCATCGCCGCATAACGAAAACCGCCGGCCCTGAGATCAGGACCGACGGCGGGTGTTCTCTACGACGCATCAGCAACGGCGTAGATATACCACCCGACGCGCAGTCTCAAGGATTTCCGGACCGGCTCCCTACTCAGAGGAGCCAATCGTGAAGCCCAAAACCAACTCCCGACCCATCGCTATTCGGCCCACAGAGGCCATCCCAGACGCAGCCGCGCTACAGGCCCGCGCAGAGCAGCACATCGCCCAGAAGTGGGGCGTGTCCCTTCCCGTCGCCGCGGTTCTTAGCGGCCTAGCCGGCATCGGCCCGCAAGTTCGGGAGGCCCGCTGATGGGAGCGCCCGCCGCCATCTCCCCCACCGCCGCACTCACCTTCGATGCCGTGGCCGAGGCCGCGAGCATCGCAGAAGCCTACGCCCGCAACGCGGCTGAGTTCGCCCTGATCCGAGACGCCCGCGGCGCCGCCTACTCGCTCAACTGCGCGGCGAAGGCCCTCGCATCGGCGGCGTCGACTGCCCAGGCGCTGCGCCCCGCTCAACAGAACGGGGACGGCCGATGATGCACGTCGCCAGCGACATCTCACGCGCCCGGATCGACCGATACCTCGCGACCGCGCCGGATCACCTCCGTCCGATCCTTCTCGTCGTGCGCGACAGCGGCTGCGCCTGGATGAACATTCCGCAGCAGATCGGCCGGTTCGAGATCCCGAAGGGGCGGCCCCTAGTCTCCATCATCGGCGACGATCTGGACACCGCCATGGGACCGGCAGGCTTCCACCGGAAATCGATCCGGCGACTGCTCGCTGCGTCCCGGTTCATCTCGATTGTCGCGGCCGAGCCTCAGGTGCTGGCCTACGCCACGCCTGCCCTCGCCGCCGCTGGCCTCGGTGTGAACGGGACGATCATCGAGACTCGGCCCGAGTTCGAGTTGCAATGGCACGCCCTGGCGAAAGCCGAGGCGCCCAAAGCGCAGATGATCCTCGTCTCCGTGAAGGAGACCGCGCAGTGACGAAGCCCATCACCCGCCAGCAGCGGCGCGCAATGGCGCGCCACATCGCCGACAACGAGACGACGGTCGAGGCGGACCGGAAGTTTTTCGAACGCCGCCCCAATCGGGTCTACCGCGTTCGGCGCATGAGCCGCGCCGAGATGGGGCAATGGGAGACGGCGCTAGACGATCAGCTCGTTATCACCACCGAGTTCTCAGCGTTCACGGTGGTCAAGAACTTCGCGCCCGGCGTCCGGATGCGGATCTTCGTTCCGGGGCCACCCGATGAGGACGGCAACGAGACCAGCGACGACCTGGGCCGCTTCCTGTGGGAGCGCCATTCAAAGGCATGCCCCTGGGTCGCCGAGAAGGAAGCTCGCCTACAGGCCGCGATACGCCTGCCGGGCGGTCCGCTCGCAGGCCAGAACCAGGAGCCCGACGCCGCTTGAACGCGCAGGCTCCCCTCGTCGCCGATCGGGCCGTGGTGCGTACCTTTGTGGAGCGCATTCACGCCCACGCCGCGGCCGCTTTCGCGGGCATCCATCAGCCGGGGATGCTGCAGCTCGTGCGCATTCACCCGGCGACTGAGGACACCCTGCCGTTCCGCTTCGCCATCGGCGAAGTCGACCTGATGGCGGACGAGGCTGTGCGGCAGGCCAACGCCGGCAACAACGTCTACATCGAGGCCCGCACCGTCGCGAAGAACGCCGCCAAGCGCGGATCAATCGCGGACACGGTGGGCGTGTTCGGGCTGGTCAACGACGCCGACGCCGATAAGGGACGGGCCGGGCATCTCGCGGTCGAGCCGTCTCTCGTCGTTGAGACATCACCGGGCAACTTCCACCATTGGCTCTTGCTCGACCGCGCCGTGCCGGCGGCTCAAGCCAAGGCCCTCGGCGCCGCGATCCGGGCTCAGGCAGGAGCGGACGCGGCCTCTGGGGTTCTGACACAGCCCTATCGCATCCCTGGCACCCCGAATTTCCCCGGCAAGCGCAAGCTCGCCCGCGGTCGGATCGCTACGCAGACCGGGATAGTGCGGCTCGACGGCAAGGTCTGGACGACCTCCGAGCTGCGCGCCGCTTTCCCAGAGCCCGAACGGCCAACTCGCCCCACCGGGACCACAGCCGGCGAGACCGGGCCCACAGGCCGCACCAGCACCGCTGCCGAAGCCATCGCGGCTGAGACGGGCGCCCCCGACCGCTCGGAACGCTTCTTTGATGCGGTGAAAGCCGCCTACGCAGACGGCTTGTCGCCCGACGATCTGGACGAGGTACTGCGCCGCCATCCTGACGGATGCGCCGGCAAGTACCTCGAACCCTACGACCGCTTGCGCCCCGAGATTGATCGCGCTTGGGAGAAGGTTTCCCAGAAGGCTGAGGAGATCCGGCAGGCCGCCGAGCGCCCCGCCTACGAAGACGCGTCAAACCCCATCGAGGACGCTCGCCGCGCGGTCGCTGCGGCGGTGCAGAGGTTCATTGACGCCGCCACCGCCTACCGCCTGTCCGGCGACGATGAGGCCGAGCCGCCAGTGCATGGGCTCGCCGTCACGACTGGCGTAGGCAAGACGAGCGCGACGGCTAAAGCCCTGGCTGCGCACATCCTCTCCCGCCGCGGCACCGTGCAAGCCACAAAGGGGATCTTGTATGCGGTGCCAACGCACCGGCTCGGCGCGGAGATCGAGCGGCAGTTCATCGAGCACGGCGTCACGGCCCGAGTGTTTCGCGGACGGCAAGCACCAGACCCAGATCGCTCCGGGCAGGCGATGTGCGACGACCTGGAGGCGGTGGAGATCGCCTTGGCACTCGGCGAGCCTGTCGAGGCCGCGTGCTGCCGCCATAAGCCGAAGGGTATGCCCGAGCAGGTGTGCGCGCACTTCCACACATGCGCCTACCAAGCCCAGAAGAAGCGCAAGCCGGATGTCTGGATCGTCGCGCACCAGATGCTGTTCAAGGCCCAGCCTGCCCTCGGCGACATTGAGATGGTCGTCGTCGATGAGGGGTTCTGGCAATCGGGCCTGCGCATTCCGAAACACGGCCTGACCCTCGATGAAATCCGTGCGCATCTCCCTCTCGGGAAGGCACGGGAGGACGGCCTACAGAACGACATCGAGCACTTCCGCGGCCAGCTCGCCCGCGCGCTTCTTGCCCAGGATGGCAGCGATGGCCCCGGTGGGGTTCGGCGTGAGCACCTGCTGCGCGCCGGCCTAACCAGCGAGATATGCACCAACGCCATCAACGCCGAGTGGAAGCTGAAGGAGCGCGCGCCCGTCTATCCTGGCATGCCGAAAGCGGAACGCCGCCGCGCCGCTGAGGCAGCGCGCCACGCCAAGCATGTCCGATCCTACACGTCGATGTGGAACGCCGCCCGCGGCATCCTCTACGACGAGGAGATCGAAGTCTCGGGCCGCCTCTACATCGAACGCCGAGATGAGGACGACGAGGGCCACGTCCTCGTGGCGAAGGCCCGCGGGTTAAAAACCATCGCCAAGGCATGGCGCGCGCCGACGATGATCCTCGACGCTACCCTGCCCGCCCCCGAAATCCTGCGGGCGTTCTTCGAGCAGGTGGAGATCCCGGCCCCCGTCGAGGCAGCGATGCCCCACGTCCACGTGCGGCAGGTTCTCGGCGCGCCCGTGGCCTCTCATAAGCTGAGGCCGGCAGAGGGCGAGACCGACAACCGCAACCTGCGTGCGGTCCGCCGCGCGGTGCTCGCCCGCTTTATCCAGAACGACCGCGCCCCGCTCTTGGTGATCGCGCAAAAGGCGGCCGCGGACTGGCTTCGTGGGTCCGGCCTGCCCGAAGGCGTCGCGGTCGAGCACTTCAACAACGTCGCCGGCCTGGACCGTTACCGCGATGTGCGGGGCTTGATGGTCGTCGGCCGCACCATCCCGTCACCCGCCGCCGTCGAGGCGCTTGCTGGCGCGCTGACCGCCCGCGAGGCGACGATAGTCCCCAAGGGTGAATGGTACGGCAAGGTGGTGCGAGGCCTGCGCACCCGCGATGGACGTCCCGCCGGTATCGAGTGCGACGCCCACCCCGACCCGGTTGCTGAGGCCTGCCGCTGGCAGATCTGCGAGGGCGAGATGCTTCAAGCGATCGGCCGCGCCCGTGGGGTCAACCGCACACCCGAGACCCCTCTATCGATCGACGTGCTGGCCAACGTCTGCCTGCCTCTGACGGTCGATGAAGTAACGAATTGGAGCCCCCCAGGAGAGGAGTTCGAGATGCTGGCCGATGGCGTGGTGCTCGACAGCGGAGACGACATGGCCATGGCCTGGCCGGATCTTTGGGGAACTGGACAGGCCGCCCGGAACTGGGCCCACCGCCGCGCGGCCACCAGGAGTCACAGCGTTGCGGATCCCTATAAGAACTCTTTTTATATAGGGATCCGCAACGCTGTGGCGTTTCGCTACCAGCGGCCGGGCCCACGCCAGAAATGGCGCACAGGCGCCTATGACCCCACCACAGTCCTAGTGGTGCGAGTCTAACACTTGGTGCCCGCGCTTTGCGGCCTGGATGATGCGATCCGGGTCGGCGGTCCAGACGAAGGGCTTCGGATTGCCGTTACTCTCGGCGATGAAGCGTTTGATGGCGGCCTGCACCTCGATCA
>NZ_JAKSYH010000263.1 GCF_022829295.1 Methylobacterium sp. J-088
CGGGTTGGAAGGGCCGCTCCACGTGGACCGCGGTGCCGCCGAGGCCCCTCACCATCGCAGCGAGTACGTGATCGTCGGCGATCCAGATTGCGTCCGCACCGATCTCGGCCGGAATGTGCCGGTTGCCGATGTGCCAGATGAGGCGCTTGAGGGTCAGATCGTTCGGCGCCCGGATCTCAAGAAGGCGTTCCACCGCCGCTTCGACCCAGACCAAGCGGCCGTCGTCGAGGACGAGGGCGTCGCCGTCCTCCAGCACGGCAGGTGCGGGCAGATCGAGCAGGAAGCCGAGCCCGCCGACGCCCCGCATGGCAACACGCCTCCGATGGCGGTCGCCATGGTCGAGGACCACCCGGTCGATGATCTCGCCGCCCGAGAGGGTATCGCAACGGAGAACGCGGGTGGCGCGGTTCATGGCGCCAGGGAACTCAGCTCAAGTGGCATAAAATCCAAGGTCAGCACCTCATCGGTCAGGTTCGGCACATCGCGTTCGTCGAAGCGCATTTCACGCAGAAGCTGTGCCTGGTCCTTGGCCCAGCCGCTCAAGTCGGCCTTGGTCATTCCGAGCCTATTGTTACCTTGACCAATGGAACTTCAAAACAGGAAGTAGCGCTGCGCCATCGGCAGCACCTCGGCGGGCTCGCAGACCAGCAATTCTCCGTCGGCACGAACATCGTAGGTCTCGGGATCGACCTCGATCACCGGTGTGGCATCGTTCAGCACCATGCTGGCCTTGGAGATGCCGCCCCGGACGTTCTCCACCGCGACCAGCTCCTTCTGGACGCCGAGGCGCTCACGCAGGCCGTCCGCGATGGCGGCGCCGGACACGAAGGTGAGGGCGGTGGCAAAGGGCGCCCGGCCGTAGGCGCCGAACATCGGGCGGTAATGCACCGGCTGGGGCGTCGGGATCGAGGCGTTGGGATCACCCATCGGCGCCGCTGCGATGCTGCCGCCCTTGAGGATGAGATCGGGCTTCACCCCGAAGAACGCCGGGGTCCACAGGACCAGATCGGCGAGCTTGCCCGGTTCCACCGAACCGATGTGCTTGGAGATCCCGTGCGCGATGGCGGGATTGATCGTGTACTTCGCGATGTAGCGGCGCGCGCGCAGGTTGTCGGTCCCCGAGCTGTCGCCGGCCAACGCGCCACGCTGCCGTTTCATCTTGTCGGCGGTCTGCCACGTACGAATGATGACCTCGCCGACCCGGCCCATGGCCTGGCTGTCCGAGGACATCATCGAGAGTGCGCCGAGATCGTGCAGGATGTCCTCGGCCGCGATGGTCTCGCGCCGGATCCGGCTTTCCGCGAAGGCAAGGTCTTCTGGGATCGACGGGTCGAGGTGGTGGCACACCATCAGCATATCGAGATGCTCGTCGATGGTGTTGCGCGTGTACGGCCGCGTCGGGTTGGTGGAGGAGGGCAGCACGTTGGGCAGCCCGGCCACCTTGATGATGTCGGGTGCGTGGCCGCCGCCCGCGCCCTCGGTGTGGAAGGCGTGGATGGTCCGGCCCTTGAAAGCCGCGATCGTATCCTCGACGAAGCCCGACTCGTTGAGCGTGTCGGTGTGAATCATGACCTGGATGTCGTGGGCGTCGGCCACCGATAGGCAGGTATCGATCGCGGCCGGCGTCGTCCCCCAATCCTCGTGGAGCTTCAGCGCACAGGCGCCGGCCCGGACCATCTCGACGAGGCTTTCCGGCCGGGCGGCGTTGCCCTTGCCGGCAAAGGCGAGGTTCATCGGGAAGGCGTCGGCAGCCTCGATCATCCGGGCGATGTGCCAGGGGCCGGGGGTGCATGTGGTAGCGAAGGTGCCGTGCGCCGGCCCGGTGCCGCCACCGAGCATCGTGGTGACGCCCGAGCACAAAGCCTCTTCGATCTGCTGCGGGCAAATGAAGTGGATGTGGCTGTCGAAGCCGCCGGCGGTGAGGATCTTGCCCTCGCCCGCGATGACCTCGGTGCCGGGGCCGACCACGATGTCGACGCCCGGCTGAACGTCCGGATTTCCGGCCTTGCCAAGCCTGAAGATCCGGCCATGCACGATCCCAACATCGCATTTCACGATGCCCCAGTGATCGAGCACGACGGCATTGGTGATCACGGTGTCGACGGCACCGCCGGCATTCGTCACCTGGCTCTGGCCCATGCCGTCGCGGATGACCTTGCCGCCGCCGAATTTTACCTCCTCCCCATAGGTGGTGAAATCGCGCTCGACGGTGATCTCCAGGCTCGTATCGGCGAGGCGGATGCGGTCGCCGACCGTGGGGCCGAACATGTCGGCATAGGCGGCGCGGGGGAGACTCGCTGGCTTCGGAGTGTTGGCCATGCTCACAGCTTGCCCATCACGTCGCCACGGAAGCCGTAGACAGTGCGTCCGCCCGAGAGCGGCACCAGCGCAACCTCCCGGGTCGAGCCGGGCTCGAAACGGACGGCGGTTCCGGGGGCGATGTCGAGGCGTTTGCCGCGGGCTTGCTCGCGCGCGAAGACGAGGCCCGGATTGACTTCGAAGAAATGATAATGTGATCCGACCTGGATCGGCCGATCGCCCGTGTTGGCGACCTCGATCACGGTGCGTTCCGCGCCGGCGTTGAAGACGATCTCGCCAGGCAGCGTCGTCACCGAACCGGGCACGTCGGACGAGGCCGCGCCGCGAATCGGGTGATGGACGGTGACCAGCTTGGTTCCGTCCGGGAACGTCGCCTCGACCTGGATGTCGGAGATCATCTCGGACACACCCTCCATCACTTGATCGACGGTCAGCACGGTGGCGCCCGCCTGCATCAGCTCGGCAACGGTGCGGCCGTCCCGGGCGCCCTCGACGACAAAGTCGCTGATCAGCGCCACGGCCTCCGGATGGTTGAGCTTCACGCCGCGTGCCAGGCGGTTGCGCGCCACCTGGGCCGCCATGGCGATCAGCAGCTTGTCCTTCTCGCGGGGTGTCAGCAGCACGGGCAACCTCGTCGTCGTGACGGCGGGAGCAAGGATCATGCGCGCGGCGCGGTCAAGGGTGTCGCAGCCGGCTCCGCTCAGGGCGTCATGCCGGTAAAGCCGGCGAACAAATCAGGCAGGGGCGCGCCCTTGATGGCGCTCGGCAGGTCCCGAGGGTGGATGAACGCGTCCTGGAACCAGGGATACCGCTTGGGATCAAAGGCGGCGCGAACCCAGGCGATGGTCCGGCGTACCCGCTCGATCCGTTCGACGTCGGGATGGTAAGTCAGCCAGATATCGAGGCTGTACCGGCCGAGATTGTCCACCGGGACGACTCGAGCCCCGATCGCGCTCGCGTAAGTCGGCAGCAGGCCGATCCCCGCCCCTTTGGCGATCGCCCAATAATACGCGCTGCTGACATTGATCTTCAAAGCAATGGGGATCGAGGCGGGGAAACCGGGGATGTCGCGGTTGTAATCCTCCAGGCGGATCGTCTGGCTGCTTGCCTGAACAACAATCCTGTGGCGCGCGAGATCCTCCGGAGCCGCGGGAAGACCGTAGGTCTCCTCGTACTCCCTGGCCGCGTAGGGGAGCAGATGGATCCGCCCGAGCTTGACGATCCTCAAGTCTGGGCTGGTTGGCCGCGTCAGCTGGATCGCGATGTCGGCTTCGAGCCGAAGGACATCGGCGGATTCCATCGCGCAGCGTAGATCGACGGTGAGGCGCGGGTTCGCCCGCTGGAACTCGACCAGCCGCGGCGCGAGCCAGAAAGCACCGAGCCCCTCGGTGACCGCGATCCGAACCTCCCCGGCTTCTGAGAACGGCGCCGACTCGCCCGCCCGAACAAGCCCGAACGCTGCCTCCTCCATGCGGCTGGCGGCATCCAAGATCGCGCGTCCCTCAGCGGTCAGGCGAATGCCGTCCACGTGGCGGGTGAGCAGGGGCGCGCCGATCAGGGCTTCGAGATCGCCGACCCTCCGGCGGACCGAGTTGACCGACACGCCGAGTTGGGCGGCCGCCGACCGGAAGCTCCCGGCGCGTTCGAGGATCAGGAACACCCGGATGCTCTGCCAGTCGGGCATGGCGCCCAAGGCTGCCGCGACCTGTTCCATTTACGGAACACCCCTGTTCCAATTTTTGCACATACAGCGCGAGCGCTAGATGCGAAGTGCTGAACCGTCAATCCGCAGGCGAATGTTAGGTCATCCGATGACGGTGCACATCGATCGATCCCTATTCGTTGCCGGAGACCCGGCACGACTTGATCCGTCCCAGATCTCCCCACGGCACCGGCATGACCTCGGCGCCCTCCGGATCGATCGGTTGGCCCGCCATCTGGTGATCTTCATGCCTGCGCCGGGCGACCTCGATCGGCTCATCGCGGCCGCTGGGACCGACCTGCCGGATCTTGCGCCGCTCCGGACCGCGCAGCGGGTGATGTCGCACAATCCAGATAGCGTCTTGGCGATTGCGCAGCGTCACAAGTTCGACGCTGCGGCACCCCAGGGTGAGGGCTTCGTCGCCTGCTTGATGTTGAACGCGGCAGGGCTCTCCGCACTCAAGGCGGGCACTTTCGACGCGGCCGAGCCGCCGGTGGCGATGCTCGCGGGTCAGCACGAACGTCCGGCGGGCATCTATGTCTGGGCGGTCTATGCGCGCCGACGCTTAGCCGGCGGAGTCGGGTTGGTTTTCGATCGCCTGTCCAGCCCGAACTATCAGGGCGTCGATTTCTACGCCCGCGCCGCCACGCCGGAGGGTGCCGCGCTTCTGACGACGCTGGGCTTCGCTCCGCCGAGCGCTGCGCAGGGCGGCCTCTACCACTTCGCCCGCGGATCGAAGCCCGAGGCCGCGCCGAGCTACGACAGCCACCGCCCCGGCGGCCATGGAACCAGCGTCGCCGTGGCGCGGAGCATGGAGGATCTCGCCCGTGTCATCGCCCTGCGCTCCGCCGTCTACATGGCCGAGCAGGCCTGCCCGTACGAGGAGGAGTTCGACGGCAACGACCTCTCGGCCACCCACCTGATCGGCTACGTCGGCGACGAGCCCGCCGGCTGCCTGCGTATCCGCTTCTTCGCGGATTTCGCCAAGATCGAACGTTTGGCGGTGCGGGCCGAATATCGCAACACCCGCATGGCCTTCGCCCTGGTTCGCGCCGGCATCGAACTCGCCCGGGTCAAGGGCTACCGCCGCCTCTACGGTCACGCGCAGAAGCGCCTGGTCGGCTTCTGGAGCCGCTTCGGCTTCCGGGTGTTCGAGGGCGCTCAGGAATTGGTCTTCTCCGACTTCGACTACGTTGAGATGCTGCTCGAAGCCGAGCGCCACCCTCAGGCCATTAGCATCGGCGTCGATCCCTACGTCATCATCCGGCCGGAGGGGCGTTGGCACCGGGCGGGTGCACTCGACCGCTCGCGGACCCGCGCCGTGACCCGGCCCTCCATCGACAGGACGGCTGCCCTGTGACGCGCCAGATCAATCCGGCGCTCTACCGGCGACCGCGCAGCGTCCCGGTGCTGGTGCTGGTCGACATGCAGCAAGAATACGAGGTCGTGGGCCGGCCGCTGGCGCTTCCGAGCATCGGCCCGGCGCTCTCGAATTGCCGGCTTGCCCTCGACCATGCCCGAGAAAGCGGCATCCAGGTCGCCTACGTCCGCTGGATCGGGGGGCCGCTGTTCCAGGCGGGCACCCGCTTCGCCCGCTGGATCGAGGGCTTCGAGCCGCAGGGCTGCGACATGATCTTCGATCGGGACCGGCCCTCCTGCTACGCCAGCCCCGCCTTCGCCGACGTGATGGAGCGGGGCTCTCCGCCACTGGTCATCGCGGGCTTCGCCGGCGAGGCCGCATGCCTCGCCACCGCAATCGACGGCTTCCACCGCGGCCAGGACATCACCTTCCTGAGCGACGCCTCGGCGAGCCACGGCCTCGACGGGATCACCCCCGCCGATATCCACCGTTCGGTCAGCGCGGTCCTGCGCGCCTTCGGCGATGTCATGAGCACCCAAAGCTGGATTGCTGCTTCGTCACCCTTCAGCCCGACTGCGTTCGCCCCCAACTCGACCCATGCCAATGATTGATCGAATCCAGAACGACGGTGCCGGCGATGCAGCTTTGCGCGCGGGCGATACCGAGATCGACCTCCGCCTTGGACATCACGCGATCGAACTCCTCCAGGCGGCCAGAGAAGCCGGGGATCCCGCGCTGATCGCCCATGCCGAGGCCATGGCCATGGCTGTGGGGTTCGCGCTGGCATCCCGGGTCGAGGATAGTGTTTCGCACGAGGGGTGAGCCGTGGGCGATCCCCCTGCGATCGCTGCACGACCGTGCGGCTGCCGTCGCCGAATGAGGCGCAAACCCCGTGTCTTGTGTGGGCTTGCGACTTCACATGATGCCGGGCGCCTCAAGCCGGTGCGGGGACCCAGAACCCCTGGCCCCGCGTGCCAGCTCAGGTGTCATCGCAGGATTCGACCCCGAAATGTGGATGTCGTAGCCCGCATGGGGAAAATGGTCCCGTCGCGCTCACCGACCCTTTCGCCAGACGACCGACATGTACCGTGCGCATCGCAATCGGACACAGCGCGAAGACATCGCGCAGACGCGCGCTCTCACGCCGAACCGGCGTCCGCGTACAGCCCTTGGACTAGGCCCGCTCGTCCTCGCCGCAGACCAGCCGCATCGTGCGCAGCCGTTCCGTGCGCTCGTCGCGCGCCTGCCGATTCATGTCGAGGGCGTGCCAAAGCGCGATCGTGGCGGGGTCGCGCCGCAACGCATCGTGGGCGTCGACATCGCGGGGCGATAGGGTTTTATCGACGGCGTCCATCGTAAGCTTTCCGTGCTTCGATCCGCTGTCCGCTACAGGCCAGCGCCCAGCCGGTCCAGCTCGACCTGCCCAAGGTATTCGACAAAGGGCCCCCATCGTCACGCGGAAAGCGGCTCAGGCCGCAGATGCGACGCCGCGCCGGCTCGGCTGTGCTGATGGACAAATAACAGCTGAACCACAAATAAAGCGACTTGGCCGCCTCTGATTGCGAAGTTTTAACAACACGAAAGCGAGGTAAATCTGGTCGTCGGCGGGGAAAGCGACCATCTATTGTCGGATAGAGTGGACCCGAGCCTCGGACAAGCCCGACGCTGCGTTTCTAGGCCACGCGGTGACAGAAACATCTCGGACACCGGAGCACTTTACAGACTTGCGCCGTGAGCAGCCCGCGCCCGGATCGCCGGACGCTCCACGAGCGCGGCGACTCAAGCCTGGGATCCGGTCAACGTGGCGATGACGGCTTCGATCACATCGATCTGCTGCTGCACCGCCACGAAGCGCGGCCCGGCCTCGGATCCGTCGCCGAGAACGAACGAGCCCTTCTGCCGCCGCGTCTCGCGCAGCTTTCGCACCGACGCTACGATGATCTGCCGCTCCTCGACGAGCGCGGCACGCAGTTCGTTCAACCCGTCCAGTTCCAGCGTCTGGGCCATGCAGCTTTCGGATTTTGGAACGGCATCGCGACCGCGATGGCCTGAGGGAGAGAGGGATGCGGAGGCGTCGAAGCTATTCTGCTGCACTCTCATTTGCACCTGCTCGGTGCGTTCTCGGTGTTCGGTGGAGCGCGCGGCGTGGGATTTACGCCTCCGGATTCATGATAGGCGATCCGGAAAAAGGGATGGCATAAAACCGGCGCGGTACAATGCTCTCGTATCGCTGTTGAGATTCGCGAACAGGCTTCTCGCAGCGGTCGGCGTCGCGCAGGATCAGCCAGGTCAATCGACCGCATCGGTGACGATCGCTCGGATTGTATGCTAATGAATGCAAAATACGTCAATCCGCTCGACGGGCGGCTCGGAGAGCGGGCGTGAACGCATGCTGAGCGACGATGCGGATCATCGTGCCGGATATCGATCCGATGCGATCGAGGCGGTGCCTGGCGCAAGTGAATCGCGGCGTAACGCGTCCGGCGGGAGGCCGAAGCCGTCTCGCGGCTTCGGCCTGATCTTGGTCCTGCTCGCCGTCGCGGGCGGTGGAGCCTATGGCTACACGCGCGTCAACCAGCCCGTGGCGAAACCGAAGGTCGCAGCATCGCGACCGGTGCCGGTCACGCTCGGGACCGTTGCACAAGGTCCGTTCGCGCTGATGACCAACGGTCTCGGAACGGTGCAGGCCTACAACACCGTGCAGGTCCGAACCCGCGTCGACGGTGAGATCCAGCAGGTCGCCTTCCGCGAGGGCCAGACCGTTCACAAAGGCGATGTGCTCGTTCAGGTCGACCCGCGCCCCTATCAGGCGACCCTGGATCAGGCCAAGGCCAAGAAGGATCAGGACACCGCAACCCTGAACAACGCCAAGGCGGATCTTGTCCGCTACACGGGCCTCGGAGCCTACGCGTCGCGGCAGCAGACCGAGACGCAGACCGCGCTCGTCGCGCAACTAACCGCGCAGGTCGCCTCCGATCAGGCTTCGATCGACAACGCTACGACCCAGCTCGGCTACGCCACGATCCGCGCTCCGATCGCGGGTGTGACGGGCTTCCGGCAGGTTGATATCGGCAACATCGTCACCGCCGCGGGCCAGACCCCGATCGTGACAATCACCCAGGTCGAGCCGATCTTCGTGGTGTTCACCGCGCCGGAGGATCAGCTTCCTGCGATCACTGCCGCGATGCGGACGGGGGACGTTCCGGTTGAGGCCTGGAGTACGGACGGGCTCACCAAGCTGGCGGACGGCAAGCTCGCTTTGTTCAACAATCAAGTCGACACCGCGACCGGCACCATTCGCCTCAAGGCCGTGTACGAGAACCAGAACCACGCGCTCTGGCCGGGCCTGTCGGTCTCGACAAAGATGCGGGTCGGGATCGTTGCGCTGGCCACGACCGTGCCCGACAATGCGATCCAGCACGGGCCCGACGGGTTGTTCGCCTTCGTGGTGGACGAGTCCGATCACGCGCATCAGGTGTCCCTCAAGGCCGGGCGGTCCGATGCCGGCCGTACGCAGATCCTCGGCGACGAGTTGAAGCCGGGCGAGCGCGTGATCACGGCCGGCCAGTACAAGGTGCAGGACGGCAGTCTCGTCGCTGAGGCGCATGCCCCCGGGGCAACGCAGGCGGCGACGTCCACGCCCAAGATGGAGGCGCACCGCTGATGCGCCGATTCGCTCAAACGATGGATCGGCACATGCGCGGGGCCCGGCGATGAAAGGCGGCATCTCGGCGCCCTTCATCCGCTTCCCGGTCGCGACCACGCTAATCATGGTCGGCATCCTGTTCCTCGGGGTGGTGGCCTATCCACTGCTGGGCGTCGCGCCGCTGCCGCAGGTGGACTTCCCAACGATCCAGGTCACGGCGCAGCTGCCCGGCGCGAGCCCGGAGACCATGGCGTCTTCCGTGGCGCAGCCCCTGGAACGGCAGTTCTCGCAGATTCCCGGCGTCGCACAGATGACGTCGCAGAGTTCCCTCGGGATCTCGTCGATCACGGTTCAGTTCGATCTCAACCGAAACATCGATGGAGCGGCGAGCGACGTCCAGGCGGCGATCAACGCCGCCAGCGGCCAGCTTCCGAAGAACCTGCCGACACCGCCGACATATCGGAAAGTCAACCCGGCCGACTCGCCGATCCTCCTGCTCTCGGCCACATCCGACACCATGCCGCTCATCGACGTGGACGATGCGGTCGACGTGCAGCTCGCCCAGCGGATCAGCCAGATTTCCGGCGTGGCGCAGGTTTTCATCGGCGGCCAGCAGAAGCCGGCGATCCGCATCCAGGTCGATCCGGCCAAGCTCGTGGCGAAGAATCTTTCGCTCGAGGACGTGCGCACGCAGCTCACCCTGACCACGGTGAACAACCCCAAGGGCAGCATCGACGGCGGCAGCCACAGCTACACGATCTACGCCAACGACCAGCTCACGGCGGCCAAGAACTGGAACGACGTGATCGTCGCCTACCAGAACGGCGCACCCTTGCGCGTGCGCGACATCGGCCACGCGGTTGCCGGGCCGGAGGACACCAAGCAGGCGGGCTGGACCAACGGCAAGCGCGGCGTCTTCCTCGTGGTGTTCAAGCAGCCGGGCGCCAACGTCATCGACACGGTGGACAGCATCAAGGCGCAGCTGCCCCAGCTGACCGCGACGCTGCCGGCCGGCATCAAGATCGGCATCCTGAGCGACCGCACGCAGACCATCCGCGCATCGGTCGAGGACGTGCAGTTCACGCTGCTGCTCACCATCGTGCTTGTGGTGGCGGTGATCTTCGTGTTCCTGCGCAGCTTCTGGGCGACCGTGATCCCGAGCGTGACGGTGCCGCTCGCGCTACTCGGCGCCTGCGCGCTGATGTGGATGGCCGGCTACACGCTCGACAACCTTTCGCTGATGGCGCTGACCATCTCGGTGGGCTTCGTGGTCGACGACGCCATCGTCGTGCTGGAGAACATCAGCCGCTACATCGAGGAGGGGATGCGGCCCAGGGAGGCCGCGTTCAAGGGCGCGGGCGAAATCGGCTTCACCATCGTGTCGATCTCGGTGTCGCTGATCGCGGTGCTGATCCCGCTGCTGCTGATGGGCGGCATCATCGGCCGGCTGTTCCGCGAATTCGCCGTGGTGCTGTCGATGACGATCGCGGTTTCGGCCTTCGTGTCGCTGACGCTCACACCGATGATGGCCTCGCGCCTGCTGAAAGCTCACGGCGCCGAGCGGCACGGCCGCCTCTACCGGATGAGCGAGGCCGGCTTCGACTGGCTGCTGTCCGTCTACGAGGATGCCCTCGACGTGGCCCTGCGCTTCCGCAAGGTGACGCTGCTGGTCTTCTTCGCCACGCTGGCGCTGACCGGCTACCTGTTCGTGGCGATCCCGAAGGGCTTCTTCCCGCAGCAAGACACCGGCTTCATGATCGGCGTCACCGAGGCAGGGCAAGATATCTCGTTCTCGGCGATGAAGACGCTGCAGGAGAAGGTCGGCGCCATCGTCCAGGCCGATCCGGCGATTGCCACCGTCGGCATGTCGCTCGGCGGCAATGGTCAGGCACTCAATTCCGGGCGGATGTACATCACGCTCAAGCCGCGCGACGAACGTGACGTCAATGCTTTCCAGGTCATCGGGCGCTTACGCCCGAAACTCGAACAGGTTGAGGGCATCCGCACCTACATCCAGGCGACGCAGGACGTGCGCACCGGCGGGCGCACCTCGCGCACGCAGTTTGAGTACACACTTCAGGATCCAGATCTCGGTGAGCTGAACACCTGGGCGCCGAAAATCCTCGACAAAATGAAGACCCTGCGCGAGCTGCGCGACGTCGCCACCGACCAGCAGACCCGCGGCACGACCCTGACCCTGTCGATCGACCGCGACGCGGCCTCTCGGTACGGCATCACGCCCCAGCTGATCGACGACACGCTCTACGACGCGTTCGGCCAGCGGCAGATCGCCCAGTACTTCACGCAGCTCAACAGCTATCACGTGGTGCTGGAGGTGCTGCCCGTTTTGCAGGGTACCGTCGAAAGCCTCGACAAGATCTACATCAAGGCGCCCAACGGCGGCGGGCAAGTGCCGCTCGCAGCCTTCGCGCACTGGACGACCGTGCCGGTGGCGCCGCTGGCCGTGAACCATCAGGGCCAGTTTCCGGCGGTGACGATCAGCTTCAACCTCGCCCCCGACGTAGCGCTGGGGCAGGCCACCGAGGCGATCGCGCAGGCGATGCGCGAGTTGCAGGTGCCGCCCACGGTGATGAGCGGATTCCAGGGCACCGCCCAGGCGTTCCAGCAATCGCTCTCGACCGTGCCGTTGCTGATCCTCGCGGCCCTGTTCGTGGTCTACCTGATCCTCGGCATCCTGTACGAGAGCTTCATCCACCCGATCACCATTCTATCGACGCTGCCCTCTGCCGGCGTCGGCGCGCTCGCGGTGCTGATGTGGGCGGGGTACGATTTCAGCCTGATCGCGCTCATCGGGATCATCCTGCTGATCGGCATCGTGAAGAAGAACGGCATCATGCTGGTCGACTTCGCGATCGTGGCCGAGCGCGAGGAGGGTCTCAGCCCCGAAGAGGCAATCCGGAAGGCTGCCCTGCTGCGCTTCCGCCCGATCCTGATGACCACCATGGCGGCGCTGCTGGGCGGCATCCCGCTGATGTTCGCCCATGGGACCGGATCCGAAATCCGACAGCCGCTGGGGTACGCGATGGTCGGTGGCCTGGCCGTCAGCCAGATCCTGACGCTGTTCACGACGCCGGTGATTTACATCTACCTCGACCGGCTGGCCCACCGCTTCTCCTATGGGGACAAGCCGGCGACCGTAGATGCCGCGCACGAAGGAACCGAAGCCGAGCCGGTGGAGGAGGTCCGCGGACCACCGACACTGCGCGCGGCCGAGTGAAGCTGGGATCGAGCCGCCGTCAGTGAACGCGGCGAAGCATTTGAGCGTCGCATTGAATGGCGTTGCTGAAAGTCTAGTCGGAAGGCCGCATGAGAATCGGCAGGCTCCATCCGGAGAGATGGCCTGCGGCGCCTTCGATGCGGGTTTCGCCGAAGCGAAGCCCGCATCGGTAGATGCTTCAGGCGATCTTCAGCCCGACATTGACGTTGCCGCGGGTGGCGTTCGAGTACGGGCAGACCTGATGGGCGGCGTCCACGAGCTTCTGCGCATCGGCGTGGTCGAGACCAGGCAGGCTGATCGTCAGATCGGCGGTGATGCCGAAACCGCCCTCGGAGCGCGGGCCGATGCCGACCTCGGCGGTCACGCTGGTGTCGGCCGGGACCTTGAGCTGCAGCGAGGGCGCTACGGCCTTCATCGCGCCGAGGAAGCAAGCCGAGTAGCCCGATGCGAAGAGCTGCTCCGGGTTCGCGCCCGGACCGCCGGCGCCGCCGAGCTCCTTCGGGGTCGCGAGCTTGACCTCGAAGCTGCCGTCGGCGGTGCGGGCGGCGCCGTCGCGGCCCCCGGTGGCAGTCGCGGTCGTGCGGTACTTCACGTCTACGGACATGCGGATCTCCTGTTGCGAATGAGGGTCGCCAACTAGGGGCCGGCGAGCCTCTGGATAGTCCCAATTTAGATTGTGCGCAATCTAAAATCAAGGATCGATGAGGCAGAACCGATCGACATCCACCAAGCCGCGATCGGTGATCTTGAGGTGCGGGATGACCGGCAGCGGCAAGAACGCCACCTGGAGAAACGGCTCGGGCAGCACCACGCCGAGGCTTTGCGCAGCGGCGCGCAGGGTGAGAAGATCCGTCCGGATCACGTCGGATGGCATCAGGCTCATGAGGCCAGCGAGCGGTAGGGCGATCTCGGCCAGCACGCGGCCGCCCTCCACCACCACGAAGCCGCCCTCGATCTCCCCCAGGCGGTTCACCGCCACTGCCATGTCGGCCTCTTCGACGCCGACCACCGTGATGTTGTGGCTGTCATGCCCGACCGAGGACGCGATTGCGCCCCGTTGCAAGCCGAACCCCTTCACGAAGGCGACGCCAATCCCGCGCGCGCCCGGCGCTGTGCGTCCGTGGCGCTCCACGACCGCGACCTTGATGACGTCCTGGGCGAGATCGACGTGCCGCTCGCCGCCCGCGTAAGGCAGCGACAGGTCGTGACGCAGGGTGATGATCTGGCCCGGGACAACGCCGATTACCGGCGTCGACGGTCCGGAACCCGGCGCGGTGAAATCCGCTGCCGTGACAGACCGCGCCCTGACGCTGTTGCGGCCGATCGGGGCGACCGATGGGCGGCCGGCGAACAGTGGTTCTTCCACCGGCCGGCCCGCTGCGAAGACCCGGGAGACCGGGCAGGTTTCGAGATCATCGAGCACGACCAAGTCGGCGCGCTGGCCGGGCGCCACCAAGCCGCGATCGTGTAGGCCGAAGGCCCGCGCGGCCGACCACGAGGCGGCCCGGTAGGCGGCAAGCGGCGGCGCGCCCAGCGCGATGGCCGTGCGGATGATGAAGTCGAGATGTCCTTCCTCGGCGATGTCGAGGGGGTTCCGATCGTCGGTGCAGAAGGCCAGGAATGGCGCGGTTCGCTCGGTAAGGATTGGCGCCAGCGCGTGCAGATCCTTGCAGACCGAGCCCTCCCGGATCAGCACGGTCATGCCCTTCGAGAGCTTTTCGAGCGCTTCCGCGGGCGTGGTTGCCTCGTGCTCCGTACGGATGCCGGCCGCGATGTAGCCGTTCAGACGTTCACCGCGCAGGAGGGGGGCGTGGCCGTCGATGTGCCGGCCCTGGAAGGCGGCAAGCTTCTCCAGCACCCCCGGATCCCCCGCGAGCACACCTGGGAAGTTCATGAATTCGGCCAACCCGACTACCTTCGGGTGGGTGGCAAAGGGAAGGAGATCGGCGACCCCGATCCGGGCGCCTGAGGTCTCGAGATGGTCGGTGGCCGGGACGCAGGAGGATAGCTGCATCCGCAGGTCCATCGCCAGCGTCTCCGCGGAGGCGAGAAACCACGCGAAGGCGTCGACCCCGAGGACGTTGGCCATCTCGTGCGGATCGCAGATCCCCGTGGTGACGCCGTGCGGCAGGACGCACCGCTCGAATTCCTGTGGCGGCATCAGCGAGGATTCGACGTGGAAATGCGTGTCGATGAAACCCGGCACCACGATCTTGCCGGCGATGTCGATCTCGCGCCGCCCGCGATACGTCCCGAAGGTGCCGACGATCCGGTCGCCGCAGATGGCGATATCGGACACCACGAGATCGCCGGTGACGAGATCGAGGAACCGCCCGCCCTTGAGGACGAGGTCGGCCTCGGCGCGGCCCGTTCCCTGATCGATGACCCGCCGCAGGAAATCCGTTTGTTGCATCGTGCGATGTCGCCTTCGCTTCGCTATCCGCCGGGAGCATGCCACGGATGCATGGCCCTCGGCGACGCTTGCAGGCGGACCAGTGGGGGCGCAGAAGCCCAGCACCCTTGAAACGGTCGAATCTGCCGATGCCCGCCTATCGTTCCCGCACCACCACCCACGGTCGCAACATGGCCGGCGCCCGTGGCCTTTGGCGCGCCACCGGCATGAAGGATGCCGATTTCGGCAAGCCGATCATCGCGGTCGTTAACTCGTTCACGCAGTTCGTGCCCGGCCACGTCCATCTGAAGGATCTCGGCCAGCTCGTGGCCCGGGAGATCGAAGCGGCGGGCGGCGTCGCCAAGGAGTTCAACACGATCGCGGTCGATGACGGCATCGCGATGGGCCACGACGGGATGCTGTACTCGCTGCCATCGCGGGAGCTGATCGCCGATTCCGTCGAGTACATGGTCAACGCGCATTGCGCCGACGCGATGGTGTGCATCTCGAATTGCGACAAGATCACCCCCGGCATGCTGATGGCGACCCTACGCCTAAACATCCCGACCGTGTTCGTCTCAGGCGGCCCGATGGAGGCCGGCAAGGTGCAACTTCCGGGCATCGACAGGAAGGTCGACCTCGTCGACGCCATGATTGCGGCCGCCGACGATCGGATCTCCGACGAAGACGTCGCGGTCATCGAGCGCTCGGCCTGCCCAACCTGCGGCTCCTGTTCGGGCATGTTCACGGCGAACTCGATGAACTGCCTCACCGAAGCACTGGGGCTGGCCCTGCCGGGCAACGGCTCGGTGCTTGCCACCCATGCCGACCGCAAGCGCCTGTTCATCGAGGCCGGCCACCTCATCGTCGATCTGGCCCGCCGCCACTACGAGCAGGACGACGCAAGCGTGCTGCCTCGGGCGGTGGCGAACTTCACGGCCTTCGAGAACGCCATGACGCTCGACATCGCTATGGGCGGATCGACCAACACGGTGCTGCACCTGCTGGCCGCCGCCCACGAGGGTGAGGTGCCGTTCACGATGGCCGATATCGACCGGCTGTCGCGGCGGGTCCCCGTGCTGTGCAAGGTCGCCCCGGCGGTGGCCAACGTTCACATGGAGGACGTCCACCGGGCCGGCGGCATCATGGGCATTCTGGGCGAACTCGACCGGGCCGGCCTGATCGATACCACGGTGGGCAACGTCTCGGCCGGGACTCTCGCCGGGGCGCTCGCCCGCTGGGACGTACGCGGTGCCCCGTCCGCCTCGGTCCAGACCTTCTACCGCGCCGCGCCCGGCGGCGTGCCGACCCAGGTGGCGTTCAGCCAGGAATCGCGCTTCGACGAACTCGACATCGATCGCGCGGGCGGCGTGATCCGCGATGCCGCGCACGCCTATTCGCGGGATGGCGGCCTCGCGGTGCTCTACGGCAACCTCGCCGAGCAGGGCTGCATCGTGAAGACCGCGGGCGTCGATACCTCGATACTGACCTTCACCGGCACGGCCCGGGTTTTCGAAAGCCAGGACGCGGCGGTCGACGGCATCCTCAACGGTAAGGTCACGGCCGGCGAGGTGGTGCTGATCCGCTACGAGGGCCCGCGCGGAGGCCCCGGCATGCAGGAGATGCTCTACCCGACGAGCTACCTGAAATCGAAGGGCCTCGGGAAAGCCTGCGCCCTCGTGACGGATGGGCGGTTCTCCGGCGGATCCTCCGGCCTCTCGATCGGCCACGTTTCTCCGGAGGCGGCCGAGGGCGGCCTGATCGGCTTGGTGCGCGACGGCGATGCCATCGCGATCGACATCCCGGCCCGGAGCATCCGGCTCGACGTGGATGCAGGGGAACTCGACCGCCGCCGCGCCGCGCAGGCGGCGGCGGGCTGGCAGCCCGCGAAACCCCGCAAGCGTAAGGTCAGCGCTGCCCTGCGCGCCTACGCGATGCTCACGACCAGCGCAGCCCATGGGGCCGTGCGCCGGGTCTGATCAGCGGGTCATCAGGGCCAGGGTGGCGACGGCGGCCAGAACCGCCGCCGCTGCCACGATGAGCCCGACGATCCGCCCCCGCGCGGCCCTGCGCACGTCTGCGACAGCGGCGTCCGGCTGGACGCGGCCCAACGCAGCCAGCATCAGCGGTTCGATCGCCCGGTAGCCGGCGGTATTCAGGTGGAGCCCGTCCGTGCCGTAGGCCCGGCGCAAGCCGCCCTTCGGGTCAGCCAGCACGGAATGGTAATCGATGTAGGTCGCCCCGTGTTCATGCGCGTGGTCGCGCAGCCATGTGTTGACCGCCGCGATCATCGCCGGAGCATCCGGCACCTCCGGGTTCCACGGGATCCGGGCAGCCGGCATGATCGAGCCGACCCACGCCGTCACGCCCATGGCTCGCGCTTCGTCGAGCATGCCGGCGATGATCCTGGCGATCTCGTCGGCGGGCACGAACACCCCCTCGTTGCGGCCGATATCGTTCACCCCGCAGAGGAGATGGACGCCCTTCGCACCCGTCTCCTCCAGATCGCGGCGGAACCGCATGGTGATCCAACGCGCGGTCTGGCCCGATCCGCCGCGGGAAATGAGATCGTGGGCCGCGAAGGTCTTGGCGCGGAGATTGCCCCATTGCTCGGTGATCGAGTCCCCGATGAAGACGATCGGCGCCACCATGGGTCAGGCGGATGACGCAATGCCGAGAATCTCGGCGACGTCCGCCTGAAGCCTGTCCGCCATCATCTGCCGGCCCTCCGACGTCACGTGCACGATGTCGGTGAACAGGGAGCGGCCATCGGTTTCGAACAGCCGGCTCAGGTCGCGCACCGTGAAAGGCGCGTCGGTCGCGAGTTCGAGGCGGCCGAGCACGCCCTCGAAGCGGTCGTACTGGCGGCCGAGATAGGCCAGAAAGGTTCCGGACGCGGCGTTCGCTTCCTCGGCCACACGCTCGGTTTTGCGAACGACGGTAGGCTGAAGATAGAAGCGCGTCGGCGCGCCGATGCCGGGGGCGAGACGGGTGAGACGCTTCAGCGACAACTCGAACTGGCGGACCACCTCCCATTCCCAGATGTCCGACTGCCAGTTGGTCAACGCGCGCAGATTCTCGAGACGATTGAAGATCATCGCCTGCAAATTCTCATAGGAGAGCGGCTCCGTTTCGGCCTCGGTTCGCCCGGAATCCAAGACGAAATCGTGCAGGCATTCATTGATGAAGTGATTGAAGGGAAAACCGGCCCGCGGATCGAAGCTCCACGGCTGGAAGATATCGGTTCCGCCGCCGACGATCAGGATCACGTCCGGCTGAAGATCCATCAGTCGGGTCGTGATCAGAGCAATCATCTGGTTCAGGCAGGCTGAGATCGCACCAAAGTTATAGACGCGCGCACCTTCGCCGTGGACCCGCTTCAGCCCCGTTTCCAACCGCCCAGGCACCGTGTCGGCGAAGACCTGCCCGTCGACGAGCGTGCTGTCGCCAACGACGAAGACGCGCAGCGTCTCCGAGGCGGGCCGTGCCTCCGCGTGGGCCGTGTTGAAATAACCGAGGCCGTCGTAGCGCCATCCTTTTTCCGGCAGGGCAGTCAACGGCTTCCCCGCGAACTGAACGTAGGGGGCCGGGAAACGCGTTCGCGCGTCGAAATTCTGGAATGTCTTCACGAACTTCTGCCGTCGGGCGTGTTCGTCGGCGTCGGACGGCCCCTGGGCCATGGTCCCTCTCTCCTGCCGGTTGATCGATTGGCGTGATTGCGGCGCCGTCCGCCGGGGAGGGCGCTCTGAGGACCCTATTGCAGCGCGCCCTCGTGCGTCGAACCGATTGCCGCTGCAGCAAAGAGGGCCCTAGCCGCGAATTTCGGCTTGATGTTCGAGGAACCAGCCGTAGGTCTGGCGCAGGCCGTCTTCCAAGCCGATCTTCGGCCGCCAGCCCATCGCGGCCAGCCGCGACACGTCCATCAGTTTGCGCGGCGCGCCGTCCGGCTTAGTCACATCGAATGTGAGGCGGCCCTCATAGCCGATCACTCGCGCCAGCATTTGCACCAGATCGGCGATCGTGCAGTCCACTCCGCTGCCGACATTGATGTGCGACAGGTTCGGGCGCGTGTTGGCCGCGTAGACCGCATCGTCCATGCCCATCACGAACACGCTGGCGCGCGCCATGTCGTCCACGTGCAGAAACTCGCGCATCGCCCGGCCCGTGCCCCAGACCGCGACGCTGTCTCGGCCCGCCGCCTTCGCCTCGTGCAGGCGGCGCATCAGCGCGGGCAGCACGTGGGCGTTGTCGGGGTGAAAATTGTCGTTGGGCCCGTACAGGTTGGTCGGCATCACGCTGCGATAGCGCCGCCCGTACTGGCGATTGTAACTCTCGCACATCTTGATGCCGGCGATCTTGGCGATCGCGTAGGGCTCGTTGGTCGGCTCCAGCAGACCGGTCAACAGCGCGTCCTCGCGCATCGGCTGCTCGGCGAACTTGGGATAGATGCAGGACGAGCCCAGGAACAGCAGCCGGTCGACGTCGCTCGTATGGGCCGCGTTGATGACATTGGTCTGAATCACCAAGTTGTCGTGAATGAATTCTGCCGGGTAGGTGTTGTTGGCGTGGATGCCGCCGACCTTGGCGGCGGCGAGGTAGACCTGATCGATGCGCTGCTCGGCGAAGAAGCGGCGCACGGCGGCCTGATCGGTCAAGTCGAGGCTCTGCCGATCGTTCGTGAGGATGCGCGTGCGGCCCTGCGCCTGCAGGCACCGCACGATCGCCGAGCCGACCATGCCCCGGTGGCCCGCCACGAAGATGGTCTGACCGCGATCGTCCATCACGCGTCTCGTTTCCTATCCGATCCCAGAGTCGTCGGGGCCCTATAGCGCCGAACCGGCGAAGAATCGTGGCGCGGGCGCAATATTTCTGCGGCGCAGCGGCTTGACGCAATCCACACATAGCTCGACCCGATCCTATCGCGGATGCACATGGTGACGCTTGTTGGGCCCAGGCCCTTGCGTCCCATCGAAACGCCGCCATAGTGTCAAGCCATGCTGACACTCGCGGTCGATCACAGCGTTGAACAGGTCCGCGATCGGCGGCCGCATGCCGTGGTCATTGGCTCGGGCTTCGGCGGTCTCGCCGCCGGCGTCCGGCTCGGCGCCCGCGGTTACCGTGTGACGCTGCTGGAGCGCCTGGAACAGGCGGGAGGCCGCGCGCGGGTCCACCGGCAGGACGGGTTTACCTTCGATGCCGGACCCACCATCGTCACCGCGCCCCAGCTGTTCGAGGAGCTTTGGACGCTGGCCGGACGGCGCCTATCCGACGACGTGACGCTGGTCCCGATGGACCCGTTCTATCGGATCCAATTCGCGGACGGATCGTCCTTCGCCTATAGCGGCGATCCCGACCGCATGCGTGCCGAGGTCGCCCGCTTCGCGCTGGACGACGTTGCCGGTTACGAGCGCTTCATGGCCCACAGCCGGGCCGTCTGCGAGATCGGATTCGAGCGGCTCGGCCATGTCCCGTTCGGGCGGATCGGGGCGATGCTGAAGATCGCCCCGGACCTGATCCGCCTGTCGGGCCACCGCTCGGTATACAATGTGGTGGCGCGCTTCATCCGCGACGAGCGACTGCGCACGGTGTTCAGCTTCCATCCGCTGCTCATCGGCGGGAATCCGTTCCAGGCCAGCGCGATCTACTGCCTGATCGCGGATCTCGAGCGCCGCTGGGGCGTCCATTTCGCCATGGGCGGCACCGGACAGCTCGTCGACGGGCTGGTGCGCCTGATCCGCAGCCAGCGCGGACGTGTTCGGCTCGGTGCGGAGGTCGCGCGCATCCGCGTCGAGAACGGCTCGGCGACCGGGGTCGAGCTTCAAGGCGGCGAGACGATCGCGGCCGATCTCGTGGTCTCGAACGCCGATTCGGCGGTGACGCATGCGCGCCTTCTGCCAGAGGCGCAACGCTGGAGCTCGGGTCGGTTTCGTCGCGCCCGTTCTTCCATGGGCCTGTTCGTCTGGTATTTCGGCACGAAGCGCCGCTACCCAGAGGTGGATCACCACACGATCCTGCTGGGACCGCGCTATCGCGGGCTGTTGTCCGACATCTTCGACCGCAAGGTCCTGGCCGAGGATGCGAGCCTCTACTTGCATCGGCCCACCGCGACCGATCCGAGCCTCGCGCCGCCGGGATGCGATGCCTTCTACGTGCTGGCGCCGGTACCGAACCTCGCTGGCGGACAGGACTGGCAGACGCTCGCGGACTCGTACCGGCGCCGGATCGCCCGGATCCTGGAGACGAGTCTGCTCCCGGGTCTGACGGATGCGATCGTGACCTCCCGGGTGACGACGCCTCAGGACTTTCAGGACGACTTCCTGAGCTATCGCGGTTCCGGCTTCGGGCTGGAGCCGGTGCTGACGCAATCCGCATGGTTCCGCCCGCACAACCGCGACGGCCATGTGCGCAATCTCTACTTGGTCGGAGCGGGTACGCATCCCGGCGCCGGCTTGCCCGGCGTGCTCTCCTCCGCCCGCGTCCTCGACAGCGTGGTTCCCGATGCCCGCGTTACCGCCTGAATTCGCCGCCGCCGCCGACCGGACCGCCTGTCGGGTCGCGATCCGTCACGGCTCCAAGAGCTTCTTCGCGGCCGGGCAGCTCCTGCCCGGGGATGTCCGCGAGGCGGCTTACGGTCTCTATGCGTTCTGCCGCTACTCGGATGATCTCGTCGACGAGGCGCCGAGCGCGGCGGCCCGTCACGCCGCTGTGGCCCGCCTTGATCACCGGATCGGCAGAGCCTATGCCGGCGAACCCGCCGACACCCCCGCCGACCGGGCCTTCGCGGAGATCGTCACCGCCTTCGCGATTCCAGAGGCGCTGCCCCGCGCGCTCATCGAGGGTTTGGCCTGGGATGCCGAGGGGCGGTTTTACGCCGATCTCGACGCGCTCCACGCCTACGGGGCGCGGGTGGCCGGCTCGGTCGGCGCGATGATGGCGCTGATCATGGGCGTGCGCACGCCCGAGGCCCTGGCCCGCGCCTGCGACCTCGGGGCCGCGATGCAGCTCACCAACATCGCCCGCGACGTCGGCGAGGATGCCCGCATGGGCCGGATTTACCTGCCGCTCGATTGGATGCGGGCGGCCGGGCTCGACCCCGACGCATTCCTGGCCGATCCCCGGCCGAGCCCGGCGCTCGCCGGCCTCGTCGCACGGCTGTTAACCGAGGCTGACGGACTGTACCGCCGCGCCGAAGCCGGGATCGCCCAGCTTCCGCCGCGGTGCCGGCCGGCCATCCGCGCCGCAGGCCTGATCTACCGTGAGATCGGGCGCGAGATCGCAATCGCCAACTACGACACGGTCACTCGCCGTGCCCGCGTCAGCGGTACCCGCAAGCTCGCGCTGATCGCCCGGTCGCTTCGGGCTTCGGCGGACGAAGTGGATTTTGCCGCTCCTGCGCTGCCGCAGACGCTGTTCCTGATCCAGGCGGTCGCGCAGCAACCGCCAAGCTCTCGGGACAATCGGCCCGCGTTGCGTCCGTGGTGGAACGTGACTGGCCGGGTCGTCCACGTCCTCGATCTCATCGAACGGATGCGTGAGCGGGAAGCCTTCGGCCGATCCGCGCCGTCCTGAGCCGCCGCGAAATTCAACGCCCTGATCTGACGTGCTCGCCTCCCCAGGAAGGGCAGGGGGGAGGCGAGCACCGTCCTATTTGAGATCGCGCGTGTAGGTCTCGCCCGCATCGGCCTTGAGGGCCGCGCCGGCCTCACGGCCGATCCGCTCGGCCTCGGCAGCGGGTCCCTGGCGCGACACCGACCAGTGCCGGCTCCCGTCCGGCAGGAACAGTAGGCCGTCGAGCGACAGGGTCTCGCCCTCGATTCGCGCGAGAGCGGCGATCGGCGTCCGGCAGGACCCATCGAGCTCGGCCAGGAGGGCGCGCTCGGCGGTGATAGCGGTCGTGGTCCGGGCGCAGGCGATCGGCGCCAGCACATCGCGGACCGCGCCGTCCGCCGCGCGACACTCGATGCCGAGTGCACCCTGCGCCACGGCCGGCAGCATCTCCTCCACGCTGAGAATGCTGCGGGCCATGTGTTCGAGCCCGAGACGCTCGAGGCCGGCCAGGGCCAGCAGGGTCGCGTCGCACTCGCCCGCTTCGAGCTTGCGCATCCTCGTGTTGGCGTTGCCGCGCAGCGGCACCACCTGCAGATCCGGGCGGCGCATCAGAACCTGGGCACCCCGGCGCAACGACGAGGTGCCGACCCGAGCCCCCGCGAACAGCCCGGCTAGACCGTCGGCATGCGGTGACAGGAAGGCGTCCCGGGGATCGTCGCGCTTCAGGATACAGGCGATGATCAAACCGTCGGGGAGCCAAGTTTCCACGTCCTTCATGGAGTGGACCGCGATATCGACCTCTTGGGCGAACAGGGCCTGTTCCAGCTCCTTCGTGAACAGCCCCTTGCCACCGATCTCGGAAAGCGGCCGATCTAGGATCTTGTCGGCCACGGTGGTGACGACAACGAGTTCGGTTTCCAGACCTGGATTGGCCGCGACGATCTGATCGCGCACCATCCCGGTCTGCGCGAGCGCCATCGGTGAGCCGCGGGTGCCGATGCGCAAGGGACGGTTCAACATCTGTCTTCGGATCTTCTTGGGTGGATGGGTCAGGGTCTTATAGACCGCCTGTCACGCTGCGGTCAGGGGTATTCAGGTTTCTTGAACCGGCCGTGTTGCATTAAGGCCGGTGGCGACGCCCCGCTTTCGCCGGACTGCATGCCTAACGGAACTTCGGCACACGACAGAGCGAACGGACATGGCGCGATGCTGACTCTGCCGAGCCGACGGCAGTTCCTGACCGGCCTCGGAGCGGGACTCGGTCTGACGGCGGCGACGGGCGTCTATGCGCTCGATGTCGAGCCGCTGCGCCGCCTCGTCGTGACCTCCTACGCGCCGGCCCTCCCGCGCTGGGATCCGGCTCTGCGCCTGCGCGTGGCGGTGCTCGCAGATTTCCATATCTGCGAGCCCTACATGCCGTTCGACCGGGTGGCCGAGATCGTCGACGCCACCAATGCGCTCAAGCCCGACCTCGTGCTTCTGCTCGGCGATTACCCAGCGGGTTTCATCGCATGGCGGAAGCTGCCACTTACCCAGTTCGCCCGGATGATGGCGGAGCTGAAGGCCCCACTGGGCACGCACGCGATCCTCGGCAATCACGATTGGTGGGATGATGAGACCGTCCAGGCAGCCCGCAGCGGGACGCCCGCAGCCAAGCGTTTGCTGGAGGCGCGGGGAATTCCGGTGATGGAGAATCAGGCCGTCCGCCTGATCAAGGACGGACGCCCGTTCTGGCTGGCCGGCCTCGCCGACCAGCAGCCCTTCATGGGTAGCTGGAAGACGCTCAGCCATGCGGACGTGCCGCGCACGCTGGCGGCGATTACCGATTCGGCGCCGGTGATCCTGATGGCGCATGAACCCGACATCTTCGCCACCCTTCCGGACCGATTCTCACTGACCCTGGCCGGGCATACCCACGGTGGACAGGTGCGGATGTTTGGACGCTCGCCCGCGATCCGCAAGGTCCAAGGCCATGATTACGCGTACGGGCACATCGTGCAGGACCGGCGCCACATGATCGTGTCCGGCGGTTTCGGCATGAGCCGGATCCCGGTGCGGCTTGGTGTGCCGCCGGAGATCGTGCTCCTCGAACTCGGGCAGACCGCCCCGGCGCCTGACGCCTGAGCGACCTCGGGGGAGTCGAAGGGCCGCGATGCACCAGCTCCGCGCCCGAATGACGCGCCGCTCGTCGTCCGCTGCACGCCGCGCTACCTGCCTGCCATGCGCGCCCTTATACCACTCTTCGCCCTTTCCTGCCTCGTCGCGGCGTCCGGATCCGCCCGGGCCCAATCCTGCGACACACTCATCGACCGCGTCACATCCGAGACATCGGCGCAGGCGACCGAGCGCCGCAGCGATTACGCCAGCTTCTCAGCCAGTCCCGACATGACGCTGACGTTGGCCTGCGGCGGACCGGACTTCTCCTCCGTCGGCGCGCAGTATCGCGGCGCGAATCCGCCCGATACCTATTACGACACGTTCGGTCACGCCGGGCATGCCGTGACCGGGATCGATGCCCAGGTGATCACCGAAGCCGCGCACAAGGCTCAGGCAGCCGCGGTTCGGCTCCGCCACAGCAACGTCGATCTCGGCGGTGCCCGGATCACGTGTTCGGCGATGGTCTCGCCCGACAAGGGACCCCTGACCCTCTGCGCCGTGATCGAGCACAGCGATCGGAGCTGAGGCCGGCGGCACGCATCGCCGGTTCGCTGTCCCCCTCAGAGCGGGATGTTGTCGTGCTTCTTCCAGGGCTGCTCCATCTTCTTGGTACGCAGCATGCCGAGCGCCCGGGCGACCCGGCGCCGGGTGGAATGCGGCATGATCACCTCGTCGATGTAGCCGCGCTCGGCCGCCACGAACGGCGACAGGAACCGATCCTCGTATTCGCCTGTCCGCGCCGCGATCTTCTCGGGGTCACCCAACTCGCTGCGGAAGATGATCTCCACCGCACCCTTGGCGCCCATCACGGCGATCTGGGCGGTCGGCCATGCGTAGTTGACGTCTGCGCCGACATGCTTGGACGCCATCACGTCGTAGGCCCCGCCGAAGGCCTTGCGGGTGATGATCGTCACCAGCGGCACGGTCGCCTGTGAGTAGGCGAAGAGCAGCTTTGCGCCATGCTTGATCAGGCCGCCATATTCCTGCGCTGTGCCCGGCAGGAAGCCCGGCACATCCACGAAGGTCACGATCGGGATTCCGAAGGCGTTGCAAAAGCGCACGAAGCGCGCGGCTTTCCGCGAAGCATCGGAATCGAGCACGCCCGCCAAGACCAGGGGCTGGTTGGCGACGAAGCCAACGGTCCGCCCCTCGATCCGGGCAAAGCCGGTGATGATGTTGCGCGCGTAGGTCGCCTGGATCTCGAAGAAGTCGCCCTCGTCCACGACGCGGCGGATCAGCTCGCCCATGTCGTAGGGCTTGTTCGGGTTGTCGGGAATCAGCGTGTCGAGGGACGAATCGAGCCGCTCGACATCGTCGAAGCTCGTGAGCTCCGGCACGCCGTCGATGTTGTTGGCCGGCAGGAAATCGAGCAGACGGCGGATCTGGAGGATCGCCTCCACGTCGTTCTCGAACGAGCCGTCCGCGATCGACGACTTGGTGGTGTGGACCTTGGCGCCGCCCAGCTCCTCGGCGGTCACGACCTCGTTGGTCACGGTCTTCACCACGTCGGGGCCGGTGACGAACATGTAGCTCGTGTCGCGGACCATGAAGATGAAGTCGGTCATGGCCGGCGAATAGACGTCGCCGCCTGCGCACGGGCCCATGATCACCGAGATCTGCGGAATGACGCCGGAGGCCATGACGTTGCGGCGGAACACCTCGCCGTAGCCGCCGAGCGCCGCGACGCCTTCCTGGATGCGCGCGCCGCCGGCATCGAAGATGCCGATGATCGGGGCGCGCATCTTCAGCGCCATGTCCTGGACCTTCACGATCTTCTGCGCGTGGGCCTCAGACAGGGAGCCGCCGAACACCGTGAAGTCCTTGGAGAACAGGAACACGGTCCGGCCGTTGATCGTACCCCAGCCGGTCACCACGCCGTCGCCTGGGATCTTCTGGCTTTCCATGCCGAAATCCGTGGAGCGGTGCTGCACGAACATGTCGAATTCCTCGAACGACCCGTGGTCGAGGAGGAGTTCGATGCGCTCCCTTGCGGTGAGCTTGCCGCGATTGTGCTGCGCCTCGACGCGCCTCTCACCACCGCCGAGACGAGCCTGCGCCCGGCGCTCTTCGAGCTTGTCGAGGATATCCTTCATCGCTGTTTCCGCCCTTCCCCTGCCGGTAACCTGCGACCCGGTTCGGGCCGGGTCCAAGCTTGTGCATTCGCCGATGATCCGGCCTTAGCACGGGCCTTACGGGTGGCAAACCGACATGTTTGTCAGAGCTTTGAGGGGATATGGTGGACGGTGCAGGGATCGAACCTGCGACCTTTCCCGTGTGAAGGGAACGCACTACCGCTGTGCTAACCGTCCGTACCGGCGTCAAGTCAGACGTGTCGGTCGCGCTTTTCCAGCGCGGCGAACCGGTGGCGGGCCTTCTAGGGCGCGGCGGGCCAGAACGTCAAGCGCGGTTCGCGATGTTCTTGCGCTTGGCCGGTGGACGCGGTCGATCGCGAAGGGCGAGCTTTGAGCCAGCGCTCGCGACTGCGTCCGGAAAAACTGGATCTCGTCCTGCACACTATCCATCCGAACCAGTGAAGCGGAACAGAACCTTTCACGACAGCCATGACGCATAGGCGGCTCACGACATCGCCGACACGGCCCCGGCGACGCCCAAGTCGCAGGTTCTTCCGCGTCCCATGGTTGACAAGTTCGCCGCCCCGGTGCGCTGTGCCGGGATGCACGAGGGGCCAGCGGGCGTGAATCCCGGTAGCGACGTGACGTCGGACATCGCGAGCCGGGCGCAACGGCCGCGCGTGGCGATCACCTACTGCACGCAATGCAACTGGCTTCTGCGATCCGCGTGGATGGCGCAGGAGCTTCTCTCCACCTTCCGCGACGATCTTGGGGAGGTCGCGTTGATCCCGGCCTCGGGCGGCGCGTTCCGCATCGAGATCGGCACGGCTTTGGTGTGGGAGCGGGTGCGCGATGGCGGCTTTCCCGACGTGAAGTCGCTTAAACAGCGGGTGCGAGACCACCTCGACCCGGCGCGCGATCTCGGCCATATCGACCGGCCATGAGGCGAGGGAACGGCGAGGAGCCTGCGGGGCACCGCGGGCCGGGGACGGGCCCCGCTTGAGTCCGCAGCGGCAGGCCGGGGGCGGCGACGTCCCGGCGGTGATCCCCGCACGCCGGTCCTGGCTGTCGCGGCGGCTTCACCGTTTCGCCGGCAACGGATTCTCGACGCAAGTCTATCTGATCGCCCTCGTCGTGGCACTGATCGGGCCGGGCCTCCTGTTCACCGGCATTCTGCTGATGCGCTACGCGTCGGCCGAGCGGGCGCGCTTCGAGCAGGACGCGCGTGAGAACGTGCGCGGCATCGGCCTGTCGCTGGACCGCGATACGGCGGGTCTCGTCTCAGTGCTGCAGACGCTGGCCACATCGCCGCGGATCCGCCAGGGCGATTTCGAAGCGTTCGACGCGCAGGCGCGGCTCGTTCGTGAGTCCATCGATCTCGATGTCTTGCTCAGGCGGCCGAACGGCCAGGCGATGGTCAATACCGGCGTGCCGCGCGGTGCGCCGCTGCCGGTCGTGGGGCTGCCCTTCGATCAGGAGCTGGCGAAGGGCACGCAGCGCGCCATGGTGAGCGGCTTCGTGCCGGGTCCCTCCGCGAACGAAGCCTCCTACGCGGTCGGCGTGCCCGTGATGATCGACGGCGAGGTCGGATACATCCTGAGCTTCACCGTCCCGCTGTCCCGCCTTCAGGGCATCCTGTCGCGTGAGGTCGTGCCGGGATGGACGACGGGCATCAGCGACCGCAACGGCATCGTGCTGGCGCGGCTGCCCGATCCCGATGCGGTGGTGGGCCGCCCGCGGCTCGCGAGCCTCCGGCAGGTCCAATCCGCGACACCGGGGGTCTGGGAGGGCCAGGACCGCCAGCACAAGCCGGTCGTGGTGATCGAGGCCCGCTCCCGCCTCACCGGCTGGATGGTCGCCACCAGTATCCCCCAGGCTCTGGTCGACGCGCGCGTCCGCCGCTGGGTCTGGGCCTTCGCGGGCTTCGGCCTGCTGGTGCTTGCGACGTCCTCGCTGCTGGCCGTCAATCTGTGGTCGCGGGTCTCCCGCCCCTTGAGGCTGCTGGCCGCCACGGGGCCCGCCCTGGCGCGGGGTGAGGCCATCCCGCGGATCTCCTCGCCGGTCCACGAGATCCAGCGCCTCGCCCTCGTCCTGTCCGAGGCCTCGCTCCGCCTGCGCACCCGCGAGGAGGAGCGCGACCTTGCACTCGCCGAGACGCGGCGGGGCCTGACGGCGCTCAGCGAGAGCGAGGCCCGGTTTCGGCACATGGCCGATTCGGCGCCGGCCCTGATCTGGATGACGGACGAGACCGGCGCGGTGAGCTTCGCCAATCTGCATTTCGAGCACCTGTTCGGGATCAGGGCGGCGAGACTCGCCGAGGAGGGCTGGGCGCGGATCATCCATCCGGATGATCTCGAAGCGTTTCGAGTAGCCTTCTCGGAGGCGTTCGAAGCGCGGGTGCCGTTCCGCCTCGAGGTGCGCGTGCTCGACCGGGATCGAATCGCGCGCTGGCTGCGCTGCGAGGGCGTGCCGCGCCTCGACGACGATCAGAACTTCCTCGGCTATACCGGCTGCAACATCGACATCACCGACGCAAAGAACGCCGAGGAGCACCTGCTGCTCCTGATCCACGAACTCAATCACCGGGTGAAGAACACCCTGGCCACGGTGCAGTCGATCGCCGTGCAGTCCCTGCGCGGGCTCGAAGGTGCGGAGGCCGATGCCGCGCGTGCCGCCTTCGAAGCGCGCTTGCTGGCGCTGGCCCGGGTTCACGATGTGCTCACCCGCGAGAGCTGGGAGGGCGCCGAACTGTCGGCGGTGGTGGCGGACGCGATCCGGCCGCTCGAATCCGGCGATGGCCGCGCCTCGCGGTTCCGGGTCACCGGACCGCCCCTGCGGCTGGCACCGCGGCTCGCCCTGTCGATCGCCATGGCGCTGCACGAACTGGGCACCAACGCGGTGAAGTACGGCGCGCTCTCGGCCGATGGCGGCATGGTGGACATTGCGTGGACGGTTCGGCGCGAGGACGAGACGCTTCTGTACCTCCGCTGGTCCGAACGCGGCGGGCCGCCGGTCAAGAAGCCGACCCGCACCGGCTTCGGCTCCCGGCTGATCGAGCGCAGCCTGGCCCGCGAGCTGGCCGGCGCGGTGACGCTGAACTACGAACCGTCCGGCGTGGTCTGCACCATCGAGGCGCCCGTGCCGCCACCGGGCCTGCTGGACCGCAAGAGCGCCGCTGCGCCGGCGCGGATCGCGCCGCTGCCGTTGGCGGGATAGGCGGGGTGACCGCTCTCGAACCGGCTTCTCTGACAGGGTTATGCACGGTTGCGTGACGCGTCGCTCGGCAAGTCCGTCCGGCGCGATACGACCGTCCGGCATGGTCTACCGGGGGCGGTGCGCCGCGGCGAGGACGACCGCAGTGGATCGAGACCTCTCGCGCGTTCAGGACAGAGCCTCGGCAAGGAATCGTCAGGGCTCGGCCCTGAAAGCCAGCGAACGGGCGCAGCCCAGCCCCTTTCAAGGTGTTTGCAGGATCATCAAGACACCGGGCAAGCGCGCTCCTCCTCTGGCCCCTCCCGAGCGGGCTACCGGATGCATACATTTCCCTCGGAGAGGCGAAGGCGGCTCCGCGCGTCTCCCTCCCCCGCAGAGGGGGGAGGGGAAAAGGCGGTGCTCTTTTGATATGTTAGGGCCATGGATTGCGATCTTTGCAGCCAGCCCAGATACCTTGAAAGGGCTGGACATCAGCCCTTTGAAAACCCGAATTCTGGGGTCGAACAAGCCCTCACTGATACGGGTCGGCCGCGTCCCGCAGCCCATCGCCCAGGAAGTTGAAGGCCAGCACCGTCACCAGTACCGGCAGCACCGGCGCCAGCAGCCACGGATAGAGCTGCACGGCCGCCAGATTCTGCGCCTCGTTGAGGAGCACGCCCCAACTCGTCACCGGCGGACGCAGGCCGAGCCCCAGGAAGGAGAGGGCGGTCTCACCGAGGATCATGGTGGGGATCGACAGGGTCGCCGAGGCGATCAGGTGGCTCATGAAGTTCGGGATGAGGTGCCGGCCGATCACCCGGGCCGGCGAGGCGCCCATCAGCTCCGCGGCCTGCACGAAATCCTCCTCCCGAAGGGCCAGGAGCTTGCCGCGCACCGCGCGGGCAAGACCGGGCCAATCCAGAAGTCCCAGGATCACCGTGATGCCGAAGAAGATCAGGAGCGGGCTCCAGTTCGGCGGCAGGGCCGCCGAGAGCGCGAGCCAGAGCGGCAATTCGGGCAGGGAGCGCACCACCTCGATCAGCCGCTGCACCCCGGCATCCACGATGCCGCCGAAATAGCCCGCGATGCCGCCGAAGAAGAGTCCCAGCGCGAAGGAGATCGCCACGCCGACGAGGCCGATCGTGAGCGAGATCCGCGTCCCGTAGATCAGGCGGGAGAACAGGTCGCGCCCGAGCTTGTCGGTGCCGAGCAGGAACAGGGTGCCGTTTTCCGGCGGGCAGACGACGTGCAGGTCGGTATGGACGAGCCCGAGCCAATCATACCCGTCGCCCCGGCACAGGAAGCGCAGCGGTTGCGGGGCCGCCGTATCGACCTTGTAGTCCCGGCGGAACGTGGCGAGGTCGAGATGCGCCCGGTAGGGATAAACGAACGGCCCGACGAACCGGCCCGCGTGGAACAGGTGGACGCCCTGGGGCGGTGCGTACAGGAAGTCGCCGTTGCGCCGGGCCTGACCGTAGGGCGCCAGCATTTCGACGAACGGCACGATCGCGTAGAGCGCGAGCAGGATTACGGCCGAAGCGACCGCGATGCGGTGGCGCAGGAATTTTCGGACGATCAGCCGCCACGCGGACGCACTCTTTGCGAGGCCTTCAGGGCCGGCATCCGGCTCAAAGAGCGCCGGATCGACGAAGTGGCGGTCGGCGGGAATCGCGTCCGTCATCGCAGTCCCATGCGGATGCGCGGATCCAGCCAGACCAGGGTCAGGTCGGAGATCAGCATCCCGACCAGCGTGAGGGAAGCAACGAACATCAGGATGAAGCCGGCCATGAACTGGTCCTGGCTGCGCAGGGCTTCGAGGAGCAGCGGCCCGACCGTCGGCAGGCTCAGCACCAGCGAGACCAGCACCGAGCCGGAGACGAGATGCGGCAGCAGGTTGCCGATATCCGCCACGAACGGGTTCAGCGACATGCGGAACGGATATTTCAGCAGGGCCTTCAAGGGCGGCAGGCCCTTGGCGCGGGCGGTGACCGTGTAGGGCTTGGCAAGCTCGTCCAGCAGGTTGGCGCGCATGCGCCGGATCATCGCCGCCGTCCCGCCGAGCCCGATCACCAGGGTCGGCACGACCAGATGGCCCAGCAGCGAGCGGATCTTTGCCCAGGTCCAGGGCTGGCTGGTGAGCGCGGAATCGTAGAGGCCACCGATCGACAGCCCGAACCAGCGGTTGGCATAGAACAGCAGGATCAGCGCCAGGAGGAAGCCCGGAACCGCCAAGCCGACATAGCCCAGCAGCGTGACCACCGCGTCGCCGAACGTGTTGCGGTGCGTCGCCGAGTAGATCGCCGCCGGAATCGCCACCAGATGCACGAACACGACCGCGGTCAGGTTGATCAGGAGGGTCAGCCACAGGGCGTCGCCGACGACGTCCGCCACCGGCTTGTCGTACTCGAACGACCAGCCCCAATCGCCCTGGAGCAGCCCCGAGAAGCCCACCGAGCCGGGCATGACTCCGATCCACATCAGGTATTGCTGCCAGACCGGCCGATCGAGCCCGTATTGCTGGATCAGCAATTCGGCCTTCGCCACCGACGTCGCGTCGCCCGTGGCGCGCAATTCCATGATCCTGTTGGAGAGATAATCGCCGGGCGGCAGCTTGATGATGAGGAAGACGAGCGCCGAAATCACCAGCAGCGTCGCCGCCATCGTGAGGACGCGGCGGAGGATGACGGCGATCACCGGGCCTCCACACGCTTGTCGGCAGCCTGATCCCAGAACAGCTCGTCGAGGCGCTGCACGCCGATCAGGGCCGTGGGATCCCAGGAATAGAGGGCGCGCTTCGGCAGGTTGACCAGGCGATCGGCTCCGACCACGGGCTGCAGCGCTCCCGCCACGGTGCCGATCACCCAGGTGTTGCGCGCGTGGTTCATCAGCATCTCGCGCCAGATCGCGGCCTGCTTGGCCGCGTCGTCGGTGTCGCGCCACTGGCGGTCGAGCTCGATCAGGCGCTCGACCTCCGGCACATTGCAGGGTTCCCCGCTCTTGCCGCGGCTCTCGACGTTCATGCTCCAGAGCGGCCAGGAATAGTGCTCCGGCTGCGCGGGGCTCAGCTCGGTCGGCGGCATGATCGCGGTCGGGACCGCAAGGTCGAGCCCTTGGGCGGCCACCATCACGGTCATGCCGGCGATGGAGCGCCGATGCAGGTTGGTGCGCTCCTGCGGCTTGGTTACCAGACGGATCCCGACCTCGCGCCAGAACTCGGTGATGAGCAGCAGCGCGTCGAGCACCATCTCGGCCTCGCCGTCACTCTCCACGACGATCTCCAGCGGGCGCCCGTCGGGCAGGAGCCGCGTGCCGGACCCGTCGCGACCGGTCAGCCCCACGCTGTCCAAAAGCTTGGCCGCCGCGGCCGGGTCGTAGCCGGCGTTGAGGGTCCGCATCGCGGGCTCGAAGAGCGGGCTGTCCGACACGATCGTGTCGTTGCCCTCGGTACCGAGCCCGAACAGGAGCGTGTTGTTCAGGGTCCGGCGATCGATGGCGAGCGACAGGGCGTGGCGGTAGCGCACGTCACGGTTGAGCTGGCGCCAGACGGGATCCGCGGTAGTCAGATTTGGGTAGAGAGCGAATTCCGAGCCGCGCGCCACCGGCCACAGATAGGTGTGGTAGCGGTGCATCGCCTCGCCCTCCTTGAGACTCGGGATGTCGGGCATCGACAGGCCGCGGAACATCAAATCCGCCTCGCCGGCATTGGTCTTGGCGACCAGCAGGCCCTGCGAGGCCACGTCCATGACGATCGCATCGACATAGGGCAGCTGGGTGCCGGCCGTATCGACCCGGTGATAGGAGCGGTTGCGCTCGAACCGGAACCGGGTGGCGGGCGAGCGCGTCCGCGGCACCCAGCCCTGCAGGGTCGGGCAGTCCGGATTGCCGAGCTCGTAATTGTCGTCCATGCGGTTGTGCAGGGCGGCCCAGCTGCGGAGCTTCAGCGCCTTGGCCTTCGCGTCGGCCGCATCCTTGCCGATGTAGCGGGCGTGGACCGGCTTGAGGTAGTGCGACGGGCGGTAGATCAGCGGATCCCGCGGCGCCGCCAGGGTGGGCAGGAACAGCGGGTTCGGCCGGTCCCAGCTGAAGCGGATCGTCACCGGATCCAGCACCTCGACCTGGGGCAGCTTGTCCTCGATCCGGAAGAAGGCCGGCGGCCCGTCCGGGCTCAGCGCCTTCTCGTTGGCGACGTCCTCCCAGTAGTAGCGGAAATCCTCGGTGGTGAACGGATGCCCGTCCGACCAGCGATGGCCCTTGCGGAGGGTGAAGGTGAAGCGCCCGCCCTCAACATCGACGCGCTCCAGCACGTCCGGCCGCAGGTTCAAGTCGGCATCGTAGCCGACCAGGCGGGTGTAGCCGTAGACCGAGAGGTAGCGGACGTCCCGGGCCTTGGCGATCAGGGTCCGGATCGTGCCACCGGCTGTGCCGGGCCGTCGGTTATGGGCGGCGAGATCGACCACCAGGGGGGTGGTCGGTGGGGCCGGGGCTTCGGTCGGCGGGGTGTCGGCGCGGGCCATCGGCGCCGAGCGCGACCAGACAAGGGATGCGCCGAGGCTGGCGAGGAGGGCGCGGCGGGAGACACCGCTCTCCCTCCCCCCTCTGCGGGGGAGGGTGGCCCCCGAAGGGGGTCGGGAGAGGGGAGCAACGGTGCAGAAGGAGGCGCTCGCCTTCATAAAGGTCGCGGTCCTTTCGTACGCGGGGTTCCCCTCTCCCGACCCCTGCCGACGCAGGGGCCACCCTCCCCCGCAGAGGGGGGAGGGGAAACCGTCGCGCTTGTCAGACCCGCTCATGGCCCACCCCGCAGCGTCACCGAGGTCAGCCGCGCGGGCGAATACCCCGTCGCCCGGTGCAGATCGTCGAAGGCGTGGGACCGGGCGATCAGGCCGGCAGCACGCCGGATCAGTTCGTCGTCGACCGGCTGCTCGAACTGGCGTCCGTTGCGGGTCCAGCGGATCGGTTCCGGGCTGCGCTCGGGGCCGGTGATCATCGCGATGGTCGGGTGCGCGGGGCCACCATGCGCGTGGATCCGATGGCCGGCCGCGTCGTCGTCGAACAGCAGGCGGGTCAGGCCCCGGGCCTGCGCCTCCACCACCCGACGCCCCTGCGCCACATGGTCGTCGAAGAACGCCACCGTGGAGGCCGGGTCGAGCATCGACCAATCGGCGGTCGACCAGTCGGCGGTGCTGTAGCGGGCCTGTTGGTCGCGGTAGTGAAGCCCGGACAGGTCGGGATCGTGGCAGAAGATCCGGGCCTCCGGGCAGGCCTGCCGGATCACCCAGGTGGTCATCCCGCGGAACACACCCGATTCAATCACGAAGGCGGGTTTCAGGGCCCGCATCGCCACGTAGAGCTGCAGCGCCCCGTTGAAGCCGCTGCCGCCCCGCCGCTGACGGACGGGCGCGGTCGGGATCAGCGACCAGAAGGTACGGACCGGATCGATCACGGGACCGTCCAACGTCAGCCCGGCCGCCGCGAGGTCGCGCTCCAGGATCGCGGCCGCCGCTTCGAGCAGCGTCGCCACCTCGCGCGGGGAGGTCGGCCGGTGGCTCCAATCCGGGGCAGCGGGCACGAGGTCGTAGCCGAGCCGGTCGAACAGGGGGCCGAGCACCTTCCGGCGCAGGCGCTCCAACGCGATCGGAGGTCGCATCTGGCTCATGCGGCCACCGCTTCGGCCGCGCCGCCGAACCGGACACGGTGCCCGGTTTCGATGGCGCGCATCGTGCCCGCCTCGTCGGGCTCCAGCCGGTAGGGCGCCTCCCAGCGCGTCGGATCGTTCCGGTCGGACGCCACGGCCGCGAAATCGAGCGGGTGATCCAGGCTCGGATCGGGCACGGCGGCCAGCAGCGCCTGCGTGTAGGGATGGACCGGCCGGCGGAACAGGGCGGCCCGGGGGGCCTCCTCGACGATCCGCCCCCGGCACATCACGCTGATCGTGTCAGCCATGTAGTCGATCACCGCCAGGTTGTGAGAGACGATCAGGTAGGACAGCCCCAAAGCCGCCTGGAGATCCTTGAGCAGGTTCAGGATCTGCGCCTGCACCGACACGTCGAGCGCCGAGACCGGCTCGTCGAGCACGAGGAGCCGCGGCTGCACGGCCAGCGCACGGGCGATGCCGATGCGCTGGCGCTGCCCGCCCGAGAAGGCGTGCGGGTAGCGGTTGAGGCCATTCGGCTCCAGGCCGACCATGGCCATCAGGGCGCGGCAGCGCTCCTTGCGCTCCGCATGAGAGACGCCGTGGATCTCCATCGGCTCGGAGAGGATCTGGCGCACGGTCATGCGGGGATCGAGGGAGGCGTAGGGGTCCTGAAACACGAACTGGACCGTGCGCCGGTAGGCGAACAGGGCGTTGCCGCTCAAGACGTGGACATCCCGCGGGCCGGCGCCGTCGTCGAACAGGATCCGGCCGGAATCGGGAGCGAGCGCCCGCATGACCATCTTCGAGACCGTGGTCTTGCCCGATCCCGATTCGCCGACGAGTCCGAGCGTCTGGCCCGCCGAGAGGCTGAGCGACACATCGGAGACGGCGTGGACGTACCGCGGCTTCTGCCAGATCCGGCCGGAGCGCAGGGTGAAGGTCTTGCTCACCCGCTCGACCTGAAGGATCGGCCCGGCCAGCGGCGCGCGTGCCTGCACCGGCGGGATCTCGGCCTTCGCCGGGCGGATCGGGGTCAGGCGCTCGCCCGGCGCCATGTCGAACCGGGGCACCGCGTGAAGCAGCGCCCGCAGATAGGCGTGGCCGGGGGCACGCATCACCGCCTCGCGCGGGCCGGACTCCACGAGCCGCCCGCGATAGAGCACCGCCACGTCGTGGGCGACGTTGGCGACCACCCCGAGGTCGTGGGTGATCAGCAGGATCGCCATCCCGGTCTCGTCCTGGAGCCGGGTCAGCAGGGCGAGGATCTGGGCCTGGGTGGTGACGTCGAGCGCCGTGGTCGGCTCGTCGGCGACCAGCAGGGCCGGCTTCAGGATCAGCGCCATGGCGATCATCGCGCGCTGGCGCAGGCCGCCCGACAGCTCGAACGGGTAGGTGCGCAGGGCGCGCTGCGGATCCGGAAAGCCCACCCGGGCGAGGGCCTCCTGCGTGCGCGCATCGGCCTCCCGCCGGTCGGCACCGGTGTGGATACGCAGGGCCTCGCCGATCTGGTCGCCGATCGTGTGGAGCGGCGAGAGGCAGGTCATCGGCTCCTGAAAGATCATCGCGATGCGCTGGCCGCGGATCGCCCGCATCGCCGGGCCCTCGGCGGGAAGCCGCGCGATATCGACGTCCGAGCCGCCGTCGCGGAACAGGATCTGGCCGCGGGTGATGGCGGCGGAGGGCGGGAGGATGCGCAGGATCGCCTGCGCGGTCACCGACTTGCCCGAGCCCGATTCACCGACGAGCGCCAGGGTCCGCCCGCGCGTCACGTCGAGGGACAGGCCGTGCAGCGCCTCGAACGGTTTCGGCTCGGCTCGGAACGCGACGGCAAGATCGCGGATGGACAGAAGTGCGTTCAAACGGTCCCCGCGTTCTGGAGATCCGGATGATGGGGCGGCGTACCCCGCCTGTCCATTGCGGCACGGTCGAACGCACGCCGCGGATGCAGCCTCTCGATCGCCGGATGCTTCAGGAGCACGGCAAACAGCTGCTCAATAAAGCTCCAGACTGCCTCATCCTGCCCCAGATGGTGGGTCAGCAGGACGATCGGGCGTTCGGGCCTCCGCGCGATGTCGTCGGCGAGGGCGGCGAGCATCGCCTCGGGGTCGCGCAGGGCGCGCGAGCCGCGCCAATCGATCGGATCGAGCGTGGCGTCGATGCGGCGGAGACCGGGGATCGGCGCCGCCGGGACTGCCGACAGGCCGCGATAGCCGAGCTCCGGAAGGGCGGAGGCGAGCGCCGGCGCGAGGCGGTTCCAGGGCGGGACGAAGACCGGGAGCAGATGGGATTCCGGCACGCGCTCCCGCGCGATCCGGAGCCCGGCGGCGGCATCCGCAACGAGGGCAGAGAGCGGTCGACCGGGGCCGAATTCCGCGGCCTTCATGCCGGGCGGTGCGTGGTTGCGGTGCGCGAGGCCGTGGACCGCGACGCTGACCTCCGGCGCCGTTTCGAGGCGACGCCCCAGGGCCGGCTCGATACCGGCCGGGATGGCGGCGAGCAGGAGCGGCGCGTTGTGCGCCTCCGCCAGCGCGAGCAGCCGGTCGAGCGCCGGCGTCGCGGTGACCGTGTCGTCGTCGCGCCAGAGAAACGGAAGGGTGCGGCCGCAGGCGCTGGCTGCGTCGAGGGCCTGATGCAGCACGTGCCAAGACGAATGCGCAGCCAGGTGAGGCGCAGCCTGACTGCGCGTCACGTCCGTGCTCGATCCTGAGACTTCTCGTCCCTCACCCCAACCCTCTCCCGCACGGGAGAGGGGGCGCGTCGCGCCCGCGCGATCCGATGGTGCTCCGCCGTCACGCACGTGCTGGATCGGGCTCGTCTGCGCGGGATCGCTATCCCCAATCACAGAGATCATGTCGGCGGCAGGGACGCGGCGTCCACCGCGGCGGTCCGCATGAAGCGCCGCGACGATTTCGACTGAGCGCACGGCACCGCCGAGATCGAACCCATGCGAACCGGGCCGTGGCGCCGCTCGCTGCGCCTCCACCGCCTGAAGCAGCGCCTGGGTGCTCAATTCCGCCTCCGGCAGGATCCGGGCGAGGCCGTGCGCGGCGAGATGCTCCGCGCGCAGGCGTTGCTCGGTCTCGCTACCCGCCTCGAACGGCACGAGGATGGCGGGCGTCCCTGTGGCGAGGAGATCGGTCGCGGTGTTGTAACCGCATTGGCTGACCGACACTGCGGAACCGGCCAGCAGGGTCCGGTAATCCGCCCGGGCACGGCCGAGGACGCCATCCGGAAGTCCAAGCCCGATCACCCGCAGAGCGGCTTCCGGCACGCCGTGGCCGGCCAGGATCCGCCAGCCGAGATCCGGCCGCTGCCGGGCCGCATCGGCGGCGGTGCGCAGCACAAGTAGCCCGGCCGGTCCGGATCCGGCGGCGACCAGAATTCCGGCGCGCTCCGCAGCCGGTGGGGGGCGCGTCCCCTCGTCCACATAGCCCGTGTAGCGCAGCATGCCGGCCGTCGCGGCGTCGAGCGGCCAGGAGGCTTCGAGGGGCACCAGCGCCGGATCGCCGTGGACCAGCACGGCGTCATACAGGGTGGCGACCCGGGCATGGGCCTGCGCGATCCGCTCCGGTCTTGTCGCGGCGACGAGGATATCGCGCACGGAGGCGAGTACCAGGGGACGGGGCACCCGGGCGTGCGCCGCATCGACCAGCGCCAGGAACTCCGCCGCCAGCGCCCGCCGGCCGAAGGGGAACAGCTCGGTTAGCACGGCATCGGGCGCGAAGGTCTCCAGCGCTTCGATCGTCAGCGTACGGCGGTGCGCCAGCCACACAGCATCCGCTGGCTCCCCGTCAGGCTTCAGAAGCGTCGCGAAGGCGGTGCCGACGATGCGCAATGGCGGCAGCTGGACGAGCCGCACCCCATCGAGGCGCACCAGGGGGGCCGGGACGCCGCCGGAGATCAGCATCGCCTCATGACCGGCCGCGTCGAACGACCGGGCCAGGGCGGCGGCACGGGTGAGATGCCCGGCGCCGAGCAGATGCGTGACCGCGATCAGGACGCGCACGGCGACCCCTCCGGGGCGCTATCGAGCGCGGATGCGCCCGCTCCGGCCGAACCTCGCAGCCGGCCGGCGATCAGCGATACGGCACGCTCCTCAGAGAAATCCTCGACCAGCCGGGCGCGCGCCGCCGCGCCGAGGCGAAGTCTCAGGTCCGGATCCCCCGCCAGACGGATCAGGGCCGCAATCAGGGCCGCCGGCTCGCCGGGCTGCACCAGAACGCCGTGTACCTCGTCGGCGATGAATTCCGGCGTGCCCCCGAAGGCCGTCGCGAGGATGGGAAGGGCCTGGCTGGCCGCCTCCATCAGGACGTTCGGCAACCCGTCGCGGTCGCCGCCGGGGCCGGGCTTGGTCGGCAGCACGAACAGATCGGCGGCGCGCATCGCCGCAATTACCTCGGGTTGGGCCAGGGCGCCGCGGAAGCTCACCCGTCCGGCGAGGTCACGGTCGCGCACGTCCGCTTCGAGCGCGTCGCGCAACTCACCGCCGCCGATCAGGTCGAGCCGCCAGTGCAGGGTTGCGGGCAGGCCGGCCAGGGCGGCGATCAGGTCGTCGTGCCCTTTCTTGGCCACGAGCCGCCCGACGCAGAGGAGCCGCAGCGGCGCGGCCGGGTCGGTGCCGTCGCGCCGGTCGTTCCGGTCGGGCGCCGGGGGGAAGCGCCCGAGATCGAGCCCGTGATAGGCGAGCAGCGTCCGGCCCGGTGCCAGCCGGTCGAGGCGCCTCTGGCCGTCGCGGGTGCAGGTCACGCCCCAGCGGGCGTCGTGCAGCTTCTCGGTCAGCTCCCAGTCCGGCGTGGTCCAGATGTCCTTGGCGTGGGCGGAGAAACTCCAGCCGCGCCCCGTCAGCACGGCGGCGTAGCGGGCGACGCTGGCGGGCGTGTGCAGGAAATGCACATGGATATGCCCGATGGCGGCGGGCAGCTCCCGGGCCAGCACCAGCGCCTGACCGAAGCGGCGCAGGCGCGAGGCCGTCGGGTCGCGCCGGAAATCGCGGGCGAAGAGTGCCAGGAGCGCGGGCAGGCGCGGCCGCCGCAGCGCGGCCAGGACTCCGCGGAGCACGCGCCATGGAGCCGTGTGCAGGTATTCGGGCAGGTAGGAGACCGGCGCGCGGATCTGCGCGTGCATCGGGTGGTGGAACCGGTCGGTCGGTCGACGCAGTGACCAGATTTCCAGGGGCAGCCCACACCGCTCCAGGGCCAGGATCTCCTGGGCGATGAAGGTCTCGGACAGCCGCGGATAGCCCTTGAGAACCACGGCGATCCGCCGCTCGGTCACGAGTAGGCCCGCACGCGGTGTTGCCCAACGCCAGAACCGGCCAGCGCACGGACCCGGCGCGCCACGGCTTCGAGCCCGCCGAGCAGGCCCGGGACCAGGACCCGCGATGGCTCGGTCTGCTCGGGCAGGGCGCGCAAAGCCGCCGCCATGCGCTCCGGCTCCCGCCCGTCTTCCTCCATCAGGACCCGGACGAGCCCCAGGCCCTCGGCCGCCAGGGCGCGGATCGCCTGCTCGCGGCGCGGCTCGGTGCGCGGCACGAGGATCGCCCGGCGATCGAACGACAGGATCTCGCAGAACGTGTTGTAGCCGCCCATGGCGACCACGCCGGCCGCCTTGCTCATCAGGAACTCGATCTCGCTGTCGAACGTGATCGCGGAGACCCGCCCGGCGAGCGCGCGGATGCGGACGTCGAAGCCGCGGCGGGCCGCGTCGTCGAGGAACGGGCCGAAGGCAATGAGCGCCGGCAGGGGGATGCCGGAATCGGCCTCATAGGCGGCGATGACCCAGTCGATCAGCGCGGCGCCGTCTCCGCCGCCGCCCGCGGTGACGAGGATGAACGGCCCTTGCGCCACGGCGGGCTCCGCGCGTCCGGCCCGCCGCTCAGGCAGGTCGCGGCGCAGATAGCCCGTGTAGGTCAACCGCTCGGCGATCCGGGTGGCAGTCTCGGCCTCCATCGGCAGCGCCGCCAGGGGCGCGTGGATGCGGCTCAGGCCGTACACCCAGATCTCGTCGTAGAAGCGCACCATCGTCTCGACCGCACCCTTGCGCTCCCATTCGGGAACGAGGCGATCGGCTTCGTCCAGCACGTCGCGCAAGCCGAGGACCAGACGGATCCCCCGCTCGCAGGCCCATTCGAGGGTCGGCAACAACTCCCCGTGGAAGCCGGCCGGTTCCTTGTCGACGACGATCATGTCGGGCGCGAAGGCCGCGCAGGTGCGGGTGATGATGTCGGTCCGCAACGCCACCGTCCGGTCGAGGGGCACGGCGGCGTCGCGGCTGCCATACCCCCCGTCGAGGAACTTGACGACCGGGGGCAGTCGGACCGTCCGCACGCCGGGCGCGAAGGCGAAGCGGTCGATCACCGGCGACCCGGACACGATCACCGCCCGGGCCCGGCCGTCACCCGACACGATCGCGTTGGCGATCGCCCGCGAGCGGCGCAGATGGCCGAGCCCGAACGTGTCGTGGCTGTAGATGAGAACGCGTGGGCCCGATGACGCCTCGTCCTCTCGCATTCCGGTGACCGCCTCAGTTGAAGGCGCGAGGATCGCAGCCGACGCCCTCTCGCACAAGCGGGGCCGGACGGTAAACAGCGCCGTCGAACGGCCTGGCACCGGTGACGTTGCAGGGGTGTGACGGGATCCGTTTGCTGGTGAACCTTCGCGCGGCCCGGCGTTATGTGCGCCCGATCGGACGCGGCGCCGGGTCGACCGACCGGATCGGCGGTCTCGGCATCCGGAACGGCAGCATCAACCGCACGAGCGGGTTGCGGAACCGGTCGAGGGACAGGCTCTCATGCATCGCGCGCACCGGCTCGCCGCCGAGCGTCGAGGCCAGCAGGGAGCGGGCGTAGAACGGCGTGTTCTCGTAGGTCGTGAGGACGCGGGCGCGGCCGTCGTCGCTGCGGGTATCGCGATTCATTCGCCAGAGGCGCGTCGGCGGCAGGCGTGCTTCCGTCGGCGGACGGATCTCGCGGCGGCTGCCGTCCCGGTTGAAGCGCAGAGACAGGTTCTGGCCACCGCCATCCCGGTGGTGCACGTCGTACAGGATCGCGGCACCGTCCGGCAGATCGGCCCGGCACCACGTCCAGCGGGTGAACGCATCCTCCAGGGCCTCGTCGCCGTCGTTGGTGTCGAAATACGCGGTGCCGGTCCAGCGCAATCCGGGCTGATCGAACGCGACTTCGACCCGCGAGGACGGGGCCATCGGCCACCAGCGATGACGCCCGGCGCGGTCCAGGTGGAATGGCCCGGCGGTGAAGCCCGGCGGCTCCAGCCGGACCGTGCCGCGCAGCCGGTGGGGCAGGGGCGACCCGCGCTCGTCGATCCGGACGGTCAGCGCCGTGCCGTCCCAGTGCATCGCGCTCGGCCCGATGGCGATGTGATCTGCGTCCCGCGACAGGCTGTCGGCGCGGCGCTCCGTCATGGCGAAGCGGCTGCGCTCGCCGTAAAGCACGACGTTCATGGCGCAATGCGCGAACGGGTCCCGTTCGGCGCTCCAGGCATAGTAGGGCGAGAACACGCTGCCGATGAACGCGATGATCGTGAGGCCCTGTCGGCCGTCATCGCTCACCGCATCGACGTACCACCACGCGTAGCCGCCCCGCGCGACCGGGCCGTCGAATCGCGGTCGTCCAAGATCGCCGCCGCCGCCAGCCGGCCGGACTGCGCCGCCATCGGAACGCCCGGCCCCGGATGGACCGAGCCCCCCGCCAGATAGAGCCCCGGGATCGCCGTCCGGGCGCCGGCCCGCTTGAACGTCGCCGCCCAGCCCTGCGCCGACCGCCCGTAGAGCGCGCCCCCCGTCCCCGGGAAGAGGGCTTCGAACTCCCGGGGCGTCGTCGTCACGGGCGACGCCAGATCCAGTTGAAGCCCGCAGGCCTCCAGCCGGCGCAGCAGGGTCCTCGCGCATGTTTCGATCTCCGGCGGCGTGGGCGGGCGGTCCCGGCCATCCGCCGGGGCATTGACGAGGAGGAGCAGGCGCTCGGGTCCCGACGGCACGAGGCCGGCCTCCGACCGGTCCTGCGCGCAGACGTAGACCGTGGGGTCGTCGGGCAGGCGGCGTCGGCGCAGGATCGTGTCGAACTCGGCCCGGTAGTCCCGCGAGAAGAACACGGAGTGATGCGCGAGGGGGAAGCCCCGGGGCTCCGCCACCGCGCAGACGGTCACGGCCGACAGCGAGCGTTCGGCCGGCGCCAGCCGCGCGCCGGCCGATGCCGCATCGGCACCGAGCAGCCCGGCGCCGAGGGCGGCGCAATCGGCGTTGCAGACGACCGTGTCGGCCGCGATCCGCTCACCGCCGGCCAGGACGACGCCGCTCACCGTCCCGCCCTCGGTGACGATCCGCTCGACGTGGGCGCCGTAGCGGAACGTGGCGCCCCGTTCCGCGGCGAGATCCGCCACCGATCGCGCCAGGGCGCTCAGGCCCCCCGCCACGGTCCAGACGCCCGCTTGCTCGACATGGGCGACGAGCATCAGGGTCGCCGGCGCGCTGAACGGCGAGGCGCCGCAATAGGTGGCATAGCGGCCAAAGAGTTGCAGCAGCCGCGGATCCCGGAAGAAGCTGCCGAGCGCCGACCATAGGGTGGCGAAGGGCTGGATCCGCCAGAGATCGCCGATCCCCGACAATCCGACCCGCTGGGCGAGCCCCGCCGGGCTGGTCCGTCCGTCGCGGATGAACGGGCCTTCGAGCGTGCGGTAGACCTCCGCGGACCGGGCACAGAATCGCCGGTAGCCCTCGGCCTCGCGGGGTCCGGCGAAGGCCGCGATGGCCGCCGCCGAGGCTTCGATATCGGCAAAAAGATCGAGACGTTCGTCGCGGCTCCAGGCGTGCCGGGCGAGGAGGTCCGCCGGGCTCAGCGCGACCCGCTCGCCAAGATTCGCCCCACACTCGGCGAACAGCTCCTCGAACACCCAGCGCATGGTGAAGACGGTCGGCCCGGCCTCGACGGCGCGGCCCCCGACCGGAACGCTGCGCATCTTGCCACCGGGCTGCGCGGCCCGTTCCAAGACGGTCACTGCGCAACCGGCCTGCGCGAGCCGGAGCGCGGCGGCCAAGCCGCCGATCCCGGCGCCGATCACGACGACGCGCTCCCGAGCCACGCTCGCCCCGCTGTTCCGCATCGGAACGGGATTGATCTGCCGCGCCAGCAGTGTCAATAAGAAATGACACCTGTCGCTGACAAGCCAATACAACAAGGAGGCAACGCGATGGAGTCGGGACGCCGAATCGAGATGGCGCTGGATCGCGCCGTGGCGCACGCGGAGGCACCGGGTGCGCCCCCCATGCTGGCAGAGGCGCTCCGCTACGCCGTGTTCCCCGGCGGGCACCGGATCCGACCCCGGCTCTGCCTTTCGGTGGCGCAGGCCTGCGGCGACGACGATCCCGCCGGGTCGTCCGCTGCGGCGGCGGCCATCGAACTCCTGCACTGCGCGTCCCTGGTCCACGACGATCTGCCGTGCTTCGACGACGCCCCGATGCGTCGGCAGAAAGCCACGGTCCACGTCGCGTTCGGCGAACCGATCGCGGTCCTGGCCGGCGACGCGCTGATCGTGCTCGCCTTCGAGACCCTGGCCCGGGCCGCGGGTCCCCATCCGGGGCGGCTCGTCCGGCTCGTGAGCCTCCTCGGTCGCGCCGCGGGCTCGCCCTCCGGCATTGCCGCCGGGCAGGCGTGGGAATCCGAGGCCTATGTCAGCCTCAGCGATTACCAGCAGGCCAAGACCGGCGCGCTGTTCGCGGCCGCCACCGTCGCGGGCGCCGCAGCCGCGGGCGCCGAGCCGGAGCCGTGGCGCAGGCTCGGGGAATGCCTGGGTGAGGCCTATCAGGTGGCCGACGATCTGCGGGACGTCGCCTGCCGCCAGGAGGAGATCGGTAAGCCCGCCGGGCGCGACGCCACGCTCGGGCGCCCCAACGCGGCAGCCTTGCTCGGAACCGGGGGCGCGCTCGATCGCCTCGCCCGACTGACGCGCGAAGCCGTGGCGGCGATTCCCGACTGCCCCGGCGCCGCGATCCTCACCGCCGAGATCGAGGCGCAGGCGCGGCTTTTCCTGCCCGCGAGCCTGCGGGCGGTGACAGCCTGAGCGCCGGATCCCTGCCGGGGACCAGCGCGACACCGCCGGCCCCCGCGGCCTGGAGCGAGCGCTGGCTTGCCTGGCGCAACCGTTTGGTCGCGAACCCGCGGTTTCAGCGCTGGGCCGCGGGCTTTCCGCTGACCCGCGGCATCGCGCAGCGCAACACCCGCGCGTTGTTCGACCTGTGCGCCGGCTTCGTCTACGCGCAGGTTCTCACCGCCTGCATCCGACTCGATCTGTTCGCGATCCTGGCCGAGGGTCCGGCCTCGATCGACGCGCTGGCCCGCCGACTCGATCTGCCGCCCGACAACGCCCGCCGCCTGCTTCGCGCGGCCGAATCGCTGAGACTGGTGCGGGCGCTGAAGGGCGAGCGGTATGGGCTGGCCGACCTCGGTGCCGCCCTCAACGGAAACCCCGGGATCGCCGGGATGGTCGAACACCACGCGCTCCTCTACGCCGATCTCGCCGACCCGGTGGGCCTCCTTCGGGGTCAGGCCCAGCCGACCGAGCTGTCGGGCTATTGGCCCTACGCATCCGGCAAAACGGCCGAGCCGGACGCCTATGCCCGCTACAGCGCGCTGATGGGCGCCTCGCAGGCCATGATCGCTGAAGACGTTCTTGATGCCTGCGACCTGTCCGGCGCCCGGCAGCTGATGGATGTGGGCGGAGGCGAGGGTGCGTTCCTCCAAGCGGTCGCGGCCCGCCATGCGCATCTCGGCCTGACACTGTTCGATCTGCCTGCCGTCGCGGAGCGCGCGACCGCGCGGCTGTCGCGCGTCGGGCTCGGCAGCCGAATCGCCTGCCGCAGCGGCGACTTCCATGCCGGGCTGCCGCCGGGCGCCGACGCCATATCGCTGGTGCGGATCGTCCACGATCATGACGACTGCCCCGCCCAGGCCCTGCTGGCCGCAGCCCATGCGGCCCTGACTCCCGGCGGTTGCCTGATCGTGGCCGAACCGATGGCCGGCACACCGGGGGCCGAGCCGGTCGGAGATGCGTATTTCGGTCTCTACCTGCTGGCGATGGGGTCAGGCCGGCCGCGCCGTGCTGACGAGCTCCGCACCATGCTGCACGCGGCGGGATTCACCACTATCCGCGAGCCGCGCGCACGCCGTCCCCTCCTCGCACGCGTGCTGATCGCCCAGAAATCGGGCGCCGTGTAGTAAGTGTGACTTGACGCATAGAACTGTCTATCTAGGATGACACTCAACGGCGTCGCTCCCAGCGAGTCGCATAAGACAGGGCGGAATCTCCCATCATGGATGCGCTGGCCGTCATCCTCGAACGACCGGAGCACCTGTCAGTCCAGCGGCTGGCGTTGGAGCCCGCCTGCGCGTCCGACGCGGTGGTCGCGACCACCTGGAGCGGAATCAGCACCGGCACCGAGCGCCTGCTCTGGTCGGGGCGCATGCCGCCGTTCCCCGGGATGGGCTACCCCCTGGTGCCGGGTTATGAATCCGTCGGCACGGTCGTGGAGGCCGATGCCGCCGGCTCGGTCCGGGTCGGCCAGACCGTGTTCGTCCCCGGCGCCCGCTGCTTCGGCGCGGTGCGCGGCCTGTTCGGCGGAGCCGCCTCCCATCTGATCGCGCCCGCCGCCCGGCTCGTGCCGGTGGATGGAGCGCTCGGCGATACCGCCTGCCTCCTGGCCCTCGCGGCGACCGCCTATCGGGCGCTCGGCGGGATCCAGCCCGGTGCGACCCCGCTGATCGTCGGGCACGGGGTCCTCGGCCGGCTGCTCGCACGCCTTACCCTGGCCGCCGGCGCGGCGCCGACGGTGTGGGAGACGAACCCGCTGCGCGTCGCGGGCGACCACGGCTACACGGTCCTGACGCCTGAGAGCGATCCCCGGCGCGACTACGCGGTGATCACAGATGTCAGCGGCGACGCCTCCGGCCTCGATGCGCTGATCGCCCGGCTGGCCCCCGGCGGCGAGATCGTGCTCGCCGGGTTCTACGAGGCGCCGCTGAGCTTCGCCTTCCCGCCGGCCTTCATGCGTGAGGCCCGGATCCGGATCTCGGCCGAGTTCAAACCGGCGGATCTGGCGGCCGTCACGGCCCTGATCGACGGCGGACGGCTCTCCCTCGACGGGTTGATCACCCACCGCGTGGTCGCGGCCGAGGCCGAGGCCGCCTACCGCACCGCCTTCACCGACCCGGCCTGCCTGAAGATGATCCTCGATTGGAGGGACGCCGCGTGAACGTTCAGCTCGACAAAGCCGCCCTGTCTCAGGCCGCGCAGCTCCGCGCAGAGGCCGCGATCGAACCGGACGCCGTGGTCACCGCGCCGGTGAAGAAAGAGACGCAGATCATCGCGATCTACGGCAAGGGCGGGATCGGCAAGTCGTTCACCCTGGCCAATCTCAGCTACATGATGGCCCAGCAGGGCAAGAAGGTCCTGCTGATCGGCTGCGACCCGAAGAGCGACACGACCTCGCTGCTGTTCGGCGGCAAGGCCTGCCCGACCATCATCGAGACCTCGACCAAGAAGAAGCTCGCCGGCGAGGCGGTCGCCATCGGCGACGTCTGCTTCAAGCGCGACGGCGTCTACGCCATGGAACTCGGCGGCCCGGAGGTCGGGCGCGGCTGCGGCGGACGCGGCATCATCCACGGCTTCGAGCTGCTGGAGAAGCTCGGTTTCCACGAATGGGGCTTCGACTTCGTCCTGCTCGACTTCCTGGGCGACGTGGTCTGCGGCGGCTTCGGCCTGCCGATCGCCCGGGACATGTGCCAGAAGGTCATCGTCGTCGGCTCGAACGACCTGCAATCGCTCTACGTCGCCAACAACGTCTGCTCGGCGGTCGAGTATTTCCGCAAACTCGGCGGCAACGTCGGCGTCGGCGGGCTGGTGATCAACAAGGATGACGGCACCGGCGAGGCCCAGGCCTTCGCGGACGCGGCCGGCATCCCGGTCCTGGCCTCGATCCCGGCCGACGACGACATCCGCCGCAAGAGCGCCAATTACGAGATCATCGGCCGGCCGGAGAGCCGCTGGGGCAGCCTGTTCTCGGATCTCGCCGCCAACGTCGCCACCGCCGCGCCGCACCAGCCGAAGCCGCTCACGCAGGACGAACTGCTCGGCCTGTTCTCCAGCGACGTGACCGGCCGCGACGTGGTGCTGGTGCCGGCGACCCACGAGGACATGTGCGGCGTCGCCCACGTGACCAAGCCGTCCCTCGAAGTCGTGTACGACGAGGTCTGACGCGCATGGCCGTCTCCCTCGACATCGCCGACCTGCGCGCCCGCAAGGCCGCCCCGTCCGACGCACCGTCCATCGACCTCGCCGCCACCAAGAGCGACGGGCTCGGCTGCCACGCCGGCAAAGACGCGATGGTGGCGGCCGCGGAAGCTGCCGGCATGTCCGAGACCCTGGCTCAGCTCCGCAGCGACTATCCGCAAGGTCCGCACGATCAGCCGCAGAGCATGTGCCCGGCCTTCGGCTCGCTCCGGGTCGGACTGCGCATGCGCCGGACCGCCACGATCCTGTCCGGCTCGGCCTGCTGCGTCTACGGCCTCACCTTCACGTCGCATTTCTACGGCGCGCGGCGCAGCGTCGGCTACGTGCCGTTCAATTCGGAGACGCTGGTCACCGGCAAGCTGTTCGAGGATATCCGCGAGGCGGTCTACGCCACCGCCAAGCCCGAGGATTACGACGCCGTCGTCGTCATCAACCTCTGCGTCCCCACCGCCTCCGGTGTCCCGCTGCGCCTGCTGCCGAAGCAGATCGACGGCGTCCGGGTGATCGGGATCGATGTGCCGGGTTTTGGCGTGCCGACCCACGCCGAGGCCAAGGACGTGCTGGCCGGCGCCATGCTGAAGGTCGCCCGCACGGAGGCCGAGCAGGGCCCGGTGGCCGCGCCGCGCGGCGGACGGTCCGAGCGCCCGAGCGTGGCCCTGCTGGGCGAGGTCTTCCCGGCCGACCCGGTGGTGATCGGATCTCTGCTGGAGCCGCTCGGCCTCTCCGCCGGGCCGGTGGTTCCGACGCGGGAATGGCGCGAACTCTACGCCGCCCTCGATTGCGCCGCCGTGGCGGCGATCCACCCGTTCTACACCGCCTCGATCCGTGAATTCGAGGCGGCCGGCCGACCGATCGTCGGCTCGGCCCCGGTGGGTGTCGACGGCACCGCCGATTGGCTGGACCGGATCGGCGAGGCCTGCGGTGTCGCCCGCGCCACCGTCGAGGCGGCCAAAAACAAGATCCTGCCCGGCATCCGCGGTGCGCTCGCCGCCATGCCGATCAAGGGCCGGATCACGCTGTCGGGCTACGAGGGCTCGGAATTGCTGGTCGCCCGCCTCTTGGTCGAGAGCGGCGCCGAGGTTCCGTATGTCGGGACCGCCTGTCCGCGCACGCCCTGGTCGGAGGCGGATCGCGACTGGTTGGAGGCCCGCGGCACGCAGGTGCGCTACCGGGCGTCCCTGGAAGACGACCTCTACGCCCTCGATTCGCTCAAGCCGGATCTCGCCATCGGCACCACCCCGGTGGTGCAGCACGCCAAGGAGCGGGCAACCCCGGCGCTCTACTTCACCAACCTGATCTCGGCGCGCCCGCTGATGGGCGCGGCCGGCGCGGGCTCGCTCGCCACCGTCATCAACGCGGCGCTCGGCAACAAGCCGCGGTTCGACGCGATGCGCGACTTCTTCGAGGGCGTCGGCACCGGCCACGCCGCGGGCGTCTGGCAGGATGTGCCGCAGAAGCGCCAGGGACCGAAGATCGAAGGCCCCAAGAAGCCGATCGGGGAGATGGCCTGATGCTGATCCTCGATCACGACAGGGCCGGCGGCTACTGGGGCGCGGTCTACGTCTTCACGGCGATCAAGGGCCTTCAGGTCGTCATCGACGGCCCGGTGGGCTGCGAGAACCTGCCGGTCACCTCGGTGCTGCACTACACCGACGCGCTGCCGCCTCATGAGCTGCCGATCGTCGTCACCGGCCTCGCCGAGGAGGAACTCGGCCGGCACGGAACCGAGGGCGCCATGAAGCGCGCCCACGCCACCCTCGATCCGGGCCAGCCCAGCGTGGTCGTCACCGGATCCATCGCCGAGATGATCGGCGGCGGCGTGACCCCCGAGGGCACCGGCCTTCAGCGCTTCCTGCCGCGGACCATCGACGAGGATCAGTGGCAGGCCGCCGACCGGGCCATGCGCTGGCTCTGGCAGGAATACGGCGCCAGGAAATTCGCCAAGAAGGGCATCCTGGCCCGGCCGGAGAAGAAGCCCGGCGAGAAGCCACGGGTGAACCTGATCGGGCCGGCCTACGGCACCTTCAACATGCCCTCCGACCTCGCCGAGATCCGGCGGCTGGTCGAGGGGATCGGCGCCGAGGTGAATCTGACCTTCCCGCTGGGCTCGCACCTCGCGGATGTGCCCAAGCTCGTTAACGCCGACGCCAATATCTGCCTCTACCGCGAGTTCGGCCGCCTGCTCTGCGAGGATCTGGAGCGGCCCTACCTGCAGGCGCCGATCGGCGTGCTCTCGACCACCAAGTTCCTGCGCTCGCTGGGTGCGATCCTCGGCCTCGATCCCGAGCCGTTCATCGAGCGCGAGCGCCACACCACGATCAAGCCGATCTGGGACCTCTGGCGCTCGGTGACGCAGGACTTTTTTGGGACCGCGAGCTTCGGCATCGTCGCCACCGAGACCTACGCCCGCGGGGTGCGCCATTTCCTCGAAGACGAGATGGGCCTGCCCTGCCATTTCGCCTTCGGCCGCTCGGCCGGGATGAAGCCCGACAACGCCGCCGTCCGGGCGGCCATCGCGGCCAAGCCGCCGCTGGTGCTGTTCGGTTCGTTCAACGAGCGGATGTACCTCGCCGAGTGCGGCGCCCGGGCGACCTACATCCCGGCCTCGTTCCCCGGCGCGATCATCCGGCGGCACACCGGCACGCCGTTCATGGGCTACGCCGGTGCGACCTACCTCGTCCAGGAAGTCTGCAACGCCCTGTTCGACACGCTCTTCCACATCCTGCCGCTCGCCCGCGACATGGACAAGGTCGAGGCCACCCCGGCCCGGCAGCACCGCGAGCTGCCCTGGGACGAGGCCGCCCGGCAGGCGCTGGACGCCCTGGTCGAGGCGCAGCCGGTCCTGGCGCGCATCTCCGCCGCCAAACGCCTGCGCGACGCCGCCGAGCGCGCCGCCCGCGATGCCGAATCCGATGCCGTGGCCCCCGCCCATGTGGCGCGCGCCCGTGCCGACTTCGCCGGGGGGATCCCGGCGTGACCCAGCTTCCCTGTCCCCCGAAGGAGACCTGATGATGCGCACGATGGTCCCGAATGCCCGCCAGCAGCAGGAAGAGATCCAGTTTCGTCTGATCCTGGCGGCGACATACCCGTTCTTCCTCGCCGCCGCCGCCCTCGGGCGCGTCCGGCCGGCCCAGGCCATGTCGCGGCCGGGCCTCGCGCCTGCGCGCCGCTCCGTCTTCGGCGAGGCCCGCGCCATGGCGGTCCAGGCCATCCCCTTTGCCTTCATGGGCTGAGAGCCTCTCACAAAACTCCCGGGCACCGGGAGTTCTCCCTCTGATCGCGACAGCGCAGCGGGAGTTTTGTGAGAGGCTCTGAATGCCCTGTTCGAGATGCTTCCGTCCGGTGACGCGGGGGAAGTCAGGCCGTGACCACCCAGGCTTCACGGCTGTACCCGTCGCGCTTTTCGAGAAGCGCGGCCAACACACGGAGGTCTGAACGATGGCCGGTGGACCCGTTGCAACAGAAAGACCGAGCAGCCTCTCCGGGCTGACGGAACCGGAAGCCAAGGAGTTCCACGCGATCTTCCTGACGAGCTTCCTCATCTTCACGGCAATCGCCGTGGTCGCCCACATCCTGGTTTGGCTGTGGCGTCCGTGGCTGCCCGGACCCCAGGGTTACGCTTCGCTCGAAGGCGTCACCGATGCGGCCCGTGCCCTCGTCTCGATGATCGGCTGAGGAGGATCGCATGCATAAGGTTTGGTTGCTCTTCGATCCGCGTCGAACACTGGTGGCTCTGTTCACCTTCCTGTTCATCCTGGCGCTGCTGATCCACTTCATCTTGCTCTCGACCGACCGGTTCAACTGGCTGGAAGGTCCGAAGGCCAACAAGCAGGCGAACGCCATCACGCTGGCGCTGCCGCAGCTGCCGGCTTGACATCCGGTCTGGACCGCGGCGCGCGAGGGCCGCGGTCACCCTTTTCTTCTCTCGGCCTGATCGAGGAGCCGCCGCCATGGCGATGCTGAGCTTCGAGCGCAAATACAGGATCCGCGGCGGTACGCTGCTCGGCGGCGATCTCTTCGACTTCTGGGTCGGACCGTTCTTCGTCGGCTTCTTCGGCGTCGTCGGGCTGTTCTTCACCGTGCTCGGCACGGCTCTGGTGATCTACGGGGCGGCGATCGGGCCGACCTGGAACGTCTGGCAGATCAACATCGCCCCGCCCGACATCAGCTACGGGCTCAAGCTGGCGCCGCTCAAGGAAGGCGGCCTCTGGCAGATCATCACCTTCTGCGCGCTGGGCTCGTTCGTGTCCTGGGCCCTGCGCGAGGTCGAGATCTGCCGCAAGCTCGGCATCGGCTATCACGTGCCGGCGGCCTTCGGCATGGCGATCTTCGCCTACTTCACGCTCGTGGTGATCCGCCCATTCCTGATGGGCGCCTGGGGCTACGGCTTCCCGTACGGTATCCTCAGCCACCTCGATTGGGTGTCGAACACCGGATATCAGTATCTCCACTTCCACTATAACCCGGCGCACATGCTGGCGGTGACGTTCTTCTTCACCACGACGCTGGCGCTGGCCATGCACGGCGGCCTGATCCTGTCCGCGACCAACCCGGCCAAGGGCGAGACCGTCAAGACGCCGGAGCACGAGGACACGTTCTTCCGCGACACGATCGGCTACTCGATCGGCACGCTCGGCGTGCACCGGCTCGGTCTGTTCCTGGCCCTGGCGGCTGGGTTCTGGAGCGCGGTCTGCATCGTGATCAGCGGCCCGTTCTGGACCCAGGGCTGGCCGCAATGGTGGGGCTGGTGGCTCAACCTGCCCGTCTGGGGATGAGCGCGGCGATACGACCGGGACAATACGCATAACACGGGGCCCGCCGCTCGGGCGCGCGGATCCTCGGGGAGGGCAGGCCATGGCCTATTATCAGAATATCTTCACGGTGGCGCAGGTCCGCCCGCTCGTGCCGGATCACGGCGTTCCGGTGGCGGTCGGCGACCGGGTCGGCAAGCCGTTCAACAGCTACCTGTTCGGGCTGATCGGCAACAGCCAGGTCGGGCCGATCTACATCGGCTACATCGCGGCTTTGTCGATCACCTGCGGGCTGATCGCGTTCGAGATCATCGGGCTCAACATGTGGGCCTCGGTGAACTGGAGCCCGATCCAGTTCGTCCGGCAATTGCCGTGGCTCGCGCTCGAACCACCGCTGCCCAAATACGGGCTCCGGGTGCTGCCGCCGCTGAACGAGGGCGGCTGGTGGCTGATCGCCGGCTTCTTCCTCACCGCCTCGATCCTGCTCTGGTGGGTCCACCTCTACCGGCGGGCCCGGGCGCTCGGCCTCGGCACCCACGTGCCGTGGGCCTTCGCGTCGGCGATCTGGCTCTACCTCGTCCTCGGCTTCATCCGGCCGGTGCTGATGGGCTCGTGGTCGGAGGCCGTGCCGTTCGGGATCTTCCCGCACCTCGATTGGACCGCGGCGTTCTCGCTCCGCTACGGCAACCTGTTCTACAACCCGTTCCACATGCTCTCGATCACGTTCCTCTACGGATCGACCCTGCTGTTCGCGATGCATGGCGGCACGATCCTGGCCTGCTCGCGCTACGGGGCCGAGCGCGAAATCGACCAGATCGTCGATCGCGGTACCGCCACCGAGCGCGCCGCCCTGTTCTGGCGCTGGACCATGGGCTTCAACGCCACGATGGAGTCGATCCACCGCTGGGCGTGGTGGTTCGCGGTGCTCACCACCCTCACGGGCGGCATCGGCATCCTGCTCACCGGCACCGTGGTCGACAACTGGTACCTCTGGGCGGTCAAGCACCACGTCGCGCCGAACTATCCGCAGGTCTACGGCCCGATCGTGGATCCCGCCCATCTCGCACCCGGCATGAAGCCGTGAGGAGGCCGTCATGAAGACGATTCTGGCGGTTGTCGGTGGGGCGCTCGCCCTCTTCCTCACCATCGCGATGTTCGGCGGCGCGGGTTGGACCCACCCGCCCATGGCGGTCAAGCAGACCGGCTTCCGCGGCACCGGCATGGACCTGATCCGGACCCGGGCCGGCAACGAGGCGCTGTCGGAGGCCAACAGGGCTCCGGCACCGGCCGACCCGGCCGATGCCGGTGGCGACAAGGCCTCGGCGGTCTACGAGAACGTCCAGGTGCTGGGCGATCTCTCGGCCGAGCAGTTCAACCGTGTCATGGTGTCGATGACCGAATGGGTCGCACCGCAGCAGGGCTGTACCTACTGCCACAGCACCGAGAACATGGCCTCCGACGAGCTGTACCAGAAGCGCGTCGCGCGCCGCATGCTCCAGATGACCCAGTATATCAACGCGTCCTGGAAGGAGAACCACGTCCACGAGGCGGGCGTGACCTGCTACACCTGCCACCGGGGCAATCCGGTGCCGGCGAATATCTGGTTCGACCGTCCGGTCCAGGGTGCGGGACGGTTCATCCCGCGCAACAACAGCCAGAACCTCGCCTCGGCGGAAGTCGGCAACACTTCGCTCCCCTACGACGTGTATCAGGCTTTCTATCAGCACAAGGAGACGTCGGAGGACGCGGTTCGGGTCAACGCCACCACGGCGCTGCCTGAGACCAAGGGCAAGCCGATCCAGGATGCGGAGAAGACCTTCGCGATCATGATCAGCATGTCGCAGTCGCTGGGGGTGAACTGCACCTTCTGCCACAACACCCGCTCGGTGGCGCAGTGGGACACGAGCACGCCGAACCGCGTCCATGCCTGGTACGGCATCCGCATGGTCCGGGATCTGAACCAGGACTACATGACGCCACTGACCTCGACCTTCCCGACCAACCGCCTGGGCGTTCTCGGCGATGCGCCGAAGATCAACTGTGCCACCTGCCACAACGGCGCGAACAAGCCGCTCAACGGCGCCAACGTGATCGGGCCCTACCCCGAGCTGTCGCACCCGACCATCGAGGCCAGCCTGCCCACCGGCGAGGCCAAGGACCCGATCCCGGGGACGCAAACGCCGGCCCTGAAACCCACGAAGCCCTGACGTGTGGGGAGGCGGAGCCCGAGGCTCCGCCGCCCGCAAGCCACAGGGAACCTCCGCGGTTTAGGGGCGTCGATATCGGCGGCCAAGCTCGGCCTCGGGAGGCGCCCGTGACGATCACCATCTCGAACCTCCAGCCGCTCATCGCGATTCTCGCCGGGATCCTGATCCTGGTGATGCCGCGGCTGCTCAATTACATCGTGGCGATCTACCTGATCGTCGTCGGCGTCATCGGCTTGGGAATACTGCACTGAGCCGCCGCGCGCCAAAGTTGCTGCGCCACACCTGACAGACCGGCATCGCCGTCATACGGGTGCGCACAACGCCATCGTGCGTTCATCTTGCGTTGCGGTGCGGGATGGTCCAACCCCGCCCATCAGCTCGGCCGGAGCCGGGCATCAGATATGGACGGGATCGACATGGCGACCGGCAGCGCGAAGTGGGTCTACGCCTTCGGCGACGGCAAGGCGGAGGGCAAGTCGCAGATGCGCGACCTGCTCGGCGGCAAGGGCGCCAACCTCGCTGAGATGTCCAACCTCGGCCTGCCGGTTCCCCCTGGCTTCACCATCACGACCGAGGTCTGCACCTACTACTACGACCATGGGCAGTCCTTTCCGCCGGAATTGAAGGATCAGGTTACCGCGGCGCTGGCGCAGGTCGGAGCGCATACCGGTCGCAAATTCGGCGACTCCACCAACCCGCTCCTCGTCTCGGTCCGCTCCGGTGCCCGCGCCTCGATGCCCGGCATGATGGACACGGTGCTGAACCTCGGGCTCAACGACGAGACCGTCCTGGCGCTGGCCAAGGAAGCCGAGGACGAGCGCTTCGCCTACGATTCCTACCGCCGCTTCATCACCATGTACTCGAACGTCGTGCTCGGCGTTGAGCACCACGCCTTCGAAGAGGCGCTGGAGCAGTACAAGGAGGGCAATGGCTTCGAACTCGACACCGAACTCGGCGCCGCGGACTGGAAGACCCTGATCCAGACCTACAAGACCATTGTACGCACCGAACACGGCTCGGACTTTCCGCAGGGCGCCGATGACCAGCTCTGGGGCGCGATCGGCGCGGTGTTCGACTCGTGGATGATCCCGCGAGCCAAGAAGTACCGGGAGCTGAACAGCATCCCGGAGAGCTGGGGCACGGCCGTCAACGTCCAGGCCATGGTGTTCGGCAACATGGGGGACACCTCCGCCACCGGCGTCGCCTTCACCCGCAACCCGTCGACCGGCGAGAAGGCGCTCTACGGCGAGTTCCTGATCAACGCCCAGGGCGAGGACGTGGTGGCGGGTATCCGCACGCCGCAGAACATCACCGAGAAGGCCCGGATCGAGGCCGAGAGCGACAAGCCTTCCATGGAGAAGGCCATGCCCGAGAGCTTCGCGGAGCTGACCCGGATCTACGGGATCCTGGAGTCGCACTACCGCGACATGCAGGACATGGAGTTCACCATCGAGAAGGGGAAGCTCTGGATGCTCCAGACCCGCAACGGCAAGCGCACGGCGAAGGCCGCCTTGCGCATCGCCGTGGATCTGGCGGGCGAGGGTGTGATCTCCCGGGAGGAGGCGATCGGCCGGGTCGAGCCCGGGGCGCTGGACCAGCTCCTTCACCCGACCATCGACCCGAAGGCCGACCGCAAGGTCATCGCCTCGGGTCTGCCGGCCTCCCCCGGCGCCGCGACCGGTGAGATCGTGTTCAACTCGGAGGACGCCGAGGCTCACCGCAAGGCCGAGCGCAAGTGCATCCTCGTGCGGATCGAGACCTCGCCCGAGGACATCCACGGCATGCACGCCGCCGAGGGCATCCTGACCACCCGTGGCGGCATGACCAGCCACGCGGCCGTGGTCGCCCGCGGCATGGGCAAGCCCTGCGTGTCCGGCGTCGGGTCGATCCGAATCGACTACAAGGCGCAGACCATGACGGTCGGCGGCGTAACGCTGAAGGCCGGCGACAAGATCACCATCGACGGCTCGTCCGGACAGGTCATCCAGGGCGAGGTGAAGATGCTGGAGCCCGAGCTGTCCGGCGACTTCGCCACGCTCATGGAGTGGGCGGACGTGTTCCGCGGCATGAAGGTCCGGGCGAATGCCGACACGCCGACCGATGCGCGGACCGCGCGCAACTTCGGCGCCGAGGGTATCGGCCTCTGCCGCACCGAGCACATGTTCTTCGAGGGCGACCGCATCATCGCGGTGCGCGAGATGATCCTGGCGGACGACGCCGAGGGCCGCCGGGCGGCGCTCGCGAAGATCCTGCCCTACCAGAGGCAGGACTTCGTCGAGCTGTTCACGATCATGTCCGGTTTGCCGGTCACGATCCGCCTGCTCGACCCGCCGCTCCACGAGTTCCTGCCGCACTCCGACGCCGAGGTCGCCGAGGTCGTGAAGGCGACCGGCGTGTCTGAGGAGAAGATCCGGCACCGGACCCGCGAGCTGTCCGAGCACAACCCGATGCTCGGCTTCCGCGGCTGCCGCCTCGCCATCGCGTTCCCGGAGATCGCCGAGATGCAGGCCCGGGCGATCTTCGAGGCCGCCGTGCAGGCTGCGGCCGATACCGGCAGCCCGGTCACGCCCGAGGTGATGGTGCCGCTGGTCTTCACCCGCGCCGAGTTCGACATCGTGAAGGCGCGCATCGACGCCATGGCGAAGGCGGTGGCCGAGGAGAAGGGCGCGACCCTCGACTATCAGGTCGGCACCATGATCGAGCTGCCGCGGGCGGCGCTGAAGGCCGGGGAGATCGCCGAGACGGCCGAATTCTTCTCCTTCGGTACCAACGACCTGACGCAGACGGCGCTCGGCATCTCCCGCGACGACGCCGCGACCTTCCTCGGCCCCTACACCCAGAAGGGGATCCTGCCGGCCGACCCGTTCATCACCATCGACCAGGAAGGCGTGGGCGAGTTGGTGCGGATCGGCGTCGAGCGGGGTCGCAAGACGCGCCCCGATATCAAGCTCGGCATTTGCGGCGAGCATGGCGGCGACCCGGCCTCGATCGGTTTCTGCCACGAGGTCGGGCTCGATTACGTGTCCTGCTCGCCCTACCGGGTGCCGATCGCGCGCCTCGCGGCGGCCCAGGCGTCGCTGGGCAAGGTGTCCGGCAAGGAGGGCTGAGCCCTACCGGGGAGGGCGCTCGGGTGGCGTCCTCCACCGGTTCTCAACCACGCGCGAGAGGAGCCGCTGAAAAGCTGGCTCTTTCGACGAACTCGACTTCCGATACGGTGTTGACCCATTGAGCCGATGGGTCGGACGTGCCTTTCTTCGATCCGCGGCGGGTTCAGTGTCACCCGTCAGAATCACCGGCCATGATCCAGACCGATCCCACGCCCCTCGGCCTCACCGAACCGCAGGCCATCGTCGCGGTGCCGCGTGCTGCCGTGCGCGCCTATCTCGCACTCGTGGCGGCACTCGGTGGAATGATGACCGCCGGGATGCTCATGATGTCGGTTGCGACGAACAGCGGCAACGAGGCCGATCGCATCGCAGCGACTCAGGATGACGGTTACGCGGCGACGCTGGTATCGGCGTTGAGCGTCAACCTGTCGAAGCCGCTGCGCTGACGTCTGTATCGCGCTGACGCCGCTCGACGGCCAATCCACACCTGTCTCAGCGGGGAGCGAAGCGTATCGCCTCGACATCGGCTGGAGTTCAGCAACTCAACGTCCCCCGGACGCTGCCCGTGTCGCCGATCCGGTGAACCGGGCTGCCGCGAGCTCGTCGCCGGGGCTGCGGGCACTGAACCGCGTCGTCGTGCGCTCCGGCGCAGCAGCCAGGATGGCATCCGGCGCTGCGTCGCGAACGCGGGTCGTGGCGATCCGAACAGGCGCGCCGCGGCTCGCGGGTGCCGCCACCGATCCGGCCGCGACGGTCTCGAACAGGGCACGCAGCTGCAACTTGGCGTCGGCATCCGGGGCGACCAGGGTGCGGGCCCGGACTGGCTCGACGGGCGAGGGTTTCGCCAGCGCACGGATCTCGGTCGCGACCGGAAGGTTGGCCATGCCGCCGTTCAGCGCGGCGAACTGCACCGGGCGCGGCGGTGGCAGCGGCATCGTGAGCGCTGCCACGACGGTGGCGAGGTCCGACGGTCGGCGCGGCGGAAGGGGCGTCACGACGGCAGCGATGGCCTCCTCGGCCTTCGAGGCCGGGGGTGCGGCAGTGAGCAGGGCCTTCGCATCCACATTTCTGGCATCCGGCGCCTTCGCAAGCTCGCGCTGGACGAGAGAGCCGCGCAGGGCGTCGTCGGCAGCGGGCGCGGCGTAGGCGAGGGCGGAGCGGGTCCCGACCGTATCCTGCGGATCTGCACTCGCCACGGCGATAACGGGGGCGCGACGCGTCTTCGCTGCCACGGGCGCAGGCGGCGGTGGAGCGGGCGGCTCGGATCGGCCGCCTCCGAACAGGCTGGCAAGGAAGCCGAACAGGCCCGGTCCGTCCTCCTCTTCGCCACCGCCGGCCATCTGGGTGGTGATGCCGGCGACGGTACCGCCGCGGGCCAGAATCTCGGCCTTCGCCTCCTCGTAGCGCGGGAAGGGGCGGTTGTCGCTCGCGAGGTGGACCGTCTTGCCGTCCGGGAACACGCGGGCAAGCTGATCGTGGGTCATGCGCGGCCACATCCGCACCGAGCCGACATCGAGGTGGATGAACGGCGTGCCCGCATGCGGATACCAGCCCACGCCGCCGCGTTGCATCTGGAGCCCGACCTCGCGGATCCGGTCGATCGGCACGTCCGGCAGATAGAAGTCCATCGCCTTGCCCAGCATATGCTGGCTGTATTCGGCGACCATCTTCGAGCGGCGGCGCAGCATCGCGTTGGTGCCGGGCGAGCGATAGGCCGAGACGATGTGGATCGCCTGTCCCGAGCCGACCTGCCGATAGGCCTCCCAGACCGTATCGAACAGGCGCGGATCCATCTTGATCGGCTCGTTGATGCGCCAGTCGCGCAGGAGCCAGTTCAGCTGCTCGAGGGCCGCGCGGTCGTAGCGCCCGTCGCGCTTGAACGTGATGGTCGCGCTCTCTTGCGTGTGGGTGTGGTAGATCGTCAGCGCGCGGGTATCGCCGTTGGCGACCGCGTTCTCGGTCTCGGCGGTTCCGGCCAGGATTCCCAGCGCGATTCCCGACAGGGCGAGGGCGAGCTTTCGGAGGGTTGGAAGGCTCGGCACGACGGTCCTGATCCTCTCCAGCCCGCTGCGGCTCGCTCGGAACGTGCCCGGCTATCGGCAGAAACGGCTAAAGCTGGACCGTGGCGAAATCGTGCCCGGATGTGTGTCCGCGCACGTGAAAGTTGCGATCTCGGTCGCCGATTGGCCGAAGGCTACCAGTAGCTGCGAGGCCCGGCCGGCTGCGGCGCCGGGGTCCATAGGCCGGGCTCACCGTATTCCGGCGCATCGTCGGCGCGGGCGGCCCGGCGCAGATGGTGCCGTGGCGGAGCAGCCTCTTCGTAGCGACCGGTGGGCCATTCGTCGGCCACCTGCCGATGGGCGGGGCGGCGCTGGGCGGTGTGAACCTTCGGAGGTGCCGGAACGGCCTCGGCCTTGCGGCGGGGCGCTTCGTCCGGCAGCCGGGCGATCGCCGCCCCGCCGCCGCCGGGCAGCCCGAGGGCCGCCCGCATCGGCGCGTCGTAGCCGTAGAGATCGGGCAGCGTGCGGTAGGTGCCGCTGTCATCCATGTAGGCCGTGAAATAGGCGAGGTGGACCGGAAGCTTCTCGGGCAGCCGGAGCGTGCGCTCGCCCTTGCCGATCAGCTTCTTGAGGCGTTCCTCGGACCAGTCCGGCAACACCGCGTCGGCGAGGCGGAACGGGTCGTCCACGCGCACGCAGCCGTGGCTGAAGTCGCGCTTGGCAGCGGAGAACAGCGAGCGGTTCGGCGTGTCGTGCAGGTAGACCGCGTGCTGATTCGGGAACATGAACTTGATGAAGCCCAGCGCATTGCGCTCTCCCGGGGGCTGGCGCAGCGAGATGTGCCCGCCGCGGCGGACCACCTCGTAGCCGCCCCAGGTCTTGCCGCCGTAGCCGGCGAGCTTCGGTGCCATCGTCTTGAGGATCGAGGGCGGCACGTACCAGGACGGGTTGACGACCGCGTATTCCATCAGCCCCGAGAACAGCGGCGTGCGCGAGTCGGGCTTGCCGACGATGACCCGGGCCTCGTCGCGCAGGACGCCGCCGCGATAGGCCCGCAGGCGATATTCCGGCACGTTGACCAGGATGTAGTCCGGGCCGAGATCCCCCGGCAGCCAGCGCCACCGCTCCATGTTGACGATCAGTTCGGCCTCGCTGCCGGTCGGACGCGCGCTCCGGCCGGCATCGGCAAGCGCCAGCACGGTCTGGACGTTCAGGATGCCGGTGGCGGGCAGGCCCCGGCCGCGCTGAAACTTGGACACCGCGTCGGCGACGGTGGAATCGTAGGTGTCCGGCTCGCCGGGGCCCTGGTCGAATGTCCCGGTCGGGCGGCTGTCCAAACCGAAATGCGCGCGCAGCAGCGGAACGCGGGGATCATGCATGCCGAGGCGCAGGGCTGGGCCGGAAGGCAGCCGCAGCGGCTTGACGGCGGCCGGCGCCGGACCGCGCAGGGAAGCGAGCCGGGCCTTAAGTGCGCGGTAGCCCGGCGTGGCCGGATTGTAGCCCTCGAGCACATCGCCGGCCTTCGCACCGGCGTCACCGAGCTTGGTCAGCACGTCGTTCCCCGCCGGCAGGTCGAGATGCGGCGTGATCAGGCGTGAGATCGCGGCGAGATTGACACGGCCACCCCGGGCGTCGCGCGCGTACAGCACGGCCGCTGCGGACAAGCGCAGATCGGCATCCGCGACCGCTTTCTCGTCCGGTTTCCCAGGCAGGTTCGGGATCGTGTAGGCGCTGGCGTCCAGGCCGTCCTCTCCGGCCGCCGCCAGTCGGGCCGCGACGGCTTTGGCGGCCTCGGTCCACGCGCCGTCGGCGATCCACAGGGGCTTGCCGGCGCGGGCTTCGTAGAACGCGCGGATGGCGTCGCGCTCCTTGGTCGTCACGCGCAACAGCAACGGCGCCGGATCGGCAAGGCGGGCCGATACGGCCGCGCCCAGGGGATCGGTCGGGGCCACGGGCGCGGCTGCGGCGGGCGCCGGCTCGGCGGCGGGGGCTTCGGGCTTGTAGTCCGGAAGCGCAGCCGGGGCCGCGTTCGGCGGCGGGGTCGGCGAGGGCGACACCGCGACCGGCCCGGCGACGGAGGTGTCGAGCGCCGCCGTATCGGCAGCCAGAGCGGCCGACGCCACCGTTCCGGTCAAGAGGGCGGCCAACGCCATGAGGCTTGAGCGCGGGACGCGCATCGTGTTCTCCCGGGGAGCGGCGACAGGACCGCACGCGCAGATTGTGATTATCCGCGCAAGCGTGGCGTTCAGCAACCGCAGTCCATCAAGTCGAAGGCTTGGTTGGAGAGGGCCGACCGATCATTGAGCGATCGGATATTTCTGTTTCGAGAATGTTCGATCCGTATTGCGCAGCTGTGTCGAGATTCCGCTGCGCGCGGATGTGGCGTATTCGCCCGGTGTGCTAGCGCACGCGCAATCGGCTCAGGCGGCGTCCTCGCTCTTCTCGTCGCCTTCGAGACCGAGGTCCTTCAACTTCCGGTACAGGGTCGACCGGCCGATCCCAAGACGACGCGACACCTCAGACATGCGCTGCCGGTAGAATTGCAGCGCATAGCGGATGATCTCGGCCTCCAGCACATCCATCGGCTTCATCTCGCCGGTCTCCTCGGCGACAAGCGACATGGCGTGCGGATCGCGCACCTCGACCCGAACGATCTCGCGCACGGGCTCCGGGGCATAGGCGGCCATCTGCGCCTGCATGGGGACGGGTGGGATCCGGACGTCGAACCCCTCAACCTGCGCGGCGATCTGCGGAAATTCGGTCACCGTCAGCTCGTCGCCGTCGGCCAGCACCACGGCCCGGAACAGCGCATTCTCCAGCTGCCGGACGTTGCCCGGCCAGGGATAGCGGGTCAGGAGCGCCATCGCCTCGGGGGTGATCGCCCGTACGCGCTTGCTCTCCTCGGCGGAGAAGCGCGCGCAGAAGGAGCGGACGAGATCCGGGATATCCTCCCGGCGCGCCCGCAGGGGCGGCAGGGTCATCGGGAAGACGTTGAGGCGGTAATAGAGATCCTCGCGGAATTTGCCCTGCTTCACCAGATCGAGGAGCGAGCGGTTGGTGGCCGAGACGAGGCGGATATCGACCCGGACCGGACGCTTGGCCCCGACCGGATCGACCTCGCCTTCCTGCAGGGCGCGCAGCAGCTTCACCTGCGCGTCGAGGGGCAGTTCGCCGATCTCGTCGAGGAACAGGGTGCCCCCCGAAGCCTCCACGAACTTGCCGGCATGCTTCTCGGTGGCGCCCGTGAACGCCCCCTTCTCGTGGCCGAACAGGGTCGATTCCACGAGGTTCTCGGGGATCGCCCCGCAATTGACGATCACGAACGGCTTGCCGCGCCGGTCGCCCGATCCCTGGATCGCCCGGGCCAGCACCTCCTTGCCGACGCCGGACTCCCCCTCGATCAGCACCGGGATGTTGGATTTCGCAGCTCGCTCGGCGAGGCGGATGACCCGCTCCATGTCGGGGCTCTTGGAGGCGAGGTCCTTGAAGGTCAGGACGCCGGAGGCGCGGCGGCGCATGCGGCGCACCTCCTCCTCCAGCGTATCGACTCGCAGCGCGTTCTTGATCGAGACCTGCAACCGCTCGGCGCCTGCGGGCTTGACCACGAAATCGACCGCCCCGGCCCGCATGGCCGAGACGACCGCGTCGATTGATCCGTTGGAGGTCTGCACGATGACGGGAGTCGCAAGTCCGCTCTTGCGCATCTCGGCCAGCACGCCGAGTCCGTCGAGCCCCGGCATGACGAGATCGAGGAGCACCACATCGGCACCCTCGGATTTGAGCACGATCAGCGCGTCGGCGCCGTTCTCGACCACGCGGGCCTCGAAGCCGAAGCGGCGCACCGCCGCTTCGGCGAGGCGCCGCTGAACCGGATCGTCGTCCACGATGAGCACGGTGGTGGACATGGCGGCTCCCTGACGGGCACGCGGACCGGGCCGGCGACGCGGGAGCGATCCCGGACACCTGCTCCGATTCGGCAGCTGTTTCGTTTCGAGCCGGAGGGTGAACCACAGACGTAAAGTGCCGCTTAACGACGTTTGCACTGTCCGGCCGGATCGAGGTCGCGCGCCCCGCCAACCCGCCGCGTTGAACGCGTGGCGGCCCACTCGATATCAGGCTACGGAGCCAACTCCCCGTGAAAGGAACGCACGACATGATGCCGAGCCCCACCGCGTCGCCGGTGATCGTCCGTCTGCCCGAAGGCGTGAGCGCCGCGCGCGCCGCCGCGAAGGCGGCCGACCTCGGTGTTCTTCCCGAATGGGACCTGACGGACCTCTACGCCGGCCTCGACGACCCGAATTTCTCCGCCGACATGACCCGGGCCGAGGAGGAGTGCCGCCGCTTCTCCGAGACTTATGCCGGGCGAATCGCCGAGATCGCCGCCGGGCCCGACGCCTCCGTGCGCCTTGCCGAGGCCGTACGGGCCTATGAGGGAATCGAGGACCTGCTCGGAAAGCTGATGTCGTTCGCCGGTCTCGTCTATTCCGGCGACACGACCGACGAGGCCCGGGCCAAGTTCTACGGTGACACGCGCGAACGCCTGACCAACGCCTCGGCCGACCTGCTGTTCTTCGCCCTCGAACTGAACCGGGCCGAGGATGCGGTGCTGGACGCCGCGATGGCGCAGGGACCGCTGGCCCATTACGCGCCGTGGATCGAAGACCTGCGCCGGGAGAAGCCGCACCAGCTCGACGACCGCACCGAGAAGCTCTTCTTGGAGAAGTCGGTCACCGCGAATGCCGCCTGGGACCGGTTGTTCAACGAGACCATCGCGTCGCTGCGCTTCACCGTGCAGGGCGAGGAGATGCCGCTGGAGCCGACACTCAACAAGCTCCAGGATTCCGACGGCGCGGTCCGCAAGGAGGCTGCCGGCGCGATCAGTTCGGTGCTGCGCGGGCAGCTCCGGGTGTTCACGCTGATCACCAACACGCTCGCCAAGGACAAGGAGATTTCCGACCGCTGGCGCGGCTTCAAGGACGTGGCGGAGGCCCGTCACCTCGCCAACCGGGTCGAGCCCGAGGTGGTCGAGGCGCTGGTCGATGCCGTGCGGACGGCCTATCCGCGTCTGTCGCACCGCTATTACAAGCTGAAGGCCAAGTGGTTCGGGCAGGAGACGCTGCCCTATTGGGATCGCAACGCACCGCTGCCAAAGGTCGAGCAGCGCACGATCCCCTGGATCGAAGCGCGCGACACGGTGCTGTCGGCGTACGACGCCTTCTCGCCCGAGATGGCGGGCATCGCCAAGCGCTTCTTCGACGAGCGCTGGATCGATGCGCCGACCCGGCCCGGCAAGGCCCCCGGCGCCTTCGCGCACCCGACCGTGCCCTCGGCCCATCCCTATGTGCTGGTCAACTACCAGGGCAAGCCGCGGGACGTGATGACGCTCGCCCACGAACTCGGTCACGGCGTCCATCAGGTCCTCGCCGGCCCCAACGGCGCGCTGATGGCGCCCACGCCCCTGACGCTCGCCGAGACCGCGAGCGTGTTCGGCGAGATGCTGACCTTCCGCAAGCTGCTCGCTGCCACGACCGACACGACCCAGCGCCGGGCCATGCTCGCCGCCAAGGTCGAGGACATGATCAACACGGTGGTGCGCCAGATCGCGTTCTACTCGTTCGAGCGGAAGGTGCATCTCGCCCGCGCCAAGGGGGAGCTGACGACCGACCAGATCAACGCCCTGTGGATGTCGGTGCAGGCGGAATCGCTCGGACCTGCGATCACGCTGGACGCGGGTTATGAGCCGTACTGGGCCTACATCCCGCACTTCATCCACTCGCCGTTCTACGTCTACGCCTACGCGTTCGGCGACTGCCTCGTGAACTCGCTCTACGGGGTCTATGCGAAGGCCGAGGCTGGCTTTGTCGATCGCTACTTCGCGCTGCTCGCGGCCGGCGGTTCGAAACCCTACGGCGAGCTGCTCGCGCCATTCGGCCTCGACGCGAAGGATCCAGGCTTCTGGCAGATCGGCCTCGGCATGATCGAGGGGATGATCGTGGAGCTGGAAGGGATGGAAGGGCAGGCCTGACAGAACCGCTTCCAGAACGACATCCTGGATGTTATACTCAATGTATAACATCCAGGGGTTGATGATGAAGCTCGAAGTCAAGCGTGTCGGCAACTCGACCGGACTGATCTTGCCGAAGGAACTCCTGGGCCAGCTTAATCTGACCCAGGGCGATTGGCTGTACGTCACAGAGAATGCGGACGGCTCCGTTCGGCTGTCGCCCTACGATCCGGCATTCGAGAAGGGCATGAAAATCGCCGAGAAGGCGATGAAGACTTATCGCAATGCCCTGGCGGAACTCGCAAAATGAGTTTCGGTCAGGAGATCGAGTGGCTCACGAGCGATCTCGTTCAGGCCATTCACGCTCAGCAGCTCCGGCTCTTCGGCGGCCCGCCGGGTTTGCGCGACGAGGGCGCTCTCGAGTCCGCGCTCGGGAGACCAAAGAATCGGGTCGCGTATGCCGAAGACGCCGAAAAAATCGATCTCGCCGAATTGGCCGCTGCATACGCGTTCGGCATCGCCAAGAACCATCCGTTCATCGATGGCAATAAGCGAGCCGCACTTCTGGCGCTCGTGACGTTTCTCGGGATGAACGACATCGATTTCGTTGCCGATGAAGCGGAAGCAGTGCTGATGATCCGGGGCCTCGCCGCCGGCGAGATCGACGAAGCCGGTCTCATCCGCTGGATCCGGGACAACTGGCCGGCCTGAGCCCCGCGGCGCAGGGCCCCACGCCCCTGGTGTCCGCCCCGGCGCGGCATATCTGCTTCGTGGCAGCAGACGAGCAGATCGAGACATGGCCGAGATCGACCGCGAAGCGAACCGCTTCTCCGCCCGTGCGGGCCGCTATGCCAGCGTCGGTGCCAATGTCGGCGGCGTCGCCGCCCGGATGGCGATGGCCCGGCTGTTCGGCAAGGAGGGGACCACCAACGCCGCCGCCCTGGCGCAGGCGCTAGGCGGTCTGAAGGGACCGATCATGAAGGTCGCGCAGTTGCTGGCCACCGTGCCGGATCTGCTGCCGCCTGAATACGCAGCCGAGTTGCAGAAGCTCCAGGCCGATGCACCGCCCATGGGCGCGGCGTTCGTCCGACGCCGGATGCAGTCCGAGCTGGGAGCCGGGTGGCAGGACCGCTTCGGCAGCTTCGACCTGAAGCCGGCCGCCGCGGCCTCCCTGGGCCAGGTTCACCGCGCAACCAGCAAGGGCGGCGAACGGCTTGCCTGCAAACTGCAATACCCGGACATGCAATCGGCGGTCGAGGCCGATCTGAAGCAGCTCGAGGTCGCGTTCGCGCTCCACCGCCGGATGAATTCCTGGCTCGACACGCGGGAGATCGCGAAGGAGATCGGCGCGCGTGTGCGCGAAGAGCTCGATTACGAGCGCGAGGCAAAGCACGCCGCCCTGTACAGCGCCGTACTCAAGGATATTGCGGCGGTACGCGTCCCCGAGGTGTTCCCCGAACTCTCGACCAAGCGCCTGCTGACGCTCGGATGGCTGGACGGCGACAGGATCCTGGGCTTCGCCGATGAGCCGGTCGAGATCCGCAACCGTATCGCTCAGGCGATGTTCAAGGCGTGGTGGCACCCGTTCAGCCGCGCTGCGGTGATCCATGGCGACCCGCATCTCGGCAACTACACGGTGTTCTCCGAGGGCGGGGAGGCCGCTGGCATCAACCTGCTCGATTATGGCTGCGTGCGCATCTTCCACCCGCGATTCGTCGGCGGCGTGGTGAACCTCTACCGGGGGCTGCTGGAGAACGACACGGCGCGCATCGTGCACGCCTACGAGGTCTGGGGTTTCAAGGCCCTCGACAAGGAGAAGATCGAGATCCTGAATATCTGGGCTCGGTTCATCTACGGGCCGCTTCTCGAAGACCGCACCCGCACCGTCGCCGACGGCGTGAAGCCGGGCGAGTACGGCCGACGGCAGGCGTTTGAGGTGCATCAGGCCCTCAAGGAGCGCGGGCCGGTGACTGTCCCGCAGGAATTCGTCTTCATGGACCGCGCCGCCGTTGGTCTTGGCGCCGTCTTTCTCCATTTGCGGTCGGAGCTCAATTACCACAGGTTGTTTGAGGCGGAGATCGAGCACTTTTCGCTGGATGAACTCACGCAGCGTCAGAGCCAAGCCCTGGCCGCTGCTGGGCTTCCGGAGCCCGCCTGAGACGGCCCGCGACCCCTATCGGGCGTCGATCAATTGCGTGCGTCCGATTGCGGCAGATAGGCGCTTGCGTTACATCCCACCGTGACCGCAAGAAGTCGCGTCTTAGGGATACGAGCGCACGATGGCTGAGAGTGAGACGGTGGCCGGACACACCTACAGCCCGGCGATGGACGCAAAGACCCACGAGCAGACCTATCGCGGCTTCGTCCGCTTCGTCGAGATCGGCAGCGGGGTCGTTATCTGCTGGGTCCTGGCCCTGGCGATCGGCGGCATTCGCGAAGCGTGGCTCCTGGCCATCCTCAGCGTGATCGCGTCCGGCGCGGCCGGTGCAATCGGTGCGGTGGCCCCGGCCGTCGGATGGCGGGGTCCCCTGGTCGTGGCCGTCCTGCTTCTTCTCTACCTCTTCTTTGCCTGAGCGTATTCCGGTCGGTCCATTGGACCGGTCTTGCCGTATCGTGACCCGCTCGCGCCCTGCGAAGCGGCTTACTTGTGCACGGCGTGCAATTAGATTGAGCACAAGTTACATTCCCACCGTTTTCATCGCAGACTTGAAGCTTAGCATCTCGTAAAGCCGCGCGGGTTCGCGCATTCGGAATGCCGAGCTTGTTCAGGGGAATCCGCGCATGCGTATTGCTGTGCTGTCCGAGACGGACTCCGCGGAACCGCGCGTCGCTGCGGTTCCCGAGACTGTCAAGAAATTCAAGGCGTTGGGCGCCGACGTGGTGGTGCAGTCCGGTGCGGGCACGAAGGCCGGCATTCTGGACGACGAATATGAGGCTGCCGGCGCGACGGTCGCGGGAAGCGCCGAAGACGCGGCGCGGGATGCCGACCTCGTGCTGAAGGTCCGTCGGCCGAGCCCCGAGGAACTACCCCTCTTCAAGCGCGACGCCGCCGTGGTGGCCATCATGGACCCCTACGGCAACGAAGATGCCCTCAAAGCGATGGCGGATGCCGGCATCGCGGGCTTCTCGATGGAGCTGATGCCGCGCATCACCCGGGCCCAGGTGATGGACGTGCTGTCGTCCCAGGCGAACCTCGCAGGCTACCGTGCGGTCGTGGACGGTGCCGCCGAGTATGGCCGCGCCATGCCGATGATGATGACCGCCGCCGGCACCGTGCCGGCCGCCCGCGTCTTCGTGATGGGCGTCGGCGTCGCGGGGCTCCAGGCCATCGCCACGGCCCGGCGTCTCGGCGCGGTCGTGACCGCGACCGACGTGCGTCCGGCCACCAAGGAGCAGGTCGAATCGCTCGGCGCCAAGTTCGTCGCCGTCGAGGACGACGAGTTCAAGCAGGCCGAGACCGCGGGCGGCTACGCCAAGGAGATGTCGGAAGGCTATCGCGCCAAGCAGGCGGAGCTTGTGAAGGTCCACATCGCCAAGCAGGACATCGTGATCACCACCGCGCTGATCCCGGGTCGCCCGGCGCCGAAGCTCGTCTCCGAGGAGATGGTGGCTTCGATGAAGCCGGGTTCGGTCCTGATCGATCTTGCGGTCGAGCGCGGTGGCAATGTCGCCGGCGCCAAGCCGGGCGAGATCGTCACCACGGAGCGCGGCGTGAAGATCGTCGGGCATCTCAACGTGCCCGGGCGGCTCGCCGCCACGGCCTCGAGCCTCTACGCGCGCAATCTCTACGCCTTCGTCGAAACGCTGATCGACAAGGAGTCGAAGGCGCTGAACATCAAGTGGGACGATGAGCTGGTGAAGGCCACGAATCTTACCCGCGACGGCGCAGTGGTGCACGCCTCCTTCCAGTCCAAGACCGATGGGCCCGCCTCGGAAGCCGCTTCCGTGGGCCTCGCCAAGTCCGAGGCCGGCAAGGGTTCCGCCGCCGCCTCGAGCGCGCACTAAGCTTCCGTCGCGAGGAGTAGCAGAATGGCAACCGTCATCGTCCCTCCCGACCAAGCGGCCGATCAGGCCCGCGTGCTGGCCGACGCCGCCCGCGCCGCCGCCGCGGTGGCGCAGAACGCCGCCAACCAGGCGCAGTTCATCGCCGACGGCATGGGTCACGGTCTCAGCGCAGCCACGGGCGGCGCCGTCGATCCCACCGTCTTCCGGCTCGCGATCTTCGTGCTGGCGATCTTCGTCGGCTACTACGTGGTCTGGTCGGTGACCCCGGCCCTGCACACGCCCCTGATGTCGGTCACCAATGCGATCTCCTCGGTGATCATCGTCGGCGCGATCCTCGCTGTCGGCGTGCCGCTGATCGAGAAGGGAACCGGGATCGCCCGGTTCTTTGGTTTCATCGGCATCGTGCTTGCCAGCGTGAATATCTTCGGGGGCTTCCTCGTCACGCAGCGCATGCTCAGCATGTACAAGAAGAAGGGCTGAGCTCGTGTCAGAGAACATCTCCTCCCTTCTCTATATCGTCTCCGGCGTTCTGTTCATCATGGCGCTGCGGGGGCTCTCGCACCCCACCACCTCCCGGCAGGGCAACCTGTACGGCATGGTCGGCATGGGGCTCGCCATCCTCACCACCCTGGTCGGCCATCCGCCGGCCGGGTTCGGCGCCTGGATCCTGGTGCTGCTCGGCCTCGGAATCGGCGGTGGCGCCGGCGCGGTGATCGCCAAGCGCGTGTCGATGACCGCCATGCCGCAGCTCGTGGCGGCCTTCCACTCGCTGGTCGGCCTCGCGGCGGTGTTCGTGGCGGCCGGCGCCCTCTACGCACCGCAGGCCTTCGGCATCATCGAGAACGGCCACTACCACAAGCAGTCGCTGTTCGAGATGGGCCTGGGCGTCGCCATCGGCGCCATCACGTTCACGGGCTCGGTGATCGCCTTCGCGAAGCTCGACGGCCGGATGTCGGGCAAGCCGATCATGCTGCCGCAGCGCCACCTGATCAACGCGTTGCTGGCCGCCGGCCTCGTGCTGATGCTCGCGCTGTTCATCGGCACCGAGTCGAAGGTCCTGTTCTGGCTGATCATCCTCGCCTCGCTGGTGCTGGGCGGCCTGATCATCATACCGATCGGCGGCGCTGACATGCCGGTGGTCGTGTCGATGCTCAACTCCTACTCGGGTTGGGCGGCGGCCGGCATCGGCTTCACCTTGGGCAATCTCGCGCTGATCATCACCGGCTCGCTGGTCGGCTCCTCGGGCGCGATCCTGTCGTACATCATGTGCCACGCGATGAACCGGTCGTTCATCTCGGTCATCCTCGGCGGCTTCGGCGGCGACACCGCCGCGGCTGGTCCTGGTCAGGTCGAGACGCGGCCGGTGAAGCAGGGCTCGGCCGACGATGCGGCCTACATCATGAAGAACGCCGAGCGGGTCATCATCGTCCCGGGCTACGGCATGGCGGTCGCCCAGGCGCAGCATAGCCTGCGCGAGATGGCCGACATGCTGAAGAAGGAGGGCGTCGATGTGAAGTACGCCATCCACCCGGTGGCGGGCCGCATGCCGGGCCACATGAACGTCCTGCTCGCCGAGGCGAACGTGCCCTACGACGAGGTGTTCGAGCTGGAGGACATCAACGGTGAGTTCCCGCAGGCGGACGTCGCCTTCGTGATCGGCGCCAACGACGTCACCAACCCGGCGGCCAAGACCGACAAGGCCTCGCCGATCTACGGCATGCCGATCCTCGACGTGGAGCGGGCCAAGACCGTGCTGTTCATCAAGCGTGGCATGGGCTCGGGCTATGCGGGCGTCGAGAACGAAGTGTTCTTCCGCGACAACACCATGATGCTGTTCGGGGACGCCAAGAAGGTGGTCGACCAGATCCTCAAGACCTTCTGACGCATCGGGTCCGGCGAGGGTTATCGGGGCGTGCAGCGATGCGCGCCCCGTTTTCGTTCGCAAGGGCGCTGTTGCGGCAGAAGCAGGGATTTTGCGGCGCGGCCGGTGTAGGTTGCCGCCCGTGTCATCCGCAGCGCTCATCACCGATCCGCCAGCCTTCCTGGGTGTTTCTGCCTCCGTGACCGGCCGTCGCTGGCAGGAGCGGTGCGCCAGCACGGCGGTCCAGAACCAGATCGCCAAGATGGTGCAGGCCCATGGGCTGCCGGAGTTGCTGGCCCGCGTCCTCGCTGGCCGTGGCGTGGGACCGGACGACGCGTCCCGCCATCTTGCCCCGCGCCTGCGCGACCTGATGCCGGACCCCGATACGCTGCTCGATATGGATGCCGCCGTCCGTCGCCTCGTCCGCGCCGTGCGCCGCGGCGAGACCGTGGCGGTGTTCGGCGATTACGACGTCGATGGCGCCGCGAGCGCCGCCCTGCTGGCCGGCTATCTGCGCGGCCTCGGCATCCGGTCGCCGATCCACATCCCCGATCGGATCACCGAAGGGTACGGTCCAAACATCGGCGCGATCACCGCGCTTGCGGCGGATGGGGCGACCCTTCTGGTTTGCGTCGATTGCGGGACGAGCGGTCACGCCCCCCTCGAAGAGGCGGAAAAGTCGGGCCTCGACGTCATCGTCCTCGATCATCACGCCGCCGCCGAGGTGCTGCCGCCGGCCCGCGCCGTCGTGAACCCGAACCGCCTCGACGATCTGTCGGGTCTCGGCCATCTCTGCGCGGCCGGCGTGGTGTTCCTGACTTTGGTTGCCCTCAACCGCGCCCTGCGCCGCGACGGGTTTTTCGGGCCGAGCCGGCCCGAGCCGGCCTTGACCGATTCCCTGGACCTTGTGGCTTTGGCGACCGTGGCCGACGTGGTGCCGCTCACCGGCTTGAACCGGGCGTTCGTGAACCAGGGTTTGACGGTGATGCGCCATCGTGGCCGGATCGGCCTCGCCGCGCTGCTCGACGCCGCCTCGCTGAGCGAGCCGCCGGAGGCGTGGCATCTCGGCTACGTGCTCGGGCCGCGCATCAATGCCGGCGGACGGATCGGGGATTCGGGGCTCGGCGCCCGGCTGCTCACCACGGCCAATCCGGAGGAGGCCGCGCGCATCGCGGCCGACCTCGATCATCTGAACCGGGAGCGTCAGGCCATCGAGGCGCAGGCCGTCATGGAGGCCGAAGCCGAAATGGACCACGCCGTGACGCGCGATCCCGGACGCGCCGTGCTGGTGGCCGCGAGCGCCGCTTGGCATCCGGGTGTCGTCGGCCTGATCGCGTCGCGGCTGAAGGACCGTTTCAACCGCCCGGCCTTCGCCTTCGCGCTTCGTCCGGACGGCAGCGCCACCGGCTCCGGCCGCTCGATCCCCGGGGCGGATCTCGGGCTCGCGGTACGGGCCTGCGTGGAAGCCGGGATCGCCACCAAGGGGGGTGGGCACGCGATGGCGGCCGGCGTCACCGTCCGGGCCGACGCCATCCAGCGCTTCGAGGCGCACCTCGCAACGCTCCTGGGCGCGAGCGTTACCCTAGCGCGCGCGGCCGATGCCCTGCTGATCGATGGGAGCCTCAGCGCTGGCGGGGCCACAGCCGAAACGGTACGGCTGCTCCAGAAGGCCGGGCCGTTCGGCCAGGGCGCCCCGGAGCCGATCTTCGCGCTGGGCCGCCACCGGCTGGTGGACGCGGGCGTCGTGGGATCAAACCACGTCCGCGCCCGACTGCGCAGCCGCGACGGTCAGGTGGTGGGGGCGATCTGCTTTCGGGCGGCCGAGCGCCCCCTCGGGCTCGCCCTGCTCAACGGCATCGGCCGCGAGATGCACGTGGCCGGCACCCTCTCGTGCGACCGCTGGCGCGGCGCCGAGCGGGCGCAGCTGCGGATCGTCGATCTCGCTTCGGCCGATTGATCCGGCGTTAGAGCCGTGCCCGAGCGCGTTGTACACGGTACACGACACGCGTCTGCCAACACGGGTGGCAAGCGCGACATGCACCCTCTCCCGTACGGGAGAGGGTTGGGGTGAGGGTTGAGAAGCGTCAGGATCGCGCGCACGTTCAAGGCGCTGACAGGGTGCGCCTCTTCCGTAAAGTTCTAATCCCTCACCCTTTTCTTCCCCCCCACGGGAGGGGGGACCCACTCCCTGTTCGGCCAGGAGTTTGGCACTGTCGTCTTCCGTGTGGCTCGCCAACGCAAATCTGCTAAGCTCGCGCTCAGCCGAAGGGAAGTTCGGTACCGCGCGAGCGCGTACGTCCACGACCGGCGGCACGGATGCTGTCAACGCCTCTCCCCGCGCCGGGCCCCTCTCCCGTGCGGGAGAGGGGGCAGGTTGCACCCCTCAGGCGCGTCGGCGTGCGACTGTCGTGGACCGTGGCATGCGTCGCAACAAGAGCCTGGAGCGGTGCGCGGTTGCAACGCGATCGGGCACGGCCCTAGGCTGGCCGGAAAACAATACGGCGCGCCTCCATGGGAAGCGCGCCGAGAGGCGGTTCGTGGTCTCAGGAACGAACTGCATCCTGTATACACGATTTTGTGTGCCCCGCTGTGGCGTCCGCACCACTGTTGCGGGCGGAGCGCAGCCTGGACCCCGCTTTTTCCCCCATCCACGGGATTATCCGGGCCCGCGGGCCTCCTGCGCGGCGCTGGACCCGATCCGGGCATGGACGGGTCGCGCGGGGCCGCGGCCCGTGCATCGTCCGACCTCAACGCAGGACCAGACCGCATGGCAAACCTTCTCGAACGGTTGGCGCGGGTCACCCGCCGCAATGCCCGCGACATGGCCCCCGCCACCAAGGCTTCCCCGGCCTTCGCGCTCTATGCCGACAATCGGGCTTCTTGGACGCCCCGCGATCCGGCGGCGCTCGCGCAAGCCGGCTATGCCCGCAACCCCGTGGTCCACCGGGCGGTCCGGCTGGTCGCCGAGAGCGCCGCGAGCCTGCCGCTGATCGCCACCGGACCCGGGGCCGAACGGGGCGGCGACCTGCTGGCGCTGCTCGCCCGGCCGAACCCGCGGGAGAGCGGCACGCATCTTCTGGAGACCGTCTACGCCGACCTGCTCCTGACCGGGACCGCTTATGTGGAGGCGGTCGCCCTCGACGGCCGGGTCGCGGCGCTCCAGGCCCTCCGGCCGGGCCGGATGCGGATGCTGCCGGGGCCCGATGGCTGGCCGGCGGCCTATGTCTACACGGCGGGCGGGCGCAGCCGCCGGTTCGACCTGCCGGCGCCCGGCAGCGCCGAGATCGCCCCGATCCTGGCCCTCAGCCTGTTCAACCCGGACGACGAGACCGGCGGCCTCGCGCCCATCACGGCGGCGGCGGCCGCCCTCGACATCCACAACGCGGCGAGCGCCTGGAACAAGGCGCTCCTCGACAACGCCGCTCGGCCCTCCGGGGCGCTGGTCTTCGCGGGTGCGACGCTGTCCGAGCCGCAATTCGACCGGCTGAAGGCGGAACTGGAGGCGAACTACCAGGGCGCCGCCAATGCCGGCCGGCCGCTGCTGCTGGAGGGCGGGCTCGACTGGAAGCCGCTCGCTTTGTCGCCCCGGGACATGGATTTCGTGGAGGCGAAGAACGCGGCGGCCCGGGAGATCGCCCTGGCGTTCGGGGTTCCGCCCCTGCTGCTCGGCCTGCCCGGGGACAACACCCACGCCAACTACGCCGAGGCCAACCGGGCGCTCTACCGCCAGACCCTGATCCCGCTGGCGAGCCGCACCGCGCAGGCCCTCGCGGTCTGGCTTGAGCCCGCCTTCGGGCCGGTGGACCTGGAGCCCGACCTCGACCGGATCGAGGCGCTCGCGGCCGAGCGGGAATCCCTGTGGCGCCGGGTCCAGGCCGCGGATTTTCTTTCGGTGTCCGAGAAGCGTGAGGCGGTGGGTTATCCGCCGGACATGCCGGGAGCGGGGGCGGGCTGACGATACGCCCGCCTCTCTCTCCACAGCAAAGGCTACGACGTTCACATATCTCAGGCCGACATCGCCGCTTGCGGCCAAGCGCGACAGGCCCCCGCTCCCGTGCGGGAGAGGGGACCCGCCCTCGACCCTGAACCGATATGGCCAGACCCGATGCGCGAATCCGCAAGCCCTCAAAGGGGGGCGGGAGGGCGCGTCGCAAAACGGACTGCCCCTCCCGGAACCTACACCCGAGGACCTTCCATGGACGGCCATTTCACCGGCTATGCCAGCGTCTTCGGCGTGCCCGATCTCGGCCGCGACGTGGTCGTGCCCGGCGCCTTCGCGGCGAGCCTCGCGCGCCAGGGGCCGGCCGGCGTGCGGCTGCTGTTCCAGCACGATCCCGCCGAGCCGATCGGCCGCTGGCTGTCCCTCCGCGAGGATGCCCACGGCCTGTTCGCGGAAGGGCAGCTCAACCTTGCCGTGCAGCGCGCCCGGGAGGTCGACGCGCTGCTGCGCGGCGGCGGCCTCGACGGCCTGTCGATCGGCTTTCGCACGCTGCTGGCCCGGCGGGGCGCGGGCGGCGAGCGCCGGCTGCACCGGGTCGATCTCTGGGAGATCTCCCTGGTGACCTTCCCGCTCCAGCCGCAGGCCCGGGCGAGTCCCGGTGCGGATGCCCTTGTGGATGCCCTGGCCACGGAGATCCGCGGCCTGGCCCGCCGGATCGCCCCGAAGCCCGCATCGGCATCCCCCCTGCGGCCCTGACTTCACCCCCCACCCAGAGGTTCCCGATGCACGCCGATACCCCGCTCGCGCCCGCCTTCGAGATCAAGGCCGCGCTCCCCGATCTGGAGAACAAGGCCGTCCGGCCCGAGGCGGCCCCGGTCCGCTCCGCCCTCGACGAGCTGTCGGCCGCCTTCGCGGCCTTCAAGGAGACCAACGAGACCCGCATCGGCCGGATCGAGGGCCGCCTCGGGCCCGACGGGCTCGCCGAGGAGAAGCTCGCCCGGATCGACGCGGCCCTCGATACCGCCCGCACCCGGCTCGACCGGATCCACCTGGAGCAGGCCCGGCCGCCGCTCGGCCAGCCGGGACCGCGGCAGGATGCCGGCGCGCAGGAGCACAAGGCGGCCTTCGACCTCTACGTCCGGGCCGGCGAGAGCGCGGGCCTCAAGCGCCTGGAATCCAAGGCCCTCTCGACCGGCTCGGGCCCGGATGGCGGCTACCTCGTGCCCAGCACGATCGAGCGCACCGTGCTGACGCGCATCGGCGAGATCTCGCCGATCCGCGCCATCGCCAGCGTGCAGCAGATCTCGGGGGCGCAGTACAAGCGCGCCGTCTCGGTCGGCGCCCCCGTGACCGGCTGGGCGGCCGAGACCGCCCCGCGCCCGCAGACCGACGCGCCGATGCTCTCCGAGATCGCGTTCCCCGCCATGGAACTCTACGCGATGCCGGCCGCCACCCAGACCCTGCTGGACGACGCCGTGGTCGATCTCGACGCGTGGCTCTCGGCCGAGATCGAGACCGCCTTCGCCGAGCAGGAGGGCGCCGCCTTCGTGACCGGCAACGGCGCGAGCCGCCCGCGGGGTTTCTTGAACTACGACACGGTCGCCAATTCGGCCTGGGTGCCGGGCAAGCTCGGTTTCGTGGCCACGGGCGCGGCCGGGGCCTTCCCGTCGGGCAACTCGGGGGACGTGCTGTTCGACCTGATCTACGGCCTCAGGGCGGGCTATCGCCAGAATGCCGGCTTCGTGATGAACCGGCGCACCCAGAGCGCGATCCGGAAGTTCAAGGATTCCGAAGGCAACTACCTCTGGCAGCCGCCCCTCGCCGCCGGCCGGCCCGCGACCCTGGTCGGTTTCCCGGTGACGGAGGCCGAGGCGATGCCCGATCTCGCCAAGGACAGCCTGTCGGTCGCCTTCGGCGATTTCCGCCGGGGCTATCTGGTGGTGGACCGCACCGGGATGCGCGTGCTGCGCGACCCGTATTCCGCCAAGCCCTACGTGCTGTTCTACACCACCAAGCGCGTCGGCGGCGGGGTACAGGATTTCGATGCGATCAAGCTGCTGAAGTTCGGTTGAGCGGCTCGAATAAGTACAGGAATCCCTCCCCCGCAGAGGCTACCGCTTCACACATCGTGCGCGCCGAGTCGGCCGCAGGATGGAGCGCAGGTCCCCTCTCCCGCTCGGGAGAGGGAGCCCGTCGCGTTCTCCCATCGACCCCACTGCCAGACGGAGATGGGTGAACATCGTCGCTCGCAGAGGGGGGAAGGTGGATTGCATATGGGTCGCGTCGCACGACGGACGCGACCCGCAGCCCGACGACCGCCTCAGCGTCCCGAATTGCCGTCGCGCAGGGTGCCGGTCGGCTCCTGCACGTGGGCCTCGAGGAACCAGAGGTGCTTGTCGACCGCCCGGGAAATCTCCGTGAAGAGATCGGCCGTGTCGGGATCGCCGGCCTCGTCGGTCTCGTCGATGTTCTCGCGGACCGCGTTGGCGTAGGTGGCGTAGCTGTCGATCAGCGCGGCGATGTGATCGGCGATCGCGTAGATCCCGGTCGGGTAGGCCGGAAGCTTGGTCCGCTCGGCGACCACCTGGGTCGAGCCGAAGGCCGTGGCGCCGAGCTGGACCGCACGCTCGGCGACGCTGTCGTTGAACTCGTCGATCTCGGTGCGGAACCCGTCGAGCATCTCGTGCACGCCGATGAACTGCGGGCCCTTCAGGTTCCAGTGCGCCTGCTTGATCGCCAGCGCGAGGTCGATACCGTCCGCCAGCCGGGCGTTGAGGGCTTCGACCGAGACCTTCTTGGCGTTCGAGTCGGTGTTGTTGCGGGTCTTGTGCGACCGGGGGGTGTTGCTGGTGCCGGTGTCGGCCATAATCGCGCTCCGTGTGGTTGAAAGGTTCGGAAGCGAAAGTGTCGATGCGGCCACAGGTTCCCCGGGCGTGACCGGTCCAGGGAACGCCGGGTGTCTGCCAGCACTTGGCGCGCCTGGCCGTCACGGCGCGATCGAGAGTTGCGCTAAGTCCCTGTTCCGGACCGCTAATCGGCAGCTAGTTGCGGCGGGTGCGCGCCGTCCAGACGGGCCGGTTGCCGCGCGGCAGCGCATCGCTCACCTGCATCTGTGACAGTTCGGCCGCGCGCGCCGAGATCCACCCGGCATGCTCGGCCACCGGGGTCACCGCGGTGAAGCCGCCGCAGGCGGTCCGGCGGGTTCCCTGCTGCAGGGCCCCGCTCGACCAGCTCACCACGCCGACGATCCGGTAGCCGCCCGGTCCGCCGGTAAGGATCGGGCCGCCGGAATCGCCCAGGCACGCGCCGGCTCCCGCCGTCTCGGCCATGCGTCGGCGGTCCGTCACCACGGTCACCCGGTTGGCGACCTGCAGCGAGCCGATCGAGACGAGATGCGCCAGCCGCAAGGTGCGGGCCGAGCCGCGCCGGTTCTCGGCGACCACGCCGAAGCCCGCGATGTCGACCGGCTCGCCGGTGGTGATCGAGCTGGCGCCGCGCGGATCGAGCGGGGCGTAATCGGGGCCGAGGGGGCGTTCGAGCTTGAGCAGCGCCAGATCGACGCCGGGCTGCTCCTCCGGCGTCGTGCCGGGCACGAAATCGGGATGCATCGTCGTGGCGATCACCGACGTGCGGCGCTGGCGGAAGCCCCGGTCGACGCCGATCACCGTGTAGCCCGCCGGACGCATCACGCAATGGGCGGCGCTGAGGACGAGATCCGGGGCGATCAGCGTGCCGGAGCAGATCTCGCCCTCCGTGCTCTCGATGCGGACGACGAAGCTGCGCGCCCCGTTCGGATCGCGGGTGGTCACGCCGTTGATCACCGCGGAGGCGGGTGCGGGGAGCAGTCCGGCCAACGCCCCGAACAGCGCCGCACCCAGCAGGCCGCCCCCGAAACGCCCGCGTGCAGGATGCCCGCGGAAGCCGGTCTTGCGGATCGGGCGAGGGAACATCGGGCACTCCGGGGCGCGGTCGGCGCGGGTGGCACGCCCCAGACAGGCGGGCGACGAGGCGGAGCCTAGTGCAAGGGAATGTCCTGGCCAAGCTGATGTTCCCTGCGGATCCGATCCATCCAGGCCTGCCTCGCCGAGGTTTTTCAGCGGTTTCGCGCGGGGCGGCGTGCCGACGGGCTCGCGTCACATGATGTGTCTGCGACTGGCGCGAGCCCCGCCCCGGGTCTCGGTTGGCGCATGGAGAGAAGGCGATCCGCCGATTTCCCGGACAGAAGGAGCGGTTTTTGGCAAATGCCATCCGCTTGCGAAACGATACGGTAGCCCTACCGTGCTATGAACGAGGACACGCGCAACCCGCCTCGGTAAGGGCTGGTGCCATGTTTGACCGAAGGGCACGGCACGCCGCATGCACGTCGAGTATCTGCCACACGGGTCTCCCGGGAAGAATATCAGGACGTCTCAGCCATGAGCGATCTGATTGCAGCAGTGGTCCTGGGGATCCGAAACAATGATCGGCTTGCTGGTGGTTGCCTTGGCTGGCGCGGTAATGGGGTGGTACTTCCGGGTTGGCTTCGTCATTATTGCCTGTTTAGTATTCCTTGTCGCTGATATTATCCGCATTCTTCTGAATTCGAGTTTCCAGTTTGCAGATATTTTGATCCTGCTTGCCTACATGTCCGCTCTGCAGGGTGGCTTCATGCTTGGTGCTTATCTCAAGCACAGGCGCCGTGATTAGAGTGCTCTTTGCCGAAGGGGGTGTGGGTTCGACCTGCGAGCGCGCATCGGAGCACAGCCTTGGGCCGTTCCCGATCGTCACGTGCTGGACCGCGACGAACTCACGCCGGCAGGCACGTCGCGCTTTGCCGCCCATGCCGGTATCCACCGGAGATCTGAGAACATCGTAGCCCGCGCGGGGGCTGCAACATTCATAGATTTGGGTTGAGCATTGACGTTCGTGACGGAGCGCGACTGGCTCCTTCTCCCGTGCGGGGAGGGATCAGCGGTGGGGGTGGTTCAGGTTCGAGCGTGACGGTGCCTTCTGCACCACCCCCACCTCCAACTCTTCCCCACAAGGGGAGGAGCGCGCGTCGCGGCCGGCGATGGGTGTGCATCGTAGCACGCAGGCGAGAGGGGACCTGCGCTCGGCCCTGAACCGGTATGTCCGAAACCGATGTGTGAATCCGCAAGCGCGCGGAGGAGGGCTCCGACGCCGCATTCGGCCACGTCGGCGTCACGGCCGCGCGGGGCTCGCTGCGCAGCCGGGCGCGGCCCGGAGACGGCTCAGAGCCACCAGATCACAGTGCCGCGCAGATAGGAGGCCGCGGCCCAGAGGATAATCGCCGTCATCGAGAGCGTCAGGCCCCAGCCCAGGCGTTGTCGGTGGTTCAACATGCGTCGCGGATACCCCGGGGCTGGCTCGTCCTCGCGTGCGCAACCGCCCTTGTCGTGCCCGGGAGCGAATCCCGCTTGGGATGGCCGCCCGGTCGACAAAAGACCTCGGCATCGCGCCGACCCGTTATTCCCGAGACCTGTCGCGAGACGGAGTCAGGTGTTAACGCGTTCGGTTCAGTAACCGATCCGTATTCGGTCCTGCGGGTCCGTGGGCGATGCAGACTGCGCAGGGGGCGGGCCGTCCCCAGCGGCGTACTACTCGGTCCAGCGGGCGCGCAGGCCCCATCCGCTGAGCACCTGATCAATCCAGCCGCGTTGCGGCCCGACCAGGACGCCCTGGGTGAGGCCGCCGCAGGTGCCTCCGATCCAGGCGGCGAGCGCTCGCACGGCGCCGTCCGGCCCGATGATCGGACCGCCGGAATCGCCCTGGCAGGCCCCGCCGGCGCTGCCCTTCAGCCAGACCAGGATGCGGCTCGGCCCGTAGGGCTCGATCACCGGTAGATTCAGGCTGCGGTAGGTGCCGGTGGAGCGCGGATCCCCGGGCCTGGCGGCGCCGTAGCCGCCGAGGGTCAGGTCTTCACCCGCCCGTGGCGGCGCGGTGCTCAAGGTCACCGGTGCGAAGCGCGCCGGCAGCGGCGTCGCGGTGCGCAGGAGTGCGAGGTCGATGGACCGCCGCCGGGCCTTCGCGGCGCCCGCGTCGTAGCCCGGATGCACCGCCCGCGCCGCCACCTCGACCAGCACCGGCGCCCCGGACTCGTCGCGGAAATGCACCCGGTGCTGCACGGCGTCGGCGAGGCAATGGCCGGCGGTAAGCACCGTGTCGGGAGCGAGCACCACGCCCGTGCAGACGCCGCCCTTCGCGGACAGGACCATCACGGCCCCGCCGGGCGCCGTCTCGGACCCGCCCACGATGGCGCGCACCGGGCCGCCCGCCAGCGACAGGGCGACCGCGAGGACGGCGATGGCCGCCGGGCGGCACTTCGAGACCAGCATCGGACCACCGCTCAAGAGGGACGCACCATGATCCCGTTACGCATCGATGCCGCCGCCGTCGAGCCGGTGAGCGTCGCGGAGCTGCGCGCCTACCTGCGCTTCGACTCCGACGACGCAGGCGACGAGGACGCGCTGCTCCAGGCCCTGATCGTGGCGGTGCGCGCCAGCCTGGAGATCGAGACGCGCCGGATCCTGGTGCCGGGCCGCTACCGGATCGCGCTCGCCGCCTGGCCGCCGGACGGGCAGGTGCCGCTGCCGCTGAGCCCGCTGGTGTCCGTCCTCCGCGCCGGACTCGCGGGGCCGGAGGAAGTGACCGACCTCGCCGAAGGGCTGGTGCGCCCCGGGCCCGACCCGATCGAGGCGCCGTGCCTGCTGATCGATCCGGCGGTGCCGGACCCCGCCGGGCGCACGGTCCTGATCGAGGTCGCGGCCGGGTTCGGCGGCGACGGGCCGCCCCTGCCGGCGCCCCTGCGGCTCGCGATCCTGCGTCTGGCCGCCGCCCGCTACGAGCACCGGGGCGACGAGGCGGACGGCATCCGCACCGACGCCGCCGACCTCGCCGCGCCCTTCCGCCGGATGCGCCTGTGATGGCCGGCACCGGAGACCGCCCGATGGCGAGCATGCCCCGTCACCCGCCGCTCGGCACCCGGCGGCGGCGCTTCGTGCTGGAACGCCCGCTGGAGTCGCCGGACGGGTTCGGCGGCGTGCTGCGCCGCTACGTGGCCGGCCCGGTCCTGTGGGGCGCCCTGGCGCCCGCCGGAGTGGTCGACCGGCCCGAGGGCGGCCGGACCGACACGCTGTCCGCCTACCGCATCACCCTGCGGGGCCGGGCCGACCTCGATCCGACCATGCGGCTCGCCGCCGGCCCCCGCCGCTTCGCGATCCGCGCCGTGACCGAGCCCGACGGGCGGGGCCGCGACTGCATCTGCCACGTCGAGGAACTGCCGCGGGAGAACCTGTCGTGACCGATCTGAGCCCGCTCCTGGCCTTGCGCGCCGGCCTGATCGCGCGCTTCACCCCGGATGCGGCCCTCGCGGCGCTGCTGGGCGGCCGTGTCCGGCTCTACGACGAGCCGCCCCGGGGCGTGCTCCCGGTCTACGCCCTGTTCGGCGATTCCGAGATCCAGGACGATTCCGTCGACGGGGCCGAGCGCCACCGCCACACCCATGAGATCGCGGTGATCGCCCGGCCGGGCTCGGTACGCACCGCGCTCGACGCCGCCGAGCGCATGGCGGCGCTGCTCGCCGACACGGCGATGCCGCTCGCCGGCTGCCGGCTCGTGACCCTGCGGGTGCGCGCCATCAAGGTCCACCGCGACACCCGGACCGGCGAGGCGCGGGCGAGCCTCACCGTCGAGGCCCTCACCGAGACCGAGTGAGAGAGGTCCCGTGCAAGCGTCGCGCTCCTTTCCCGGACAGGTGGAGCGAGCGCGGAACCTGATCCGGGAGCCAGCACGGAAATCGTCGCGCAGCGCCGCATTGCGGGCGCTTCGCGCCGTCTCGCGCCGGATCCCGGGTCGCATTCCGCTTTCGCTGCATGCGCCCGGGACAGGGCGCTCGTGGGACCGGCGGGGCGGCCCGCACATCGACCTTATCGAGACAGGAGGAATCCGATGGGCGCGCAGAAGGGCAGGGACCTGCTGATCCGGGCCGGCGACGGCGCGGGGGGCTTCGTGGCGGTGGCGGGCCTGCGCAGCCGCCAGATCACCCTGAACGCCGAGACCGTGGACGTCACCAACGCCGATTCCGCCGGGCGCTGGCGCGAATTGCTCGCCGGGGCCGGGGTGCGCCGGGCCGCGATCGCCGGGTCGGGCGTGTTCCGCGACCAAGCCTCGGACGCGCGGCTGCGCCTGATCTTCTTCGAAGGGGTCATCGAGACCTTCCAGATCGTGGTGCCGGCCTTCGGGATCCTGGAGGGCCCGTTCCAGATCGCGAGCCTGGAATACCGCGGCGACCACGCCGGCGAGGTGACCTTCGACATGAGCCTCGATTCGGCGGGCGCGCTCGCCTTCGCGGCGGCCTGAGCCCGAGGGGAGTCCCATGGCGAACCGGATCCGCGGCGCGGTGCCGCTCGACCTCGGCGGACGGCGCTACACCCTCTGCCTCACCCTCGGGGCGCTGGCCGAGCTGGAGGATCTGCTCGGGGCCGGCGATCTCACGGGCCTCGCCGCGCGCTTCACGGCCGGCCGGCTCTCGGCCCGCGACCTGATCGCCCTGCTGGGCGTCGCCCTGCGGGGCGGCGGCCATGACCTCGACGACGCGGCGGTGGCGGGGCTGCCGCTGGCCGGCGGGCTCGATGACGTCACGACGGCCCTCGGGGCGGTGCTCGCCGCCGCGTTCGGGGAGGCGCCGGGGCCGGCAAACCCGCCTCAGGAGGCCGCCCGATCACCTCGAGACACGGTACACGACAGTGGCGCGCCGGCGCGCCTGGTGGACGCGACGGACTCCCTCTCCCGTGCGGGAGACGGCCCGGGTGAGGGACGAGAACCCGCAGACTTGATCGCTCCGTCGACGCGCGTCGCGTGCGCGCCTCCATCGGAATCCGCGTATCCCTCACCCTGTCCCTCTCCCGCACGGGAGAGGGGACCCGCGCCTTATTCGGGAGAGACGCCCCTCCCTTCGGCGGAGAGCGCTCCAGGATCGGAGCCGGATGCCCCGGTCCCGACCCGCCTGCCGAATGCCTTCCCGTGGGACGACGCCATGTCCCTCGGCCTCGGCGTGCTGGGCTGGCGCCCCGGCGACTTCTGGTCGGCGACCCCACGGGAGTTCGCCGCAGCCCTCGGCCGGCGCGCCCGGTCGGAGGCGCTGAGCCGGGCGGCCTTCGAGGATCTCCTCGCCGCCTATCCCGACCGGACCTGAGACGGGGCTGAAAGATGGCCGACACCCAAGCCGACATGCAGGATTCCGCACGGGCCGAGCGGCTCCAAACCCTCGACCGACTGGCCCAGAATTTCGGCCGCAGCCTCGACACGGCGCTGACCCGGGGCGCCGCCTCCGGCCGGAGCCTCGACGGCGTGCTCGGGAGGATCGGCACGCGGCTCGCCGGCGCGGCGACCCGGGCGGCGGGGGGCGCGATCCAGTCCGGGGTCACCGGCCTCATCAATTCCGTGCTGGGTGCGGGCTCCGAGCCCGGCTTCGCCCGGGGCGGCGTGTTCCGCGGAGGGCGGGTGCAGCCCTTCGCGGCCGGCGGGGTGGTGGCGGCGCCGACCTATTTCCCTATGGCGGGCGGGACCGGCCTCATGGGCGAGGCCGGGCCGGAGGCGATCCTGCCGCTGGCTCGCGGCGCGGACGGGCGCCTGGGCGTCGCGGGGGGCGGGGCCTCGGCGCGGCCGGTCTCCGTGACGGTCAACATCGCCACGCCCGACCCGGCGGCGTTCCGCCGGTCCGAGGCGCAGGTGACCGCAAGCCTCGCCCGAGCGGTGGCGCGCGGCCAGCGGGCGACGTGAGAAGCCGAAGAACCGTCCAGCGCCAACCCTCCAGCGCCAACCCTCGGGACCGCCATGGCCGACGATTTCCACGAGGTGCTGTTTCCCCTCGACGTGTCGCTGCGCGCGAGCGGCGGCCCGCAGCGGCTGACCGAGATCGTCACCCTGGCGTCCGGACGGGAGCACCGGAACGGCCGCTGGGCCGATTCCCGACGCCGCTACGATGCCGGCTTCGGGCTGCGCGGGCTCGACGCGCTCCACGCGGTCCTGGCCTTCTTCGAGGAGCGGCGGGGCCGCCTCTACGGCTTCCGCTTCCGCGACCGGGTCGATGGCCGCTCCGGACCGCCGGGCCGGGCGATCGGGCCCCTCGACCAGCCGCTCGGCACCGGCGACGGCACCACCGCGCGCTTCTCGCTGGTGAAGAGCTACGGGACCGGCTTCGCGCCCTATCGCCGCCGGATCGCCAAGCCGGTGGCCGGAAGCGTCCGGGTCGCGGTCTCCGGCCAGGAGGTCGGGCCCGAGGACTTCGCGTGCGACCCGGCGACCGGCCACGTCACCTTCACGCCCGGCCATGTCCCGGCGTCCGGCGCCGCCGTCACCGCGGGCTTCACCTTCGATGTGCCGGTCCGCTTCGACACCGACGAACTCACCATCGACCTCGCGGCCTTCACGGCCGGGGAGATCCCACGGGTGCCGCTCGTCGAGATCGTGCCCTGAAGGAGGATCCATGCGCGACATTCCGAAGGCCTTCGCGACCCATCTCGCGGGGGGCGTGACCACCCTGTGCCGCTGCTGGTCCTTGCGGCGGCGGGACGGCCTCGCCCTCGGTTTCACCGACCACGACCGCGACCTGACCGTCGCGGGCCTCGTCCACCTTGCCCGAACCGGACTCGACGCCGCCGAGGCCAGCGCGGTATCCGGTTTCGCGGTCTCGGGGGGTGACGTGGCCGGGGCGCTCAGCAGCCTCGGCCTGACCGAGGCCGACATCGCCGGCGGCCTCTACGACGGCGCCTCCGTCGAGACCTGGCTGGTCGACTGGGCCGACACCGGGACCCGCCTGCTCCTCGACCTCGCCACGATCGGCGAGGTGCGCCGGGAGGGCGATGCCTTCGTGGCGGAGCTGCGCGGCCTCGCGCACCGGTTGGATGCGGAGCGTGGCCGGACCTATCGCGCCACCTGCGGGGCCGATCTCGGGGACGGGCGCTGCCAGGTCGACCTCGCGGCGTGGCGGATCGCCGGCCGCGTCATCGGCATGCCGGAGCCCGCCACGCTCGCGGCGACCCTGGCGGGGGATTTTGCGGATGGCCTGTTCACCGGCGGCCGTCTCGCCTGGACCGGGGGCGCCAATGCCGGGCTCGCCGCGGATGTGCGCTTGCAGCTCGGCGGCCTGATCGAGCTCTGGACCGTGCCGCCCCGGCCGGTCGCCGCCGACGATACCTTCACGCTGACCGCAGGCTGCGACAAGCGCCTCGCCACCTGCCGGGACCGCTTCGCCAACGCGGTCAACTTCCAGGGCTTTCCGCACATGCCCGGCAACGACACGGTGATGCGTGCGGTGCCGGGCTCGGACCCCATCCTCGACGGCGGGAGCCTGTACCGATGAGCGCGATGCGACGGGAGATCGGCGCGGCCGCTTTGGGCGAGGCGCGGCTGTGGCTCGGCACGCCCTACCGGCATCAGGCCTCGTTGCGCGGAATCGGCTGCGACTGTCTCGGGCTGCTGCGCGGGGTCTGGCGCGGGCTCTACGGCGCCGAGCCCGAGGCGGTGCCGCCCTATTCGGGCACCTGGGCGGAATCGGCGGCCCCCGGCACCGACCCGCTGACCGAGGCGGCCCTGCGCCACCTCGTGCCGGTGCCGGGGCCGCTGGCGGAGGCTGCGCCGCGGGCTGGCGACGTGTTGCTCTTCGCCTTCCGCCGCCACCTGCCGGCCCGCCACTGCGCCATCGCCACCGGTGACGGCGCCATGATCCACGCCCATGACGGCGCGGTCGTCACCGAGGTGGCGCTCACCGGATGGTGGCGGCGGCACATGACCGGGCTGTTCCGGTTTCCGGAGGGCGGGTCAGACCCAGTTCAGGACGATCCGGCCGCCACGGTCAGCTCGACGCCCAAGACATCCATGACCTTGCGGACGGTCTCGTAGCGAAGCGTCTCGCCGGGCGTCAGGGCCTCGTAGAGGCTGTCCCGGCCCAGACCCGCCCGACGTTTCACCAGGGAGCCCTGCCATGGCCACGCTGATCCTGTCCTCGGCCGGGGCGGCGGTGGGCACGGCCCTCGGCGGCCCGATCGGCGCCGTCGTCGGGCGCACCCTGGGCGCCGTCGCGGGCGCCGGGCTCGACGGCGCGTTGTCCGGCTCCGGGCCGCGTACCCGCTTCGTCGCCGGGCCGCGGCTCGCCGATGTTTCCGGGCTCACCTCCACGGAGGGCGATCCGATCCCGCGGGTCTATGGACGCGCCCGGATCGGCGGGAGCCTGATCTGGGCGACGCGCCCGCTCGAAGTCGCCAACACCACGGTGCAGCGCGCCGCCACGCCCGCCAAGGGCATGAGCGGGCAGAAGACCGTCACCACGCGCTACACCTACTTCGCCAACCTCGCGGTCGGGCTGTGCGAGGGGGAGATCGCCTGCATCCGCCGGATCTGGGCGGACGGCCGGGAGATCGATCAGGACGGCCTCACCATCCGGGTCTACACCGGCCGGCCGGACCAGGAGCCCGACCCGCTGATCGTCGCCAAGGAGGGGGCGGAGACCACGCCCGCCTATCGCGGCCTCGCCTACGTGGTGTTCGAGGGTCTGCCGCTCGCCGATTTCGGCAACCGCATCCCGCAATTCGCCTTCGAGGTGATCCGCCCCATCAACGGGCTCTATGGCCGGATCCGCGCCGTCGAGATGATCCCCGGCGCCAGCGAGTTCGGCCTCGACCCGGACCCCGTCACCGTGGATCTCGGCCTCGGCCGGACCGAGGCCGCCAACCGGCACCAGCTCCAGCGCGCCACCGACGTCCTTGCCTCCCTGGACGCGCTCCAGGCCCTGTGCCCCAACCTGCGGCGGGTCGCCGTGGTGGCGACGTGGTTCGGCACCGATATGCGCGCCGGATCCTGCCGGGTGGTGCCGAAGGTCGAGGCCCGGCATAAGCAGGCCCTGCCGGCCGATTGGCGCGTCGCCGGGATCACCCGCGCGGATGCCGAGGTGGTCTCGATCCTGCCGGACGGCAATCCGGCCTATGGCGGGACCCCGAGCGACGACGGCCTGACCCGGCTGGTCGCCGAGCTGGTCCGCCGCGGGTTGGAGGTGCTGCTCTATCCCTTCGTGATGATGGACGTGCCACCCGGCAACGGGCTGCCCGATCCGCGCCAGCCTGGCGCGACGCAGCCGCCCTTTCCCTGGCGGGGGCGCATCACCTGCGATCCGGCGCCCGGCCTCCCGGGGAGTCCGGACGGGACGTCCGGGGCCGACGCGCAGGTCGCGGCCTTCTTCGCCAACGGCTACGACGCGGAGATCCTGCACTACGCCGACCTTGCGGCCCGGTGGGCCCAAGCCGGCGTGCCGATCGCGGGCTTCGTGATCGGCAGCGAGTATGTCGGACTGACCCGGGTGCGGGGTGCGTCCGGCTACCCGGCCGTGCAGGCCTTCCGGGCGATCGCGGCGGCCGTGCGCGAGCGCCTCGGCCCCGGCGTCGCCCTGGTCTACGGCGCGGACTGGACCGAGTACGGCGCCCATGTCCTCGACGGGGGTGCCACGATCCGCTTCCCCCTCGACGACCTGTTCGCCGACCCGAACATCGCGGCGGTCGGGATCGACTGGTACGCTCCGGTCTCCGACTGGCGCGACATGCCGGACCACGCCGACCTCGCCGCTGCGGGCGACATCTACGACCGCGCCTACCTCAAGGAGCGCGGCGCCTCCGGTGAAGCCTTCGACTGGTACTACCCTGACGGGGCCGCCCGCGCCGCCCAGGACCGCGTCCCGATCACCGACGGCGCCATCGGCAAGCCCTGGATCTACCGGGTCAAGGACCTCGTGGCGTGGTGGTCGAACCCGCATGTCGAGCGCGACGGCGGTGTCGAGACCCGGACGACGGCGTGGGTGCCGATGGGAAAGCCGATCTGGCTCACCGAACTCGGCGTGCCGGCGGTCGACAAGGGCACGAACGGGCCCAACGTCTTCCCCGATCCGAAATCGGTCGAGAACGCCTACCCGCCGGAATCCCGGGCGCTCCGGGACGAGCTGATCCAGCTCCGCGGCCTTGAGGCGGCGATCGCCCGGTTCGATCCGGGTGTGCCGGGCTTCCGGGAGGCCGACAACCCGGTCTCGCCGGTCTATGGCGGGCGGATGGTCGATCCGGCCGGAATCTTCATCTGGGCCTGGGATGCGCGGCCCTATCCGGCCTTCCCGACCGTACGCGGGGTCTGGGCCGATATCGGCAACTGGCGGGTCGGCCACTGGATCACCGGGCGGATCGAGGGCTGCGACCTCGACCTGCTGGTCCTGAGGATCCTGGCCGATTTCGGCTTCGACGCCCCGGTCTCCGTGGAGGCCGCGGCCTATCTCGACGGCTACGTGCTCGACCGGCCGCTCTCGGCGCGGGGCGCCCTGGAGACCCTGGCCCAGGTCTACGGGCTCGACGTCTCGGCGGTGGCGGGCCGGTTGCACCTGCGTGGGCCGCGCCGGGACCGGCCGGTGGTGCTGGATGAGGCCGACCTCGTCCGGCTCTCCGCGGAGAAGCCCGTGCTCCGTCAGGTGCGGGCTGAGGAGAGTGCCCTGCCGCGCTCGGTCGCGCTCGGCCTCACCGAATCCGAGAGCCCGGATTACCGCCGCGCCACGGCGGCGGCGGTGCGGCCCGTGGGCGAGCGGCGGCACGAGACCCGGATCGAGGCCGCGATCGTCACCCGGCGCGAGACCGGCGACGGCCTCGCCGAGGCCATGCTCGACCGGATCATCGCGGCCCGCGACAGCGCGGTCTTCACGCTGAGCCCGCGCCGGGTCGAACTGGAGCCCGGCGACCTCCTTGCGGTCCCGGCGGACGTGCCCGGCGGTACGGTGCTGCGCAAGATCGACCGGATCGACGACGCCCCCACGGGCCGCCGGGTCGAGGCGAGCGGCGTCCCGCCCCGGGCCGGGCCGGGGCGGGGCCTGCCGCGCAGCATGGCGCTGACCGGGGTGGCGGCCCCGGCCTTCCCGGGGCCGCCGCTGGCTCTGATCCTCGACCTGCCGGTGGACCGCGGCAGCCCCACGATTCTGCAATACCTCGCGGTGGCGGCCGAGCCCTGGCCCGGGGCGGCCGCGATCTGGCGGGCCGAGGGGGCGGGGCCGCTCGCGCTCCAGGGGCGCGTCGATTATCCCGCCTGCCTGGGCCGGACCCTGTCGGCGCTGCCCGCCGGACCGCTCTGGCGGATCGACCGGCACCGGCACCTCGACGTCACCCTGCGGCGGGGCGGGGCGCTCGCATCGATCGGCGAGCACGCGATGCTGGCCGGCGGCAACCTGTTCGCGCTGATCGGCCCGGACGGCGCCGTGGAACTGCTCGGCGCGGCGCAGGCCGTGCTGACCGGGGCCGACACCTACCGGCTCTCGGGGCTCCTGCGCGGGATCGCGGGCAGCGAGGACGCCGCCGGCCGGACCGCGCCCGCCGGCAGCCTGATCGTGCGCCTCGACGACGGCGCGGTGGTGCCGCTGGTCGACCGGCTCGACGCGGTCGGCCGCGCGTTCCGCTATCGGATCGGGCCCGCGGGGCGCGATCCGGGCGACCCGGCCTTCACGGAGCTGACCGCGACCGCCGGGCTCGGCGCCCTGCATCCGCTGCGGCCGGTCCATCCGCAGGCGCGCCGCACGCCGCAGGGCGTGCTGCTCTCGTGGATCCGGCGGGGGCGCCGCGACGGCGATGCCTGGGAGCCCGCCGAGATCCCCCTGGACGATCCGGAGGCCTACGCGGTGACGCTGTTCGCGGACAGCGGCGCGGCCCTGCGCACGCTCCGGACCGACGCCCAGCAACTCCTCTACGCCGATGAGACGGCCGATTTCGGCGGCCCGCAGCGGAACCTCGACATGGCCGTCGTGCAGATCGGTGCCGTCGCCGGTTCCGGCCCCGCTTGCCGGGCCCGCATCCCCATCCGTTCGGCCTGACCTCCGGGAGCCCCCATGTCCGACGTGACGCCCCATCTCGGCCTGCCGCTGATCGCGGCGAGCCAAGCGCAGAAGCATGTCACCCACAACGAGGCGCTCGGCCTCCTCGACGCCGTGATCCAGCTGGCCTGCCTCGACAAGGATCTCTCGGCACCGCCGCCGGGCCCCGCCGAGGGCGACCGCTACCTCGTGGTGACGTCGAACCCCGGGGGCGCCTGGGCCGGACTTGCGGGCCAGGTGGTGCGCTACGCCGACGGCGTCTGGGCCGGCGCAATCCCGCGGGCCGGCTGGCTCGCCTTCGTAGTGGACGAGGCCGACCTCTACGTCTTCGACGGCACCGCCTGGACGAGCGTCCGCCGCACGCTCACGGCAGTCCAGAGCGTGAGCCGCCTCGGGATCAACACGGAGGCGGACAGCGCCAACCGCCTCGCCGTGAAGGCGGACGCGGCGCTCCTGAGCTGGGACGACGTCACCCCGGGCTCCGGCGACATGCGGGTCACTGTCAACAAGAAGGCGGCGGCGCGTGATGCCGGCTTCGTCTTCCAGACCGGCTACTCGGCGCGGGCGCTGTTCGGCACCCTCGGGGGCGACGACCTCGTCCTCAAGACCTCCCCGGACGGCGCGGCCTTCACCACGGCGCTCACCGCCTCGGCGGCCACGGGCGTCGTCGCCTTCCCGGCGAGCCCGACGGCGCCGACGCCCGCCACCGGCGATGCCTCCACCCAGCTTGCCACCACGGCCTTCGTCGCCGCCCGGGGCCTCGCCTTCCGCAACCGCCTCATCAACGGCAGTTTCGCGGTCAACCAGCGCAACGCGTCGGGCTCGCAGCTCGCCTACGCGGCGGATGCCTACATCGTGGACCGGTGGAAGGCGGGGGCGAACGGCGTCACCCTGTCGTTCGCCGCTTCCGGCAACGGCGACGTGACCGTGACGATCACCGCCGGATCGCTCGTGCAGGTGATCGAGGGCGGCCTCTCCCTGCCGGACGGCGGTCCCTACGCCCTGTCCTGGCGCGGTACGGCGGCCGGGCGCGTCTATCCCTCCGGCGCCTCCAGCCTGCCCGCCTATGCCGGCGCCGGCACGTCCACCACCCTGACGGCTGGATCCAACGCCGTGGTCGAGTTCACGGCGGGCACCGTGAGCCTCGCCCAGCTCGAACCGGGCAGGACGGCCACCGCGTTCGAGCGCCGGGACGACGAGATGCGCCGCTGTCAGCGCTACTATCAGACCGGAACCCTCATCCTCTTCCGGGCGAACGCCTCCGGGGCATTCGGCGGCGGCGTCGTGCCCCTGCGCATCGCCGGGATGCGGACCGTTCCGACCGTGGTCGCCGCCAACGACGGCAGCGGCAGCTACACCGGGTCGATCGTGTTCGGTGCGACCAGCCCGGAGGATCTGCGGTTCTGGTTCGGGGCGGCCGGAACCGCCGGCGACTACTGCCCGGTCGCCTGGACCGCCAGCGCAGAGCTGTGAGCCGGTCGGCCGGCGCGGCGATACCGGCCGGCGACAACGCGCCCTTCTGAGGCCCCGCGGCTCCCACCCAGCCGGCGCACGGCCATCCCCGACGACCTTGCGCGGCCGCTCTTTCCATCGTGAGGACACCATGACTGCACCGCTCGTGCGGGCGACCTTCTTCGCCCAAATCCGCGCCGCCGGCCCGTGCGGGCCGCACCTCGCGCAGGCCGAGGTCGACGGGCTCTGCGCGCTCTTCGACGCCTGGGAGCGGCTGGGCTGGCCGGCGGACCCGCGCCACCTCGCCTACACGCTGGCGACCGCGTGGCACGAGTGCCGGCTCGACCTGTCGATCCGCGAGGTGGGGCTCGGCCGCGGCCGCGCCTACGGCGCGCCGGTCGACGGCCGGGTCTATTACGGCCGCGGCGCGAGCCAGCTCACGTGGCTTGCCAACTACCGGACCTTCGGCCGGCTGCTCGGGCTCGACCTCGTGGGCGATCCGGACCTGGCGCTCGTGCCGGCGACGAGCGCGGCGATCCTGGTTCTGGGCGCCCGCGACGGCCTGTTCCGGCCCGGCCACACGCTCGCCCGCTACTTCGGGGAGCAGACCGACGATCCGGTGGGCGCGCGCGCCATCGTCAACGGCGACGGGGCGAAGAATGGCGCGCGGATCGCCGGCTATCACCGGAGCTTCCTCGCCGCCCTGGAAGCCGCGCTTCCGGCCGCCGCGCCGAGCCCGCATCCGACCGCCTGGTGGCTGCGCCTGCGCGAGGCTGTCCGCCACAACATGCAGAAAGGCGCCTGACCATGGGGTTCCTCGCTCTCCTTCCGACCTTGCTCGGGGCCGTCGGCCCGATCCTGGCCAGGGTGCTGCCCGACGAGGGCCAGCGGCTGCAGGTGCAGCTCGACCTGCAGAAGGCGCTGATCGACCAGCAGGGCGACCTCAGTCGCGCCATGGCCGAGGTGATGAAGGCCGATGCCGGCTCCGAGAGCCCGCTCGCCCGCAACGCCCGGCCGATCACCGTGCTGTGGGCCCTGGCGATGATCACCTGGGTCGGCGTGGTCGCGCCGATGCTCGGGCTGCAGGTCGAGGTGGTGACCGCGCTCAAGGCGTGCCGGCGGAGCTGTGGTCGCTGCTGACCGTGGGGATCGGCGCCTACATGCTGGCCCGCTCGGTCGACAAGATCGTGCCGCAGATGGTCGGGCCGAAGGGGTGAATCTCGAAAGCCGCGGGAGCGCACCGATGACGGACGAGACTGTGCCGCGGGTGCGGGCTCCGCGGTCGGGGGGCGGCGCGCGGAGGAGCGGGGCCATGGTGGACACGCTGCCCGAATGGATCGGGCGCCTGATCGAGCGCGTCGAGGCGACCGGTCGTCAGATGGACGTGCTCGGGGGCAAGCTCGACCGGATGGACGGGAAGCTGGAGGGCGTGGCCTACCGGCGGGACATCGAGGCCTTCGTGGCGCGCGACGAGATCGAGCGCCGGATCGACAAGGCGGTGGACGGGGCGAAGCTTGAGGCCGCTCGGGGGCTGGCCGAGGTGAACGGTCAGGTGCGGACGCTGTACCGGATCGGCTGGGGACTGGCCTCGGCGGCGCTGCTGGCGTTCGGGGGGGTCGTCCTGGCGAAGGTCGGACTGACGGGGCACTGAACGGATTTGGTGCGGGCGCGTATCGCGCGGGAGGCTCCGGGCCTCCGGTGCCGCCCATCAGGGGTCCGGCTACGGCTTAAGGCGGTCGCCGGGGCGCCTAGTCTCCGTGAACGCAACCATCTCAGCCCCGCCGACCGACGCCGCGCGGGGGTTTTTGTTCGCGCTCCGGCACCGGCCCCCCCCCGTGCCGTCGTGAGTTGGATTAAGTCGGATGCGCCAACGTCTAACCCCCCACTGTGCCAAGCTTTGGAATCGCTCGGCATAGGAAGCTGAATTTCGGGAGGCGTTCTGTGCGTTCAGTTGTTTTTGGCGTCGTCATCGCTGCCTTGCTTCCGATCGCGGCGCAGGCTCAGGAGGCCGGTGATGCGGCCGCGGGCGAGAAGGCGTTCGCCCCCTGCAAGGCGTGCCACAATTTCCAGAAGAACGGTGTAGGTCCCGATCTGAAGGGCGTCGTCGGCCGCAAGGCGGGCACCTACGAAGGTTACAACTACTCGGCGGCTCTGAAGAACTCAGGCATCGCCTGGGATGAGACCAACCTGCACGAGTGGTTGAAGAACCCGAAGACCAAGGTGCCGGGCAACAAGATGATCTTCCAGGGTTACACGGACGACAAGAAGATCAATGACGTGATCGCCTACCTCAAGACGCAGTCCTGACGGTGAAGCCGCCGAGCCGTATCACGTCACGGCTCGGCGCGTTACGCTATCGGCCCCGCAGGAAGAAAAACCAGATCAAAAGGAGGACCGGAATCGGAACTCCCAAAAGCCATAGCAGGCTACCAGTCAGCATGTTCGACTCCATGAACTGAACGAGCAACCCCCCGGCTTCGTCCTCTGTTCCGGGACGCTAGACCCCCGCGGCTTGGCCCGCTCCGTCGCGTCGAAACGTGAGGCGACGGAACGCGTGGGCTATTCGGACTGGTGCCCTGACGCGGATCGCCCCCGTCACCGCTGCGGCATACGCCTGATCGAGCCGATATTTTCCGGCGAGAGATCCGCTTCGAGACTGGCGTGCGGGTGCGGTGCTGCGGCTTTGGCATCGGGGCGCGCGGCAACCGACGCTGTCTTGTTGGCGATCGATCCGGTGGTGGCGGGCCCATTACGGCTCGGCCAATCCCCCACCGAGAGGGCCCTGGTGGGCTTCTGGTCGCCGCAGCCGTCGCAGACGGAAACCAACCAGGATTGCCAGAGGCCGGCGGTCTTCTCCTGGACAGAGTTCGCACGCTCGCGATGCGCAGACGCCAGGGCGACGGTATCGAGATCCGATTGCTGCTGCGGCGCTGCTGCGGGCAGGCCCGCATCGCGCTGGCCGCCGCGCTCGTCGACCGGACGATCGCGTCCTTCCGGCGTGACGGACGGACGGATCCTCAGGGACAGCGGATCTGGCGGCGCGGGCTCGGTGGCGCACCCGACGCAGATCTTGGTGGCGATCGCGTCGTCTGAAACCTGTCTCGGCGTCGGGCGCTCGATCGGCGTGACCGATGTCGGGCTGGCATCACGGCTCGGTGGCTTGGTCTGTCCAACTGCGGTCGTGTTGGCTACTTTTTCTGCCGACAATGCGCCGCCGCCAGTACTCGTTTGATCCGTCTGCGCCAATGCCGCGCCGATCGGCAGGGTACTGACCAAGGAAGCGACGATCACGGTTCGGATTGCTGTCATGGCATCCTCCATGACAATACAATCGCTCACATCGCGCTGGGTTCAATGCCCTGGCTCAGTTCAATAGCCAACAGAGGCATTGTGAAGCTGTCCGGAACGAGGAATGCTGCCTCGGGACCTGTTGGCACAGAGCTTTGAGGAGGGGACGCGTGCGGGTGTGAGGCGATCGATCGCGAATCGCTGTCCGTCAGCGTGCCGTTCGCGATGCTGTCGGCAACACGGCGCGATGCGCGCCGGATCCGTCATGACGCAGGCAGCCAAGCACCGCCGGGTGCGTCAACCCAGTGTTCTCAGGGTTCTTCGGGGAGGAAAAAGCGGGCCCCGGGGCCGAAGCCCCGGGTTCTGTTGCTAGGCGTGCCCACGCCCCGGAAGATTACGCCGCGAGGCGCATCTCCATGCCGACGTTGTCGTTGGCATTTAGAGTTTTGGTCAGGTGCCTGGAACGGGGGTTGCCCGCGCCAAACCGGTCGAGTCCTTACCGAAAGTCGCATCTTACCCTGCCGAAGCAGGACAGAACTCGCGATCCCTTTACCGCCCAGTCGAACCTGTTTCACCCCCACGAGAAGCACCCTGGCAGCGCACCGTCCGCAACGTCGGACGCTCGCTCTGATCCCCGTACGGTATTCGGGGGCAGGATGCTTCTGGTGGAGGCGCCGGGTACCGCCCCCGGGTCCTGAAGCGTTATTATGAACCGGTCATCAACCTCACGACGATCTTACTCCGGAAGCGGATCCGCGGTCCAGCAGCAAATTGTGCCCTGCGTCGGACACGGGGCCGCGGACCTCCCCCCGGAAGCAGGGGGACTTCGCGGAGCACGCTGCGGGGGAACCGGGCGCAGACTCAGCCGTAGTGCCGGCACGATGCCGTCCGCCCGCCGATATCCCATCCTGCACCTACCCGACGACGCGCCCGCCGCGGGACGTCAACAGCCCCGTATTCAGGGCACATTCAGTGCCCCCGGCCCACATCTCCTACCAATGCGCTACGCCATCGCCCTCGTTGCTATCGGCCTGACTGCCGCGGCCCTTGCCGCGGGCGGCCTCGGCTCCATGGCCGATGACGGGCCGGCCCCGCAGACGGGCGCGGTTTCCGGCCAGGCGCCGCTTCGGATCGAGACCTGCCTGTCGCCGGCCGACATGCGCGAGGAGGTCGGCGAGCGCCGGGTGATCCCCCCCGTGGCGGCGATCCGCGCGGCCCGGTCGGTGATTCCGCGGGCCGAGATCCAGCGTGCGAGCCTCTGCCGACACGAGGACACCCTCGTCTACATGCTGACCGCCTTGCGCCGGGACGGTCATTTCGTGCACGTCATCGTGGACGCGCGCACCGGCAGTGTGGCTGGGCAATATTGAGCGGGCGCCGCGATCGTTTCGGAGGGGAGTGAACCGTGCGTCTGCTCGTCGTGGAGGATGACAAGGACATCAACCGGCAGGTGGTCGCCGCCCTGGAGGAGGCCGGCTACGTCGCCGACAAGGCCTATGACGGCGAGGAGGGCGGCTATCTCGGCGAGAGCGAGCCCTACGACGCCATCATCCTCGACATGGGCCTGCCGAAGGCGGACGGCGTCACGGTGCTGCAGAAGTGGCGCCGGGCCGGTGTGAAGACGCCGGTGATCATCCTCACCGCCCGGGACCGCTGGTCCGACAAGGTCGATGGCTTCGATGCCGGCGCGGACGATTACGTCACCAAGCCCTTCCACATGGAAGAGCTGATGGCCCGGGTCCGCGCGCTCCTGCGCCGCGCCGCCGGCCACGCCTCCAGCCAGATCGCCTGCGGGCCGGTCACCCTCGATACGCGCTCCGGCAAGGTCTTCGTCGACGGCGCGCAGGTGAAGCTGACGAGCCACGAATACCGGCTGCTCTCCTACCTGATGCACCATACCGGCCGGGTCGTGTCCCGGGCCGAGCTCACCGAGCACCTCTACGACCAGGATTTCGACCGGGATTCCAACACCATCGAGGTGTTCGTCGGGCGCCTGCGCAAGAAGCTCGCCGTGGACCTGATCCAGACGGTGCGCGGCCTCGGCTACCTCGTGGATCCCAACCAGCCGCCGGCGCGGGTTTGAGCGGGGCGGCACCCCATCCGGGCGCCGATGCTGTGTCGCCGGGACCTGCCGGGAGATCTGGCTGCTCGGCACCGTGCGGCACGGCAACGGCGCTCGCTCAAGGCGGAAACGTCTGACCATCGTCGCGGCCGGGGGCGGCGTACATGCCGGTGCTCCGGAACTCGGTCGGGCTGATCCCGTAGGTGCGCCGGAAGACCTTGGCGAAATAGTTGGGATCGGGATACCCGCACCCGCTGGAGACGGCCTTGATGCTGAGCTGCCCGTTGGCCAGCAGGCGGACCGCCAGGTCCATCCGTTGCCGAACCACGAACTCGGCCGGTGCGACACCCTTGGTGCGGATGAACAGGCGGCTGAAATGCGACCGGCTCACGCCGGCAATTGCCGCCAGCGTCTCGATATCCAGCGCGCCGCCCGGATGCGCGCGGATGAACGCGATGGTGCGATCGATGGTCTCGTTCCCTGTCGCGGCGTCGGTCCGCTCCTCGCGGGCCATCACGTCGTCGTAGATCAGCATGATCGCCTGATAGGCCAAGCTGGACGCTTGTCCCGCACCGGACAGGGGCACCCGCAGCGACGAGCAGACGGCCGCGAGGGCATCCAATGTCTCGGTCCGTAGGCGGAAGACCGGCCCGGCGACGCGCTGGATCGCCCGGTTGAGCCGCAGGGCTTCCCGGCCGGTGATCGCGATCCAGAAGAACGACCACTCCTCGCCCGGCTCGAGCCAGTAGCGGTGGGCATGCGGGATCGAGACCAGCATGGTCTGCCCGGCCTCGGGTCGCCACAGGCGCCGCTCGTATTGCAGGCGCCCCCGGCCCGCCACGGTGTGCTGCAGGACGGAGAACGGCGTTTGTCCGCGCTTCAGCCCGTCCCAATCGTAGGCGCCCGGCTGCGCCCGCTCGTGCCCGGCGCTCGTCGGCATGACGTGGAAGCCGCCATGCCGACGCGGGAACGAGATGGTTCTGCGGAAGGGCCCCGCCTGGTCCAGCGCATCGAGCATAAAATTACCCGCGAAGGTTCCAATTTCCTCTTTCACGGCCCGGGCGCCGGGCGTAGCGTTACCTCACAGCAACAAGAAGATTTCTGTGCACGGTCCATGTGTTTCGGGCCGTGGGAGGGCACGATGGCCAGCTTCAAGATTGCGATCATTGGCGCGGGGAGCGTCGGTTTTACGCGAACATTGGTGCGGGATATTCTGTGCGTTCCTGAATTGCACGATATCGAGGTCGCGCTCACTGATATCAACGAGCGTAATCTTGGGATGATCTCGGAGATCCTGAACCGGATGATCTCCGCCAACGGGCTGCCGACCAAGGTCTCGGCCACGATGGATCGGCGCGAGGCGCTGGCCGGTGCCCGGTACGTGATCAACTGTACCCGGATCGGCGGTCTGGAGGCTTTCGCGGACGATATCGGGATCCCGCTCCGCTACGGCATCGACCAGTGCGTCGGCGATACGATCTGCGCCGGCGGCATCCTGTACGGGCAGCGCTCGATCGCGGCACTCCTCGATTTCTGCAAGGATATCCGCGCGGTCGCCGAGCCGGGTGCGCGCCTGCTGAACTACGCCAACCCGATGGCGATGAACACCTGGGCGGCGATCGACCACGGCGGGGTCGACACGATCGGCCTGTGCCACGGCATCCAGCACGGCTGGAAGCAGATCGCCGAAGTCCTCGGCGCCGAGGATCCGAACGCGATCGAATACGTCTGCACCGGGATCAATCATCAGACTTGGTACGTCGACATCCGCTGGAACGGCCGGCGCGTGTCGGCCGAGGAACTGCTGGCCGGTTATGAGCGGCACCCCGTCATCTCCAAGCAGGAGAAGGTCCGGATCGACGTCCTGCGCCGCTTCGGCGTCTACTCGACCGAGTCCAACGGCCACCTGTCCGAGTACCTGCCCTGGTACCGCAAGCGCCCCGACGAGATCGAGCGCTGGATCGACCTGTCGGACTGGATCCACGGCGAGACCGGGGGCTACCTGCGGGTCTGCACCGAGGGCCGGAACTGGTTCGAGCAGGAATTTCCGCAATACCTCGCCAGTTCCAGCCGGCTCATCGACCCGGCCCGCAGGACCGTCGAGCACGCCAGCTACATCATCGAGGCGCTGGAGACCGGCCGGGTCTATCGCGGCCACTTCAACGTCAAGAACAACGGCCTGATCACGAATCTACCCGCGGACGCGATCGTCGAGAGCACCGGCTTCGTCGATCGGTTCGGCCTCAACATGGTCGCCGGCCTCACCCTGTCGGATGCCTGCGCGGCCCCCTGCATCGCGTCGATCAACGTGCAGCGGATGTCGGTCAAGGCCGCGGTGACCGGGGATCTCGATCTGCTGAAGCAGGCCGTCCTCAACGATCCGCTGGTGGGCGCGGTCTGCACGCCGGACGAGGTCTGGCAGATGGTCGACGAGATGGTCGTCGCCCAGGCCGCGTGGCTGCCGCAATACGCCGGGGCGATCGAGGGCGCGAAAAGGCGGCTGGCGAACGCGACGGTGCCCCGCCGGGACTGGGCCGGGGCCGCGCGGCTCCCGGTGCGGTCGGTCGAAGAGATTCGGACGGCGCAGCGCACCGGCAACGAGACCGTCGCGCCGGACGAGCAGATCGTCGCCTGAGACAACGGCCGGGCGACGCGTTCGCCCGGCCGTCAACGACAAAAAACAAGACACATCGAGGGGGAGGAATACGATGGCGATCTTCAGGCGCCAGCTGCTGGCGATGGCAGCTCTGTTTCCGCTGCTGGCTGCGGGACCCGCACGCGCGGAGCCGACGACGCTCACCTATTGGGTCGCGTGGGACCCGCTCCAGGCCGAGGCGAAGGCGGCGCAGGCGGCCATCGCGGAATTCGAGACCGCCAATCCCGACATCAAGGTCAAGACGCAGGTCATCGCCTACGACGCCCTGCACGATAAGCTGGTGACGGCGCTCGCGGGCGGCGATGCCCCCGACATCGCCTGGGGCCTCAGCGAGTGGTTCGGCGAGTTCAACAAGATGGGCGTGCTGGCCGATCTCAGCGCCCACGCCAAGGCCTGGCCCGACCTCGGCGCGCTGTATCCCAACGTCGTCCGGAACCTGACGATCGACGGCAAGCTGCGGGCGCTGCCCAATTATCTCGGCCTGCGCGCGCTGCTCTATCATGCCGACATGCTGAAGGCGGCGGGCATCGAGGCGCCGCCCAAGACCTGGGACGAGCTGGTTCAGACCTCCGCCGCCATCCAGGCCAAGACCGGCAAGCCGGGCTTCGGCATCGTCGGCAAGGGGGCCCGCGCACCGCAGGAATTCATCACTTGCCTCGGCCAGAACGGCGTCGAGATCGCGAAGCGGATGCCGGACGGCAAATACCGCAACACCTGGGCCGAGGCGCCCGAGGAGCTCGAACGGGCGACCGGGGTGTTGGCGCTGTACGGGCGGCTGCTCTCCGAGAAGGCGATCCCGCCGCAATCGGCCAATTGGGGTTGGGAGGACGAGGACACCAACTTCGCCCTCGGTCAGTACGCCATGGTGATGAACGGCTCTTGGATGAAGGGCCGCATCGATCAGCATCCGGTGACGATGCGGGATGTCGCTGTGGCGCCGCCGCCGGCCGGTCGGACGGCCGCGACCTTCTTCGAGATTGCGCCGCTCTACCTTTTCAACGGCAAGCACGTCGATGCCACTTGGAAGCTCGCCACCTTCCTGCTGAGCCGAGACGTGCAGGCGAAGGTGTTCCCGGATCGCTCGCCGCGCTCCGACGTGACGGGTGACCCGGTCTGGGGCAAGCCGTTCACGGACCTGGTGCCGGTCGGCATCGCCTTCCCGCCGATCGTTCTGGGCTCGATCCCCCGCGACATGGAGACCGCCCTCGGGCGCGTGCTCCTCAAGGGCGAAAAGCCGGCCGCCGTCGCGGCCTGGCTCGCGCAAGCCATCAACAAGAGCCTGAAACGCTCCGGACAACTCTCGGAATAACCGCCGCACTCGGCTTTCGGGATCCAGGCGCGGGGAGGCGCGGGCGTGACAACCATGGATATGGCAACCGGATCGATCGCGTCCCGGCCGCAGGCCGGCATCGGACGCGCTGCCCGACGCGTCCTCTGGCCGTCGGCGCGAGTCCGGGCCGCCTGCGCCTTCCTCGCCCCGGTCGCGGTGCTGGTCGCGGCCCTCATCGCCGTCCCGCTGGCCGGCGTGCTGTGGCAGAGCCTGCACCATGCCAGCCTGATCGATGCCGCGGTCGGCGGCTTCGCGGGCCTCGACAATTTCCGGATGGTGCTCGACGACGAGCACTTCGTTCCGGCGCTGACGCATACGCTGGTCTGGACCGTCCTGTCGGTGGCTGGGGAATATGCCTGCGGGCTCGCCACGGCCCTGGCGCTGGCCCAGCCGTTCCGGGGGCGTGCCCTGGTGCGCGGCCTCATCATCCTGCCCTGGGTGATTCCGATCGCCATCGCGGGCGTGAACTGGGCGTGGCTGCTCAATCCCGATTACGGGGTTCTGAATGCCTGGCTGGTCCGTATGGGCGTCCTGGCCGCGCCCTTTGACTGGCTCGGGCGCAGCGAGACGGCCCTGATCACGGTCACCCTGGTCAATGTCTGGCGCAGCTTCCCGTTCTACACGATCAGCCTGCTGGCGGCGCTGACCTCGATCCCGGACGACCTGTACGAGGCGGCGGCGCTGGATGGCGCGGGAATCGTCCGGCGCTTCTTCGTCATCACGCTGCCGCACCTCCGGCCGGTGTCGCTGACCCTGATCGTCATCCACATCATCTGGACCGCGATCAACTTCGACTTCATCTGGGTGATGACCCAGGGCGGCCCGCTCGACGCTACGGAAACGCTGCCGATCCTGATCTACCGCTACGCCATGCAGGAGTTCGACGTCGGCCTCGCCTGCGCCCTGGCCACCCTGTCGATGGCCGCGATGGCGATGCTCTTCCTCGTGCAGGCCCTCCTCGTTCGGGCGCGGGAGGCCCGCTGATCATGGTGGTCTCCGCGCGTCACCGGACCCTGTCCGCGCTCACCACCGGCTTCGTGCTCGTGTTCTTCGTGGCGTTCTGCGTCTTCCCGTTCCTCTGGATGCTCGACACGGCGTTCAAGCCGGCCGCCGAGGTGTTCAGCACGGCACCGACACTCTGGATCGCGAGCCCGACCTTCAGCAACTTCCGCGCGGTCGTGCTGGAGAGCCCGTTCCTCATCTATTTCGGCAACAGCCTGATCGTTGCCGGAGTCTCGACGATCCTGACCGTCAGCCTCTCGGTCTTCGCCAGCTACGCGATGAGCCGCTGGTCCTACCTGTCGGTGACGCAGATCGTCACCGGGGGGCTGATCGTCTCGCAGATGATCCCCGGCGTCCTGCTGCTGATCCCGCTCTACGTCCTGATCCGCAACATGGGGCTGCTCAGCACCTACGCGGCGCTCGTCATCGTCTACTGCACCTTCATGGTGCCGCTCGCCAGCTTCATGCTGAAGGGCTTCTTCGACGCGGTCCCGCGCGAGCTGGAGGAGGCGGCGGCGATGGACGGGTGCTCGCGCCTGGGCTTCATCCTGCGCATCCTCCTGCCGGTGACGCTCCCGGGCCTGATGGCGACCGCCGTCTTCGCCTTCATCGCCGCCTGGAACGAGTTCATGTTCGGCTACGTGCTGATCAACGACGATGCCCGCCGGACGCTGACGCCGGGCATCATGCTCTTCAAGGGATCGCACCAGACGGATTGGGGCTCGCTGACGGCCGCCTCCGTACTGGCCGCGGTGCCGGTGGCGCTCGGCTTCGTCTACGTGCAGCGGTTCCTGATCACCGGTCTCACCGCCGGCGCGGTGAAGGGCTGATCCGGCGTGAATCAAGAAAACAACGTCAAAGGGTTCGGTGTTCGATGACGTCCATCCGCTTGCGGCAGGTCTCGAAGACGTTCGGCGACAAGACGGTGATTCCGCCCCTCGATCTGGAGATCGCGGGCGGTGAGTTCGTCGTCTTCGTCGGCCCCTCGGGCTGTGGGAAGTCGACCCTGCTGCGCCTGATCGCCGGCCTGGAGGAGATCTCGGGCGGCACGATCGAGATCGACGGGCGGGATGTGAGCCAGGCCCCGCCGGCCGAGCGCGGCCTTGCCATGGTGTTCCAGTCCTACGCCCTCTACCCGCACATGAGCGTCGCGGAGAATATCGGCTTCCCGCTGAAGATGGCCGGCGTGCCGAAGGCGGCGATCGCCGGGAAGGTCGCGGAGGCGGCGAACCGGCTCAACCTGACCGAGCTTCTCGAACGCCGTCCGAGCCAGCTGTCGGGCGGCCAGCGTCAGCGCGTGGCCATCGGTCGGGCCATCGTCCGCGCGCCGAAGGCGTTCCTGTTCGACGAACCGCTCTCGAACCTCGACGCCGCCCTGCGGGCCGGCATGCGGATCGAGATCGCCGAGCTGCACCGGCAGCTCGGCACCACGATGATCTACGTCACGCACGATCAGGTCGAGGCGATGACCATGGCCGACACGATCGTGGTGCTCAACAAGGGCCGCATCGAGCAGATCGGCTCGCCCCTGGAGATCTACAACACGCCGGCCAACCTGTTCGTCGCGCAGTTCATCGGCTCGCCGACGATGAATATCCTGCGCGGCCCGGCGGCGGACGCGCTGGGCGCCCCGGTCATCGGGATCCGGCCGGAACATCTCGCGATCGTGCCCGCGGCCGGCAACGGCACGGACGACGGGCTGCCCGGCATCGCCGCTCTCTCGGAGCACCTCGGATCCGACACGTTTGTCCATGTGCGGCTGAACGAAGGCGCGACCGTGAATGCCCGCGTGACCGGCGAGTTCCGGATCGACCGCGGTGCCCCGGTGGTGGTCGTCCCCGAGCGGGCGCATCTGCACCGCTTCACCGCGAACGGCGAAGCCCTGCGCATCTGATCATCAAAGCCTCTCATGGAGCGCCCGCGACCGGGCGCTTTCCCCCCGGCACGCGACGGTGCTGCGGGCGTCCCATGGGCGGCTTCCAGATCTGATCGACGACACGCGGTCCTGACAACCGGCCCACCGAAAGGTGCGGCCGGCAAAGCCGTTTGTCGTCGGCGGAAGAGCCATGCCCGTGAAGCGGCATGGCAGGGGCGACCCCCCATCACCCGGAGGTCCACATGTCGGATATCACCACGCACGCGCAGACGAGCGACGCGTCAGACAATACCGTGAAGGCCGATTTTGGGAACAAAGCAAGAACGGGAGCCTTCCGTGGCGGGGCCAGCGGCTTCCTCTACGGTCTCGGCGACGACGGCGTTCCGACGCAGGCCCTGATCAACGGGGCGCACATCACCAACGCCTCGCAGAAGGCCCCGTACGGGACCCAACACCCGTCGGGCGATGTCCTGGAAGTCGAGACGAGCTTCTTCGCCGGTTACGGCAAGGATATGTGCATCTACATTCAGGACTATTATCCGGACTGGGCCTACAACGGGGGCGTGCGCCCCGGCGATACCCGGACCTACAATCTGAAGGACGGGACATTCACGGAGACGGCGAACGGAGTCTGGGACTATCTCGAAGTCATCGAGTTCGTGACCGAGGCGGTCGCCACGCAGTCGGCTCATCCCGAGCGCTACGTCTTCGTTCCGTTCAACGAGCCGGACGGCGGGAATTGGTACGCGAACTGGTCCAAGATCAAGCAGCAGTTCCTGGACGACTGGAAGGCGGCCTACGACAAGATCCAGGCCGTCTGGGCTCGCCACGGACTTGGCCACGCGCGGATCGGCGGCCCTGCCCACACGCAGTGGCGCAAGGACCAGTCGACCGATTTGCTGACCTTCGCGCGCGACAACAAGTGTCTTCCGGATGTCTTCATCTGGCACGAGTTGGGCGTCGACAATCTGAGGACCTATCCGATTCACTATCAGGAATATCGCGCTGTCGAGATTTCGCTCGGCATTTCGCCGATCGCGATCAACATCACCGAATACGGCATGCTGCTGGACATGAGCGTTCCGGGCCAGTTGATCCAGTGGATGTCCTTGTTCGAGCAGACGAAGATCGATGCTCAGGCCGCCTACTGGAACTATGCCGGCAATCTGTCCGACAACACCGCGCGGCCAGCCGGAGCCAACGGCGGTTGGTGGATGTTCAAGTGGTACGGCGATCTCGACGGCAGCGAGACCGTTCAGATGACGACGCCGTCGACCAAGACGGCCGACAGGCTCCGGGCGATCGGTGCCATCGACACGGACAACCGGCGGGCCACGATCCTGTGGGGCGGCCGGGATGGCGATGTCGCGCTGGCTGTCACGGGGCTGGATACGGCCCTGTTCGGAACCAGCGTGGACATCGAGGTCAGGCAGGTCGTGCATTGTGGCACGGAAGGACTTTCGGAAACCCCGCGGGTCATCCAGGCCGCGCGGAAGATCGACATCGCGAGCGGCGGTTTCAACCTCACCGTTCCGGGCTGTGATCTGTATTCCGGCTACCAGATCCTGATCACGCCGGCCCAACTGCGTGATGTGATTCAGTCGTTTGCCTCACAGACGTGGCTCATCTCGGCCGAAGCGGAGAATCTTCAGATCTCGAACGCCAAGGTCTTCACACATAGCCCAACCGCGTCCAACGTCTGGCAGTTCCTGGCGTCCGGCGGCCGCGATGTCGGTCAATTCAACGATCCCGGATCGCGGCTGGATTGGAAGGTCACTGTTCCGAAGGATGGATCGTATCGCCTTCAGGTGATCGGATCGACACCCGGAGCGCCCGGGCGGCATGCCCTGTTCGTGGATGGAAAAGATCAGGGGATCATTCAATACGCGGCGGATCTTGCTTTGACGAGCACGGATCGGTGGAATTACCGGGGCAGTGCCGAGCGGTCCGTCACGCTGACATCCGGTGAGCATACGCTGTCCATCCGGGCGAGTTCCGATGGGGTCTCGAAGCTGCCCGGATCCGACATAACCTTGGACAAGCTGTTCCTAAAATATGTCGGTGATGGTGAGATCACCGAGTACCAGTCGACCACCTTCAGGTTGCGTGGCGGATCGAAACTCGACTGGGGGACGGATGACACGGGCTACGCGGTGCTGGTGGATCAAGGGGCGGCCCACTTCTACGTGACGGCGATCGAGCGCGGCTACTACGATGTGGGGCTCGCGTGGTCCTCGTCCGGCCCGGCGGCGATCATGCTGTCCCTGAACGGGCGTGATCTGCCAATTCCCTCGGTCGACAAGGCCGGCCGCTGGCAGAGCGGGCTGACCGTTCATCTCGCGGAGGGGATCAACGAGATCGTTCTCACGTTATCCACCGAGGTGCGCGTTCAAACGCTCACGACCAAGAGAAACTCCGGAGCGGATGCGAACGCCTATCGGGTCTCAGCCGGAACGGCACAGGTCATGGGCTCCGCGAAGTTCGCGGCCATAGATCCGTCCGCGGGCTCGAATGTATCCGGCAGCGGCTACGTGACCGGTCTCGGCGGCGGGTCGGCCAATGCACTCCAGATCAGTCGGCCCGCTTCGATCGGATCAGGAGATTACGATGTCACGATCGTGTATGCGAATGCTCAGGTTGCCGGCAAACATGAATACAACCCCCAGGTGGTGGATCTGAAGGTTTCCATCTCTGAAGCCGGTGATCTCGTCGGATCGACGCGCTTGAGGTACACGTATAGCTGGATCAGCTTCTGGCAGAAAACCCTGCCGGTCACGCTGAAGACGAACGACATGCCCGTGACGATTTTCAGCTCTGGCGATGTCGGGCCGTACATCGATGCGGTCATTTTTGCTCCCGTGCAGCCAACGCGGTCTTTCACGTCTCCGATCGTGTGAGGTGATGGCGCCGTCACTCTGCACGGCGCCCATGGCGCGTCGGACTTTCTGAAGGAGGTTTCGACGCGCCGCCTTCCGTGACGAAGGCTCATCGCGTGGGCCGGCTCTCTCAGAATGGAGGAGCCGGTTCGCCCCGAGCGGCCAGCATGCATTCTTGACCCGGACGAAGCGGCGCTGCAGATCGGGGCGGCGGCAGGCCGGGCCGCCAGGGGCCGTACTGAGGGACCGGGTCGCGTGGTGACCGCGTCGTGATTGACCTGATCGGCCTCTTCTCCCTGCGCCGCCGCTCCATCGCTGTGCGGCTCGCCGTATCGGCCTTCCTGTCGAGTTCCGCGATCCTGCTGATCGCCGCCTGGATCCTGACCACGCTCTACCGCGAGAACACCGAGCGCGCCTTCGACAGTCGTCTGCTCGTCTTCACCAACAACCTCGCCACCGATCTCGTCTCGCCGAACGATCCCGAGAGCCGGACCTTCTCGCTGGGCGATCCGCGCTTCGATCTGCCCCTGTCGGGCTGGTACTGGCAGGTCGGCAAACCCGACGCGAAGCCCCGGGACGTGCGCACCTCCCGCTCACTGGTCGGTGTGCCGCTGCCGCCCGCCACCGATTCCGAGGGCAAGGTCGGGGTCGGGCAGATCCGCCAGGGCTACGGCCGGGCGCAGGACGGGCGCCTGCTGCGCATCATGGAGCGTGACGTCGATCTCGGCGAGGAGGGCCGCTACACGGTCCGGGTCGCCGGGCCGGCGGACGAGATCGTCAACGACGTCGACCGCTTCCGCAATTCGCTTACGATCACGTTCGGCCTGCTCGGCCTATCGTTGGCGCTCACCACCCTGCTGCAGATCCGGTTCGGCCTCGCGCCCTTGAAGAAGATGCGCGCGGCGCTGGGGGCGGTCCGCCGGGGCGAGGCCGACCGGATCACCGGGACCTATCCGCGCGACATCGCCCCGCTCACCGGCGAGGTGAACCTGCTGATCGAGACCAACCGCGAGATCCTGGAGCGCGCCCGCACGCAGGTCGGCAACCTCGCCCACGCCCTCAAGACGCCGCTCTCGATCATCGTCAACGAGGTCGGCGCCTCGGACGCACCGGAGGAACTGGCCCAGAAGATCCGCGAGCAGGCGGCGGTGATGCGCGATCAGGTGAACTATCATCTCGACCGGGCCCGGGCCGCCGCGCTTGCCGGCACGCTCGGCACGTCGACGGAGGTCGAGCCGGCGCTGGCCGGCCTCGTGCGCACCTTCGGCAAGATCTACCGCGACAAGGACATCGCCTACGACGTCCATGTCCCCCCGGGTTTGCGCTTCCGGGGAGAGCGGCAGGACTTCGAGGAGATGGTCGGCAACCTCGTCGACAACGCGTCGAAATGGGCCCATGCCCGGGTGGCGATCCGGGCCGAGGCGGTGACCAAGGCCGATTATCCCCACCTCGTCGTCGCCATCGAGGATGACGGCCCCGGCCTTCCGCCGGAGGCGCGCCAAGCCGTGCTCGGCCGGGGGCGGCGGCTCGACGAATCGAAGCCAGGCTCCGGTCTCGGCCTGTCCATCGTGGCGGATCTCGCCACGCTCTATCGGGGTCGCTTCACGCTGGAGGAGGCGGCGCTCGGCGGCCTGAGAGCGGTGCTGGAGGTGCCGGGCGATGCGCCCGTGGGTGCGGCGACGCATTGACGCGATCCGGGGCGCCGGATCGTGTTTCGCGGTCCGGTGCAAGTCTTCGCGCTGGCGTGTGATTTCTCTTCGCTCTTGTCTTCGCGCGGCACTTGCGTGACACCGTGCCGCCGCCGGGGGGCGTCGTGGCGTTCCGCCGCCGGCTCCACATGGTGTGGAGAGACGTACGGGCCGGTTCGGCCCGCTGGCGAAGGTTCGATGACGGCGATCTGGTTCATCCTGGCGGCCATGACTGCAGCTGCCGTTCTCGGCCTGCTCTGGCCGCTGTCGCGGCGTGCCGTCGTGCCGACCGGCGAGGCGGGCGGCACCGCGATCGCCACCGAGACCGCCTTCTACGAGGACCAGATCGCCGAAATCGCGCGTGATCAGGAGCGCGGCCTGATCGCCCCGGAGGAGGCCGAATCCGCCAGGGCGGAAGCGGGCCGGCGCCTGCTTCGGGCAAGCCGCGAGGTCAGGCTGGAGGCCGAGGACGCCGGCATCGTCGAGGCCGCGCGCCCGGCCGAGCCGCGCTTGCGCCGGCGTCGGGCCGCTTCGGCCTTCGCGGTTTCCACCATTCCGCTGGTGGCGCTGATCGCCTACGGCCTCTACGGCTCGCCGGAACTACCGGCCCAGACCGAAGCCGACCGGCAGGCGACCCGCGGCGGCACGGATGAATTGATGAAGGCCGTTGGGCAGATCGAGGCGCGGCTCGCCCGTGACCCGAATGACGCCCGTGGTTGGGCCGTGCTCGCTCCGGTCTACATGCGCACCGGCCGTTTCGACGATGCCGCCCGCGCCTACGGCAACATCGCCCGGCTGAAGGGCGAGACCGCCGACCTCCTCGCCGATCAGGCCGAAGCCCTGACGGCAGCCGGCGACGGCACCGTCACCCCCGAAGCCAAAGTGCTGTTCGAGAAGGCGCAGGCCAAGGATCCGAACGCGCCGAAACCCCGGTTCTTTCTCGCCCGTGCCGCCGAGCAGGCGGGCGACACCGATGGGGCGATCCGCCAGCTCGCCGCCCTCGAAACCGCCAGCGCGCCGGATGCGCCCTGGCTCGGGATCGTCCGGCAGAGCCTGGCGCGCCTCAAGGGTGAGCCTGCGCCGCCGCCCGCGGTGCCGCAGGCGGCCCCGAAGGTCCCGGCCGAGCAGCAGGCCGCGATCCGCGGCATGGTCGATGGGCTCGATGCTCGGCTGCAGGCTGGCAGCGGCACACCGGACGAGTGGCTGCGGCTGGTTCGGTCCCGGGCCGTGTTGGGCGAGCACGATCAGGCGACCGCGGCCCTGGCTCGTGCCCGGACAGCGCTCGCCGGCGATCCACAGGGTTTAGCGCAGGTCGAGCAGGGCGCTCGTGCCATCGGTCTGGCGCCGGAGGGCGGGTCGACGCGTCCGACCGAGCCGGCCCCAGCCGGACCGGCGGCCCGGGCCGAAACCGAGGCCGCGATGGCGGCCGTGCGCGCCATGCCGCAAGCGGAGCGCGACGCTGCCATTCGCGGGATGGTCGAGGGGCTCGACCGGCGCCTCGCCGCCCGGGGCGGTACGCCGGACGAGTGGATGCGCCTCGTGCGCTCCTACAGCGCGCTCGGCGAGCGCGAGCAGGCGGTCAGGGCCTTGGATCGCGCCCGGATGGCGCTCGCCGCCAACGGCGATGCGGTGACGCGGCTCGACGGACTCGCCCGGGAACTCGACCTGCCTCCGAAGACCAACCCTTGAGCGTGACAGTCGCGCGGCGTCGGCCGTACGACAATCGGTCCCGATGCCCGCCCTTGACCGGCGCTCTCCTGAGGCCGACACCCTGAGGAGCTAGAATGAGAACGGTTCGGGTCTGGGCGGGCGACCGTCCACCGGACTGCGGGGTGGAAGTATCGTGACGCGTAAGAGCCGCCGCCTGATCCTGATTGCCGCCTGCGGCAGCGTGCTAGCGCTCGCCGTGGGGCTGATCCTGTTCGCCATGAGCGGCTCGATCGTGTTCTTCCGTTCTCCTACCGATATCGCACTTCAGAGCATTGCACCGGGCACCCGACTGCGCCTCGGCGGCCTCGTGAAGGACGGTTCGCTCAAGCGCGGACCGGATCAGACGGTCGACTTCGCCGTGACCGACACGAACGCCACCGTCGACGTCCAGTACAAGGGGTTGCTGCCGGACCTGTTCCGCGAGGGGCAGGGCGTGGTCGCCGAGGGCGTCCTCGAGCCGGGCGGCCAGTTCCGCGCCGATACCGTACTCGCCAAGCACGACGAATCCTACATGCCCCGCGAGGTGGCCGACGCGCTGAAGGCGCAGGGGCGTTGGCAGGAGGGCGGCCCGAACAAGGTGGCTCCCGCCGTCAAGCCATCCGCCGCAGCGGCGGATTCGACCCTCGGCCCCCGCAGCGAGCGGTGAGAGAACCTGCATGATCGTCGAGACCGGCCATTTCGCGCTCGCGCTCGCCCTGGCGATCTCCCTCGTCCAGATGGTGATGCCGATCTGGGCTGCCCGCTCGGGCGACCCGGCACTCCGCCAGATCGCCTCGCAGGCGGCGCTCGGCGCCTTCGCCTGCATCCTCTTCGCCTTCGCGGCGCTCACCTACGCGCACGTCACCTCGGACTTCTCGGTCCAGAACGTCGTCGAGAACTCGCACACGCAGAAGCCGCTGATCTACAAGATCTCCGGCGTCTGGGGGAACCACGAGGGCTCAATGCTCCTGTGGGTGCTGATCCTCACCCTGTTCGGCGCCTGCGTGGCGGCGGCGAAGAACTCCGTGCCGCCGCGGCTGCGAGCCAACACGCTCGGCGTGCAGGGATTGATCACCTTCGTGTTCGTGTTGTTCATCATCACGACCTCGAACCCGTTCAGCCGCGTCATCCCGGCGCCGCTGGAGGGCAACGATCTCAACCCGCTGCTGCAGGATGTCGGCTTGGCGATCCACCCGCCGCTCCTCTATATCGGCTATGTCGGCTTCTCGATCAGCTTCGCCTTCGCGGTCGCCGCGCTGATCGACGGCCGGATCGACGCCGTCTGGGCCCGCGCCGTGCGGCCCTGGACGCTCACCGCCTGGAGCTTCCTGACGCTGGGCATCGCGATGGGCTCCTACTGGGCCTATTACGAACTCGGCTGGGGCGGCTGGTGGTTCTGGGATCCCGTCGAGAACGCTTCCTTGATGCCGTGGATCGCCGGCACGGCGCTGCTGCACTCCACCGTGGTGATGGAGAAGCGCGACGCCCTGAAGGTCTGGACGGTGTTGCTCGCGATCCTGACCTTCTCGCTCTCGCTGATCGGCACGTTCCTCGTTCGCTCGGGCGTGATCACCTCGGTCCATTCCTTCGCCACCGACCCGACCCGCGGCGTCTTCATCCTGGCGATCCTGATTCTGTTCATCGGCGGCTCGTTGACGCTGTTCGCATGGCGGGCGCCGCTGCTCCGGCAGGGCGGGCTGTTCGCGCCGATCTCGCGCGAGGGGTCCCTCGTCCTCAACAACCTGTTCCTGGTCGCGGGCTGCGCCACGGTGCTCGTCGGCACCCTGTATCCGCTGCTCCTCGAGATGCTGACCGGCGAGAAGATCACGGTCGGGCCGCCCTTCTTCAATGCGACCTTCGTGCCGCTGGCGATTCCGCTCCTGCTGATCGTGCCCGCCGGGCAGGCTTTGGCCTGGAAGCGCGGCGACGTGCTCGCTGCTGCGCAGCGCCTGTTCGCCGCTTTGGCCCTGGCCCTGGTGGTCGGTTTCGGGGTGCTCGCCCTGACCTGGGGCGGCCCGGTGATGGCCCCGGTGGGGATCGGCCTTGGCGTCTATCTGCTGATCGGCTCGGCGCTGGAGATCGTCTCCCGCGCCCGGGGTTACGGATCGAGCCGTGCCCGCTCGCTCGGCCAGATCGGGCGCCGCGCCATCGGTCTGCCGCGCTCGGCCTGGGGCACGGCGCTGGCCCATGCCGGCGTCGGCGTGGTGGTGTTGGGCATCGCCGCGCAGGGATGGGCCGCGGAGGGGCTGGCCACCCTCAAGCCCGGCCAAAGTCTGACGACGGGGCCTTACACGGCGACCCTGGAGAGCGTCGCGCCCCGCAAGGGGCCGAACTACGAGGAGGCCGCCGCCTATCTCACGATCCGGACCCGCGCCGGCGACGAGGTCGGGCAGGTTGAGACCGGCAAGCGCTTCTACCCGAGCCGCAAGATGGCGGTCACGGAATCCGGCCTGCTGACGATCGGGGTGAGCCAAGTCTACGCGAGCCTCGGCGAAATCGGCCAGGACGGCAGCGTCGGCCTGCGGCTGTACTACAAGCCGCTGGTGCTGCTGATCTGGCTCGGCGCCGTGGTGATGGCGGCGGGCGGTGGGCTCTCGCTCACGGACCGCCGGATGCGCGTGGGTGCCCCCGCCAAGGCGAAGGCACGGCCGATACCCAACGCGGTGCCGGCCGAGTGAGGACGGAGATGAAGGCCCCCGCGGATCTCCCTCCCCCCTCTCAGCTGCCGGATTGCCATTTCGGCTCCGGCGATTTCGCTTCCGGATCGGGCGCGGGGCCCCACTCCCGAGCGGGAGAGGGACCGGGTGAGGGGCGAGAACCTTCAGAAAATGGCTCGACCTACCGACACTTCGGTGCCGTGCTCGATCCTGAGATTTCTCGTCCCCCACCCCAGCCCTCTCCCGCGCGGGAGAGGAAGCCCGTCGCGTTCCCTCATCGACCCCAGCGTCGAAAGGAGATGCGCGAACTTCGTCCTGCAAAGGTAGGAGGGGGAGCACGCGTCCGTGTCGGCGCCGCGCTCATGCTCCTCGCCATGCTCACCGCCCCCGCACTGGCGGTCCAGCCTGACGAAGTCCTGAAAGATCCGGTGCTGGAGCATCGTGCGCGCGAGATCTCGGCCGAGCTGCGCTGCCTCGTCTGCCAGAACCAGTCGATCGACGATTCCGATGCGCCGCTCGCCAAGGATTTGCGTCTGATCGTGCGCGAGCGCCTGCAGAAGGGCGACAGCGACAAGTCGGTGCTCGACTACGTCGTGGCACGCTACGGCGAGTTCGTGCTGCTGCGCCCGGTCTTCGCCCTGCACACCCTGCTGTTGTGGCTGACGCCTGTCCTTGCCGTGCTGCTTGGCGGGTTCGGCATCTGGCGCCTCGCGCGCCGCCGCGTGCCGGCGACCGCTCGAAGCTTGTCCGCCGCCGAGGAGGCGGAGGTCGCCGCGCTCCTGAGACGGGAGTAAGATCCGGACTGTCGCGATTCGCTCGTCCGAGTCGGCACGAGTCTTGGATCGAGCATCGCGGGCCGCGTGTTCGGCGGCGTGCCCGGGGGCAGGACGATGACGGTCGCTACGCTCACCATCTCAAGCCGCAACTATTCCTCGTGGTCCCTGCGGGGCTGGCTGATCTGCCGGATGTCGGGTCTCGATTTCGAGACGGAGGTCCTGTCCGGCGCCGATGCCGGCAGCCGGGCCGAACTGCTCCACCTGTCGCCCTCGTTCCTCGTACCGCGTCTGCGCCACGGCGACGTTGTGGTCTGGGACACGCTCGCCATCGCGGAATATCTCGCCGAGACGTTCCCGGAGGCCGGCTTCCTGCCGGGCAACATCGCGGAGCGCGCCCATTGCCGCTCGATCGCCGGCGAGATGCATTCCGGTTTCGTAAATCTGCGCTCGGCGCTGCCGATGAACCTCCGCGCCTTCCACCCCGCCTTCCGCGTGTTCAACGGCGCGAAGGCCGATATCGAGCGCATCGTCACGATTTTCGACGATTGCTTGGACCGCTATGACGGGCCCTTCCTGTTCGGGGCCAAGCCCTGCCTCGCCGACGCCCTGTACGCGCCCGTCTGCACCCGCTTCCGAACCTACGATGTCGCTCTCCCGCCCCGCGCCGCCCTGTATCGCGATACGATCCTGCACTGGCCGCTGATGGTGGAGTGGGCCGAGGCCGCCGCCGACGAGCCGGACGAGATCGAAGAACTTGAAATGGAGTTCTGATCCGCTGGGGCGGCGAAAGGGGCGGTTCCGGCCGGGTTGCCATGTGGCGATTCCGCGGCGGCACAATTGACGACGGTCCTCCACGGAGCTGCTTGACCGCGCGCACAAGGACGCAAGGGCCGCTTGCACGCGCGCTTACGCCACGCCAGAGTTGCAATTTTTTGCATAGCACCAATTCATGGTGCGACACACACGCGAACGATTTGCTCTCTGCCGGTTTTAGAAAGCTGTTTTTTGACAGCTGTTTAACATGTCACCCCGTTTTCCGCGCGAAGCGGGTGACAGCGCGACAGACATCCTTTGTTGCGCGACCGGACTGCGCGATTGATGCGAACCGGCATTTCTGTTCCTCTTCGCATTAGAACAGGAACAGACTGGGCTGGAAACCATGGCGCGTCACGAGCCCTGGAGCGCCGAGCGCGCCACCGGGATCATCGCTGAGCACACCCATCTCGAAGGGGCCACGCTGCCGATCCTGCACGCGTTGCAGGAGACTTTCGGCTACGTGGATACCGGCGCCGTGCCGCTGATCGCGGACGCGCTGAACCTGTCGCGTGCCGAGGTGCATGGCTGCATCACCTTCTATCACGACTTCCGTGCTCATCCGGCCGGCCGTCATGAGGTGAAGCTGTGCCGGGCCGAGGCCTGCCAGGCCATGGGCTCCGACACGCTCCATCGGGAAATCCTCGGCCGCCTCGGCTGCGGCTGGCACGAGACCACCGCCGACGGCAACGCCACGGTCGAGCCGGTCTATTGCCTTGGCCTCTGTGCCAACGGCCCAGCCGCCCTCATCGACGGTGAGCCGCTCGCCCATCTGACTGCCGACGCCCTTGAAGCCGCTTTGACGGAGGTGCGCCAGTGAGCGTTACGCTCTACGTTCCCCGCGACGCCGTCGCTTTGGGCCTCGGCGCCAACAAGGTTGCCCGCGCGCTGTTTGCCGGCGCCGAGCGCCGGGGCCTCGACGTGACTATCGTCCGCACCGGATCCCGCGGTCTGGCATGGCTGGAGCCGATGGTGGAAGTCGGCACGTCCGAGGGGCGTATCGCTTACGGCCCGGTCAAGCTCGCCGATGTCGAGGCGCTGTTGGATGCCGGCCTGACCACGGGCGGCGACCATGCCCTGCGCCTCGGCGACCCCGAAAAGATCCCGTTCCTCGCCCGGCAGCAGCGCCTGACCTTCCACCGCTGCGGCGTGATCGATCCGGTTTCCGTCGACGATTACCGGGCCCATGGCGGCTATCGCGGCCTCGAGGCGGCCCTGAAGCTCGATGCCGAGGGCGTCGTGGCGGCGGTGCGCGACTCCGGCCTGCGCGGCCGGGGCGGTGCCGGCTTCCCGGCCGGCATCAAGTGGAACACCGTGATGCTCGCCCAGGCGGACCAGAAGTATGTGGTCTGCAACGCCGACGAGGGTGATTCCGGCACGTTTGCCGACAGGATGATGATGGAGGGCGATCCCTTCAACCTCATCGAGGGCATGACGATCGCGGGCGTCGCGACGGGCGCCACCCGCGGCTACATCTACCTGCGCTCGGAGTATCCGCAGGCCTTCGCCACCCTCAAGGAAGCGATCGCCAACGGCATCCAGGCCGGGGTGCTCGGCGACGACGTCCTCGGCTCGGGCAAGAGCTTCCACTTGGACGTCCGCCTCGGGGCCGGCGCCTATATCTGCGGCGAGGAAACCTCGCTGCTGGAGAGCCTGGAGGGCAAGCGCGGCATCGTGCGGGCCAAGCCGCCGATCCCGGCGCTGAAGGGCTTCCTCGGCAAGCCGACGCTGGTCAACAACGTCATGACCTTCACGGCGGTGCCGTGGATCCTGGACAACGGCGCCAAGGCCTACGCTGATTACGGCATGGGCCGCTCGCTCGGCACCTTACCGATCCAGCTCGCCGGCAACATCAAGCATGGCGGCCTGATCGAGATGGCCTTCGGCATCACCCTGCGGCAGGTCATCGAGGATTTCGGCGGCGGTACCCGCTCTGGGCGGCCGGTCCGGGCCGTCCAGGTCGGCGGGCCGCTCGGGGCCTACTTCCCCGATCATCTCCTCGACACGCCGCTGGATTACGAGGCGATGGCGGCCCAGAAGGGCCTCGTCGGCCATGGCGGCATCGTGGTGTTCGACGACACAGTCGACATGGCCGCCCAGGCCCGTTTCGCCTTCGAGTTCTGCGCCACCGAATCCTGCGGCAAGTGCACCCCCTGCCGCGTCGGCGCGACCCGCGGCGTCGAGACCATGGACAAGGTGATCGCCGGCATCCGGCCGGAGGCAAACCTCACCCTGATCGCGGATCTCTGCGAAGTCATGACCGATGGGTCGCTCTGCGCCATGGGCGGGCTCACGCCGATGCCCGTCATGAGCGCGATCACCCATTTCCCCGAGGATTTCACCCGTGCGGGCTCGCTGCCCGTCGCGGCTGAGTGAGGAGGCTTCCATGGCCCTCATCAAAGAGATCGACTACGGCACGCCGATCCGCGTCAGTGCGCAGACGGTGACGCTGACCATCGACGGCATGTCGGTGACCGTACCGGCCGGCACCTCGGTGATGGCGGCGGCGATGCATGCCGGCACGCAGATCCCAAAACTCTGCGCCACCGACTCGCTGGAGCCGTTCGGCTCCTGTCGCCTCTGCCTCGTGGAGATCGAGGGGCGGCGCGGCACGCCCGCCTCCTGTACGACCCCGGCCGAGAACGGCATGGTGGTGCACACCCAGAACGAGAAGCTCGCCAAGCTCCGCAAGGGCGTGATGGAGCTCTACATCTCCGATCACCCGCTGACCTGCCTGACCTGCGCGGCCAACGGCGATTGCGAATTGCAGGATATGGCCGGCGTCGTCGGCCTGCGCGACGTGCGCTACGGCTACGAGGGCGACAACCACGTCGCGCCGACCGCCGAGAAGTACCTGCCGAAGGACGAGTCGAACCCGTACTTCACCTACGACCCGTCGAAGTGCATCGTCTGCAACCGCTGCGTCCGGGCCTGCGAGGAGGTGCAGGGCACCTTCGCGCTGACCATCGCGGGCCGCGGCTTCGACAGCCGCGTGGCGGCCGGCCCGACCAACTTCTTCGAATCCGAGTGCGTATCCTGCGGAGCCTGCGTGCAGGCCTGCCCGACCGCGACCCTGCAGGAAAAGACGATCCACGCGTTCGGCCAGCCCGAGCACGCCGAGGTGACGACCTGCGCCTATTGCGGCGTCGGCTGCTCGTTCAAGGCCGAGATGCAGGGCGAGCGCGTCGTCCGCATGGTCCCCTTCAAGGGCGGCAAAGCCAACGAGGGCCATAGCTGCGTCAAGGGCCGCTTCGCCTACGGGTACGCCACCCATAAGGACCGCATCACCAAGCCGATGATCCGCGAGAAGATCACGGATCCGTGGCGCGAGGTCTCCTGGGAAGAAGCCATCGACCGGGCCGCGAGCGAGTTCAAGCGGATCCAGGCCAAGTACGGAAAAGACTCGGTCGGCGGCATCACCTCGTCGCGCTGTACCAACGAGGAGGCCTACCTCGTCCAGAAGCTGGTGCGCGCCGCCTTCGGCAACAACAACGTCGATACCTGCGCTCGCGTCTGCCACTCGCCGACCGGCTACGGCCTGATGTCGACGCTCGGCACCTCGGCCGGTACGCAGGACTTCAAATCGGTCGAGAATTCCGACGTGATCCTGGTGATCGGCGCCAACCCGACCGACGGCCATCCGGTGTTCGGCTCGCGGATGAAGAAGCGCCTGCGCCAGGGCGCCAAACTGATCGTCGCCGATCCGCGCAAGATCGACCTCGTGAAGTCGCCCCACATCAAGGCCGACTATCACCTGCCGCTGAAGCCCGGCTCCAACGTCGCCTTCATCAACTCGCTGGCGCACGTGATCGTCACCGAGGGGCTGATCGACGAGGCCTATGTCCGCGAGCGCTGCGACCTGCCCGAGTTCGAGTCCTGGGCGCGGTTCATCGCCGAGGAGCGGCACTCCCCGGAGGCGCAGCAGCAGTTCACCGGTCTCGACCCGGCGGAAGTCCGCGGCGCGGCCCGGCTCTACGCCAAGGGCGGCGCGGCCGGCATCTACTATGGGCTGGGCGTCACCGAGCACAGCCAGGGCTCGACCATGGTGATGGGCATGGCCAACATCGCCATGGCCACCGGCAACATCGGCAAGCTCGGCGCCGGCGTGAACCCGCTGCGCGGCCAGAACAACGTGCAGGGCTCCTGCGACATGGGCTCGTTCCCGCACGAGCTGACCGGCTACCGTCACGTCTCGGACGATGCCACCCGCGAGAGCTTTGAGGCGCTCTGGGGCGCCAAACTCGACAGCGCGCCGGGCCTGCGCATCACCAACATGCTGGACGAAGCCGTCGATGGCGCGTTCAAGGGGATGTACATCCAGGGCGAGGACATCGCGCAGTCCGATCCCGACACGCACCACGTGACAGCGGGCCTGATGGCGATGGAGTGCATCGTCATCCAGGACCTGTTCCTGAACGAGACCGCGAAATACGCCCACGTGTTCCTGCCGGGCGCCTCGTTCCTGGAGAAGGACGGCACCTTCACCAATGCCGAGCGCCGCATCTCCCGCGTGCGCAAGGTCATGGCCCCGATGGGCGGCTACGGCGACTGGGAGGGCACGGTGCTGCTCTCCAACGCGCTGGGCTACAAGATGGAATACAACCACCCGTCCGAGATCATGGACGAGATCGCCGGCCTGACACCGAGCTTCACCGGCGTGTCCTACGCCAAGCTCGACGAGCTGGGTTCGGTGCAGTGGCCCTGCAACGAGAAGGCACCGCTCGGCACGCCGATGATGCACGTGGACCGGTTCGTCCGCGGCAAGGGCCGGTTCATGATCACCGAGTTCGTGGCCACCGAGGAGCGGACGGGGGCGAAGTTCCCGCTGATCCTGACCACGGGCCGGATCCTGTCCCAGTACAATGTCGGCGCGCAGACCCGGCGCACCGAGAACTCGCGCTGGCACGAGGAGGACGTGCTGGAGATCCACCCGTTCGACGCGGAGCTGCGCGGCATCGTGGAGGGCGATCTGGTCTCTCTGGAGAGCCGCTCGGGCGACATCGCTCTCAAGGCCAAGGTCTCGGAGCGGATGCAGCCGGGTGTGGTCTACACCACGTTCCACCACGCCAAGACCGGCGCCAACGTCATCACCACCGATTACTCGGATTGGGCCACCAACTGCCCCGAGTACAAGGTGACGGCAGTGCAGGTCCGGCGGACCAACCGGCCCTCCGACTGGCAGGCTAAGTTCTACGAGGAGGATTTCTCGTTGACGCGCATCGCCAATTCTCAAGACACTGCTCTCGACGCGGCGGAGTGAGGCGATGAGCGCAGTCCGCCAGGAAGACAAGCTCCTCCGCATGGCCAACCAGATCGCCACCTTCTTCCGGTCCTACCCGGAAGAGGAGGCGGTGGCTGGCATCCACAAGCACATCGTGGCGTTCTGGACGCCCAAGATGGTCTCGAAACTCGAAGCGGCCCTGCCGGAGATGGGCGATCGGGCCGACACCCTGGTGCAGCGGGCCATGCGCGGCGCCGAGCCCCAGGCCGAGAGCCCGATCCGCGCAGCGACCCGCGATCCGCAGAAGCTCGGCGAGGGTGCCAGCGACGCCGGCTGACCCGTTCGAACGCGCTCGATACGCTTTTCCCATTCGCAGCATCGTCAGGGCCCGGATCTTCCGGGCCCTGACTCGTTCTGATGTCCTGATGCATGCCGGGCGCATCGGGCTCATACCCACACAGGATCAGAGTGCGGGATTGCAGTTGCCTTCAACGCGAAGGGCGGCACTGGGACTGCGATCCCGATGACCATCACCGACGAGTGTTCGCTTACAGATTGCGCAGATACGGGTTAAATCTGTCTACTCAGCAAGCATTACGCTGGCGCCCTGTACACAGATCGCGCATCCTGCGGCACCGAGCGGTCCACCAAAATGACCGCCGTGGAGGAGTCGGTCATGGGTGCTGGAGTGGCGGGCGCGGTCGCGCCCGGCGGTATGCCAAATCTGTTGTCCCGCGAGCGGATCGTGGCCAGGCCGGGGTTCAACCGGTGGCTGGTCCCGCCGGCGGCCCTGGCGATTCACCTGTGTATCGGCATGGCCTACGGCCTGTCGGTGTTCTGGCTGCCGCTGACCCGTGCGCTCTCGGTCGGCAAGCCGGGCCCCGCCGCCTGCGCCGATATGGGCGTGATGACGGCTCTGTTCACCACCACCTGCGACTGGCGCATCAGCGACCTCGTCACGGTCTTCTCGATCGGCATCGTGATGCTCGGCCTCTCGGCGGCCCTGTTCGGCGGCTGGCTGGAGCGAGCGGGCCCGCGCAAGGCCGGCATCGCGGCGGCTTTGTGCTGGGGCGGCGGCTTCCTGATCGGCGCGCTCGGCGTCTACATTCACCAGCTCTGGCTGGTCTGGCTCGGAATAGGCCTGATCGGCGGCATTGGGCTCGGCCTCGGCTACATCTCGCCGGTCTCGACGCTCATCAAGTGGTTCCCCGACCGGCGCGGCATGGCCACCGGCATGGCGATCATGGGCTTCGGCGGCGGTGCGATGATCGGGTCGCCCCTGGCCGACACCCTGATCAAGAGCTTCCGGACCGCGGATTCGGCCGGCGTCTGGCAGACGCTGGCGGTGATGGGGATCGGCTACATCCTGTTCATGCTGGGCGGCGCCTTCGGCTATCGCGTGCCGCCGGCCGGTTGGCGCCCGGACGGCTGGACGGCGCCGGCTGCCAAGAACGCGATGATCGCCTCCGGCCATGTCCATCTTCGGGACGCCCACAAGACCTTCCAGTTCTGGATGATCTGGCTCGTCCTGTTCCTCAACGTGTCGGCCGGGATCGGCGTGCTGGCGCTGGCGTCGCCGATGCTCCAGGAGATCTTCGGCGGTGAGTTGATCGGTCTGCCGGGCACCGGCTTCTCGGCCCTCGACGCCGGCCAGAAGGCGCAGGTCGCCGCGATCGCGGCCGGCTTCGTCGGCCTGCTCTCCCTGTTCAACATCCTGGGCCGGTTCTTCTGGGCCTCGATGTCGGACCGGATCGGCCGCAAGGTCACCTACGCGATCTTCTTCGCGCTGGGCGGCGTCCTCTACGCGGCGGCGCCCTGGGCGGCCGGCATCGGCTCGCAGGCCCTGTTTGTCGCCATCTTCTGCGTGATTCTGTCCATGTATGGCGGCGGCTTCGCGACCGTGCCGGCCTACCTTGCCGACGTGTTCGGTACGCAGTTCGTGGGCGCCATTCATGGGCGCCTGCTCACGGCGTGGTCGATGGCGGGCATCGTCGGGCCATTCGTCATCACCAAGATCCGCGAAGCTCAGGCCGCGGCCGGCGTCCAGGGGGCCGATCTCTATGGCCGGACCATGTACGTGCTGGCGAGCTTCCTGGCGGTCGGGTTCCTGTGCAACCTGCTTGTCCGCCCGCTGGCCCAACGCTGGTTCATGTCCGATTCGGAGCGGGCCACCCTCGACGTCAAGGCCGGTGCCACGGCCACCGGACCGTCGGGTTCCTTCGGCATCGGCCGCGGCGGGTTCAGCCCCGGTGCGGCCGTGGCCTGGGCGATTGTCGGCATCCCGATCGTCTGGGGCATCGGCATCACCCTGTCGAAGGCCTTCATCCTGTTCCGGTGAGCGACCGCCGCACGTGGTTGTGGGTGTCGTCCTGGGTCGCTAGGCTCCCGGCGACTTGCGGTGCCGGGATCCCTGCGTGGTGATCGACAAGCTGGACTTCCTGCTCGCGCTCGCCCGCGAGCAGCATTTCGGACACGCCGCCGAGGCCTGCGGGGTGACCCAGCAGACCCTCTCGGCCGGCGTGAAACAGTTGGAGAACCGCTTCGGCGTGCAACTCGTGCTGCGCGGCTCGCGCTTCCAGGGCTTCACCCCCGAAGGGGAGCGGGTGCTGGAATGGGCGCGGCGGATCGTGGCCGATGCCCGCGCGATGCACGAGGAGGTCACCGGCCTGCGCCGGGGCCTGACCGGGCATCTGCGCATCGCGTCGATCCCCACCGCCCTGCCGATGATCGCGCATCTCACCACACCCTACCGGGAGCGGCACCCGGACGTGCGGCTGACGGTCGAGTCGGCGACCTCGACCGACATCTTCTCGCTGATCGAGAATCTAGAGGCGGATGCCGGACTGACCTATCTCGACAACGAACCCCTCGGGCGGGTGATCTCCGTCCCGCTCTACCGGGAGCGCTACCGTCTCGTGACGGCGATCGGCGGTCCCTTCGACCAGCGGGCGAGCGTCACCTGGGCCGAGACCGGCAGCCTGCCGCTCTGCTTGCTCACCCCCAACATGCAAAACCGGCGGATCATCGACCAGCAGATCCGGGAATCGGGGGCCGATCCGGCCGCGACCCTGGAGTCGAACTCGATGATCGTCTTGCTGACCCATGTGCGCACGCTGCGCTGGGCCTCGATCATGCCGGAGATCCTGGTGGATGCTCTCGGACCTATCGAGGGCGTACGGGCCATCCCGATCACCGCACCGGATCTGGTGCACACGATCGGCCTCGTCGCCCCGCGCCGCGAGCCGTCCACCCCGATGGTCACCGCCCTCGTTGCCATCGCCCGGTCGCTCGCCCGCACGCTCGATCCGGGGGTATCGGACGCGTCATCCGCCTGATCGCTGGACGCGTCGTGGGCATCGTTACGACAGGGCCGACGAAAAAAGCCGCCCCGTCTCCCGAGCGGCTTCATAACAACCGGGGCTGGTGCCCGTCGGCTTACTTGATCTTGGTTTCCTTGAACTCGACGTGCTTGCGCGCGACCGGGTCGTACTTGCGCATCGACAGCTTCTCGGTCTGCGTCCGGGAGTTCTTCTTCGTGACGTAGAAGTAGCCCGTGTCGGCGGTCGACATGAGCTTGATCTTGACGGTGACGGCCTTGGCCATGGCGCGGCGCTCCTGCAGGGTGCGGCATTCCGCGTGAGCGAAACGCAAATGGCCGGGAGGACCCGGCCGAATACGGGCGGGTGAATGCCCGATCGCGCCGTTCAGGTCAAGAGTGGACGCGCCGACGCTCCGTCACGGCGAGGGCGCCTGCAAAGGCCAGGAACAGGGCCAGCAGCGCCAGCGCGAAGCCGTGCGGCGGTATGAGGTCGAGCCCGCCGCCGATCACCGGCGGCCCCAACATCAGCCCGACATTGTACAGCACCACGAAGGCCGCGTTGGCGCCGGCGAGATCGTTTGCCGGCGTGCGGTCACCCAGCATGGCGAGCCCGACCGTGTAGAGCGTGCCGGCGATGCCGCCCCAGACCAGGAGCAGCAGGCCGAACGCCACGGGGTTCCCGGCCGTCAACGGGATGAGCGCCGAGCCGGCGGCGCCCGCGAGACCTGCGCCGAGCAGCACCGCACCGCGGTTGAACCGGTCGGCGAGCCAACCGAACGGAATCTGGAACACCACATTGCCGAGCGCGATCAGGCTGACGAGCCCGGCCGCGCCTTGTGCGTCATAGCCGATGCGCAGGCCGTAGAGGGGCAGGATCGCGAAGATACCGGTCTCGACCGCTCCGTACGCGAGGGCAGCCGCGAGCGCGCCGGGGGCGAGGCGCAGGTAGCTGAAGATGCTCCGGCCCGAACCTGGCTCGATCGTCGGCGACAGCCCGCGGGCGAGCAGGATGGGTAGGCCGCCGGCCAGCATGAGGGCGGCCCCGGTCGCGTAGGGGGCCAGGCCCTCGGTGCCGACAAGCGCCAGCAGGAGCGGGCCGACCGCGAAGCCCGCCGCCAGGACGGTGGCGTAGATGCCCATCACGAGGCCCCGGCGTTCCGGCGGGGCAGCGGCGTTGATCCAGTACTCGGAGAGTACGAACAGGGCGCCGAGCATCATCGAGAAGACGAGGCGCAGGGGGAACCAGAGCGCGATACCCGGCAGGATCGGGAACAAAGTGAGGCTGGCCGCTCCGACGATCAGCGCCAAGCCGAGCAGCGGGGCGACCCCGATCCGCGTGGCCAGCCGCGGGACGAACGGCACCGTACAGATGCTGGCGATGCCCGCCACCGCGGTGTTGATCCCGATCAGCGTGCTCGACGCGCCCCGTCGCTCCAATTCGATCGACAGGAGCGGGATCGACAGGCTCAGACCGATGCCCACGACGGTGACGCAGGTGACGGCCGCCGCGATGGCCGCCACATCCTCCGAGCTGATTCCGCGCCGTCCCGCGTTCTCCACGTCCTTTTGGTTCACAAGGCTACCCGTTCGCGCCGGCCGTAGCGCTCGTAATGGAACGGGATCATCCGGTGTGGGGCGAAATCGGCGGCGATCTGAGCTTCCAGATCGTCCAGGATGGCGCGGGTGATGTACGGCAGGTCGAGCTTGCGGGCCGCCTCAAGGCGGACCCAGGCGAGTTCGGTGAACTCCGCGTCGGCCTGAACCCGGCCCGGCTCCTCTGCCGCAACCATCCGATGATCGACCGCGAAAAAGCGCGTGTCGAACCGGCGTACGCGCTTCGGCGGCGTGATCGCCCGGGCCACGAGGTGCAGCGCCTCGAGATCCGGCAGGACGCCGTGCCGGGCAAACCCCTCCCAGCCCGCGGGCGTCTCCTCCGGCGCGCCGTGCTCGGTCGTGCCGAGCAGCAGGCCGGTCTCCTCGTAGGTCTCGCGGATTGCGGCGAGCGCGAGCGCCCGGCCGAGATGATGGGGTGGCCGGGAGACCTGCCGGGTCAGCGCCGCTTCGGCGTAGTCGGGCAGGGCGCCGGCCACCGGCATGTGACGGTCGCCGAGCTCGATCCGGCCGCCCGGGAAAACGAACTTGCCCGGCATGAAGGCGAGGTTGGGGTTGCGCCGGCCCATCAGGACCTTCGGGCCGCCCCGTCCCCGCCGGTCGATCACGATCATGGTGGCGGCGTCCCGCGGGCGCAGGCGCGCCGCGGCAGGCTTCCTCTCAGAGGCGGTGGCGATCTGGGGCTCCTGCTGCGGCAGCGGCAAGGCGTGTCTCCTCCGACCCCGGGGTGGGGCGGCTCCGCGGTAGCGTGGCGAAGCCGTCCATGCCAAGGGCGTATTGCAGCCCGACGACGGCACCCTTGACCGGTTGGAGCAATATGAGCGCGAACAGGAGCGTGAAGGCCGGCCAGACTCCCATCTCAACCCAGAGGGGAACCTCGTAGGCGCTCTCCGTCTCCAGGATCAGGTAGCCCACGATGTGGGCGACAATGAAGATCACCACGTAGGGTGGCAGATCGTCCGCCCGGTGGTGGTGCAACTCCAGGCCGCACGCATCGCATTCGGGCCGCACCTTGAGGAAGCGGCCGAAGATCCGCCCCTGGCCGCAATGCGGGCAGCGGCCGATGAAGCCTCGGGCCATCGCGGGTACGAGACGGGTGCGCAGGGGAATCGCGTCGGCGGCCATGTCCAGGGTCTACAACGGCCCGGTCAGCGGCGCGAGCCGCGATGGCGCGTCCCAGTGTTGCGGATGCCGGCGGGACGGCCGGGCGGGGCCGCCTTGAACGGCCGGCCACCGGGCGCCTTGCCCGGGCCGGGCTTGCGGGCGCCGGAACGGGACCGGCCCTCGCTGAGCAATTCGAAGCGCAGCGCCCCGGCCACCGGTGCCGCCTCCACGAGCCGCACCTCGACCCGGTCGCCCAGGCGGAACGTCTCCCCGGTCCGCTCGCCCACCAGGGCGTGACGGCCCTCCTCGTGGCGGAAATAATCGGCGCCGAGCTGCGAGACCGGCACGAAGCCGTCCGCCCCGGTCCCGTCGAGCTTGATGAACAGCCCGGCCCGAGTCACGCCGGCGATCTGGCCCTCGAAGCTGGCCCCGATCTGGTCGGCGAGGTGGTGGGCGATCAGCCGGTCGATGGTCTCGCGCTCGGCCGCCATGGCGCGGCGCTCGGCCGCCGAGATCTGCTCGCCGATCTGCGCCAGCTCGCCGAGTGAGACCGTACTCCCGAGCCCATCTGTGCCGAGCCGGCAGGCGGTGATCAGCGCCCGGTGGACGATCAAGTCGGCGTAGCGCCGGATCGGCGAGGTGAAATGCGCGTAGCGCCGCAGATTCAGGCCGAAATGCCCGAGATTCTCGGCGGCGTAGACGGCCTGGGCCTGGCTGCGCAGGATCACCTCGTTGAGGAAGACGCTGTGCTCGGTCTCGGCGACGGTCGCGAGGATCCGATTGAACAGGGCGGGCCGCAGCGCCCCTTCCCTGGGCAGCTTGATGCCCACCGAGGCCAGGACCTCACCGAGCGCCCGCATCTTTTCGAGCGCCGGCTCGTCGTGGACGCGATAGATCAGCGGCTGTTTCGCCTGCTCCAGGGTCTCGGCTGCGGCGACGTTCGCCTGGATCATGAACTCTTCGATCAGCCGATGCGCGTCGAGCCGTTCCGGCACGATCACCCGATCGACCGCGCCGTCCGGGGACAGAAGGACCTTACGCTCGGGCAGATCGAGGGCGAGTGGGCCTCGGCGGTCTCGGGCCGCGCGCAGGGCCGCGTAGGCCGCCCAGAGGGGGCGCAACGCGGTCTCCAGCAGGGGGGCGGTGGCGGCGTCCGGCTGCCCGTCGATCGCGGCCTGCGCTTGCGCATAGGCGAGCTTGGCGCGGGATCGCATCATCACCCGATGGAAGCCGTGGCGGCGCTTCTCGCCATCGGCGGCGATGACCATGCGCACGGCGAGCGCCGGCCGGTCCTCGCCCTCGCGCAACGAGCAGAGGTCGTTGGAGATGCGCTCCGGCAGCATCGGTACGACCCGGTCGGGGAAGTAGACCGAATTGCCGCGCTCCAGCGCCTCCCGGTCGAGGCTCGATCCGGCGCGGACATAGGCCGCTACATCCGCGATGGCGACGGTGAGGATGAAGCCGCCCGGGTTGGCCGGGTCGGGATCGGCTTCGGCCATGACGGCATCGTCGTGGTCCTTGGCGTCTGGCGGGTCGATGGTCAGGAGCGGCCGGTCGCGCCAGTCCTCTCGGCCATTCAACGTCGCGGGTTCTGCGGCATCCGCCTCGGCCAGGGTCGAATCCGCAAAAACGTGCGGGATGTTGTGGAGGTGCAGCGCGATCAAGCTCACCGCCTTCTCGGAGCCGAGCGAGCCCAGCCGCTCACGCACGCGCCCCTTGGGAAGGCCGAACCGGGTCTCGCGCTCCAGGGAGACGCTGACGAGGTCGCCGTCGCGGGCCTGCCCCTCCTCGCCCGGCGGGATCAGGATCTCGCGGCCCTGCGAGCGCTTCTCCACCGGCACGATCCGGCCGCCCTGCGCGCCGGCGCGGTAGACGCCGATGATCTCGGCCTTGTTCTTCCCGATGACCTTGATGACCCGGCCCGTGTAGCCGCCCTCGGGGTCGCGTTCGACCCGGATCAGAGCGCGGTCGCCGATGCCGGACGCCGGCCGAGTGCCCTTGCGCGGGCCGCGCGGCTGCATGAGCACGATGGCGGGCGGCTTGCCGGTGCCCGTCCACTCCACGGGGACGGCCAGAAAATCACCATGGCGGTCGCGCGAGCGGATATCGGCCAGCACCACCGGCGGCAGGTGGCCCGCCGGGGCGAGACCGCCGCGCCCGCGGTCGAGGGCGCCATCCTCTTCGATCTCTTTCAGGATGCGCTTCAGCTCGATCTTGGCGGCCCCCTTGATGCCGAAGGCCTGGGCGATCTCGCGCTTGCCGACAGGCTCCTTCGACTCGGCCACGAAGGCGAGGATCTGCTCACGGGTGGGGATGGGCGGCGGAGCGGCGGGCTCGGCCCCCGGGGTGGTGGTGCGACGTGCCAAAAGGTGGTGCCGGCTGGTTCTCGGAAAACGAAGCCCAAGTGGGCTCAGGACCAATCCGGTCCCGACAATCCAAGATGGGTCCCCGGAGCGCCCACGGCAACGCCGGGCCGACTTTCCTCAACAGGCTGGATCAACCGGTCGAGGCGATCTTGCGGATATTCTCGACCGCTTGATCCACGTCGAAGCCCGGGGACACGATCTCAGTCAGGCTGAACGGGCAGGCGCGCGGCAAAGTCAGGTTCACCTGCCCCTCTTGCGGCGCCAGTTCTGGCGTCTCGGCCGCTTGGATCGCCAACGTCCAAGCGCCATCCATGCGCAGGCTCGCCGGGTCGGGCGGATCGCCAGCGAGTGCCGCGAGCTTGGCGCGGCCTGCATCCCGGCAGGCGAGGCTTGTCGCATCGTCCGAGATCAGGGCTGCCTTGATCAGCTCGGCCAGGGCATCCCTGACCCGTTCCACGCTCGCGTTCATGGGTATCCATTCCGAAGGGTCCGAAGGCGTGGCAAGCCGGATGCCATCCGGAAACAGGCCGGTGTGACAGAACCGCCGATCTTTCCTGGCGATCGGCGCGGTGTAGAAGGCAGGCATGATCCCGGTCCTGACTCGCCGAACCGAGGCCGTGCCGCTCTACGCCGCGGCCTGTGCGGAGCTGCGGTTGCGCGGCTTCGAGGGCGACCTGTCGCTGTCGGACGCCGACCGCACCGTCTTCGCCACCGACAACTCGATCTACCAAGTGGAGCCGGGGGCCGTCGCTTTCCCGCGCTCCCGCGATGACCTTGTGCGCATCGCCAAGCTCCTCGACGACCCGCGCTTCTCCGAGATCGTGATCCGGCCCCGCGGCGGGGCGACCGGCACCAATGGCCAATCTCTTGGCCACGGCCTCGTGGTCGACACCTCGCGGCACATGAACCGCATCCTGGAGATCGACGTCGTCAACCGAAGCGTCCGGGTCGAGCCCGGGGTCGTGAAGGATCAGCTCAACCGGGAACTCGCCAAGCACGGCCTGTTCTTCGCGCCCGAGCTCTCCACCTCGAACCGCGCCACCCTCGGCGGGATGATCTCGACGGATGCCTGCGGGCAGGGCTCGTGCCTCTACGGCAAGACCCGGGATCACGTTCTGGCGCTGACCTGCGTGCTCACCGACGGCACGGTCTGGGCCGCCGAGCCCCTGGATGGAGAGGGCCTCAAAGCCGCCAAGGGACGCAACGACCGGGTCGGTGAGATCCACCGTACCTTGGACGCCGTCGTCACCGCGTACGCGACCTTGATCGAGGAGCGCTTCCCCAAGCTCAACCGCTGCCTGACCGGCTACGACCTTGCGCATCTGCGCGATGCCGCGGGTCGGTTCGACCTCAAGAGCGTACTCTGCGGTTCGGAGGGCACGCTAGCGCTGATCGCCGAGGCGCGGCTGAACGTTCTGCCGATCCCGAAGGCCGCGGTGCTGGTGGCGCTCTCCTACGTGGATTTCGATGCGGCGCTCCGCGACGCACAGGCGCTGCTGCCCTTCGGCGCGGCTTCCGTAGAGACCATCGATTCCACCGTGCTGGCGCTCGCCCGCAAGGACCCGATCTGGGCCGAGGTGCGGGCTTTCTTCCCCGAGGATCCGGCCGGGCGGCCAGTGGACGGAATCAACCTCGTGGAGTTCGTCGGCGACGACGAGGCCGGCGTGGAGGCCGCCCTCACGCGGCTCACCGACATGCTCGCGGTTGAGCGCGCCACCGACACCAAGCGCCTGGGCTTCGCCATCGCCCGGGGGGCGGCGATCGAGCGGCTCTGGACCATGCGCAAGAAGGCCGTGGGCCTGCTGGGCGCCGCCAAGGGCGATGCCCGGCCGATCCCCTTCGTGGAGGACACCGCCGTCCCGCCGGAGCGGCTCGCCGACTACATCGTGGAGTTCCGCGCACTCCTCGACGGCAAGGGGCTGCGCTACGGCATGTTCGGCCACGTCGATGCCGGCGTGCTCCACGTCCGGCCGGCCATAGACCTGAAGGATCCAGACCAGAATGGCCTGATCCGCGAGGTGACCGAGGGCGTCGTCGCGCTCACCGCCAAGTATGGCGGCTTGCTCTGGGGCGAGCACGGCAAGGGATTTCGGTCCGAGTTCGTGCCGGAGACGTTCGGGCCTCTGATGCCGGCGCTGGAGGCGATCAAGCGGGCCTTCGATCCGGGCGACCGGATGAACCCGGGCAAGATCGCCTCGGCGCGGGGACAGAGCCTCACGCGGATCGACGGCGTGCCGCGCCGGGGCGAGCAGGACCGTACCATCCCGGCGCCGGTCCGGCAGGTTTTCGACGAGGCGCTCCACTGCAACGGCAACGGCGCCTGCTTCTCCTTCGATGCCGACGAGGCGATGTGCCCATCCTGGAAAGCGACCCGAGAGCGCCGGCATTCGCCGAAGGGTCGCGCTTCTTTGATGCGCGAGTGGTTGCGACAGGCGACGGCGGACGGCCTCGATCCGAGCGCCGAGCTGGCGCGGCAGCATTCCGGCTGGTTCCGCGACGTGGCCGCCACCCTGTTGGGTGCCCTGAGGCCGCGGTCGGAGCGGCAAGATTTCTCGCACGCGGTCCAAGATTTCTCGCACGCGGTCAAGGAGGCGATGGATGGCTGCCTCGCCTGCAAATCCTGCACGGGGTCCTGTCCGATCAAGGTCGACGTACCGACCTTCCGGGCGAAGTTCCTGGCGCTCTATCACACACGCTACGCCCGGCCCCTGAAGGACCACCTCGTGGCGGCGCTGGAATCGCTGCTGCCGCTGGCCGCCAGGGCGCCGCGCTTGAGCAATGCCCTCCTGACCAACCCGATCGCACGCCTGACCCTGGCCAAGGCCGGGTTGGTCGCGATCCCCAACCTGTCGCCGCTCGATCTCCGGACGCAGCTGGCCGGTCTCGGTGTCGCGGTCGCGAGCCCCGAAGCATTGGCGCGGCTGAGCCCGCACGAGCGCGCGACGGCGGTGCTGGTGGTGCAAGACGCCTTCACCAGCCATTTCGACGCGGACGTTGTTGCCGACGCCTGCGCGCTGCTGATCGCCCTCGGCTTCCGGCCCTGGCTGATGCCCTACCGGCCGAACGGCAAGCCGCTGCACGTCCACGGCTTTCTAGCCCGGTTCGCCGCCGTCGCGCGCTCCAACGCCGCGATGCTGCGCGCCTTCGCCCAGCAGGGCGTGCCCTTGGTCGGCATCGATCCGTCGATGGCGCTGACCTACCGGTCCGAATACGTGCAGGTGCTGGGCGATGACCTGCCGAAGGTCCATCTCCTGCAGGAATGGCTGGCGACCCAGCTCGACCGGATCCCGTCGCGCCAGGGCGGTCGAACCATGCGGCTCCTGCCCCACTGCACCGAGCGCACCAACGCGCCGGGGGCGGTGCGCGACTGGCAGGCCGTGTTCGCGCATCTCGGGCTGCGGCTCGACGTGCCGGCGGCCGGCTGCTGCGGCATGGCCGGGACTTACGGGCACGAGGCCCGCCATCGCGCCACCTCGGAGACGATCTACGGCCTGAGCTGGGCCCGCCACGTCGCCGAGGCCCCCGGCTGCACGCTGCTGGCCGATGGCTATTCTTGCCGGTCCCAGGCCAAGCTGGTCGACGGCGTGCGGCTGCGCCACCCGGCCCAGGCGCTTCTCGAGCATATCCGTTCAGAGGTCGGCGCTGCGCCGTTCCATCCGGAGCGCGCGGCGGCTGCGGCGACGTGAGCGGCACGGGCCTGACCGTCGCCGTGGTGGGAGCCGGCGCGGTCGGCTGCTACTACGGGTTCCTCCTGGCGAAAGCCGGCCACGCGGTCACGCTGATCGGACGCCCCGCCCTGGTCGAGGCGGTCCGGGCGCCGGGGTTGGTCCTCGACACCGGGGCCGGAACCGGTGCCGTCCCCGTGCAAGCGACCACGGAGGGGAACGGGGTCGCCGGGGCGGACCTCGTCCTGGTCTGCGTGAAATCCGGCGACACCGAAGCGGCCGGTGCGATGATCGCCCCGCACCTGGATCCCGCTACGGTGGTCTTGAGCCTCCAGAACGGCGTCGACAATGCCGAGCGCTTGGCCGCCATCCTCGGGCATCCCGTCGTGCCGGTGGCGGTCTACGTCGCCACCGAGATGGTTGGGCCGGGGCGCGTCCGCCACAATGGGCGGGGCGACCTGATCATTGGCGCCTCGGCGGAGAGCGGGCGCATTGCCGCCGCCTTCACGGCAGTCGGCATCCCGACCAGCGTGTCGGCCCGAGCCATCGACGCCCTTTGGGGCAAGCTGATCCTCAATTGCGCCTACAACGCCCTATCGGCGCTGACACAGCTCCCCTACGGTCAACTGGTGCGGGGAGTCGGCATAGTCGCGAGCATGACCGACGTGGTGCAGGAATGCGTCGCCGTGGCCGGAGCGGCCGGGGTGTCCGTGCCGGCCGACATCCTCGACCACGTGCTCAGCCTCAGCACCACCATGGCCGATCAGCGTTCCTCGACCGCGCAGGATCTCGCCCGGGGACGCCGCAGCGAGATCGACCACCTGAACGGCTATGTGGTGCGCATGGGAGCCGCCTTGGGTATCCCGATGCCGGCCAATCGGATGCTGCACACGCTCGTCAAGCTCGCCGAGGCACGTGGCAGCGGCTGAGTACGGAGTACGCCACGCGCGGTATTGCCCGCCGCGCGATCAGAAGACGCCCGCTTCGGCCACCATCCTGTCGGACCGGATCGCGGGCTCCGCCGTGAAGTACCGCCGCTGGATCTCTCCGAAATCGACGATCCACTGGTCCATGGTGTCCGCAACCACGGCGACGCCGGCGGGGGTGAGTTGGATGTGCCGTGAGCCCATCGAGTCGATGGTCGCGATGAAGCCGAGACGCTGCGCCTTCGCGACGTACTTCCGAATGGTTTCCGGTCTCAACGACGCGATCTTGATGCTGCCGAAGGCAAGCTTCTTCTCGACCCTGAGTCCGGGCTGCAGCGCCAAGTATGACAGGATGTGCCAGAGATCCATGGCGTCCCCGGCATCCGTAGTCTGACCCGATTCGCTCCGGAGGGCGGCGTCCCAGCCGACGAACTGCCGGTTCGTGAGCTTTAAAAGCTCTTGGACGCCCTCGCTGCACAGGAAGTCAGTCTTGGCGCCGGTCATCGTGAAATCCCTCTGGTCAAATTCGCCCAGCGTGGGCGCTACCCGTCGCCGGAGCACAACATAGGCGCTGGTCCGCCGCTAGCCCCCTAACATGCGACGCGACATTGAATGAATACAAATTTCGGAGCGGCTTTTTGCGAAATTCGAGCGCAAATAGCTGATTTGACAATTAATTATCAGTCGAGGGCTGTGGTATGTGTCGTACTCATCGGCGTCGGGCAAGATCCGCTGCTGTATGGGCCAGCATTATGCCGAAAACGAGCAAACGCGGAGCCTCTACAAGTGAAGCCCTAATTCTCAGATGGATCGGGGCGCGTCAAAGGTCCCCAGGTTCGAATCCAGGATCTGAGAAAAGATCCGAGACGCTGCCCACGAATGTAATCTATCCCGATTGGCCCGCCGTCTCGCGTGCGCCAAAAGTCTGAGACCGGGCGGGATTATCACGCGCTTTCAAGGACGCAACTTAAGGGCGAATCTCCTGGAACGGTGTGGTGCGCTTGAGCGGAGCCGTTCATCCCGCCGTTCGGACCTGAAATCTTCCGACGGTTCTTTCAGGTCGAGACCGTATCAATGACGTCGGTCCGGCCGATCGTCGGATGGGCGGTCTTCGGTTCGGCCACAATCTGTCGTGAAAAAGCTCCAGATTTACACCCTGGATCACGCGCCCGCAGCGTTGGCCTTCCGGGTGGCGGCCGCCTTCTTGGCGGAGGCGGAGCGCTCGGCGGCCGTTCGCCCACCAGACGCTTTTCCGCCGGCTTCGCCGCCCTTGTGAGCGGCCGGATGACTGGTGCGCTTGCCGCGTCCGGAGCCGCCGGGCTTCTTCCCGCCGCCGTCGTCCTTGTTGACGGTGGCCCAGGCGCGTGCATCCGCCTCGTTCTCCGGAACGCCGCGGGCCTCGTAGGATTCGGCGATGTGCTCGGCCTTGCGCTTCTGCTTGTCCGTGTACTTCGACTTGTCGCCCTGTGCCATCGCGCGACTCCCGTGCGCTCAGCCCACCCCGGTCGGACCGTCGAGGATGGCCCGCACGCGGCGGACCAACTCCGTGCGCCGGTAAGGCTTGTTGAGTAGGTCAAACTCGGAACCACCGATGTCGGTTCGCTCCAGGCTGGCCTCCGCGTAGCCGGTCGCCAGCAGAACCTTGAGCTTAGGCTGGCGCCGCCGCGCCTCGCGGGCGAGCAGCACGCCGTTCATGCCGCCCGGCATGATCAGGTCGGTGAACAACAGGTCGATGCGCTCGCTGGAATCGAGGATCTCCAGCGCCTCGCGGGCATTGCCGGCTACCAGCGTCACGTAGCCGAAATCCCGCAGGATGGTGCGGGCGAGTTCGGCGACATCTTCGCGGTCATCGACGATCAGGATCGTCTCGGTTCCCTGACGGTCGACGGACCGCAGGGAGATTTTCGGCGGCGTGTTGACGGCCCCATCGGTCGCGGGGAACGAGAGACGGACCGTCGTGCCCTCGCCCACGGTGGATTCGATCTGCGCCGCGCCGCCCGACTGCTTGGCGAAGCCGTACACCATGGAGAGGCCGAGGCCCGTGCCCTTGCCCTCCTCCTTGGTGGTAAAGAACGGATCCATCACCCGGGCCAGCACAGCCGGTGGAATGCCGGTGCCGGTATCGCGGACCGCGATGCTGACGTAGCGGCCAGCGCGCAGGGGCCCGATCTCCCTGCCGCTGGCCGCGACCTCGCTGTTCTCCGTGGAGATCCGTACCGTGCCGCCGTCCGGCATCGCGTCGCGGGCGTTGATCAGCACGTTCAGGATCGCGACCTCGGCCTGGGTCGGGTCGACACGACAGTTCCAGAGATCCGGTGCGAGATCGAGCTCGACCTTGACCGCCTCGCCCACCGAGCGCGCGACCATCTCGCCCATCCCCTCGACGAGGGTGTTCAGATTGACCGCGCGCCCGTCCAGCCGCTGCTTGCGGGCGAAAGCCAGCAATTGCTGCGTCAACGTGGTCGCGCGCTCGGCCGCTTGCCGGATGTTGTCGGTGGCGCGACCCAGCCGGGCGCGGTCGGCATCCGGCTTCTCGAGTCCGGCCGCCAGGATGTCGACGTAGCCGACGATCACCTGCAGCAGGTTGTTGAAATCGTGCGCGATACCGCCCGTGAGCTGGCCGAGCGCCTCCATCTTCTGCGCTTGGCCGAGCGCTTCCTCGGCGTCGCGGCGACGCGAGACGTCGAGCTGCGAGCCGAAATAGTATACAAGCTCGCCATCGGCATTGTAGACCGGTGAGACGAACAGCGCGTTCCAGAAGGTCGAGCCGTTCTTGCGGTAATTCAGGATCTCGGTGGCGAATTCCCGCTTCTCGGCGATGGCTGCCTTGACCTGCGCAACCGACTCGCGGTCGGTTTCCGGACCCTGCAGGAAGCGGCAGTTGCGGCCGATCAGTTCCTCGGGCGTGTAGCCGGTCATCGCCAGGAAGGCACGATTGGCGAAGATGATCGGGTTGTCGGGCTGGCGTGGATCGGTGACGATCATCGGCATCCGCGTCGTCTCGACCGCCGCGAAGAAGATGTCGCTCTTGCGATCCGTGACGTCGCCCGGCGCGCTGTCCCGAACCTGCAGGCCGGGGCCAGAGGGTGGGGTTTCTGGGGTCTCGGACATGCGAGGCGGTCTTCACCTTGAAGCCGTGGAAGCGGGGCCGGGCGGCCTTTCATGACCTGCCGGTGTGGACCCTGGTGGTCAGCAACGCGGAGTCGACCGAACGGGTTCTCCGTGTTGAACGCTCAGGCGGTCGCCGTCGTGGGGACCGGATCGGGCAGCGGGACCTGCGAAACGGGAGCGACCCGTCGCGTCGGCTCGCGGCATGTGCTCAGCACCGCCGACAGCGCCTCGTTGAGCGAGGTCACGAGGAAATCCGCCGACGTCGCCCGGCGCAGGCGTTCCAGCGTCGCCGGGTCGCGCTCGCGCCAGAAGCCCACGAGGATGCGCACGCCCGGCACTGCGGCCCGCGCCTGACGGACGGTGAAGCGGATCTGCGAGAGGCTCACCGGCTCCAGATAGGAGAAGCAGATCAGCGCGAGCCCCTCCGGATTCTCGGGCCGCTCGCCGGCGCGGATCGCCGCCATCGACATGACCTGCGAAGCCAGCCCATGCCGGCCGAGGATCTGGCTGAGCATCAGGGTCGCCGCCTCGTCGAACGGGCCTCGGCTCGACACGCACAGAACCGGCGTCTCGCTGCGCCAGTGGGGCGCCAGATCCTCGCGGGTGAGAACGATGCCCGCCACCTGCCGGTCGGGTCCGATCGCAGCCAACGCCGCTGCCGTCTCGGTATCGGGGCTGCGTCCCGATGAACGCCGGATCCGCCGCGCGACCGGCGCGGTCCCAAGGCGGTCCACGACGCTGCGGATCGCCCCACCAACCTCCTTCTGGCGTTCGCGGTCGAGGGTCCCGCGCGACATATCCTCCTGGGCAAGCAGCAAGCCGGCGAGCGCAACCTCGTCGTAGTAGGTGACCAGGGCACGCTCCTTCAGGAACTGCCAGCCCTGGTCGATCGCCTCGGCCGGATCGCCGGCCAGCATGCGCTGGTAGAAGATTTCGGGCGGCGACAGGGCCGGTTGATCGCCGAGCAGCACGTCGAGATACCAGAGCCGCTCCACGTGCCGCCCCAGCACCACGAGACAGACGGTGAGCGGGGTCGCGAGCACGAGGCCGATCGGTCCCCATAGGAAAGTCCAGATCGTCGCCGCCAGGATCACGGCCACCGGCGAGAGGCCGGTGGAATGACCATAGAGCAGCGGCTCGATGACGTGGCCGCAGATCGGCTCGACCACGAGGAACAGCGCCGCGGTGGCGATGACCATCGACCAGCCGGGATCGACCGCGGCGGCGAGGATCAGCGGCAACAGCGCGCTGATCGCAGCACCGATATAGGGCACGAACCGCAGGATCGCCGCCAGCACGCCGAACAAGGTCGGGCTCGGCACGCCGATCACCCAGAGACCGACACCGATCACGACGCCGAACGCGAGGTTGAGGGCAAGCTGGGCCAGGAAGAAGCGGCTGAGCCGTCCGGTGGCATCGTCGATCGCCGCCGTGGTCCGCCTTAGATCCTCCGAGCCGCCGGCGAGCCGGATCGCACGGTTCCGCAGATCCTCGCGCTGCAGCAGAATGAAGATTGTGAAGATTAGAATCAAACCCGTCGTCGCGAGCGGGTGAACGAGGGGGCCGGCGAACGTCTGGAGCGTGTCCACCACGTTGGCGCGGGCGGGGGTGATCTCCACGGTGAGCGGGTGCGTGCGCGAGCCGGGCTCACCCTTGATCTCAGCAGCAGGCGGCGGCTGCAACGTGGCGCTCAGATCCTGGACCATGTCGACGATGCGCGAGAGGCTGCCGGTTCCGGCAGTCGCCCCGCGCAGGTCCTTGATCTTCGTGCGCATCGTCTGGGTGTAGCGCGGCAGGTCGGCGGCGAGCTGGGACGCCTCGCTGGCGATCAAGCTGCCGATCCCGAACAGCGCGCCGAACACGATCACCACCACCAGCATCACCGCGGCCACGCGGGGCACGCGCAGGCGCCGGAGCAGGCGAACCGCCGGCACCAGGACGAAGCTGAGGAGGATCGCCAGCGTCACTGGCACAAGGATATCGCGCCCGAGATACAGCGCCGCCATCGTCGCCACGACCAGCAGGAGCGACGCCAGCGTCACGAAGACCGGAAGGCCCTCCCGCAGGCGCTGGGCAGTGACGGGATCCTCGCTCACGGACACGCTCCAAACTTCTCACACGCGGGGGTCGGGTGGGAACGGCTTCGAGCGCGAACGGATCCGCCTCAGCTCGCCTGTGCGGTCTCGCCCAGAGCGGCGCTGATCTGGCTGAGCAGCTTCGAGAAGTCGACGGGCTTCGGATGATAGTCGTCGCAGCCCGCCTGGATCGCCTTGTCGCGATCCCCCGACATCGCGTGGGCAGTGAGGGCGATGATCGGGATCGCCCGCGTGTCGGTGCCTGATTTCAGCGTGCGGGCGACCGACCAGCCGTCGAGGACCGGGAGGTTCATGTCGAGGAGGATCACGTCGGGCTGGCCCGAGCGGGCCTGCCGAACGCCGGCCTCGCCGTCATGGGCCAGGATCACCTCGTAGCCGCGCCGTTTGAGCCGCCGGGACAGGAAGTCCCAAATCTCTTCGTGGTCCTCGACCAGCAGAATCTTCGCCATCAGAACTCGAATCCCCGGCTCGCGTCGTGCCGGCCGACCGGCCAACGCGCGGCATCGCACAATCGCCCAACGTTCCTGCCGCGATTCCGGTCCGCGGAGAAGGGGGCTTCGATCACCAGTTGACCCGGCAGTCAGCCAGTAAGAGCGTGCCGCGACCCGAATCGGCAACATCAGGGAACAGCAGCGTGGCGGATAAGGCTGACATCACGTTTTATCACGCGCCCAATACCCGTTCGTCCGGGGTGCGCGTGCTCCTTGAGGAGCTGGGCGTGCCCTACCGGCTCCACACGCTCAACATGCGCGCCGGCGAGCATCTCCGGGAGGCCTACCGCGCCATCAACCCGATGGCGAAGGTGCCGGCGATCCGGCACGGCGACGCGTTGGTCACCGAGCAGGCAGCGGTCTACCTCTATCTGGCCGACCTGTTCCCGGATGCCGGTCTCGCGCCAGCCACGACCGACCCGGCGCGCGCCGTCTACCTGCGCTGGATGGTGTTCTACGGTTCGTGCTTCGAGCCCGCAGTGATCGACCGCCACCTGAAGCGGGAGCCCGGTCCGCGCGCCATGTCGGCCTACGCGGACTACGACAGCGTGATCGCGCGTGTGACCGAGGCGCTGACGCCGGGGCCCTACCTCCTCGGCGACCGGTTCAGCGCTGCCGACATCCTGTGGGGCAGTGCCCTCGGCTGGACCACGGGCTTCGGCCTTGTCGCGCCCGACCCGGTGCTCACCAGCTATGTCGAGCGGGTCCGGTCCCGGCCTGCCTTCCAGACAATGGCAGCCGCGGACGCACAACTCGCCGCGGAGCACGAGGCGGCCGCCAAGGCCGGGGCGGCCTGACGGGCTGTCACGCCGTCTCCCAGATGCCGGTGCGTGCGAGCTGCGGCGCCGGCTCGGGCTGGCTCCAACGCAGGGGCACGGCGGCCCGCCGCCGCCAGCCACGTTCGACGGTGAACGACCAAGAGCGTTGCGCGCCCGTGAAGTCCGCCGCTCCCATGCCGCTCCAGTCGATCACCGTGCGCCCCTGCAGAACCACGAGGTCGCCGCGCGCGAAGTCGAGGAACAGGAGCGCTGCCCGGTTCTCGCCAAGGAGGTTGCCCAGCGTATTGAAGTAGCGGTTGCCGGAGAAGTCCGGCACCGTCAGCACGTCACCGTCGACCCGGACGAAGCCCGGCCGGCCGCCCCGGTGCGAGATATCACCGCCGCCCTCCGCGAGGCCGTCCCGGGATCGGGTCGCAACGAACAACGTGTCGGCGCCGCGGATCAGGGCCGCGGCGTCCGCGTCCAGAGCGGAGAGGAGTTCGATCGGCCCCGGCGAACGCTGCACCGGGTCGGCCATGCGCCTCTGGATGTATTGGGGGCAATTGCCGAAGCTCTGGGCGACCGCAATCGTCACCCCATCCCCGTCGCGCCGCACGATGCGGCCGTTGACCCGGTTGCGCCGACGCGTCGCGAAATCGAGGCCGAGCAGGCCGGCCTCGGCGCCGGGCATGAGTGCCCGGGCCGCGGGATCGGCCGGGTCGAGGGCCGCCGCGATGGTCAGGTGCGTCGCGTCGGGCGCTTGCACGAAGCCGGGCTGCCCTGTCAGCATGGTGGCGATCGGCGCGCCGTCCGCGTCCACCGTGCCCGCGAAGAGGTAGGGCAGGCCCGCGAAGAACAAGCGGTGCTGCTCGGGCATGAAGGCGCGGATCGCCGGGGTCTCGCCGAGGACGTGGCCGGCCCGCGCTTGAGCCAGAATCTCGTCGGCGTGGAAGCTCGCCATGGCACACCTCAGACGGGTTCGGGGATGGGGGAAGCCGGCATCGGGACGAAACCCGGCAGCGCCTCCACGCGGGCGACCCACGCCCGCACGGCCGGGTAGGGCGCCAGCGACACACCGCCCTCCGGTGCGTGGGCGACGTATGAATAGCAGGCGATGTCGGCGAGCGTCGCCCGGTCGGTCGCGAGGTATCGGCGATCGGCCAGATGGCTGTCCATGAAGGCGAGGATCCGGGCCGCCGCGGCATGGACGGTGGCGCGGTCGGCCTGGACGCCGAACACCACCATCAGCCGGGCGAGCGCCGGCCCATACCGCACCTCTCCGGCCGCAATGGACAGCCAGCGCTGGACCTGCGCGGCGCCGAGTGGATCACCCGGCATCCAGCCGCTGTGCGGCGCATAGCGCGCAGCGAGATAGACCAGGATCGCGTTGCTGTCGGCGATCACCGCGTCGCCGTCGGTCAGAACCGGGATCTGGCCGAGGGGGTTGAGCCGCCCGAAGGCTGCCGCCTCCCGCTGCGCGGCACTCGCAGCCTCGACGAAGCGAAAGGGTAGCCCGAGCAGGGATAGGAACAGCTCGGCGCGGTGCGAATGGCCCGAGAGGCGCAGGCCGTAGAGGGTGAGATCGGGTTCGGTCATCGTGTGCGTCTCCCTGACGGGACCGATATCGCCCTTGCGTGGACCGGCGAAAATCCCGAGTCTCTGGCAATCAGAATTTCACAGGTCACAACAATCGATGGATCGCCTGGACGAACTCGCTCTTTTCGTCGCGATCGTCGATGCCGGCAGCCTCAGCGCGGCAGCGCGGCGGCTGCACCGCTCCGCCGCGGCGGCGACCCGGGCACTTGCCAGCCTCGAGGCCCGGGCAGGCAGCCGCCTCGTGGAGCGTACGACACGGCGCCTTGCCCCGACTCAGGCTGGCCTGGATCTCGCCGAGCGGGCCCGGGGCCTTCTTGCGGGATACGAGATGGCCGTGTCGGGGGCGTCGGGCGACGTGGTGCGGGGCCTCCTGCGGATCACAGCGCCGGTTCTGTTCGGACGCAAGCACGTCGCACCGGTCGTGTCGGGCTTCCTCGACGCCTATCCGGAGACGCAGGTCGAACTCGTGTTGGCCGACCGCAACCTCGATCTCGTGGACGAGGGGATCGACATCGCCCTGCGGATCGGGCAGCTCGCCGAATCGCGCCTCCTGGCGCGCCGCGTCGGGCAGGTTGGCCAGATCGTGGTGGCGAGCCCGGATTACCTCGCCGCCCGGGGTACGCCACGCAAGCCCGCCGATCTCGCCGAGCACGATACCATCCTGGGCGTCGGGCGCTCGGGGCTGCGGGAATGGCGTTTCGGGGTGAACCGCGTGCGCCTCGCGCCGCGCCTCATCGTCAACGAGGTCGAAGCCGCGCTGATCGCCGCCCGGGCGGGGCGGGGTATCGCGCGGGTCCTGTCGTACCAAGCAGCGGAGGACATTGCGGCCGGTCGCCTCGTGCGCCTGCTCGCCGCTCATGAGCCGCCGCCGGTGCCGGTGCAACTCGTGACCCCGAGCGCGGATTTCCGGCCAGCCCGGGTGAACGCCTTCCTGGACTTCGCCACCGCGGCACTCCGGGCCTTGCCCGTGCTTCGCGCCGAGGCCGTGGGCTAACCCGTTGAGGGCGCCAGAGTCCTTGCGCGTGCAGCGAAGCAATCCGGGGTGGCGCCCGTTCGGTGGGGCGCGCTCGACTGGGTCACTTCGCTGCGCCAGCGAATACGGTCGCGTGATCGGCTTGGGCGGCGGTACGATGTGTCTTTATCGACGCTTCCGATCTCTTCGCGGCCGGACTCTTGCTGATAGGCCTTTCGGAGCCTGATCGGACGCGCATTCGGGCTCCACCGGTTACGACCGGTCGACTGCCCCGACGCGCGACGATCGGATCAAGCCAGCCCATGCGTCTGCTGTCTCTCCTCGCGGCCCTCGTCGCGCTGTCCATGTCGCAGCCGGCCCGGGCAGATGCCCTCACCGGCACCCTCAAGAAGATCCAAGACAGCAACCGGCTGGTCCTCGGCGTGCGCGATACCGCGCCTCCGTTCAGCTACATCGACCAGAACCAGAAGGTGGTCGGCTTCGCGATCGACATCTGCATGAAGATTGCCGACGCCGTGAAGCGCGAGCTGAAGCGGCCGGGCCTCGAGGTCGGGATGGAGTTCGTCAATTCCTCATCGCGCATCCCGCTGATCACCAACGGCACGGTCGATCTCGAATGCGGGACGACGACCAACAACGCCGAGCGCAAGAAGCAGGTGGCGTTCACCAACACCCACTTCCTGACCGCCACCCGTTTCGTTTCCAAGAAGGATCAGCACATCGCCAGTTTGGACGATCTGCGCGGCAAGACCGTCTCGTCGGTGGCCGGCTCGACCAACATCCTGATGCTGATCAAAGCCAACAACGAGCGCAAGCTCGGCATCACGGTGATCGCCGCCAAGGACGTCCCGGAGGCGTTCCTGATGGTCGAGACCGGCCGTGCGGCGGCCTTCGTGATGGACGACGTGCAGCTCAGCGTCGTGGCGGCCCAGTCCAAGGAACCGGCCGCCTACGTGGTCAGCGACGAGACGCTGTCCAACCCGGAGCCCTACGGGATCATGATGCGCAGGGACGATCCGGCCTTCAAGGCGGTGGTGGACCGGGCCACCGCCGACCTCTACCGCAGCCCCGAGATCCAGACGATCTATGACCGCTGGTTCCTGAAGCCGGTGCCGCCGCGCGGCCTCACCTACAATGTGCCGCTGTCCACCGCCTTGCGCTGGGCGTTCGCCCACCCGACGGACGATTCGGATCCTGCGTTCTACGCGCACTGATCTATCGCATATCGGGGTTCCGCTCGGGCCGGGGAGATGCGATGCGGCTTGACCGATCTTGGTCCGCGTCGCGAAGCGCCCCCATGACCGACAGCACAGAGCCGGCTCTCACCCCTGCGACCGCCCGCGCCGCGCCGCCGGACACATCGATCCCGCGCCTGATCGTCGTGCTGGCCTGCGCGGGGTTCGGCAGCACCTTCGCGCTGCGCTCGGTGGAGCCCCTCGTCGGCGTGCTCGCCCGGGATCTCGGCAGCGACGCCCACACGGTGGCGCTGCTCTCCACCGCCTTCGCGCTGCCCTACGCGTTCATCCAGCCTGTGCTGGGGCCGGTCGGCGACGCGTTGGGCAAGGAGCGGGTGATGAGCACCTGCCTCGCGGTGCTCGCCGTGGCCCTTACCCTGTGCAGCATCGCCCCCGATATCGGCAGCCTGTTCGGCTTGCGGATGCTGGCGGGTGCGGCGGCTGGGGGCTGCATCCCGCTCTCCCTGGCGCTGCTCGGCGACCGCGTGCCGATGGAGGGCCGCCAAGTGGCGATCGGGCGCTTCCTGGTCGCGGTGATCCTTGGCCAGCTCTCCGGCTCGACCTTCGCGGGTCTGATCGAGGCGGCGATCGGCTGGCGCGGCGTCTTCGCGGTCACCGCCGCGGTGGCGGCCTTCGCGTGCGCCGCGACGGTGCTGGGTTTCGACCGGGCCGGCCGGGCCCCCGCCCGCCGCCCGGCCTTCGGCGAGGCGGTGACGCGCTATCGGACGATCCTGCGTAATCCCCGGGCGCGGGTGCTGTTCTCGGCGGTGTTCATCGAGGCTATCGCGATCTTCGGCGTCTTTCCGCACCTCGCGCCGCTGATCGAGGCCCGTGGAGAGGGCGGCCCGCGCGAGGCCGGCCTCGTGCTGGCCGGTTTTGCAGTCGGCGGCCTGGTCTACTCGGCGCTGGTCGGGCTGCTGGTGCGGCTGCTCGGCCTGCCGCGGATGCTCATCGGCGGCGGCCTGATCTGCGGCGCGTCGCTTACCGTGGTCGGATTGGCGGGCACGTGGCAGGTCGATTGCGCCGCGCTCACCGCCATGGGGCTCGGCTTCTACATGTTGCACAACACCTACCAGACACAGGTGACCGAGGTCGCGCCGAAGGCGCGGGCCTCCGCAGTGGCGCTCCACGCGTTCTCGTTCTTCTGCGGACAGGCGCTCGGCGTCGCGGTGATCGGGCAGGCACTGGTCCGGCTCGGTCAGTTCGGGGCGCTCATGGGCTGCGCCGTCACCATCCTGGCGCTGGGGATCGGCACCGCCTATGCCCTGCGGCAGAAGCCGGCGCCGGTGGCATTCCCGGGGTGAATGATCCTCAGGGCCGCCCCATCGCCAGCGCCTTGAGATCGAAGCCCGGATCGGCCGCCTGATCCGGCGTCAGCGGTGTCCCGGCTGTGAGGAGACGCCGGGCAACCATGTGGTCGCCGGCCCGGTCGACGGATTCCACCGCGCTCAGGCGTTCGTCGCGGAAGCGGAACACCGAGAAGGCCGGCCCGGACCCGCGGACCACGCTGGCATCGTCGGGACCCGACAGCCCGGCGATCTGCAGCTTGTGCGGGCCCTGGTCGCTCCAGAACCAGGGCAAGGCACCGTAGGCGGCGGGCTTGCCCAGCAGCCGGGCCGCGACGCACCGGCCCTGGTCGATGGCGTTCTGCACGGATTCGATCCGCACGGTGCCGTCGGCCGTGAGCCCGGATGCGAAGGGGCTCGGGAACCGGGCGCAATCGCCGATCGCCGAGATGGCCCGATCCGGGGTGGCGAGGAAGGCATCGACGTGGACGCCGTCCTGGGCCGGCAGCCCGGCCTCCGCGGCGAGGATGCCATTCGGAAGCACGCCGATGCCGACGAGGACGAGGTCGGCGGGGAGCTCCCGTCCGTCCGCAAGGGTAACGCCAGTTGCGCGGCCGTTCCGGCCGGTGATCGCCGTCACGCCGGCCCCGAAGGCGAAGCGCACGCCCATCGCTTCATGGGCGGTCCGGAAGAACGCCCCCATCTCGGGCGAGATCGCCCGGGCCATGGGCCGCGCGGCCGCCTCGATCACCGTCACCGGGAGTCCGCGCCCGGCCGCCACGGCGGCGAATTCCAGGCCGATGAAGCCCGCGCCCACCACCACGATCGCCCGGGCCGCCGCGATCTCCGCCCGCAATGCGTCGGCATCCGCCAGCCCGCGCAGCTGGTGTACGCCACCCAGATCGGCCCCGGGGACCGACAGGGGGCGGTTGCGGGCGCCCGTGGCGAGGACGAGGTGATCGTAGGCGAGACTGTCGCCGTCCGACAGGTGGAGTCGCTGGGCCGCCCGATCGATCGCGGTGGCACGGATCCCCGGCCGGTGCATGATCGCGTGCTCGGCGAAGAAGCCGGGCTGGCGCAAAAACAGGCCCTCCCGGTCGGTCTTGCCGGCGAGGTAGGCTTTTGACAGGGGCGGGCGCTGGTAGGGGAGGGCGGTCTCGTCGCCCACCAGGGTGATCGGCTCCCGGAAGCCGCCCTCGCGCAGGGAGGCGGCGAGCTGGAAGCCCGCCTGGCCCGCGCCCGCGACGACGATCCCGGCCGGGCTCACGCCTGGGCTCCAGCGAGGGCGAGGCCGCTCTGCGCGACCCCAGGAAGGCTGCGCGCGCCCTCCGTCATCAGGTAGGACCAGACCGCGGAAGCCGCCGGACCCAGCACCTTGTCGGCGCGGCGAACCGCGTACCAGTCGCGCCGGATCGGCAGGCCCCTCACGTCGAGGAGCACGAGGCGCCCGCTGTCCAACTCCGCTGCGACCGAGTGCACCGAGAGCAGCGCGATGCCGAGCCCGGCCATCACAGCCTGCTTGATGGTCTCGTTCGAGCCCGTGTCGATCTCCAGCGGCGCCCGCTTGACCAGCACGCCGGCCATGAACTCCTCGAACACCATCCGCGTGCCCGAGCCTTCCTCCCGCAGGAAGAACGGCTGATCGGTGAGATCCTCGCGGGTCAGGCCGGCCTTGCCGGCCAGGGGATGGTCGGGGGCCGCGATCAGCACGATCGGGTGCGGCCCGAAGGTGGCGGCTTCGATCGGGAAATCCCGGGGCGGGCGACCCATCAGGGCGAAATCGATCTCGTAGCCGCGGAGCGCCTCCACGGTCTGGCCGCGGTTGCGCACCGACAGGCTGATCTCGACGCCCGGATGCTTCTTGACGAAGCCGGCGATCACCTGGGGCGCGAAATACTTCGCGGTCGAGACGACGCCGAGCGCGACGCGTCCGCCCTCGGCGCCGCGCAGGGTCCGCAACCGGTCGGTGCAGGTTTCCAGTACGGTGTTGATGCTGTCGATCGCCCAGAGCATCTCGCGGCCGGCATCGGTCGGCTTCAGACCGCCCGGTGTCCGGTCGAACAGCAGCAAACCGGCTTCTTCCTCCAGTTGGCGGATGCGCGCGTAGAGCGCGGCCGAGGTCACGTTCAGTTCCTGGGCCGCCCGTGTCATGGTGCCGAGCCGGGCCACCGCCGCCACTGCCTGAAGCTGCTTGAGGGAGAGGTTGCGCATCGCCGAGGTCTCGTATTTTTTGTGCTTTCATACAAGATCGCACGGAAATCTTGAACGCCGGGCTACCGGTTCCTGTCGATCCAAGGGCCGGGACCGCTATCTTGCCGGCGGAGCGGCCGCTACAGAGCCCGCGCGGAACGCGCGATCCCGGCGGGCGGGATCCGAGCAGGAAGGATAGGCCGATGGCAAATTCAACGGCGATCGGGACGCCCCTCGAGGCCTGCCTGGCGCAGGCCGTGGCGGCCGACCCGGCGCTGAAGGATGCTGCCGTGGTGATCGCCGCGGTGGCGCGCTCTGCGGCGGAGATCAGCGAGCGGATCGGGCGCGGGTCGCTCGGCGGCGACCTCGCGGCGGCGGGCGAGCACAACAGCGACGGCGACGTGCAGAAGGCGCTCGACGTGATCGCTCACGAGAGTGTGACGGCCGCCCTGCGGGGCGCCCCCGTGGCCGAGGTCGCCTCCGAGGAGGCCGAGGAGGTGATGCGGTTGAACCCGGACGCGCCGCTCGCCGTCGCGATCGATCCGCTCGACGGGTCTTCCAACATCGGCGTCAACATGGCGGTGGGGATGATCTTCGGCATCCGGCCGTCGATCAAGGACCCGGCCAATCCGCTCGCCTCGTTCACGACCCCCGGCACGGCGCAGATCGCAGCCGGCTTCGTGACCTACGGCCCGGCTACGGCGCTGGTCCTGACGCTCGGCCAGGGCACCCAATCCTACGTGCTCGACCGCAAGGACGGGACGTTCAAGCTGACGAGCCCCGCCATGGCGGTGCCCACCTCCGCCAAGGAATTCGCCATCAACGCCTCGAACGCCCGGCATTGGGACGCCCCCGTGAAGGCCTATATCGAGGATTGCCAGCGTGGCACCGAGGGCCCGCGCGACAAGGACTACAACATGCGCTGGCTCGCCTCCCTGGTGGCCGACATCCAGCGCGTGCTGACCCGGGGTGGCGTGTTCCTCTATCCGGGCGATGCCCGGAAGAACTACGCCCGCGGCCGCCTGCGGCTGCTCTACGAAGTCGCCCCCGTGGCGATGCTGGTGGAGCAGGCCGGCGGCGCGGCCACGGACGGTCAGACGCGCATCCTCGACCTCGTAGCCACCGGCATCCATGAGCGCGCCCCGCTGGTCTGCGGCTCCACCGAGGAGGTGGATTGCGTCGCAACCTATTACGGGGGCGGCAAGCCCGATGCCGGCCGCTCGCCACTCTTCGGCCAGCGCGGCCTGATGCGGTCATAACCGCGCCGTGAAGTCGTAAACGATGTCGGCGCGTCATCCCATCATCTCGGTGACCGGTTCCTCAGGGGCCGGCACCACTTCGGTGCGCAACACCTTCGAGCAGATCTTCCGCCGCGAGGACGTGCGGGCGGTGTTCATCGAGGGCGACGGCTTCCATGCCTTCGACCGGGACACGATGCGGGCCATGATGGCGCGCGAGCCGACCCTGTCGCACTTCGCGCCGCGGGCGAACCTGCTGCCGGAGCTGGAGGCGGTGTTCCGCAGCTACGCCGAAAATGGCACCGGCCGGACCCGTCACTACGCCCATGACCAGCATGACGCGCAGGCCTACGGGATCGCCGAGGGTAGTTTCTCGGAGTGGGAGGCGTTCCCACCGGATTCGGATCTCCTGTTCTATGAGGGCCTTCACGGCTGCGTGGCCGACCCGGATGTCGACATCGCCCGTTATGCCGACCTGAAGATCGGTGTCGTGCCGGTGATCAACCTGGAGTGGATCCAGAAGCTGCACCGGGACCGGTCGTTCCGCGGCTATTCCACGGACGCCGTCACCGACGTGATCCTGCGGCGGATGCCCGATTACGTGCAGACCATCTGCCCGCAATTCTCGTTCACCGACATCAACTTCCAGCGTGTACCAACGGTCGACACCTCGAACCCGTTCATCGCCCGCTGGATCCCCACCGCCGACGAGTCGATGGTGGTGATCCGGTTCAAGGACCCGAAGGGGATCGATTTTTCCTACCTGGTCTCCATGATCCACGACAGCTTCATGAGCCGGGCCAATTCCATCGTGATCCCGGGCGGCAAGCTGGATCTCGCCATGCAGCTGATCCTGACGCCGATGATCATGCAACTCGTCGAACGGCGACGCCGGCTGGCCTGACAGGGGAGGGGCATCTTGGACCGAACCGAAACGTTGATCTCGCCCAGACCCTGATCCTGAGGCGCCGAAGCGCAGCGGAGGCCTCGAAGGAGCCCTTCAGCCGGCCGCGCGATCCCTGGAGCCCTCCTTCGAGGCCGCTCCGCGGCACCTCAGGATGAGGGTCCGAACCGGATCGGCCTGTGTGCTGACCGTCATCCGAGCCCGCCGTTGCTGAAAGACCCGTGATGCTTCCTCCCATCATTGCCCCCTCGATCCTCTCGGCCGATTTCTCGATGCTCGCGGAGGAAACCCGCGCCGTGGACGCAGCGGGGGCCGACTGGATCCATCTCGACGTGATGGACGGCCATTTCGTGCCCAACATCACCTTCGGCCCCCCGGTGGTGAAGGCGCTGCGCCCGCATACGCAGAAGTACTTCGACGTCCACCTGATGATCGCCCCGGCGGTTCCATACCTCGCGGCCTTCGCCGAGGCCGGTGCCGACGGCATCACGGTCCATGCCGAGGCCGGACCGCACATCCACCGCTCGCTCCAGACGATCCGTGACCTCGGCAAGCGCGCCGGCGTGGCGATCAACCCCGGCACCCCGGCCGCCGTGGTGGAGCCGGTGCTCGACCTCGTGGACCTCGTGCTGGTGATGACCGTCAATCCCGGCTTCGGCGGCCAGAGCTTCATCAAGAGCGCCATGGAATCCGTGGCGCGGGTGCGGGCGATGGTGGCGGGCCGCGACATCCGGATCCAGGTCGATGGCGGCATCGACCCCGAGACCGTCCGGGCTGCGAGCCGCGCCGGCGCCGACACCTTCGTGGCCGGCAACGCCGTCTTCAGTGGCGGACCGAGCGCCTATGCGGAGCGTATCGCGGCGATCCGGGATGGCGCGGAGGGCGCCTCCGGCCGCGACCTCTCGTGCTGAGGGCGCTGATCTTCGACGTCGACGGCACGTTGGCCGAGACCGAGGACCTGCACCGGCAGGCGTTCAACCGCGCCTTCGCCGAACTAGGCCTTCCCTGGCACTGGGACGCGGCGCTCTACGCCGATCTGCTCACCGTGATGGGCGGCAAGGAACGGCTCGCCCATTACATCGACACGCAGCAGCCGGCTGGAGCCGAAGCGTTCCATGCGCTGGCGCCCGAGATTCATGCCCGCAAGACGGCGGCCTACGGCGCACTTGTGGTCGAGAGTGGGTTGCCGCTGCGGCCCGGTATCGCCCGGCTCATCGCCGAGGCCCGGGCGGCCGGCATCCGGCTCGCCGTCGCCACCACCACCAGCCGGCCGAATGTCGACCGACTGCTGGCCATCAACTTTCCGCCGGGCGATGCGCCCTTCGACGTGATCGCGGCGGGCGACGAGGCGGATCGCAAGAAGCCCGCCCCGGACGTGTTTCTCCTGGCGCTCGCCGGCCTGGACATCGCCGCCTCGGAGGCCGTCGCGGTCGAGGATTCGGCCGCCGGGATCAGTTCGGCGCGCGCCGCCGGCCTTCCGGTCTTGGCGACCCGCAGTCGCTATACCGGCAGCCACAAGCTCGACGGAGCCTTCTCGGCGGTCTCGGATCTCGGAGAGCCGGGGCAGCCGCACCAGCACATCGGTGGGGTGGAATGGCCGGGTGGCGTCGTGGACTTGGCGGGCCTCACGCGGTGGCATGAGGCATCCGACGATTAGAGCGCAGCGCTCCAGGCGACAGGCACCAGACGATAACCCGACCCAGCCCGCTCCACGTGGCCGAGCGACGGGAAAGGGAAGTGATAACCCACCACCAAGGACTTCTCGGCTGCGGCCATGTCGTAGAAGCGGTGCCGCGTCGCCTGTGCCTGATCGGCATCGTAATCGTACATCACGTGCCAGTCCGGGTGCTGCAGGAAGAACGCCGGGATGTTGGTCACGTCGGACTGGATCAGCAGCCGGTCCGATCCGGAAGCCACCGCGAAGGCCGTATGGCCCGGAGTATGCCCGGGGGCGGCGAGCGCCGTGATCCCGGGAGCGACCTCCTCATTCCAGGCGAAGGTGCGGACCCGGTCCTTCAGATCGGCGAGAACCTTCCGGGTGTTGGCGAAGTAGGCCTGTGTCACCGCATCGGCGGCCCGGGCCATGTGGGTGTCGCTCATCCAGAACGCCCAATCGGGCGAGGCCGCCCGGATCTCGGCATTCGGAAAGGCGAGCGTACCCTGGGCGGTCTTGAGCCCGTTCGTGTGATCCGGATGAAGATGTGAGATCAGCACGAGGTCTACATCCTCGGGCCTGACCCCGGCGGCTGCCAAGTTTTCCGTAAGGCGTCCGACCGGCCCGCCCGCGACCGGCCCGTTCCCCGTATCGATCAGGATCAGCTTCGAGCCGGTGTTGATCAGGGTCGGGTTAAACGGCACCGTCACCTGACCGGGCGGCATGTAGGCGGCCTGCGCGGCTTCGAGCGCCTCGTCCCGCGGGACGTTGCGCACGAAGCGGTCCGGCATCGGGAAGCTTCGCGCGCCATCGTTGACGATGGTGACCTCGTAGGTGCCGAGGCGCATTCGATAGTAGCCCGGCGCCTGGGGTCCGCCGAGGGGGGCCGTGGCCCGGGCATGCTCACCGAGGCTTAGGAGGGTGCCTCCGGCGATCGCGCTCCGCATGAACTCGCGACGGGTCGTGATCGGCATCTGATCCTTCCGATAGCCGCAAGCCGAGTGGGATGCGAGGCACCAAACTCCGCAAAGCCGACGGAGTCACGGTGCCGCGCACCAGCGAGTGAACCTCGAAGGGTCAATCCCTGCCAAGCCGGCGATCTGCTTGCCCTTCGCTCCGTCCGTGCGCCTCGGTGGCGAACAGCATCGTGCCGGCGACGACACCCAGAGCCGCCGCAAGCCCGAGCTTGAGCCAGCGTGGGTCGGCCGCAGTAACATGCGCGGTCGCACGGGAATCGAAGCGCCCATGCGCCCCGGGATCGGTGTCGACCGGGTCGTAGAGGTTGTCGGGGCGGTTCTTCTGGGCCTGCACGCTGGTCATCTCCCCGCGATAGCCGTGCCGGGCAAGGTATCCGTCGATCCAGCCCGGGATCAGCATGTTTCCGACGATGGCCTTCCAGGCCGAGGCGCCGATCCACAATTCCCGCGGCGCGTCGTGGGCCGCCCGGTACACGTGGCGGGCGATGGCCTCGGGTTGGTAGATCGGCGGCACCGGCTCGAGTTTGCGCGGCAGCCGCGAGCGCGCCCAATCGAATTGCGGCGTGTTCACCGCCGGCAGCTGCACCATCGTGAGTCGCACCCGGCTGCCATCGTGGAGCAATTCGCTGCGCAGGCTGTCGACGAAGCCCCGCACCGCGGCCTTGGCGGCGCAGTAGCTGGCCTGGAGCGGGATCGACCGGTAGGCCAGCGCCGAGCCGATATGGACGATCGTGCCCCGGTCGCGCGGCACCATGTGCCGCAGAGCGGCCAGCGTGCCGTGAACCTGCCCGAGATAGGTGACCTCGGTTGCCCGCCGGAATTCCTCCGGCTTGGTTTCCTGCACGGGCGCGTAGATCGTCACCATCGCGTTGTTGACCCACACGTCGATACCACCGAACCGCTCGGCGAGTTCGTCGGCGGCCTGCGCGACGGCGTCGGCATCGGCCACGTCCGCCAGGAAGGCCAAGGCCCGGCCGCCGGCCTGCTCCACGTCGCGGATCGTGCCGCGCAGCCCCGCCTCGCCCCGGGCGATCAGACCGACGTTCCAGCCGTGCCGGGCGAATTCGTGAGCGACTGCGCGTCCGACGCCGGCGCTCGCGCCTGCCACCATCACCGTATTACGTCCGTTCCGGCTCGACATCGCATCCCTGGCGCGAGAGACATTCCCTGCGGCAACGCTCGACCGCGGCGATCTTTCCGCTTTTCTCCGATCACGAACAGCTTGGGCGACCGCGTTGCTTCGGCGAAACCCGGCAGCCTATAACGCGGGCGACCTCACAGCCGCGTCGGCGGGGTACTCAAGCTCGCCCGCGCCCAAGAACAAAGTCCGACACGCCATGGCAGGCCATTCCCAGTTCAAGAACATCATGCACCGCAAGGGCCGGGTGGACGCGGTCCGCTCGAAGGTGTTCGGCAAGCTCGCCCGCGAAATCACCGTGGCGGCCAAGCTCGGCACGCCCGATCCGGCGATGAACCCGCGCCTGCGGGCGGCGATCCTGGCGGCCCGCGCCGAGAACATGCCCAAGGACAATATCGAGCGCGCGATCAAGAAGGCCGCCGGCGCCGATGGCGAGAACTACGAGGACATCCGCTACGAGGGCTACGGCCCCGGCGGCGCCGCCCTGATCGTCGAGGCGCAGACCGACAACCGCAACCGCACCGCCTCGGACGTGCGCTCCGCCTTCACCAAGTCGGGCGGCAGCCTCGCCGAGACCGGCGCGGTCGCGTTCATGTTCGACCGCGTCGGCGTGATCGCCTATCCGGCCTCCGTGGCCGATGCCGACACGATGCTGGAGGCCGCCATCGAGGCCGGCGCCGACGACGTGAGTTCCGGCCCGGACGGCCACGAGGTGATCTGCGCCCAGGATTCCTACGGTGATGTCGCCAAGGCCCTCGAAACCCGCTTCGGCGAGCCGAACCGCACCGGTCTGATCTGGAAGGCTCAGAACACGATCGATGTCGACGACGAGACCGGCGAGAAGCTGATCCGCCTCGTCGAGGTGATCGAGGATCAGGACGATGTCCAGAACGTCTACGTGAACTTCGCCCTGTCGGATGCACTGGTGGCCAAGCTGCAGGACTGAGCGCGGCGCAACGGGGCGGTTCTTCCGCGAGGCAGGTTGGAACCGCCGCTCTCGTGTGAGGGGATGACGTCTTCGGCCGGGATGTACGGCCTCCGCTGCCCCTTCACGATCGAATGGGTCACATCGGGCGGAGATCAAAACAAACGTCAGCCGATGCCGATTTGGTTAACCGAACCGCAGGCTCTCGTTCCGTAGCGTGCCCGATGAGCAGCTCGGACGGTTTCTATGGGTCGGAACGACTGGACTTCAGGCGCGGGCCCGATCGACGTTTCCATCGTCATTCCGTGTCTCAATGAGGAGCAGGCCCTGCCTTCCGCCCTGGCGACGGCGCGCGCGGCCCTGGATCAGCTCAGCGAAACGCACGCGCTGAACGGTGAGATCATCGTCGCGGATAACGGCAGCATCGACGAGAGCCGCGCGATTGCGGCCGCGGCCGGCGCCCGCGTGATTGCGGTTTCCCGGCGCGGATACGGGGCTGCACTGAACGGCGGCTTTCAGGCGGCCCAAGGCCGCTACCTCGTCATGGGCGACGCCGACGGTTCCTACGACTTCCGCGATGCGGTCGCCATGGTGATGGCCCTGCGCTCCGGCGCCGATCTCTGCATGGGCTCGCGCTTCCAGGGCGGCATCGCCGCCGGTGCCATGCCGTGGAAGAACCGCTACATCGGCAACCCCGTGCTGACCGGCATCCTGAACCTGCTGTTCCGGGCCGGCATCGAGGACGCGCATTGCGGTTTGCGCGCTCTGACGAAGGGGTGCCATCGCCGGCTGAAGCTGCGCGGGAGCGGCATGGAGTTCGCCAGCGAGATGGTGATCAAAGCGGCCCTGAATGGCGAGCGCATCACCCAGCGTCCGGCGACCCTGTCGCGCGATTGTCGCGGCCGTGGTTCGCACCTGCGCCCGTGGCGGGACGGATGGCGCCACCTGCGATACCTGCTGATGTTGAGCCCGACCGGGATCTTCGCTGCCCCCGCGGCTCTCCTCGCCAGCGGCGGGCTTGCAATCCTGCTGCTGGCCGCGGCCGCCTTGGCTCTGGGTCAAGAACGGACGTTCTTCCTTGGCAATTATTGGGTGATCCTGGCTGGCGCGATGCTTGGACTGGCCCACAATCTGAGTCTGTTCGCGGCGGCGACGCATCTCTACGGTGCGCGCGAGGGATACCGCAGACCGAGCCGGCGTCATGCGCGATGGACAAGCTGGGTTTCACTGGAAACGATGCTCGGGGCCGGCCTCATCACCTTCATGGCTGGCGTAGCCATCCTCGCACTGGTGATCTGGTATTGGTCCCGGAACAGCTACGGCCCGATCGGCAGCGTCCTGCCCGCGGTGGCGGGGACGACGCTTCTGGTGGTCGGCGCTCAGAATGCACTCGGCGGCTTTCTCCTCGCCGTGATCGGCGGCAACGAGGCTGATTTCCTGCAATCCGAGGCTCCGAAGGTGGAGATGTCGGCGGCGGAACGCCGGCAATCGGCAGCTTGAACCGGTTGCGCTGCCGGTTCCGCCCTCAGCAGAACCGGGGCGACGGCGCGCGCTGACTGTCGCGGCGCTTCCTGTCAAAGGTCATGACTATGATGACGGCCGTATCTTCGGATGCCGCCACGCGGCGTCGTCGGGCTGGACGCGGCGTTGTGGCCGGACGCATGCGCCGAGCCTGGTGGATGCATGTCCTGTTCGCCAGTGCCGTGCTGTTCGCCGTCGCGGCGGCCAACGGAAGGCCATCAGTTTTCAACGACACGGTGCAGTATTACTCGCAAGGAGAGTATCTGGCTTGGCGTCTGGGCATCGCGCTGCCGGATCTCGACAGGAACCGCCTGACGGATCCAACTTCGGTCATGCCGGAATCGCACGCGATGCGCGACAAGACGCCTGCGACGATCGCGGGCGGCCGATCCCCGTTCTACGGCCTCGTTCTTGTTCTGGCCGTCAGGTTTGGAACCTTGTGGCTGCTTGCTGCGGGCCAAGCCTTCCTGGCGGCGTGGTCGATCTGCATCTTGATCCGCGCAATGTTGCCGGCGGCCTCGCCGATCTTCTACCAGTCTGTGATCTTGATGCTCGGGCTCGGCACAAGCCTGCCGTTCTTCGCAGCCTTCGCGATGCCGGATCTCTACGCCGGGCTGCTGATCATTGCCCTGGCGATCCTCGCCTTCTGTCCGGCGCAGCTTACCCCATGGGAGCGCTCCATGCTGTGGGTGCTGCTCGTGGCGAGCCTCACGTTTCATGCCGCCAATATCGCACTCGCCGCGAGTCTATCGGTCGCCGCCCTCGCGATCCTGGCCGTGTTCAAGACACCGCTGCGGCTCGTCGCGGGCCGCGCGGGCTGGCTCGCCATGTCCATCCTGGTGGCCGTTTCGATGAATTGGGCGTTCGGCGCGATCTACCGCGCGGATGTCGGGGTCGCGCAGCGGACGCCGCCCTTCCTCATGGCGCGCCTCCTCGCCGACGGACCGGGCCGAGATTATCTGGCGTCCGCTTGTCCGGGTGGGGCCAGCCCGACACTATGCCGGTTTACGAATAGGCCGGTGGCCAGTGAGGACGAGATCCTCTGGTCGGATGACCCTTTGAAGGGGATCTTCTCGACCTCGACCTACGAGATCAGGACCAGACTACGCGACGAGGAGCCCGCCTTCGTATCGGCGGTTGTCGCGCGTGATCCCGTAGCCGTCATCACGCGCCTTCTGCAGAATGGGCTGCAGCAATTGATGACCTTCTATGTTGCCGAGCCGATGAGCTCGCCCGCACGGTTCCTCAAACTCGCGTGGTGGGATCGAACGGCGATCCAGCGCATCGTGCCCGATCTGCAATCCTGCGACGCCATCCCGAAGAGCTGTGACGTCCGGGCGAATCCTCTGTTCGTTGCGATCGTTCACATTGTTGTCGTGATCGCGGCCTGGATCTTCATCGTGTGGTCGACGGTCAAGACACGATGCTTTGATCTTTTCGTGCCTGCGCGGCCGGGCGGATCGGATCCGGTTCCGCCGTTCGCCGGTGCCGTGGTGCTCATCGTGGTGGGCGTGATCGTGAACGCGATGATCTGCGGGGCCGTATCCGGTGTCTTCGCCCGCTACCAAGCCCGCGTTATCTGGCTGATCCCTCTTCTGGCGTTGCTGATCGCGGCTTGGTTTCGGCAGAACAGGCGTGTGCCGTCACCGGGCGCAATGGCCAGCTGAGGTCTGGCTTCTACCGTGTCAATCGCTTCCAGCCTTGGCTATGAGCCCGGGTGGTCAGGGCGAAGCCGTGTGATGACGTGAAGTCTCCGGCCGAAGAATAAATTCAGAGGAAAGATATATAAGGGAATATCGCTGGTCTCAGCGTCGGCCTGCAAATTCGCGCGCGCGAACAGAGTTATCCATTGTTGCGACGATTGATAGTTGTACGTCAGTGCGACACCGTGAGGCGCGTTGCCGATCCAATCCATCAATGAGAGCGACAGGCGGTCCAAGCTGTTCTCGGACAGATGGTCCTTGAGGATGACGTATCGACGCGCGACCCGCGCGGCTTCTCGGAGAAGTTGCCCCGGGTCTTCCGTGTGGTGCAGAACGTCGATGAAGGTGACGACATCCCAGGACCGATCCGGGAACGGCAGGGTCTTTCCGTCGAAGGCGCTCACCGGGATGACCGTGCTGGGCCGCACGAAGACGTCGATGCCTTCGACATGGATATCGGGCCGGATCGTACGACAGAGGCCGGCGATGGTTCCATCACCACAGCCGACATCGAGAACGGTCGCGTCACGGGGCAGCAGACCGGTCAGGGATTCGGCGAGAACGCGCGTTCGCCTGTCGAAGATCAGATCACCGTGTAGTTTTCCGATCAACGCCTTCAACGGCCGGCTCCCTCGACATCACTGCTGTCAGGCGAAACGCTAGACTCCGAATATGGTCTGAAAGGTGATGGACGAGGGACATCTCGCGTTCCTCGGGGCGCTTGGCTGGTCGCCCGCGCTATTCGGTCGTCTCGATTTTGCACCGACGTTGCGATCAGGCGCGTGTCCGGTCGGGCTCACGCACGGGCTGCCGCCAGCTCCGCGCCGAACCGCTCCTCGGCGTAGGCCTCCACCGAGAATGTGTCGTCGGGCAGCTGGACCATGAAGCGCTCGGCCACTTCCGTGAGCACGATGTCGGGCCGGACCTTCGCGATATAGGACCAGTCGAGCGACGTGCTCCACACGAAATGCAGCTCGCTGAAGGTCTCGGCCAGCAGGATCGTCAGCATGTACGGCATGACGTGCGAGAAGGAATCGCCGAACAGCATCACGCGGCGCGGATCCGTGGCCTTGGCGTTGCCGTAGACCACATGCGCGCCGACATGCAGCGTATGCAGGAGGCCCGCCTTCTCCCGCGCCGCGACGATCGGGCTGGCATAGGTCCGCACCGCATCCTGCTGGATCATCACGGTCCGTGACCGCGCCCGCCGCGGCGGATCGAAGGCGCTGCCCAGGTCGCCGTCGTGGTCGGTCTCGAAGGAGGGCCGGTCCCGAAGATCCGCCCGGGGCTCGGCGCCGAGCGCTCGGCAGATTTCCGCGTAGGCGCAATAACAGCCCTCGAAGGACCAGTGCGTGTCGGTCCGGCAGTAGAGGTCGGTCGCGTCGCGTCCCGCGCGCAGCGGCGTCACGAGGTCGATGCAGGTCTCCCGCCAGCGACGACGCCTGCGCCAGGCAGCGTAGAGGCCGAACGGGCCGCTGAGGCGACGCGACGGCGGTTCGGTGTGGAGCAGCCGGTAGGCCGGCGAAGCGTTCGGCCGGATCGTGATCCCGTCGAGCCGGTGATCGTAGACCATCAGCTTCTCCGGAGCGACGACGTGCCGGTAGAGGGTCCCCATGGCGCGCAGGCGCCGCTCCCGCGTCGCGATGAGGCTGCGCCATTGCCAGATGAGCTCGGTCGTCTCCTCGGGCCGCTCGTACTGGCCGAGGACGTCGTTCGTCCCGGTCTTCAGGAACAGCCACCCGTCCTGTCCGATGTGGATATGGTCGGTGTTGTTTGGCGCCACGGTCACCCTCGTGCGGCAGGTCGTCCGCCTTTACAGCATCGCCCCGGATCTGGGACGCTGGCGCCGCGAATTCGGCGGCAAGGCGCGGGATGCCGGGCCGGCGGCGGACGGCCAGGATGACGCATCGTTCCTCCGTCTCGCCCGGTTGTGTCCGTCATGCCCATCCTCACCGCGTCCGCCCAGCCGCAGAGCGCCGTCGCCATGAGCCTCGTTCCGAGCCCCGATCCGGCGACGGATCCGAATGCCGATCGTTGGGCGGCGCTTGCCGCCCGCGACGCCCGGGCAGACGGCACCTTCGTGTACGCGGTCCGCACGACCGGCGTGTACTGCCGGCCGAGCTGTGCTGCACGGGCCGCCCGGCCGGAGAACGTCAGCTTCCATCGAACCTGCGCCGAGGCGGAGGCCGCCGGCTTCCGGCCCTGCCTGCGCTGCCGGCCCGATGCGCCGGGCCTTGCCGGGCGCCAGGCCGAGGCGATCACCCGCGCCTGCCGGCTGATCGAGACGGCGGAGTCCGCGCCGACCCTCGCCGCACTCGCCGCGGCCGCGGGGATGAGCGCTTATCACTTCCACCGGGTGTTCAAGGCCGCCACCGGCGTGACGCCCCGGGCCTACGCCGCCGCGCACCGGGCAGCCAGCCTCGCCGCCCGGCTGCCCGAGGCGCGTTCGGTCACCGAGGCGCTCTACGAGGCCGGCTACGGCGCGGCGAGCCGCTTCTACGCCGAGGGCGCCCCGCGCCTGGGCATGGCCCCCGCCGTCTATCGGAAGGGCGGGGCAGGCCTGCGCATCCGGTTCGGAATCGGCGCCTGCAGCCTGGGCGCGATCCTGGTGGCGGCGACCGATCGGGGCATCTGCGCGATCCTGCTGGGCGACGCGCCGGAGCCGCTCCTGCAGGATCTTCAGGACCGGTTCCCGGGCGCGGAGATCGTCGGGGGCGATCCTGTCTTCGAGGACTGGATGGCGCGGGTCATCGGTCTGGTCGAGGCGCCGGGGCGCGGCCTCGATTTGCCCCTCGACATCCGCGGCACCGCCTTTCAGCAGCGGGTCTGGGAAGCGCTGCGGCGCATCCCCGTGGGGTCGACCGCGAGTTACGCCGAGATCGCCCGCGCGATCGGGCTCCCCGCTGCGACGCGGGCCGTGGCGCAGGCCTGCGGTGCGAATGCAATCGCGGTCGCGATCCCCTGTCATCGGGTGGTGCGCTCGGACGGTGCGCTCTCCGGCTATCGCTGGGGTGTGGCGCGCAAGCGCGATCTGCTCCAGCGCGAGGCGGAGGCGCCCTAAGCAAAGTTGCGTTGGCACGCCAACGCATCCTCCGCTTAGGTTCTTGGCCGCGCGCAGGTTTTCATCGCGAAACCGGCGGCCACTTTTGCGAAACCTGCTTAGCGCCGGCCCCCCGGCGGCCCTCCCGGCCCTCCGAACCCGCCGCCGCCGGCCCCGCCGAACCCGCCGGGGCCACCACTCGGTCCGCCAGGCGCGCCGCCCGGCCCGCCGAATCCACCGGGACCGACCGGGAAGGCGCCGGGGCCCGCCGGTGGTGGACCGCCCGGCCCACCCCGGGCCGCGCCGAAGCCGCCCGGCTGCTCACCCCCGGGGATCGGTCCGCCCCCGGGCCGGGTATCGATGCCGAACCCCCGCGGTTCGCCGGGGTTGCCGAGACCGCCCGACCGTCCACCGGGCTCCGCGCCGAAGCGGCCCGGCAGGTCCTCGGGTAGGTTGCGCAAGTCCAGGCGGTCGCGCTCGCGCTCGAAGCCGGGCGCTTCGCGTTGCGGCGTCTCGGGGGCGATGCGGTTCTCGATCCGCAACCGCTCGACGGTCAGATCACCGTCGCGGGCGATGCCGGCGGTCAGCACGGCACGGACGCTCCCCTGCCGTGGCACCTTCGCCCCCGGCCGGCCCGCAATCTGGTAGCCCGATCCGATGGCGAGGCCCGCGCCGGAGCGGCCGATATAGGCCTCGATCGAGACCTGCTTCAGCCCCGGCGGGAACGGCAGGCCGATCTGGGCGGCATTGCTCGCGCGCAGGACCCCATCGGCGGCCGAACCCGTCACCAGGGCGCGTTTGCCCGGGGGCAGGGCGTCGGCCCCCGTGAGGCGCAGGGCTCCGATCAGAAGGGCGCCGTTTTCGCCGCGCCGGACCGGGCCGGCGACCCGGTCCGGTCCGGCCTCCCGCGGCTCGACGAGGCTCGCCACGATCACCCCGTCCGGCCGCCGCAGGCCGCTCACCGCGACGCGCGCGCCGGGCTTCCAGTCGCCGGCAAGGCCTGCGGTCGAGATCCGCTGCCCCAGCACGATCATCCGCCCCGGAGCGACCGCCTCGACAGGGCCCACCACCTCACTGCCTACATCGATGCGGCGCGTGGCGAGGCCGCCGCCCTCCGGCCGCGCCACCACGTGGACGACATGCCCGATCTTCAGGTCCGCTGCCTTCGCGGCCGCGCCGTCGATGCGCACCTCCACCTCCGGCGGGTAGGCGATGCGCAGGTCGTTGACGATGATCGACCCGAAGCGCCGGATCGTGCCGATCACCCCGGTTCCACCGATGCCGCGGTCACCCTCGCCCAGCGGGGTATCGCGCGGCTCGTCGGTCCGCATCATGCCGGTGCCGCCGATGCCCTGGTCGCGCGGGGCCTCCTGCGGCCGGACCGGGGCGGGCAGCAGCGTCGCGGCACCCGCGAGGAGGCGCAAGACGAACCGGCGGTTGGGCAGGTTTCGCACCGGCCGGATCCTCAGCGCTCGCCCGTGGGACGCGCGGGCGGCACGGCCTCCGCGTAGACGTAGAGACCGAAATTCCAGCGGTGATCGCCGCCCGGGTCGGTCTGGCAGGCGGCGTGCGCCTCGCGGTTCGCTTGCTGCAACGCCTCCATGGCGATCTCGCGGGCCCGCGCCTCGAGCTTGGCCGCAAGCTCCTTCGAGAGTCCGTCATAGTGGACGGCCCGCTCCAGGAAGCGCGGCTTGTCGCCGACGATGTTGGCCACGGCCGCCGCGATATGGTCGTGCAGGTTACGGCCGAAATAGTAGAGTTGCGGCCCCTCGGCGCCGTCTCCGCGGGGCACGTAGGCGGCCTCCGCCAGCACGATCCGGTCCTGCGGATCCGTGAAGGCGATGCCGCGGTCGAGCCACTCGTCCAGGATCGCCCGCGGGCGCAGATCGCGCGTCACCCCGGCGACCAGCGTCTCGAAGGAGGGTGCATTGTCCTCGGCCGTCCGCGGCAGCGGCAAGGGGTGACCCTGCGGATCGGTAAAGATGGGGTCGGCGATCCAGCGGGCGATGATCCGGCTGGTGCGCGAGACCACGGCCGGCACCGCGCTCACGGGGGCGCCTGCCCCGCGCAGGCGTCGCACTTCCTTGCGATGGATCCCGGTGAGCAGTGAGACGCGGCTGTCGGTCTGATCCTTTCCCGACAGGGCGAAGTCGTACTCGGCCACGTTCACGTAGAGCTCACGCAGAAGGTCCGTGAGGGCCGGGAAGGTAATGCCACGGGCGACCAGCAGGCGTACCAGCGGCCGCAGCAATCGGGCCAGCGGCGCGTGCAGGGCCGCGCCCTCTCGCGGTGTGTCGGCGGTATCGGACATGATGGCATCGTTACCGCAGTGTGCGTGGGAGACAATCCCACAACGTGCGTGGTCGCACACGGATGAACCGTTTCCTCATTGACGTGGGATTTTTGCACACGTATCTTTGCGGCGTGGTCAAATTTCCCACGGACGTTGCGGAGTTCCTGTCATGACGGCTGACGCGCGCATTCTCGTCGGGGACGCGCTGCCGCCCCTCAGGATCGAGGAAATCGCCAACGGACGGACCCGGAAGGGCCATCCCATGCCGCGGCTGGGTCGCATCGTCTGCGCCCTCGCTGCCCTCGCACTGCCCGCCTTCGGTATCGCTGTTGCGGATACGGTCCACCGCATCGGCGACACGAAGGCGTCGCAGGCCGCCGCTCCCGTCAACCCCTCAGACGGGGCGGCGGCACCCCGGCGGGCCGTCACGCCCGCCCGTGCCTATAAAACCGCCAGGGCGGCCATGCGCACGACCGAGCGCCGCGAGGTTGGGACGTGATCGCCCTCACCGAGGCAGGCCGCGGCGACGCGCGGCCTGGACCTACCTGCGGTGGAGCGCCCGTCCTCGATTTCGCGCTTTATCTGATCCTATCGGTGACGGTGATCGGTCTGCTGCTTCTGGCCCTCTAACCCTGCCTCTCCGGATCATTGCTTGCGGCCCGCACTCCGGCGCCGATCCGGCGGTGACGCCTCAGCCGCCCCACACACGAGACCCATTATGACACTATCATTTCGCGCCGTCCTTCTCGGCGCAGCGGCAGGCTGCATCGCGCTCGGCGCACAAGCCGCCGATCTGTCCCGTCGCGCCCCGCCGCCGCCGCTCCCATTGCCGCCGGCTTTCACTTGGACGGGCTTCTATGCCGGCGTGAACGCCGGCTATGCCGTCCACACGGGCAATGGCGGCTTCACCGACCCGACCTACGGCACCGTGACCGGCGGCAACCGGTCCGGCGGCTTCGCCGGCGGCGGGCAGATCGGCTACAATTATCAGTTCACCCCAGGCTCCGGCTTCGTGCTCGGCGTCGAGACCGACATCCAGGGTACGGCCTTCGCCAAGGCGGACGCGGCCTATCTCGGGACGACGCCGTATTACAGCGTCCGGCCGAACCTCGATTATGTCGGAACGATCCGCGGCCGCCTCGGCTACGCCTTCGACCGCGTTCTGATCTACGGGACCGGCGGCTTCGCGTATGGTGGGGGCTCTCGCTCGTCCTCCACGGCCACCTATCCCTACACGCTGCCCGGGACCGACCGGACCGGCTACGCCGCGGGTGGCGGCATCGAGTACGCCTTCACCGAGAAGCTTTCGGCCAAGGTGGAGGCGCTGTACCTCCATCTCGACCGCGGCTTCACCGGAACGACATACTACAGCGCCAGCGTTCCGGCGTATTACGGCGCCGGCAAACAGGATTCAGGGTTTGCCTTGGTCAGGGCGGGGGTAAACTACCGCTTCTAATCAGTACTGGGTTAAACGGATCTTGACGGGCCGGCCGGATTGGGCCGCTATGCATGGCGTTCGGCGTCGTGACGTCATGGTTCGGTCGTGCGTAACCACGGCTGGTCCGGCAGCGCCGGTGCCGAATGCCGCACGGGTGGCGCCGCGCGGTGTCGTGGGGCCTGTTCGTCAGGAACGTCCGTGAGAACTCTGCGCCTGTGCGTCGCCGCGACGACGCTTCTCGCCCTCTCCGGCTTCGGGGCATCAGCGCAGGAGGTCATCCCGCCCGGGCCGAGCGGGCGGGGCGCCGTCCTGATCTACGGCAATTTCTGCGGGCCGGGGAACCGCGGTCCCGGCTACGCGCCGATCGACGCGCTCGACCGCGCCTGCGCGCACCATGACGTCTGCTCGGCGGACCTGCTGTCGAGCACTCTGACGGCCTGCGCCTGCAACCGCCGTCTGGAACGGGAGGCGGGCGTGGTCGCCCGCGACCCGCGCGCATCGGGCCATACCCGCGAGACCGCGCGGTTCATTGCCGACTTCGCGGCGGCGCTGCCCTGCCAGTAGGGCAGCGCCGCCAACCCGGTCAGGCGGCGTCGGCCGGGTTGGCGGCCGCCTTGGGGCCGCCCTTCGCGACGCCCACCAGGGCCGGGCGCAGCACCCGGTCGCCGATGACGTAGCCCGATTGGACCACCTGCACGACCGTGCCGGCGGGCACCTCCGGGTTCGGCACTTCGAACATCGCCTGATGGCGGTTCGGATCGAATTTCTGGCCCTGCGGCTCGACGACCTTCACGCCGTGGCGCTCCAGGGTCTTCGCGAGGTCACGCTCGGTCAGTTCAATCCCGTCGATCAGACCCTTCAGGGCGCCGTCGGCGCTGGCCTTTGCGTCGGCCGGCACGCTCTCGAGGGCCCGGCGGATATTGTCGGCGACGTTGAGCACGTCGCGGGCGAAGTTCGTGACCGCGTAGGCGCGGGCGTCGGCGACCTCGCGCTCGGTGCGGCGACGCAAGTTCTCCATCTCGGCGAGCGTGCGCAGCGTCCGGTCCTTCAACTCGTCGCGCTCGGCGGTGAGCAGGGCCAGGGTCTCCGCAATGGGATCGACGGACGCCTCGGCGCCCACACCCGCGGAGCCGGGATTCTGGGCCGCACCGGCACCGGCCTCGACCGTGGTCTGGCGCTGGTCATCCTGGGGCATGTCGTTGCTCGTCATCGTGTTTCAGTCGTCCGGGAAGTGGGTTCGGGCACGCGGAACCGGCGCTGATATCTGGGCCGGAGCCGACGAAATCAACCCATCGCTCAGGCTTCGCGCGGCGGCGGTGCGGCCACCAACGCCTCCAGGCCCTCGGCCTTGAGGGCGGCGACGTCACCCGCGAACACATCCATCACGGCCCCGCGAATCGCGGCCTGTCGGTCGGGCTGCGTCACCCGCGTGCCGGTGAGGTCTGTGACGTAGAAGACGTCGACCGCCCGCTCGCCGAAGGTCGCGACGTGCGCCGATGTGATGTTGAGCGACAGCCGGCCCAAAGCGGTGGTCAATTCATAGAGGAGGCCCGGGCGGTCGAGGCCGGTGACCTCCACGACAGTCTCCCGGCTCGACAGGGCGTTGTCGATGATCACGTCCGGCGGCACCGGGAAGGTCTTGGCGCGCGTCGTCGTCGGCGGGTGCTTGTCGGCCACGAGGTCGGCGATGCGGATCTCGCCCTTGAGCGCCCGCTCGATCGCCGCCGTGATGCGCTTCGTCCGGCGCGTCTCGTCCTCGTCCCGCTCGAAGGCGCGCGAGATCACGATCGTGTCGAGGGCGAACCCGTCCGTCGTGGTGAAGATCTGGGCGTCGACGATGTTGCTGCCGGCCGCCGCGCAGGCGCCGGTGATAATCGCGAGCAGGCGCGGGTGGTCGGGCGAGTAGATCGTGATCTCGGTAACCCCCCGCACGGGGTCGAGGGCAACGTCGGTGGCGCTGGTGCGGCTGTCACCCAGCGCCTCGCGCAGGAACAGCGCGTTCTTGAGCTGGCGCGTGCCGTCGACCTTCAGCCAGTAGGCCTGACCGTGCCGGGCCGCGTAGGCATCGAATTCCTCCGAGGCCCAGCCCTGCAGCCGCTCGCGCAGCCCCATCTGGACGAGGCGCACCCGATCGGTGCGGGCGATCTCGGAATGCCCGCCCGAGAGGTAGACCTCGGTCTCGTCGTAGAGCGTGCGGATCAGGGTGCCCTTCCAGGCGGTCCAGACGCCGGGGCCCACCGCGGTGATGTCGGCCACCGTCAGGATGGTCAGGAGCTTCAGCCGCTCCAAGGTCTGCACGTTGGCGGCGAAGCGCTCGATCGTCTTGGGATCCGAGAGGTCGCGGCTCTGCGCGGTCATCGACATCAGCAGGTGCTGCTCGACGAGCCAGCAGACGGTCTCGGTCTCGGCCTGATTCAGGCCGAAGCGCGGGCAGAGTTTTTCCGCGATGGCGGCGCCCGCGATCGAGTGATCCTCCGGCCGGCCCTTGGCGATGTCGTGCAGCAGGATCGCCACGTAGAGCGCCGTGCGGTTGTGGATCGTGTGAACGAGGCGCGAGACCAGCGGGTAGGTCTCCTGCGAACGGCCCGATTCGACGTCTGCCAGCACGCCGACCGTGCGCAGCAGATGCTCGTCCACCGTGAAGTGGTGGTACATGTTGAACTGCATCATCGCGACGATGCGGCCGAAATCCGGGATGAACCGGCCGAGCACCCCCGCCTCGTTCATCTCGCGCAGGGCCTCCTCGGGGGCGTTGTGCGAGGTGAGGATCTCGAGGAACAGGCGGTTGGCCTCGGTGTCGCTGCGCAGCGACGGGTTGATCAGGCGCAGCGAGCGGCTGGCCAGCCGCTTGGCGTCCGGATGGATCGCGAGGTTGTGCCGGTCCGCCAGCCAGAACAGGCGGATCAGGTTGACGGGGTCGCGCTCGAAGGCGTCCTCGGCGCGCAGGTTGACCCGGCCGTGGTCGATCCAGAAATCCTCCGCCTCCATGGCGGTGGCGCGGAACCGGTCGCGGAACCGGCCGATCCAGCGGTCGAGCACCGGTGTCCGCTTGGCGTGACGCGCCTCCAATTCCGCGCACACGATGGCGGTGAGGTCGCCGACATCCTTGGCGAAGCGGAAATACGCCTTCATGAACCGCTCGACGCCCGAGAGGCCGCCCCGGGCCTCGTAGCCGAAGCGCTCGGCGATCCGCGGCTGCAGGCCGAAGGACAGGCGCTCCTCCGCACGCTTCGTGACGAAGTGCATGTGGCAGCGCACCCGCCACAGGAACTCCTCGCAGCGCTCGAACAGCGCGTATTCCTCCGGGGTGAACAGGCCGGCGCTGACGAGTTCGGCCTGATCGCGCACCCGGTAGGTGTATTTGGCGATCCAGAACAGCGTGTTGAGGTCGCGCAGGCCCCCCTTGCCGTCCTTGACGTTGGGCTCGACGAGGTAGCGCGACGAGCCGGCCTTCGAGACGCGCAGATCGCGCTCGCGCAGCTTCGCGTCCACGAACTCGGCGGCCGAGCCGACCACGAGTTCCATGTCGAAGCGCGTCACCAGCTCCTCGAACAGGGTCCGCGAGCCGAACAGGTAGCGGGCCTCCAGCAGCGAGGTGCGGATCGTCATGTCGGCCCGCGCCTCGCGCAGGCATTCCTCCACCGACCGGGTGGCGTGGCCGACCTTCAGCTTCAGGTCCCACAGGACGTAGAGCATCGCCTCGACGACGCTCTCGGACCACGCGGTCTGCTTGTAGGGCAGCAGGAACAGCAGATCGATGTCCGAGCCCGGCGCCATCGTGCCCCGGCCGTAGCCGCCGGTGGCGACCACCGCCAGTTGCTCGCCGGTCGAGGGGTTGTCGTTGGGGTAGAGCCGCCAGACCACGGCGTCGTGGATCGCCCGGACCACCGCGTCGGTGAGCTTGGACAGCGTTTGCGCGCAGCGCAGGCCGTTGCGGTCCTTGAGAAGCTGAACTTCGGCGGCGCGGTGGCCTTCCTCGATCACCCGCCGCAGATGCGGGACGAGCGCAGCCCGGAGCTTGGTGGGCTCGCGAGCCTCGCGGTCGAGATTCTCCAGGACCGTGGCGAGGGCGGCGACGGGATCGAACATGGCTCCCGTTAGCATGATATGCCTACGCCGCCAGCCAGGCGGCGACGCGTGTCCGATCCCGAATTGTCACGGTTCATCACGCCACGCCACGGTCCCCTATTCCGCCGCTGGCAAGTCGAGGGCCAACAGCCGCGCCGTCCGGTTGCGGGTCGAGGGCCGGGCCTCGGTGGCGGCGGTCTGCCGCCGCGCATCGGCGATGGCTGCGTGGACCCCGTCAACCGCCAGAATCAGGGCGCTCACCGTGCGGGCGTCGATGCTGCGCTCTCGGGCGTAGCAAACCACGTCGGAGACGAGCCCGTCGGTCTCGATCGCCAGAGCGTCCAGCGCAGCGCTGCTCGTCGCGACCCGGACCTCGCGCATGATGGCGAGCAGGCGGTCGAGGACGAAGTCGACCCGCTCCCGGCGCTTGCGGGCCAACCGCTGCCCGATCCACGCGAAGCCGGAGCCGATCGTGCCGCCGAAGAAGGCGAACAGGTAGATGTAATCCTCGTAGCGATCGAGGAAGGTCTGCTGCTCGCGTTCGAAATAATCGACCGCACCCGGGTGGTTCGGTAGCCGTGCCGACGTCGCCGCGACCGTGGTATCGAAGTCGGGCGCCTTCATCAGCTTGGCGGCTGGGGCCGCGGAGGCGAGGCGCGAGCGCCACTCGAACAGGTGTTGTGTGGCCGAGGCAACCGCGACGCGGCTCACCGTGCCCCGCGCCATCAAGCGGTAGGAGGCGCCGACGGTCTTGATCTCCTCGTCGGGACGCTTCGGACGGCCGCCGAAGGTCCCGGCCGGGATGCTCACCGCTTGCAATTCGGGGAAGCGCTGCAGGATCGCGTCGCCATCGGGAATCGAGACGAAGCCGATCTTGCGCTCCGGCGAGCCCAGTTCGACGGCGCGCACCACGGCTCCTGCGGTCTTGGAGGCCGGGCTGGCGATCACCGCCACGGCATCGACCCGCTTGTCGGCGAGCGCGGCCGTGACCTCGCCGATCTTCAGGGGCACGACCACGACATGGCCTACTTCGGCCTCGTCGGCCGGGTGGGCACTCTCGGATGTCTCCTCGGCCCGGTTCTCCGGCAGGAGGTCGTAGAAGGACAGCAGGTTCGTGAGGAACGGCAGGTCGGCACTGTGGCGCACAACGATGCCGAGGCGCTTGCGCGCCAGCGCCGGGATGTCGTCCAGATCGGCCGCCTCGGGAGCCGCGATGACCAGGGCCTCGTCATGCAGGATCGCCAGCGTCAGGCCGTTCTCGGGCAGCAACACGTCTGGCCGGACCACGGCGAGATCGGCCTTGTTGCGCTGGAGAGCCAGCGCGCTGTCGCGGACGTCGGCGTAGCGGACGACCTTGAGGCGCACATCCTCGCGGCCCCGGTCGAGGGCGCTGGCATAGGCTTCGATCAGGGCGGCCTCGGGCCCGTCCTGGGGGCCGACCGCTACCGTGAGGGTGTTCGGGCGCGACAGATAGACGATCGCGGCGGCGACCGCGGCCAAGCCCAGGGCCACCAGGACCAAGAGCCATTCGCGGCGCATCAAAGACATCGCCGCAGCACGGAGCCGGCTCCGCCACGGTTTGCGGATGCGGTCGGGCGAAGGACGGTGGTTCGGTCCATGTCCGAGCCTGTCGCGTTGCGCGCGTTCCATACCCGAGTCATGGAACGCAAACCTGTCGAGAACGTGAAGAACCGGTGAAACCCCCATTCGTTGCAGGATCTGCGCCGGGACACCGCAAGGCCGACGCGGCCCCGCCGAAACCGATCAGCGCGCCGTGGCTCGAACGGGCGGCGCTCCACTATTTGGAACGCTACAGCGCCTCGACCGAGATGCTGCGCCGGACCTTGGCGCGGCGGGTGGAGAAGCGGGCGCGGCTGCGGGGCGAGGACCCCGCCGGCTTCGCCGAGATGATCGCCGCCACGGTGGCGCGGGCGGTCTCGGCCGGCCTCGTGGACGACGCGCGCTTCGCCGACATGCGCCTTGCCACGCTACGCCGCCGGGGTACGTCGAGCCGCGGCGTCTCGGCGAAGCTCGCCGCCAAGGGCGTGCCTCGCGATGTGGTCGAGGCCGCCATGCAGGCCGAGCGCGAGGCGGTGCCGGAGGTGGACGCGGCCGCGATCGAGGATCAGGCCGCTCAGGCCTACGCCAAGCGGCGGCGCCTCGGGCCGTATCGCCGGCCGGACCAGCGGGCCGCCTATCGCGACCGCGATCTTGCCGCGCTGGCGCGAGCCGGATTTTCGTACGGCCTCGCCCGCCGGGTGGTCGATGCGGATTTGGACGAGCCGGCGTGATGGATCGAGGCCCGGTAAGCGAAAGCGATCAGGCCCGTCGCTTGTCTCCGGCCGCCGGCGCGGGTTTGGATTGCCCGATCCCTTCGGCTAACGCCTCGTGCATCCGCACCTGCCAGCCATCGCCGGTCGCGCGATAGGCGTCGAGCAGGGCCGGGTCGATCCGTAGGGTGAGGTTGACCTTCGCGTCGACGCGCCTTGGCCGCCCGCGCTGCCGCTTCGGCAGAAGCCGCGATACCTCCGGTACGGTGCTCACCGGTTGAAGTGTTGCAAGCTCGGCATCGCTCAGTTCGGGGTTGTCGGAGACGGTTCCCCAATCGGCCTGCGTATAACCGGGGTCGGGAGGCTCAGGTTTCTGCGATGTGTCGGGCATCGGCGGCTGCCTCCTTCGGGCTGGCTGCGCCCAAGCTGACCAGTGACAAAGCCTCGCTGCCGAGCGGTGAAACGACCTCGGCGCCGACGCGGGTTCCGTTCCAGTCTCCGATCAGCAGATAGCGGGCTCCGTCGGTTCGGCCCACATAGGCCGGGCGAATCAACGCCGTCTCGCCATCGAAGCGGGTTTCGAAATCGGCGAAATCGAACCCGTGCTTGGCTAAGTTAGCCAAGCGTTTCGGTTCGACCCACGTCGTCGGCATCGAATTATCGGAGGGGCGGAAATTCGGCAGCGCAGGACGCTTGTGCCGGCAGCCGACCTCGAATTTTTGTCCTCTCGGACGGCCTCGTCACAGGCGGGTGAGACCGGTCCCAGCCGGGTGCGGCAATGCGGCCCGGGGTAGGCCGCCGCCCGGCCTTGCACCTTCGGGCGCCTCGTTCATTGTCTGTTCGATGGACGAAACCCTTGCTAAGAAATTGCGCATCCTGGCCGATGCCGCGAAGTACGATGCGTCCTGCGCGTCCTCGGCGGCGCCCAAGCGCGCGGCCGGCAAGGATGGGCTCGGCTCCACCACCGGGGCCGGCATCTGCCACGCCTATACGCCGGATGGACGCTGCGTTTCGCTGCTCAAGATCCTATTGACCAACTGGTGCTTGTTCGATTGCGCCTATTGCATCAACCGGCGCTCCTCAAACGTGCGGCGGGCGAAGTTCACCGTCGAAGAGGTCGTGAACCTCACCCTGAACTTCTACCGGCGCAACTACATCGAGGGCTTGTTCTTGTCTTCGGGCATCATCAAGTCGCCCGACCACACGATGGAATTGCTGACCCGGGTGGCGAAATCGCTCCGGCGCGACCACGGTTTTGCTGGCTACATCCATCTCAAGTCGATCCCCGAGGCGAGCCCCTGGCTGATCGAGGAGGCCGGCCTCTATGCCGACCGGCTGTCGATCAACGTCGAATTGCCCACCGAGGCGAGTCTGGAGCGACTGGCGCCCGAGAAAGACGGCGCCACCATCCAGAAGGCGATGACGCAGATCGGCGAGCGAATCGTCGAGGCCAAGGCCGAAAAACGACGGTTCTCGCCGGCCGGCCATTCGACTCAGGTGATCGTCGGGGCGGACGCCACCACCGACGAGGCGCTGATCCGCAAGAGCGCGCTGCTCTACGGCAGCGTTGGCTTGAAGCGCGTCTATTACTCGGCTTTCAGCCCGATTCCGGATGGGTCAGCGATCCTCCCGCCGAAGCCGCCGCCGTTGCAGCGGGAGCACCGGCTGTATCAGGCCGATTGGCTGCTCCGCTATTATCACTTCACCCCCGACGAGGTCGCTGATGCCTCGGAGGGTGGCATGCTCGCACTCGATATCGATCCGAAACTCGCCTGGGCGCTTAAGCACCGCGAGAAATTCCCGGTGGACGTGAACAAAGCGGACCGGGAATGGCTCCTGCGGGTGCCGGGGCTCGGCGCGCGTGCGGTCGACAAGATCATCACGGCCCGCCGCCACGCGACCCTGCGGCTGGATGACGTTGCGCGGCTGACCTCGGGACTGAAGCGGGCGCGGCCGTTCCTCATCGCCGCCGATCATCGGCCGGTGGGACTGACCGACCGGCTTGACCTGCGCAAGCGGCTGGTGGAGCCGGCGACGCAGTTGAATCTGTTTTGATGGGGGCGGGAAACGCGACTCTCCCTCGCCCCGCAGAGGGGGGAGGGGATCCACGTCAGCCGCGTGCCGTCTCCTTGCGCCCCGGCGCCGACCTCGACGGTTTTCGCATCGCCGTCCGCAGCCTCGTCGCACAGGGCGTCCCGCCCGAGGCGGTGTCGTGGTCGGTGATGGATTCGCCTGGTCTCTTCGGCGCGGATACGGAACAGGGCTCCACCGCACCCCTGGCTCTACCCAAACCCGTTGCCGGCCTGATCCCGCAGGTGATCCCCCACCGCGATCCCGAGCGCTACGGCCTGCTCTACGCGCTGATCTGGCGGGTCTGCCACGGCGAGCGGCATCTGATGGAGGTCGGCAGCGATCCGCTGGTCTATCGCCTGCACCGGATGGCGAAGGCGATCGGGCGTGACCTGCACAAGATGCACGCCTTTCTGCGCTTCCGCCGCACCGAGGACGCGGCGGGTGAGCGTTTCGTGGCGTGGTTCGAGCCCGATCACCACATCTTGGAAGCGGCCGCGCCGTTTTTCGTGGCGCGGTTCCGCGGCATGCGCTGGTCGATCCTGACGCCCGAAGGGTCGGCGCATTGGGACACCGACACGCTGACCTACGGCCCGCCCGGCGACCGAGCCACGCTCCCCGAGGGCGACGGGTTCGAGGCCGGCTGGCAAACCTATTACGAGAGCACCTTCAACCCGGCCCGGACCAACCTGAAGGCGATGCGGGCCGAGATGCCAAAGAAGTACTGGCACAACATGCCGGAGACCGCCGCGATCCCCGCCCTGGTCCGGGCGGCGGCCGGGCGCACCGAGGCCATGATCGAGAGGGAGCCGACCTTGCCCACCCGCCGCGAACCCGCCCGCGCCGTCGCCGCCATGGCCGATCAGGATCCCAAGACCCTGGAAGCGTTGAACGCCATCATCCGGCGGACCGAGCCCCTGGTGCCCGGCGCCACCCAGGCCGTGCTCGGCGAGGGCGCGGTCGGCGCGACGATCGCCTTCGTGGGCGAGCAGCCCGGCGACCAGGAGGATCGGCAGGGCCGGCCCTTCGTCGGGCCGGCGGGGCAGTTGCTGTCCCGCGCCATGGCGGAGGCCGGGATCGACCGCGGGGCGAGCTATCTCACCAATGCGGTCAAGCACTTCAAGTTCGAGGAGCGCGGCAAGCGCCGCATCCACCAGAAGCCGACGGCCGGCGAGGTCAGTCACTATCGCTGGTGGCTCGACCGGGAACTGGATTTCGTCGGCCCGAAGCTTGTCGTGGCGCTCGGCGCCACGGCGGTGCTGGCACTGACCGGCAAGGCCGTGCCGATCACCCGGGCGCGCGGCCCGTTCCGGTTCGAGCGGTTCGACAACCGCTTTCAGGGCTTCATCACGGTCCATCCGTCCTATCTGCTGCGCCTGCCCGACGAGGCGAAGGAGGAGGCCTACGCGGCCTTCGTGGACGATCTGCGCCGGGTCGAGGCGCTGGGGCGCGAACTGGCCGCCTGATCGCCCGCGCTTCTGGTATGCTGGCCGATACCGATTCCCGCCGGTCCCGCCGCCATGGACAAGCACGCCGCCCTCGACATCCTGCGCACCAACGAGGCGGAGCTGCGCCGCCGCGGCGTGCTGCATGCGGCGCTGTTTGGTTCAGTCGCCCGGGGCGAAGCGCGGGTGGACAGCGACCTTGACGTGATGATCGAGATCGACCGGGAACGCGTGCGCGACCTCTTCACCTATGCCGGCCTGTGCCGCTTCATCGACGATCTGTTCCCGGTGCCGGTCGACGTGGCTGATCGGGAAGGCCTGAAGCCGCGCGTCCGTCAGAGGGCCGAGCACGATGCCGTTTCCGCCTTCTGAACGGGCGCTGGCCGCCTGCGAAGACATCATCGACAACGTCGATGCTGCGCAACGCTTCGTCGCCGATATGACGTTCGAGGCCTTCGTGGCGGACCTACGGACCAACTATGCGGTGGTCCGCTGTCTGGTGATCGTCTCGGAGGCGAGCCGGCGCTTGACCGACGCGATGCGCGACCGCCATCCGGACGTGCCCTGGCGCGACATCGCCGCCATCGGGAATGTCTTTCGTCACGGCTATCATGGGGTCAAGCTGGACATCGTCTGGCGGACCGTCCACGAGCGTTTGCCCGTCCTCGTCGCGGCCTGCCGCGCCGAGCTGGACCGCGCGTCCGACCCCTGATTGCCCCGAGCCGCCCGAGCCCATGACCGACGCGAAGCCCGACGCGAGCCCCGAGACCAAACCCGTCGGACCCGGCGATCAGGTGATCCTGGTCGATGGCTCGTCGTTCATTTTCCGTGCCTATTTCCAGTCGATCAATCAGGATCAGAAGTACAATTCCCGCCCCTCAGACGGGATGCCCACCGGTGCCGTGCGGCTGTTCTGCACCAAGATCGCGCAGTTCCTCCAAGAAGGCGCGGCCGGCACGATGCCGACCCATCTGGGTATCGTGTTCGACAAATCCGAGGGGTCGTTCCGCAAGGAGATGTTCCCGGACTACAAGGGCCATCGTCCCGATGCGCCGGACGACCTCAAGCGCCAGATGCCGCTGATGCGCGATGCCGTGCGCGCCTTCGGCCTGCACGCGGTGGAACTGGAGCGCTACGAGGCCGACGATCTCATCGCCACCTACACCCGGCAGGCCGAGGCGCGGGGGGCGGGCGTCATCATCGTCTCCTCCGACAAGGACCTGATGCAGCTCGTCGGGCCGCAGGTGCGGTTCTACGATTTCGAATCGGGTGCCAAGGGCAAGGCCGGCTACCGGCCCGAGCGCAACCTCGATGTCGAGGCGATCATCGCCAAGTGGGAGGGCTTGCAGCCGAGCCAGATCGGCGACGCCCTGGCGCTGATCGGCGACACCTCCGACAACGTGCCGGGTGTCCCCGGCATCGGCCTGAAGACCGCCGCGGCGCTGATCAAGGAATTCGGCAGCCTCGACGCGCTGCTGGAACGGGCCGGCGAGATCAAGCAGCCCAAGCGCCGGGAGACGTTGCTCGCCAGCATCGATCAGGCGCGGCTGTCGCGAAAACTCGTGGCGCTGATGGAGGATGTGCCGGTCCCGGTCGCGCTGGACGAGCTCGGCGTGCCCAAGCCCGATCCGGAAAAGCTCGTCGGCTTCCTCAAGGCGATGGAGTTCAACACGCTGACCCGGCGCATCGCCCAGATGCTGCATGTCGACCCGGAAGCCGTGAAGCCCGATCCGCGGCTCCTGCCCGGCGCCCGGCAGAACGGCGGGGCGGGCGGCGACGCGGTGCCGTTCTTCGGCGATTCCGTGCCGCCGGATCCCGAGACCGCGGCGGCCGGGGCCGAGCGCGCGCCGGGCGCCGCGCCACCCGAGCGCGCCGAGATCGATCCGTTCGCCGATCTCGACTTACCTGACGCACCCGCCAAGCCCCGGGCCCCCGTCGAGGCGACGCCCGGCAACGTGGTGGCGGCCCGCGCCGCGGAATCCGTGGCGCCGTTCGACACCGCCGCCTACGAGACGGTCGCCTCCCTGGAGCAGCTCGACGCCTGGATCGCGGAAGGCCAGGAGGCCGGGGTGATCGCGGTCGATACCGAGACCGACGCGCTCGACGCCCACAGGGCCGGCCTCGTCGGCGTGTCGCTGGCGGTGGCCAACGGCCGGGCCTGCTACATCCCCCTGGCCCACATCCAGGCCGCCAAGGTCCAGGCCGACGCCACCGACCTGTTCGGCGAGGGCGCCGCGGCCTCCGACGTGGCCGAGCCGGTGCCCGGCCAGATCCCCCTGAAGGAGGCGCTCGGTCGGCTGAAGCCGCTCCTGGAGGATCCGGGCGTCCTGAAGGTCGGCCAGAACCTCAAATACGATTGGGTCGTGCTCGCCCGCTACGGCATCGAGATTGCGCCCTTCGACGACACGATGCTGATCTCCTACGTGCTGGATGCCGGCAAGGGCGGGCACGGCATGGACGAGCTGGCCCGCCGCCATCTCGGCCACCAGCCGATCACGTTCTCCGATGTCGCCGGCACCGGTCGCAACAAGGTGAGTTTCGACCGGGTCGCGATCGACAAGGCCACCGCCTACGCGGCCGAGGACGCGGACGTGACCCTGCGCCTGTGGCGGATGATGAAGCCGCGCCTCGTGGCCGAGCACCGAGTGACGGTCTACGAGACCCTGGAGCGGCCGCTGCTGCCGGTGATCGCCCGGATGGAGCAGCGCGGCATCCGGGTCGACCGCGAGATGCTGAGCCGGCTCTCGGGCGATTTCTCGCAGATCCTCGTGCGGCTGGAGGAGGAGATCCAGGACGATGCCGGCGAAAAGTTCTCGGTCGGCTCCCCGAAGCAGATCGGCGACATTCTGTTCGGCAAGATGGGCCTGCCGGGCGCCAAGAAGACACCCTCCGGACAGTGGGCGACGCCGGCCACGCTGCTGGAGGAGCTGGCCCAGGCGGGCCATGACCTCCCGAAAAAGATCCTGGAGTGGCGTCAGCTCGCGAAGCTGAAATCCACCTACACGGATTCGCTCCAGACGCATGCCGACCGCGAGACCGCGCGGGTTCACACCTCGTTCTCGCTGGCCGCCACCACGACCGGGCGGCTGTCCTCCTCCGAGCCGAACCTCCAGAACATCCCGATCCGCACCGAGGAGGGCCGGCGCATCCGCCGGGCCTTCGTGGCCGCGCCCGGCAACAAGCTGATCTCAGCGGATTACTCGCAGATCGAGTTGCGGCTGCTCGCCCACATGGCCGACATCCCAGAGTTGCGAAAAGCGTTCGAAGACGGGATCGACATCCACGCGGCCACGGCCTCGGCAATGTTCGGCGTTCCGCTCACGGAGATGACGCCGGATCTCCGGCGCCGGGCCAAGACGATCAATTTCGGCATCATCTACGGCATCTCGGCCTTCGGGCTGGCCGACCGGCTCGGGATCGGGCGCGAGGAGGCTTCGGCCTTCATCAAGCAGTATTTCGAGCAGTTCCCGGGGATCCGCGACTACATCGACACCACCAAGCGGAGCTGCCGCGACAAGGGCTACGTCACCACCCTGTTCGGCCGGGTCTGCCACTATCCGCAGATCCGCTCCAACAACCCGTCCGAGCGCGCCAGCGTCGAGCGGCAGGCGATCAACGCGCCGATCCAGGGCTCGGCCGCCGACATCATCCGCCGGGCCATGACCCGGATGGAGGGGGCGCTGGCGGCCAAGCGGCTCAAGGCGCAGATGCTGCTGCAGGTGCACGACGAATTGGTGTTCGAGGTCTCCGAGGACGAGGTGGAGGCGGCGATCCCGGTGATCGCCTCGGTGATGGAGGAGGCGCCGGCGCCGGCGCTGACGCTACGGGTGCCGCTGGTGGTGGAGGCCAAGGCGGCGGGGAACTGGCAGGAGGCGCATTAGGGCGGGAGCTTCATCGGCTTGGAAAATGTAATGTCTGATAAGGGTGGGAAGCTGCCTGTCCGCTTATGGGCAGCTGAGCCGGTGAAGCGGACTTACCAAACGAACGTGGGTACCGTGTGCTTCATTTGTGGGGCGTGTACTCAACCTGGTCCAGCGGTCAGAGAGATAGCGGCTGCGATCATCAGCCACCGTCTTGGACCCCAGAATGCCGAGCGCACGGCCTGTCGAGCCGCTTGCGGCTAGGGCGCTCGAGTCGCTTCGTAAGTCGTTTTTTCTTCGCCGATAACAGCGCGCAGTCCCCTAATAGTCGGCGTCGTCATCAACGAGCGCTACTGCGACGAAAGCTTGGTCCATGGCATTCGAAATCGCTCATGCGCCACGTCACGCTCATTACTTAAAATAAAGTTACTAATCATCAAAATAAGACTGCGTTGCGATACAAAATCAATGTACTTTTTGTCGCATTTATGAGCACATGAGAAGCAATTTTTGGTTGTAATCGGGGAAATGGCATGCATTATCAAGCAACTCCATCACTGCGAACGATATCTTGAGCTACTAAAATTTCGTAACGACTCTCGGGGGCGGGTTGTGGCTGGGCCTGACGTAGTAGACCCTAAATTTGTTGCACCAATTGTATCAAACAATACAAAGCCGGTCTACGTCGTGGGCGGACGCGTCATGGTCGCATCGGGGCACGAGGTCGCCTGCCGTGCGACCGAAATTACGTTGAAGTGGGCCAACCTTATCGCCAACGCCGAGGTCGATGTGGGTGAGGCGGTCGTCTGCTTCCTCAACAATATCGGCATCCTGCCGGGTCGCGTGAACCAGATCACCGCGGAGGGCTTCACGCTCGATCTGTACCTGCCCGAGTTCCGGCGTGGCCCGGTCGCAGCCCGCCTCGAATGGCACGCCCGCCGTAGCATGCAAACGGTGGAACTGCGCACCGCGCCGCGTATCGTACCCATACACCGTTCGGTCGAAATCAGGTTTGCTCAGGAAACCGTCCTGCGGGGCGAGATCCTAAATCTGTCACGGACTGGCGCCGCTATTTCCCTGAACTCCACCATCGTGCCGTTCGTCGGCACCCGGATCAAGGTCGGGGTTCACTATGCCACGATCGTACGTCACCTCGAAGGAGGTATCGCCGTCGAATTCTGCGAGCCCTTGGCTGCCATCACCTTCAACGAGCAGATCAGGCTCTGACCGTGCCTTGGCCTCAGAAGCTGGCGACGCGGCATCGCATCAGCGCTGACCAGACACCGAGACCCTGAACGCGAACTTTGACGACGAGCACGCTCTAACCATGACGCAGACGATGATGTGCTCGGGGCAAGCTTCGCAGGCCGAGCGGGATGATATGCTGCTGCGTGTCGCTGTCGAGGCGATGGACGAGGGTTTCATCATCACCGACGCGGACGACCGCGTCCGGATGAGCAGCCGGAATGTCGCGGCAATGATTGGTGTCGCGGGAGACGCGCTCGCGGACGGCACGCCGTTCGCCGACGTGCGGGCGCAGCAGGTGGCGCGGGGCGAGTTCGCACACCTGCCTCCGCGCTTGCGCGACCGCTTGGAGAGCGGCGAGCCCAGAATGCAGATCTACGAGTATGAGCGCGAGCGTCCCAACGGTGTTGTGCTTCAGACCCGCAGTCTGCCGCTGGAGACCGGCGGTCGCGTGCGCGTGTACGCGGACGTGACTGCCCGGCGTGAAGCCCAGCGCGCCCTGCAAGTGAGCGAGCACCGCTACCGGCTGATCGCCGAGAACACCAACGACATCATCATCCTGTATGATACCGATGCCATCCGCCACTACGTTTCGCCCGCAGCATCGAAGATCCTCGGCTACGCGCCTGAGGATCTGGTCGGAACTAGTGGGTTCAATTTTATACACCCCGACGACCTGACACGGCACGCCGGGGTCTTCCAACAACTGCTTGCGGGAGAAGTCCGGCAAGCGCTGCTCACGTGGCGGCACCGACACCGCGACGGTGGTTGGGTGTGGCTAGAGGCGTCCTACAACAGACCCCACTATGACCCCAAAGCGGGCGAGACAGATGGCTACGTCGTGGTGCTGCGCGACGTGACCAGCCGGTGCGAGGCAGGGGAGGCGCTACGCGCGAGTGAGGCCGACCTGCGGGTCAGCCAGGAGCGTCTCGCGTTAGCTCTCGACAGCGGAGAGGACTGCCTGTTCGACTGGGATCTCACGACGGGCGCGCTCTGGGTGACGGAGCGCTGGCGGGACAAACTCGGCCTCGTCGGGGATCTGGCGCAGCCCAGCACGTCCGCCTGGAGCGCTGCAATTCACCCGGACGACCGCGAATACGTCACAGGCGTCACACGCGATCATCTAAAAGGGCTGACGCCCTTGCTCGAATGCGAGTACCGCGTGTGTCGCGTAGACGGCAGTGCCTTCTGGGTGCTCGCCCGCGCCCGTGTAGCCAGCCGCACACCGGATGGGCGAGCCCTGCGGCTGGTAGGCACGCTGATCGACATCTCACAGCGCAAGGAGGCCGAGGCGCGCATCGCCCATATGGCTGAGCACGACGCGCTGACCGACCTGCCCAACCGTCACTTGCTCCGGCGGCACCTCGATGCCGCGCTCAATGCCGCGGTCGATGGGTCGAGCCGCCACGCGCTACTCGTCTGCGACCTCGATCACTTCAAGGTCGTCAACGACAGCTTCGGCCACCTCGCCGGGGATCGACTGTTATGCGCAGCGGCCGAGCGCATCCGCTCTGTCCTGCGCCCACAGGACATCATTGCGCGGCTCGGCGGCGACGAGTTCGCAGTGGTCGTCAACGACCTCGACGAGGACGGAACCCTCAACCGCATCTGCGAGCACGTCATCGCGGCCCTGGACGAGCCGATCCGCCTCGATGACGCGGTCGTCAGTATCGGTGTCAGCATAGGCGCCGCACTGATCGTTGCTGGGGGCGACGGCGCCGAGGAGGTATTTAAGCGTGCCGATACCGCGCTGTACGCGGCTAAGGCTGCGGGCCGCAATACCTACCGTCTGTGCGATGCCGAGTCCCACGCTCGAATGACGACACGCAGCGCGCTGTCGCTGGACATGAAAGAGGCCATCCGGCGCGGAGATTTCTTCCTCGTCTACCAGCCGATCACTGACCTAACGACGGGGATGGCGGTGGGGTTCGAGGCGCTGATGCGCTGGCGCCATCCCGTGCGCGGGCTGATCTCACCCGCCGACTTCATCCCGGTGGCTGAGGAAAACGGGCTGATCGTACCGCTCGGCGCCTGGGCGTTGACCGAGGCGTGCCGCGAGGCGGCGGGTTGGCCGAAGGCGGTACGGGTGACGGTGAACGTCTCGACGGTGCAGTTCCGGGGTGGTCTGGAGCAAGCCGTAGTCGCCGCGCTCGGAAATGCGGGCCTTTCGGCGGACCGGCTGGTTCTGGAGGTGACGGAAAGCGCGCTGATGGACGACCCGGAAGAGGCGATACTCACCCTGCACCGGCTGCGGACGCTGGGGACCCTGATCGCGCTGGACGATTTCGGCACCGGGTACTCGTCCTTGAGCTATCTGCGCAGCTTCCCGTTCGACAAGATCAAGATCGACCGCGCGTTCATCAAAGATATCGCCGACCCGGACGCGGCGGCGATCGTGCGGGCAGTGGTCGGCATCGGCGAGCGGTTGGGCATGGGCATCATTGCCGAGGGGGTCGAGACCGCCGAGCAACTCGCCCTCGTTCACCGAGAAGGCTGCACAGAGGTGCAGGGATATCTGTTCAGTAGGCCGTTGCCCGTCGAGGAGGCGCGGGCTTACATGCTTCTATCACAGTCGCGGAACGCGGCATGAGTGATCTAACCAAGACGCCACGTGCGCCACTGGCGCCGAACCATGACCGGCCACTCAAGTCATCCATCCGCTTTCGGGTCCCATAAGGCCGATCATGAATGACAGCATCGGGTCGGAAGCAGCCGCGACCACCGGCCTGAGAAAGGCGCACCCATATCGAATTGATAGCGCTGGTTCTCGTCCCCATACCCAAACCGAACCACCCGGATGGGCTGCAACGGGGGTTTTCCGCCGTTCCGTTTTTGTACGGCAATGCAGAAAAACGGACGATACCGCCGTGCCTGCACCCGACCCGTCCTGAGCCTCTGTAAGGTCTGCATGTCGGGCGTTCACACCGTCCGCACGTCCGGGTCGGAATGAATGGCGCGACTCAGTTCGGCTTCCTCTCCGCATCAGCGCGTGCAGCAAGCGCGCGTCCTACTTCAAACAACGCGAACCTCAAGCCGGGCAGCGCAGACTTGGCGCCATCGTCTTCAATGAGCGCGTGGGCCAAGATCAGGTAGTCCGCTATCTGATCCAAGTGATCCGTCGCAATCGTAGTAGGATGCGTCGGCGGAGGCACGAAACGCTCGACGTTGCCATAAGCTTGTAGTTCATCGATTGCGCCGTTAGCAATTTCCGTGAGCGACCCCAAATACCCGATAAAAGTATAGTCCGGTGGTCCGATCGATGGAACTCCGCCGGCACCAACCCAACGATAATTCCCATAAGCATCTACTAATCGATATCTGATGCTGAATTCGGATATTCTAGACAACGCCTTTTCGAACGTTCGCTCTACAATCAATCTGTCGTCTGGATGAACACAGTTTATCCAGCCACGTCCTAGCGATTCTTCGACGGGCTGTCCGGTCAGACCGGACCAATCTGAGCTCGTGTGAATGGTCTGCCCGTAGGCGTCAGTCACAAAAATCATAGGGCCACGCGTTTTGAACCAGTCACAGGCAAATATACCTCGCTTAAGCTTAGCCCTAAAGCGCATGTCAATCGCAAGCTGAATTTCGTGGGTCGATAGGAGGCCGTCCGCAACTTCGGATCGGCATTCGGCTTTCGGGGGGCGACGACGGCGTCGGATCGCCCTTAAAGCCACGCTCTCTCAGGCGCGTTCACGGTTAGGCCGCGGCGTCTCTCCGGGTGCGGGACCAGTGCAGAACGGATGAGTTCTGGCGCAGATAGTCGAGGTCCGGCAAAGGGGTCCGGCGGACATCGGCCCGGGCATCCGTGCTGCGTCCCGTCCGAACCCCTTCGCCGAAGGACCAACGCCAGAATGCGAACGATCGTCTACGCCGACGGAGGCTGCGACCCGAACCCCGGGCCGGGCGGCTGGGGGGTCGTCGTCGCGGCCCCGGACGGCACGGTCGAGCTGTGCGGTGGGGATCCCGGCACCACGACCAACAACCGCATGGAGCTGACGGCCGCGATCAAGGGTCTCGAACACTTCCCGGCCGGTGCTGCCATCGAGATGCGGTGCGATAGCCAGTACGTCGTCAAATCGATCACCGAATGGATGCGGGGATGGAAGGCGAAGGGTTGGCGCACGACGACCGGCGAGGTGAAGAACGTCGACCTTATGAAGCGCCTCGACGAACTGAACGCCGCTCGCGACGTGAAGTGGACCTGGGTCCGGGGCCATGCCGGCGACCGTTTGAACGAGCGCGCCGACGCTCTCGTCCACCGGGGGCGCCGCGAGGCGAAGCTCGGCAAGGCAGAATCGCGGACGAGCGGCGCGCCCATGACGTCCCCCACCGCCGCGCCTGCTCCGCCGAGCAAGGGTGCCGAGCTCCGCGTCGATCTCGCGCTCGGCCTCCGGATCACCCGGGCCGCCAAGGCCGCAGGCGTCACGCCCGATGCACTGGTCAACGAGGCGATCCGCTTCTACCTCGACATCGGTCCGAACGAGGTCGCACGCCTGCGATCGAGCCGGGCGTAGCGGGAAAGACCAAAGGCGGCGATGCCCGATCATTCGCGCATGGGAGAGCGGCGCTGACCGACGAACTATCCGTATCGGAGGCTCGCCGCATTGCACTGACCTCGCAGGGCCTCGCCATGCGGTCGCGACCGCCCGCGGTGGCCGTCTCGCGGATGCGCCGCGAGATCGGACGCCTGGGACTACTCCAGATCGACAGTGTTAACGTTCTGGTCCGTGCCCACTACATGCCGCTGTTTTCGCGCCTGGGGCCGTACGATCGCGGCACTCTCGACGCTCTGGCGATCGCCAGCTCGAACTGCCTCTTCGAGTACTGGGGCCACGAGGCGTCCCTTCTGCCGACCGAGGTTCACCCCCTCCTGCGTTGGCGCATGGATCGCGCCCGCGAGGAACGGGACGTCTGGAGCCGTATCGAACCGTTCGCGCGCGAGCGACGGCCGGAGGCGGAGGCCCTGCTTTCCCGCATCGAACGGGAGGGACCGCTGGCGGCGTCCGACGTCTCAGGTCCGAAGGCCTTCAAGGGCATGTGGAACTGGAGCGACGCCAAGCACGCGCTTGAATGGCTCTTCTGGGCGGGCCTGGTCGCGTCGACTCATCGACGGGGCAGCTTCGAACGCGTCTACGACCTGCCGGAGCGCGTGCTGCCCCGCTCCGTCCTCGCCCGGCCGATCCCGGACCCGGTGAACGCCCGGCGCGAGCTCGTTGCGCGATCGGCGAAGGCGCTCGGCGTGGCGACTGCGAACGACCTTCGCGACTACTTCCGCCTCTCGCCGGCCGATGCCCGCCTACCCATCGAGCAGCTCGTCGAGGGGGGCGTCCTCGTTCCGGTGACCGTCCGTGGGTGGCGGCACCAAGCCTATCTCCACAAGGATGCGCGGGTCGGGCGCGGCCCCGGGGGTACTGCCCTTCTCTCGCCGTTCGATCCGCTCGTCTGGCATCGCCCCCGTGCCGAGAGGCTGTTCGGGTTCCGGTACCGGCTCGAGATCTACACGCCGGCGCACAAGCGCGAACACGGCTACTATGTGCTGCCGTTCCTCATGGACGGCGCGCTCGTCGCCCGGGTCGACCTGAAGGCGGACCGCAAGACCGGCGTGCTGATCGTGCTGCAGGCGCATCTCGAACCGGCGGCGCCGGCGGACACGATGGAGCGGTTGCTCGCGGAGCTGCGCTCGATGGCGACTTGGCTCGACCTGTCCGAGGTCGTCGTCTGACCGGATTCGGATCCGGCGGGCGTCTGCTCGTCGAGAGACCGAACGGACGGCGGTACGGCGTTCGGTAGGTCGCCATTCCTTCCGTGCATCCGAGGTCGGAAGCCATGTCTCGGTCGGATAGGCGACATGCCGATGGTTGACCGGGGTGGAAAGGAACATCCTTCGGTCGGGTCGGATTTGGACTCACTCAACCACGATTGGCGCGATGACCGCGAAGGTCTCGTGCTGTCATCTTAGGACATGGGTCGCTCTACCGCCGAGTATCTGCTGCGCGAGGGCGTCCACGTCGTCCTGACCGACAAGGAAGGCCCCGAGCTGCAAGCTACCGCCGCGGAGCTGTCGGCGCTGGGTCAAGTCCGCGCCGTAGAGGCCGACCTCAGCGGGGCGAAACGGATTGAGGTGCTGGCTGCCTCCGCCAACATGGCCTTCGACGACAAGCCCACCATCCTCGTCTGCGCCGCGGGCATCACCGGGGCGTCGGGCGACTTCCTTGAACTCACGGACGAGGATTGGATCGAGGTGATCCAGACCGACCTCATGGCCGGCGTGCGCGCGACAAGGGCCTTCATCCCCCACATGCGCAAAGCGGGCTGGGGCCGGGTCGTGCTGTTATCCTTGGAGGATGCGGTGCAGCCCTACATCGAAGAGCTTCCCTATGCAGCCGCCAAGGCCGGGGTCCTGAACTTTGCGAAGGGACTGTCGAAGGCCTACGGCCCGGACGGCGTGCTCGTGAACGCGGTCGGCCCGGCCTTCATTGCCACGCCGATGACCGACGCCCAGTGGAGAAGAAGTCGAAAGAGAAAGGCATCTCCTTCGACAAGGCGGTTCAACAAACGTTGGACGAGGAGCGTCCCGGCGTCGTTGCTAAGCGCCGCGGCCGGGCCGAGGAGGTCGCTGCTGTGGTCACGTTCCTGTGCTCGGAACATGCCAGCTTCGTCACCGGTGAGTTCCTTAGGATCGACGGCGGCTCAGTTATGACCATGGGGGCCTAAGGCTTTGTTGCGGACCAGCAGCCGTTCGGTGCTGATGCACGCACCGAACGGCTGCTTTATGGATTTCTGCTTCCTCACAGCAATGACTGGGTTGGGTCGCCTCCAGAATAGCCGCTTAGGGTGGCTTTCTGCCGGTCCGCTTTTGAGATGTGCGATCAAAGAAGCGGACATGCGTCTGGCAATTGGTGATTGGCATACCCGCGCCAATCCCAACCATTAGGCAGCCCCTCTGAAGCTAACATCGTCTCACAGCTTCAAAGGCTAGATCATGCCAAAGACGGACGTTCGACGATGTCGGCGGTGTCTTAACGAGGAGCCGATGACGGGAGAGCCGATGTATTGATGCGTCCGAGGAAGTCACGTGTGAGCCGGGCAACCTCTTCCGTTGCCTCGTCCAGCGCGAAGTGCCCGGCATCGAGGATATGCAGTTCCGCCCTCGGAACGTCGCGAAGGTAGGCCTCAGCGCCAGGCACGATGAAGGACGGATCGTGGCGACCCCACATCACAAGCATCGGTAGCGCATGGCCGCGCATCCAGCCCTGCCAGGTGGGGTAGGACGCGACGTTGGTGCGGTAATCGTAGAGAAGGGCTGCTTGGATCTCCCGTTCACCCGGTCGCGCGAGATTAGCGTACTCGTCAGCCCAGGTGTCCGGGTTGTAGCGTTCGGGGTTGGGGCTGGCGCCGTTTGGCTCCTTCGAGCGAGGTGAAGGCGTCGACCTGCTCGGGGTGGGATGCGGGATCGGCCCAGAACCGTGCGATGCCCTGCCACTTCGGCCCGAGCCCTTCCACGTAGGCGTTGGCGTTCTGGACGATTAGCGCGCTGACCCGTTCGGGGTGAGCCAGCGCCATGCGGAAACCAACCGGGCCACCGTAATCCTGCACGAACAGCGTGTATCGTTCGATGCCAAGATGGGCGACCAAGCCTTCCATGGTCTTAGAGCCCGTCCGATAAGGGTCTGAGGCGGGGTTGAGTGGCCGGGATGGCGATGATTCCAGGGGGGTGCTGAAGCCTGACCTGGACCTGCCATGTGGACCCCGACCACCCGGCGGCAGCATAGCCGCGCGGGCCTACGCTAT
>NZ_JAKSYH010000003.1 GCF_022829295.1 Methylobacterium sp. J-088
TCGCGCTCGACAGCCTCGTGAAGTGCCCTTAGCGGATCATCGTTGCCGGCATTCGGCGGTTGGATCTCCGGCATCGGGGCGGGCGGTGTATCGAAGGAAGCGCGCGCTTCGCCGACCTGGGCCTTATTCAGCCCAGGTCGCCGTAAAAATGCTCTGACCGTGCGGACTACCGCCCACACAGCTAGCTCCCTGGGGTGGTCACGCCGCCAAGAGCGCCGTCCATGTTCCCACCGCGTCGACCTGCTTGGCGCACACCAAAGTCCCGTCGGCCGAGCGGCGCACCTCGACGACGTGCGGCAGGCCTGCCGCTAAAGGCATGTCTAGACCAAG
>NZ_JAKSYH010000007.1 GCF_022829295.1 Methylobacterium sp. J-088
GTGAGCAACGTAAAGCAGGCGATGGACACCTACTTGAACGGATTGCGTAACCAGCATGCGGTCGAGACCCAGGCTATCGGCACCATTCAGAACGAACTGCCGCGGATGAAGGCCTACCCAGAGCTGCATTCCAAGATGGAGACGGACCATGAGCGGTCGGTCACGCAAGCTGCCCGGCTCGATAACCTTCTTGAGAAGCACGGATCTAAGAAGTCGCTGCTTAAGGAGGCGGTTACCGGCGCGGTCGCGACAGTGGCAGGCTTCGCTCATGCCGGCGCAGGCGACGAGGTGCTGAAAAACGTCCTGGCTGCAATCGGCTTCAAGGCCTACGAAATCAGCTCCTACAAGGTGTTGCTCGCACTGGCCGACGCGGCCGGTGCCGGCGATGATAAGTCGATCTTGGAGCAATCGATGAAGGAGGAGCAGGAGATGGGTGATTGGCTGGGCAGCCATCTCCCGAATTTTGTGCAGGCCTATCTCGCTCAGAAGTCAGCATAGCCGTCGGCAGTTGCATAGCCCAATCGGCGTGCTTGTCGCGGGCGGATATTTCGCCCGCCTCACCCGTTGTACTTATCCGCGCGATGGTCAGTTCCGCCGCTGGCGGATAAGGATTATCCTCAAGACAATTATGATGGCTGCCACTCTGGCGGTCGCTGTGTTCGGTGTGGCGCTGACGTCTGCAGCCTACCGGTTCGCACCGGTATCGAAGCATATAGCAGGTGGAGATATTGTTCTGGTCGGTGGAATTAGCACTGCCGCATTGGGCAGTCTCGGAGCCCTCCTGCAGATTTTCACCATCTAATCTGCAGGCGTGATAAGCCCCGCCATCCCATGATCAGATCGGGCGGCGGGGCCGAGCCGTTTTTCCAATCTGGGTCAGGCAACCCCGCTTCTGGCCGCATGGCCTCTCAACCGCGCTTACCGTAGCTCGGCCTGATGTCAGCCAGCCTCGCCCCCACCCTGATCCCGAACCCCGTCGCCATCTGGCACGGCGCCATCGAGAACCTCTCGCCGCACGCCTCGCCCTGCCGATATCTGGCCCCGGCCAAATGGGCGACGATCCGCGAGAACGCGATCGGCTTCTGCGACCGGTTCGGCGCTGAAGCCCACCGCCTTGGCTGGACGGCGCAGGAGCTATTCGCGGTCCATCCGGAGCACGGCACGATCCGGGTTGATCACTGCGGTGTGCTGATGGTCGGGATCCAGCCGGCCATAGGCGTCGAGACGACCCGGATCCTGTTCGCGCGGACCGCCGGCTATCGGAATGGGCCGGGTCAGGTCTGGGGTATCCCCGTCTGGGAGTTCGCCGCGCGGGCCCGCTGACGATCGGCCTCGTCCTCGGCCGCACGCTGCCTTTTGATGGCGCTCAGCTGATGAAGCCGAAGGATGGCTTGCTCATGCGCTTGCACGACACGGGTATCGCCGAGCGCTTGCTCGATCTGTCGCCGATGCCAGGCGCGCAGATCGGCTAGCACCTGCAGGTCTCCCGTCTGCTCCTCAGTCATGTCCACCCTCACCCAGATCATACCGGGCTGGGCAAGCGGCTGGAGGTTCAAGAGGATTTCAGCGTCATCCACACGGTACCACCACAATCTCGGTAGTCATCCTACGCGCCGGTTGAACCTTGCCGCCGCCTCGGTCTGCTCGTTTGTCACTTCGAACTTGCGGCGCATGTCGCCGACGCTGGGGATCTCTTTGGCCATGGAGGGGAGCTACCGTGGCTTCCCTGCCCCGTCCATGCTGAGGCAGTCAGACCCGCATCATAAACGCGGTCGGATCGTAGGCGTACGGGGCTAGCGCCGCCTACGATCCAGCTATCCGACCAGGCTGTGCATCACACCAGCGGGATCGCACGACTAAGCAGCCCGACGCCGCCCCTTAGGTAGACGCTTGGCCATAGCACCGGGCTGTCCGAGGCCAATCGCCTTCGCCAGGGCAGAGCGCTTCTCGGCGTAGCTCGGTGCGACCAACGGATAATCGGCCGGCAGGCCGTAGCGCTCGCGGTAGGCCTTCGGGTCGAGGCCGTGCTTGGTCAGATGGCGCTTCAGCGTCTTGTAGGTCTTGCCGTCGATGAAGCTGACGATCCCGTCGGCCTGGACCGACTTGCGGATCTGGAGGGCGCTCGGCCGGTCGATCACAGGTTCAGCTGAGGTGATCGAAGTGCTACCCGCAGTCAGTGCTCCGATGGCGGTGTACACGCTGTGGATGAGGTTCGGCAGCTCAGAGGCTGGCACAGAATTGTTCGCTACGTAGGCGGCAACGATATCACCTGCCAATTCGATGAAGTTAGGGCTATGCTCTGCGACC
>NZ_JAKSYH010000009.1 GCF_022829295.1 Methylobacterium sp. J-088
CGGGCGGCACGAACTCGTGCAGCGAGGGCGGCAGCAACCAGCCCTGATCCACATCCCAGGAGCGAAACACCTTGGCCATGAGCCAAGTGAATCACCCTCCGGCCCCGCCGTCGAGAGGATTACTCGGACGGGCTCCTAGCCGGGCGGGGCGCAAGGTCAACCAGCCGCTTCGACATGAGGAAGGCCGCCCCTGCGGCGTTCTCGCGATCTGGATGTCTTCATCGCGACGGCGATGAGGCTGCGTGCGCGTCGGTTTCCGACGCTTCGGCCGCACGGACGGAACGATCATCACGCTCGTCGTTGCCGGACCATCATTCAAGACTTCCACGCCCACCCGTGTTGAGCGGAGGATCGTGTGGGCGTGGAAGGTCAGCTTTCAGCTGGTCGGGTCCGAATGCGCGCGTCTGGTTAACGGTTCGTTACCGATGGCGCAGCGGGGATGTCCTGATGTCGGTGGCGGCTGATGGCGCGTGGGCTGCGGTCAGTCCAAAGCGGCCATTAGAGCGCTCTCCGACGAAGTGGACACCGGTTGGGCGCAAGAAAGCGCGTCACAACAAGGCCTTAGAGCCGCGCGCGATTGCAACGCGCACGGTACACGACAGTGACACCACCGTCGCCGAATAGGGCGCGGGTCCCCTCTCCCGTGCGGGAGAGGGACAGGGTGAGGGATGAGAACTTTCCGGAAGAGGCGCACCCTGTCAGCGCCTTGAAGGTG
>NZ_JAKSYH010000013.1 GCF_022829295.1 Methylobacterium sp. J-088
CCCCGGGGCAAGCGGGGAGGGGATGGGCGGGCCCTGCCCAGCGGCGATAACGCAAGACTGGGTGCCGTAGCGGCCAAGCGAGCGGCCAAGGGCCGCACGGGTGTCTCGCTCGGCCCCAGATCCCCCCTTTTGGCGGCACCAGCCGCCGTCTGGTGGGCGCGTATGGTCGGGCCGTCGAGGAACACCATCCCGCGCTGGAGCCCACGCTCGTGCACGAGGCTGAGGAGCCGTTCCCAGCCGCCAGCACGGGACTAGCGGATGAAGATCCGTGCGGCCCGCCACCAAGGATCCAGATCCTCCGGAATGGACCGCCATTTCGCCCCGTTCTGATGCCGCCAGAGAATGGCCGAGAGCGTGCGTTGCAGGTCCTGCGGTGGCGTCCTGGCCTTCGGACGGCACGCCTCGACCGGCGGCTCCAGCTCAGACCATTGCGCGTCGCTCAGCTTCATCCCTCCTGTCTTGGAGAGAGGAAAACGCAAGCCCCGCCAGTCCGTTCAGGCGACGACAGGCCCTAGCCCCGACGCAGCGCGGCCGCGCCGTGCGGCCGTTTGACCTTGGCACACGCGATCTCGGATGGATCACCGCCCGCCATTTACGGTCATACCGTGGGGCTGGGGAGGGTCAGGTCCAGCTGCGCACTCTCTGTGTCCCGTCCCATCCTGCGGTCGAGGGCGCGAAGGACTGGCGTGACGGTAACGCCGTGCAGGAGGATCGAGATGAGCACCGTCAGCCCGGCCGTGGCCCAAAGGAGATCCGTCTCCTCGAAGGCGGCATGACCGGTTGCGAACGCGAGGTAGTAGATCGTCCCCAACCCACGGATACCGAAGAAGCTCACGACGGCACGGTCCTCGGTGGATCGCCCGCTTCCGAGCAGTCCGATCCAACAACACAAGGGTCGCGCGACGAGAAGCGCTAGCAGGGCGAAGGCAACGGCCGGCCAGGTCAAGGCACGGAGCAACCCGCCGCTGACGAGCACCGCCCCGAACCCGATGAGCAGCACCATCATCAGAAGGCGTTCGAGCTCCTCGGCGTAGTCGTGCATCTTGCGATGGTATTCATGGCCGCGACTGGATGAACGCAGCGCAAGAGCGGCTGCGAACACGCCGACGAAACCGTATCCGTCAAGAACCTGGACGCATCCATAGGCGATGCAGGTCACGCCGAGTGCCACGAACCCGTCTCCGGTGCGGGAAAGCTTCGACAGGTTGGGCAGGTGAAACATCAGCCATCCCAACGCTTGGCCGACCGCCGCGCCGAAAACGGCCCCCACGGCGATCTTCCAGAGCACGTCGACCGCAAGCCAATGCGACCACGACAATCCGGCAAGACCGCCACCGGTGAGGCCAATGGCGAGGTTCACGAAGGGAAAGGCCAGGCCGTCGTTGAGTCCTGCCTCCGAGGTCAGGGCGAACCGTGGCTCGTCCTCATGGTCCTCGTCGGGATGACCAACTTGAACGTCGGATGCCAAGACCGGATCCGTCGGAGCCAAGGACGACGCGAGGAGTAGTGCCGACGCGAGACCAAGTCCAAGCAGGGTCGATCCCAGCAAGGTCAAGGCGAGGATCGTCAGCGGCATGCCAATGCCGAGGAGCCGCCACGTCACCGACCAGGTTCGCCATCCAAACAGGCGGTCGATCTTCAGCCCTGCTCCCATCAACGAGATGACGACCACGGCCTCGGTGGCATGCTCGATCAGCTTGGCGTGGGAGCCGGGATGGGGTGTGAGTTCCGCGACCACCGGGATGGTCGACAAGGCCGCGCCGATGCCGACGCAGCAGATGGGAAGCGACAAAGGCAGCGCCCGGAGCACCATCGGCAACCAAGCCGTCAGAAGCACCAGGACACCGAACCCGGCGACGACGAGGACATAGGTTTCCATAACGACGCTAACGATTCCAGAATCGGTTGTTCAACGAAACGACGTGCCCGCGACCATGGCGGCGGCGCTGTATCGCCACACCGGCATCTCTCGAACGAGACCGTCGCGTAAAGGCGGCGGCTGCCTTCAGGTCTCGCCGGTCCGGTCGTCGGTCGGTTGCCGAGGCTTCCCCTCGTCGTCCAAAGCAACGTAGGTGAAGACCCCTTCCGTGACCTTCTCCGGATTGCTCCCGGTACGGTCCCGGACCCAGACTTCGATCCTGACGCCCAACGACGTCTCGCCTTCTTCCTGCAGGACACAGTAGCAACTCACCTCGTCACCGACCGCAATCGGCCGGAGGAAGCGCATCGCATCGATGCTGACGGTTGCCACACGGCCCTTGGTTCGCTGGGCGGCGAAGGTGCCGCCCGCCAGGTCCATCTGCGACACCGTCCAGCCTCCGAAGATGGCGCCGGCGGCGTTCGTGTCGCGCGGCATGGCGATGGTGCGCAGGTGCGGGCCATCGGGGACGCCCGGGAAGGTATCGGTCATGTCGGACGCCCCATCCTTGTTCAGGTCCGCGCCCCGACCAGTGGCGAGGTGTCGTACCGGGCAAGCAGTTCGGCCGGGTCCTTGTAGGTCGCGATGCAGCCGGCCTGCATGAGCTCCTCGGCCGTCCACCCGCCCGTGAGCAGTCCAATCGTGCGGATGCCGGCCTTGCCGGCGGCCTCGGCATCGTAGGGCGTATCGCCGACGACGACGGCATTCTGCGCCGTGACGCCGTCGAGACGCTTCAGCGCGGCCTGGAAGATGTCCGGGTTCGGCTTGCTCTCCTCCGCGTCGTCCGACGACGTCTCGATGCCGATGAGGTCGTCGATGTCGGCGATCTTCTTGTAGGTCTTCAGCTCATCGCCCTTTGCGGAGGAGGCCAGCGCGAGTTGCTTGCCGTCCGCCAGCAGGCGTTCGACGAGCGCACGGACCTGTGGCAGGCCCTCGATGGTCGGCAGGTAGCGCTCCTTCAGGATCCCCGAACGGTGCTCCTCCAGTGCGTCGCCCTTCTCGGCGATCTCCGCCTCCGACAGGAACACCGGCATCAGGAGGTCCCCGCCCTTGCCGATCTGCCTCCGCAGGTCCTCGAACGGGATATCGTGACCGAAATCCCGGAAGGCATCCTGCCAGGCACGGGCGTGCTGGGGGACCGAGTCGATCAGGGTGCCATCGACGTCGAAGATCACTGCGGTGGGCATAAGTCGCTTTCTTGTCCGTGTCGGGAGGCGGTGGACATCCGGGAGCCTGCCGTCCTTCGCCCTTTCGAGGTGAAGGACGGCTTACGGCGGGCCTGACGCTGGCTCCGGCCAATGACGTGGCGGCATCGATCAGGCGGGTCGTCCCTCGACCTTGGCGTAGGTCCCGGACGAAATTTGCTCGGCGAGCTCCGCCCTGAAGTCGGCGATGCTGAGGACCTGGACGGGATTGCCCGCGTCGTCGAGGAACTCGTAAAGGGCATCCTCGACGTTGCGGTTGCTGAAGAACACGATGGCGTCCTCGTCACCGCCGCCTTCCATGTGCGGTTCGCCGTCCGCGGGCCCGGAGACGAAACTGCCGGTGGGGCGGGTCTCCTTATGGGTCCCGTCCTCGCGGTAGAACCGAAGCTCACCCTGCATCACGAGCGTCACGTAAGGGCACTTGTGCCGATGGAGCATGACCTTCCGGTTCGACGCGAACTTGAAGACGACGTCGACGATGCGGTTGTCCTCGTCGACCTTGTAGACGAAGAACGCGATGTGCTGAAGCCAATCCAACGTCCGCCAAGTGATGTTGCTGTCATCGAAAACGTAGTTCGACATCCGGTCTCCTCCCTATTGTATTGTTCGTTCGGGGCCGGGCACGATTGGCGCATGTGCACCGCCCCCGCGGTCTTCAGTTCAGCCGTGCGGCTTGAACACCACCTTGGTGCAGGCGTCCTTCTTGTCCCGGAACATGTCGTACAGGGCCGGGCCGTCCTCCAGGTTCGTGGAGCGGTGGCTGATGATGAAGGAGGGGTCGATGTCGCCGTTCTGGATGCGCTCCATCAGGGGCTTCATGTAGCGGACCATGTGGGTCTGGCCGGTCTTCAGGGTCAGCCCCTTGTTCATCAGGACGCCGAGGGCGACGGGACCGACCGGCCCCGCGAACACGCCGGGCATCGAGACGTTGCCGCCGGGGCGGCAGGCCAGGATCGCTTGGTTGAGGGCGAAGGGACGCTCCAGGCTGACGGTGTGCTCCATGATGGCCGAGGAGACCTTCTGCAGGGTGGTGTCGGCTCCGTGGGACTCCATGCCGACCGCCTCGATGACCGAGTCGGGGCCGAGCCCGTGGGTCATCTCCATCAGGGTGTCCTGCACGTTCTCCGTGGACAGATCGATGGTCTCGGCGCCGGCCTCGCGGGCCAGCGCGAGGCGCTCGGGAACGCTGTCGATGGATATGACGCGCTTGGCGCCCAGCATCAGGCAGCATTTCACCGCGAGAACGCCGACCGGGCCGCAGCCCCAGATCGCCACGGTGTCCTCGGGACCGATGTCGCAGTGCTCGGCTGCCTGGTAGGCGGTCGGGAAGATGTCGCTGAGGAACAGCACCTGCTCGTCGGTGAGCCCCTCGGGGACGACGATGGGGCCGACGTCGGCATAAGGCACCCGCAGGTACTCGGCCTGGCCGCCCGGGATACCGCCGGTGAGGTGCGAGAAGCCGAACAGTCCGGCGAGCGGATAGCCGAAGACCTTGGCCTGCATCGCGCCGTTCGGGTTGGTGCGCTCGCAGCAGCTCCAGTTGCCCCACTTGCACTGGCGGCACTCGCCGCAGCAGATCGTGAAGGGCACCACGATGCGGTCGCCGACCTTGAGCTTCTGATTGTCCCGTCCGACCTCGATGACCTCGCCCATGGTCTCGTGCCCGAGGACGTCGCCGCACTCCATCGTGGGCATGAAGCCACCCATGAGGTGGAGGTCCGAGCCGCAGATCGCGCAGGCGGTTACCTTGATGATGGCGTCACGACCGTGCGCGATTTTCGGGTCCGGAACGGTATCGCACGAGATCTTGCCTCGGCCCTGCCAAGTAAGTGCCTTCATTTCAATGATCCCGCTGGAAAATATCGCGCTCGAAATCGCGGGAAAAACCATCCACCGTCGAGCGCTAAGCATGATGACAACCAACTCCCGGGGCTCTTGATCCCGCGAACGTCGATAAGAATTCCTGCGCATGGGATCGCCCGGCAACATTTCGGGCCGTTGGCAGCCCGATCACCCATAGGGTTGGCGCGGCGAGCATGTCCCGCCGAGCCATCGCCGATTGGCCGCGCAGACGGGTTGCGACGACGGCGGCGGTTGGCACGGGGCTGCCCCGCGTTTCGTGCTGCGGCGCAACATTCGGCTCTGGCACAGGTTGGACAAACGCTACCCTCGCATCGCCGCGTGAGGGACGGCATCCCGGTCGTCCGCTCGTCGAGCGTCTCCGGAGGCGCTGCCACCTTCCGGAGAAACACCATGATGCGCTTGGTTGCCGCCGCCGTTCTCGCGACCCTTCCGCTTCCCGCCCTTGCATCGTCCTGCGCCGAGCAGATCGGCACCATCGAGCGTCGCCTCGACAGCGCAGGGGCCGTTCAGGTTTCCGGCCTGATGGAGGGCCACGAGCTACGAACGGGTTCGCCACGGGGCCTGACCACCGTCCGCGACGGCTCCCCGAGCGATCCCGAAACGGTCTCGACCGCCGACCACATCGCCGCCGCGCGGGCCCTCATCGTCCGGGCGTCCGCCGAGGATCGGGGCGGTGACAAGCGCGCCTGCGAGAACACGATGACCGAGGCAAAGGGCATGATCGGCGCCCTGCCGTAGCTCGCGACCCGCATCGTACTGGGCCCTCCCCGAAAGCGACTCGATGACAGAGCGTCCCGAACCCGCGTCGATGGAATCGGCTGAACGGTCCATCGACCGGCCCGGCGCCTTGGCACGTCGGTACGGCAACAGGGCCGGGAGCCGCGCCTACGACCTGTTCGTTCCAGCGGGTTCCGGACGCGGTTCCCGTCCGCTCGTGGTGATGCTCCACGGCTGCTCGCAGACGGCGCGCGACTTCGCCATCGGAACCCGGATGGATCGGCTGGCCGCGGAGCAAGGTGTCATCGTGGCTTATCCCGACCAGCCCCGGTCGGCCAACATGGTCAAGAGCTGGAACTGGTTCAGGGACGGCGACCAGCACCGCGGGCGGGGCGAGCCGTCCATCCTCGCCGGGCTGACCCATCGGATCATGGAGGACTTCGACGTCGACCCGGCAAGGGTCTACGTCGCCGGCCTCTCCTCGGGCGGGGCCGCGGCCGCGGTGATGGGCCAAGCCTACCCGGACATCTATGCCGCCATCGGCATCCATTCCGGCCTGGCCAGCGGGGCCGCTGGGTCGATGGCAGCCGCCTTCTCGACGATGCGTCGGGGCGCCCTGCGCCAACCGAAGCGGACGGTGCACCCGGTCCCGACCATCGTGTTCCACGGGGACCGCGACACCACCGTCGCGTCGATCAACGGGGACCAGGCCATCGCCCAATCGCGACCGGGGACGGAATTGACCGGCACCACCACCGAGGGTCGTTCCGCCGGCGGTATGGCGTTCACGCGAACCGTGCTGGCGGAGACCCACGGTGCCTGGTCATCCGAGCAATGGGTCCTTCACGGTGCCGGCCATGCCTGGGCCGGCGGCCACCCATCCGGGTCCCACACCGATCCCCAGGGTCCCGATGCGAGCCGGGAGATGCTGCGCTTCTTCATGTCCCATGCGATGGCTGCTTAAACCCCATCACACGGCACCAAGACCATGATCAAAAGCGGTACCGGCCGTAATACCCGCGGGACCAAACCTGAATCGTCGAGGTGGCCGGCAACCGATGCAATTCTCACCGGTTGGAATGCCTTATGGATAGGTCACTCAAGCCGGTCGGTGCTGCGTTCCGTCTCCGTGACGGTGATCGAGCGGCAACAAGCCAGAACCAAAACGCCGCATGAGAGACATCAACCGTCCGACGAATTCGTTGTTTGCCCATCCTGGCGCCGACTCGGTCCGGGGGCTCGATTACCGGTCGCTGTTCGAGGCTGTCCCGGTACCGCTGCTGGTCGTGTCCCCTCCGCACTGGACAGTTGTCGCGGCGAACGATGCCAGGCTTCGTGCGACCGGCACGACGCGGTCCGAGCAGGTCGGACGTCGGCTCTTCGATCTCTTTCCCGACGATCCGGACGACCCCGCCGCCGATGGCGTTCAAAACCTGACCGCCTCTTTCCGACGCGTCCTGAACACCAAATCGCCCGATACGATGGCGGTGCAACGTTACGCCATGCGCGATGCCGAAGGCCGCTTCGAGGAACGATGGTGGAGCCCGGTCAACGTGCCGGTTCTAGGGGCGGACGGCGAGGTAGCCTTCATTCTCCATCTGGTCGAGGAGGTCACCGAGACCGTCCGCCTGCGTGGGAAGGCGGAGGCGATGGACCGGCTGGCCCATGATCAGCAGCGGGTCATCAATCGGCTTATCGCGACCGAGGCGGAGTTGCGCAGGAGCGAGGAGTTCAGCAGCCGGGTGCTGGCGAGTTCGATCGACTGCATCAAGGTGCTCGACCTGGACGCACGGATCGAGTTCATGACTGAACAGGGCATGTGCGTCATGGAAGTCGATGATTTCGAGGCCATCAGAGGCACTCTTTGGCCCGATCTCTGGACGGATGACGGGCGGGAGAAGGCACTTGCCGCCGTCGCGAGCGTCAACGCCGGCGACGTCGCCCGATTCCAGGGTTTCGCGAGGACGATGAAGGCGGCCCCCCGTTGGTGGGACGTGGTCGTCACGCCGATCAACGGCCCTGATGGGAGACCCGAGAAGATACTGGTGGTCTCGCGGGACCTGACCGCCGCTAAGCGGGCCGAGGACGCGCTGCGGATCAGCGAGGAAAGGCTTCGCGACCTGAACACGACACTGGAGGGCAGGGTGTCGGCGCGCACCGTGGAGCTCGAACAGGCTCAGGACGCCTTGCGTCAGTCGCAGAAGCTGGAGGCCGTCGGACAGTTGACCGGGGGTGTGGCGCACGATTTCAACAACCTGCTCACGGTGATCAAGTCATCTACCGACCTGCTCAAGCGCCCGAATTTGCCGGAGGAACGACGTGCACGCTACGTCGGCGCCATCTCGGATACCGTTGACCGGGCCGCCAGGCTGACGGCGCAACTCCTGGCCTTCGCCCGACGGCAATCGCTCAAGCCGGAGGTCTTCGATGCCGGGGCCAGCGTGAGGGCGATCAGCGGGATGTAAAGGGCGGACCAATTCCAGGCCGCTGTGGCGGAGTAAAACCAGGCCAATGGCGGCCGCAGCTTGAACGATGAAGGGGCCCGATCGGGCCCCTTCATCGTTTATCGCCGACCATGAGGCTCAAGCCGGTAGGATCTCGCCCGTCTCGGGATCGTGGGGATCGGTGGTGGCCTGGTTTTGCTCCGCCCTGCCATCGCCGCAGCCGCGTCGGCTGCGGGAGGATTTGAGGCGGTAGCTGTCGCCGTTCAGGCTCAAGATGCTGACGTGGTGGGTCAGCCGGTCGAGCAGCGCGCCGGTGAGCCGCTCCGAGCCCAGGACCGAGGTCCAATCCTCGAATGGCAGGTTCGAGGTCACCACGGTCGAGCCACGCTCGTAGCGCTGGGAGAAGACCTCGAACAGCAACTCGGCCCCCGTCGGCGAGAGCGGCACGTAGCCGAGTTCATCGACGATCAGGAGCTTAACCGAAGCCAGTTCACGCTGCAGCCGGAGCAGACGGCGCTCGTCGCGGGCCTCCAGAAGCTGGTTGACCAGAGAGGCCGCGGTGGTGAACGCGACCGAGAAGCCCTTCTGGCAAGCCGCCAGGCCGAGAGCCAAGGCGATGTGGGTCTTGCCGGTGCCGGAGTTGCCGAGTGCGATGACGTTCTCTCGACCGAGGATGTAGCCGCAGCGCGCCAGCTCCAGCACGAGCATCTTGTTCAGGCTCGGGATCGCGGTGAAGTCGAAGGTGTCGAGGCTCTTCACCGCCGGGAAGCGTGCCGACCGGATCCGGCGTTCGACCATGCGCCGTTCGCGATCGATGAGTTCCAGCTCGACCAGCCGGAGCAGGTAGCGCGGGTGGTCGATGCCGCCCTGGGCACACTCGCGGGCAACCTTGTCGTACTCGCGCAGCACCGTGGGCAGCTTCAGCTGCTTGAGGTGGTGGGCGAGCAGGATCCCCGGCGTGCCGCCGGTGGTGCCGCCCGGCATCGTCTCGTCACGTGCCGCACTCATGCCGCCACCTCCGGCACCAGCACGGCGTAGTCGGCGGCCACGGTCGTCCTCACCGCGGTCCTGGGCAGATGTGGATAGGCCGCCAGGTCGAGCCGGGGCGGTCGTCGTTCGAGCCGGGCCAGCGCGATCAGCTTGACCGCGTCGAAGCCGATCGCCCCGAGCCGGATCGCGTCGGTGACGGCCGAGGCCACGACGTCCTTCGGCATCGCCTCCATCAGGCGCAGCACCTGGATGAACTCGCGCTTGCCGCGGTTGCCCATGCGCGCCTCCAAGAGGTGGCGCAGGTGCTGGAACGCCTCGGGCAG
>NZ_JAKSYH010000028.1 GCF_022829295.1 Methylobacterium sp. J-088
GGAGCAAGAGCAGGGGGCAAAACAAGGTCGTAGAGCCTTACCCGATCCAAACACGAACGGTACACGGCAGCGACGCCACCATCCGGGAATGAGGGGCCGGTCACCTCTCCCGTGCTGGAGAGGTCTGCTTTCGCAGAAAGCCGGGTGAGGGACGTGCGGATTCCGGAAGAGACGCACCCTGCCGGAGCCTTGAAGGTGCGTCCGGTCCTGAACCTATTCGACCCTCACCCCAACCCTCTCCCGAACGGGAGAGGGGGCCTGTCGCGCTTGCCGACCCAGGCGGCAGACAAGTGTCGTGTACCGTGTGGCTCGCCCACGCAAGTCTGCTCAGAGCCCTTGTTTGACCGCGCTCTCTTACGCCGAACCGGTGACCACTTTTGCGAAACCTGCTTAGTCGAGAACCTCGTCGGCCCGCGCCAGGAGAGCCGGCGTGACGGCGATGCCCAGCCCCGCCGCGGCCCGCGCGTTCAGGATGAAGCTCAGCTGGCTCGGCGCCTGGACCGGGAGGTCTCCGGGATGCGCGCCCCGCAGGATGCGATCGACGTAGTCGCTCGCCTGCTGGAACCAGACGCTCTCGTCGGACCCATAGGAGGCGAGGCCACCGGCGGTCACGCAAGGCCGGTACGGGTAGACGGCCGGGATCCGATGACGCGCCGCCAGGGTCGCGATCAGGGGGCAGGTCTCGAGGGTGAAGGCGCCGGGGGAAACCAGGATCCCGACATCGCCCAGGGCGGCCAGCCTCGCAAAGGCGGGCTCCAGATCGGAGCGCTCGCGCAGCGGCACGATCACGGCCTCCAGCCCGAGGGACGGGCTGACCTGCTCGATCGATTCGGCCAGAACCGGCGCGATCGGGCTGCTCGCCGCATGCATCAGGAAGGCGACCCGTTTCAGGTCCGGGGCGATCTCCCGGAGCAGCCCCACCCATTTGCGGCCCATGGACGGCTCCGTTCCGGTCAGGCCGGTCATGGTGCCCCCGGGCTTCTGCAACGTCGCGACGAGGCCGAGGCCGACGGGGTCGGCGACCCGCGTGAACACCACCGGCGTCCGTTGCGACCGCCGGTGCAGGGCGAGCGCCACCGCGGTCGAGCGGCTGACGATGACGTCCGGCTCGGGCGTCAGGATTGCGGGCAGCAGCGGATCGATCTGCGCCGGGTCGCGGCCGACGGCGGCGAAGGTCAGCACGAGGTTCCGGCCCTCCACCCACCCGTGCTTGACGAGGGCGTTCCTGAGGAGCCGCTCGGTCTCGCCGAATTGCGGGTCGCTCTTCGGCATGGGGAAGAGGACCACCACATGGCGGAGCCGCTCCGGGACCGCCGGAACGACAGGCTGGCCCGAGATCAGGATGAAGCCCGCGACCAGCCCGATGATGTTCCGTCGCCGCATGCACCGCCCCCTTCGCCGGCGATTAGCCGCCAAGTGCCGGCGACCAGCCGCCAAGTGCCGGCGACCGGCCCCCAAGTGCCGGCGACAAGGGCGCGCGATTCGAGACCGGTCAAGCGCGATCGCACCAGACGCCGCCGCCGCGTCGGCGGCCGGGAACGATCGTCAGAGCGCCGTCGGAACCCGGCACGGCTCCGACCCAAGCGGCCTCACCGGCCCGGCAGGGTGTGGACGATCGGGAAGAACGTGTCCTTCCAGTCCTTGGGCTCGGCCTTGATGGTCTTCATCGCGTAGAAGTGCCGGGCCTGCAGCATGATGCCGTAGGGCGTGGTCGAGAAGTTGGTCCCGGGCTCCTTCATGATCGCCACCAGGGTCTCGGGCGGGGTCTTCTCTTTGGTGGCCGCCACGTAGTCCTTGGCGGCCTGGAGCGGATCCTTGGCGATCTCGGCATTGGCCTCGTCGATGGCGGCCACGATCGCGGCGGCGAGCTTCGGGTTGCGGTTGAACCAGCCGGTCCGCGCGTAGAAGATCGCGTTGCTCACCGGCTCGCCGACCAGCTCGTACGAGTTCAGCACTGTGTGGATCGCCGGGTCCTGCAATTCGCGCTGCTGGAACGGCGGCAGGGAGAAGTGGCTGTTGACCTCGTTGTGGGGGCTGCCCAGAGCCGCCACTGCGTCCGGATGGCCGAGCTGGACGGTGAGCGGGTCGAGCTTGGTCGCGTTCTCGGGGCCGAACGCCTTCTTGGCGGCGATCTGGAGCAGCACCGCCTGGGACGAGACCTTCACGGAGGGCAGGGCGATCTTGTCCTTGCCGGAAAAGTCCTTGAGGTCCTTCACATCCGGGTTGCGGGTCAGCAGCAGCATCGGCGTCGAACCGACCCCGCACAGCCCCTTCACGTCGCCGCGCGTCCGGTCGTTCAGGAGCAGCATGTTGGTGGAGCCGCTGTCGACGATGTCGATGTTGCCCGAGAGCAGCGCGTCGTTGCCGGCGGCGCCGCTCGTCAGGTTCACCCACTCCACCGCCACGTCCCCGAGGCCCGCCGCCTTGGCGTGCTTCTCGATCAGCTTGTGCTGCTCGGCGAGCACGGCCGGCAGGTAGACGAAGCCCGGCTGCCGGCTGATCCGGACCTTGGCGTCGTCGGCCCGGGCGGGGGCGAAGAGGGCCAGCCCGGCCAGCAGCAGGGCAGCCGGCCCGATCCGAAAGACCCCGCCCAGCCGCAACGAGCCCGTACGCATCATGACGCTTCTCCCTGTGGCCCGGCGTTTTCTTGGTATCGGTGCCGAGCTTGTGATTGGACACGAGTGGACAGGCTCGCGCAGCCGAGCGCAAGGCCCCACGCCCGTCTTCACCGTCCGCTCATGCTGACGCGTCATGGTTTGACGCGCTGGATGACCATCGCGGGGGCGAGGGGTGAGGATCGGCATCGGGGCGAAGCTCCACACCCTCGCGGCGGCCGCGCCGGTCGGCATCGTCACGGTCCCGGGCATCGGACACGTCAGCCGGACGACGCAGGTCGAGCACGACCGCATGGCCAAGACCCGCAACCGCGTGGACACGGCCTACGGGGTCGCGGCCTATTTCGCGGGTGAGGCGCGGGCCGGGCACCTGTCCCGGGCGCAGGCCCAGGGCGCCGACTCGACGGCCTCGGACGCGGTGCTGACCCGGGATTCGGAGGCCCTCGACCGGACGGTCCGGGCGTTCCTCACGCAGGTGAAGGCGGCCTGCGCGTTCAGCGCCGCGCGAAGCCGCGGACCGCCGCCCGGACCAGGGCGTCGATCATCGGCCGCACGTCGTCCATGCCGAGCGGGCCGAGGCTGCCGAGATCGGCCAGGTAGGTCATGCCGTGGACGCTGGACCAGAGCGCCCGCGCCATCACGGGGATCGCCGGCTCGGCGAGGCCGCCGCCGTCCCGCAGCACCCCTTCGAGGACCGCGAACAAAGCCGCGATGTCGGCCTGCACCGAATCCGGCGCCGCCACGGTCCGGCGCTCGAAGATCGCCGCCCAGGCCGCATGGTGCCCGGCCGCGAAGGCGAGATACGCGTCGGCCAGGCACAGGAGCCGCGCCTCCGTGTCCCGCGACGGGCAGGCGGCCAGCGCCGCCGCCAGGACATCCCGGAGCCGCCGCATCGTGACCGCGTTGGCCTCCAGCCGCAGCTCCTCCAGGCTGTCGAACTGCGTGTAGACCGAGCCGACCGCCGTGCCGGCCCGCTCCGCGACGCCGCGGGCGGTCAGCGCCCCCGCGCCGGCCTCGTTCAGGATCGCCACCGCGGCGTCGATCAGGGCCTGGCGATCCGCCGCACGATCGACCGAGGCCTTGCGCGGACGCCCCCGTATCTTTTTATGAACCTCGTTCATTTTATCCCTTGCGCCGGACGCCGCCGCATGGTTACCTCGTTTTGTGAACGACGTTCAATCAAATCCAGACCGGCTCCGGACCGTCGTTCCCGCGAGGTGAACCGTGACGAGGACCCTCTCTCTCCTGATGCGCGGCGTGATCGCCGACAACGCCCAGGCAATCCACGACGCCCATGCCGTGACGATCCTGCGCCAGCAGATCCGGGACGCCGCCGGCGCCCTGGCGACCGCCCGGCGGGAACTCGCCGTGGCCATGGCCTACCACGCCGCCGAGGCCCGCGCCCTCGACGCGATCGGAACCCGGATCGACACCTTGTCGGACGGGGCGCGGCGGGCGCTCGGCGACGGCCGCGCGGATCTCGGGACCGAGGCGGCGATCCACATCGCCGCCCTGGAAGACGAGCGCACCGACCGTCGGGAGGCCGCCGACCGCTTCGCCGCCGAGGTCGAGCGGCTGAAACGCCTGGTCGCACAAGGCGGAGAGCGGCTGCGGGATCTCGACCGCGGGCTCCAGACCGCCCGCACCACCGAGGCGCTGCGCCGGGCGGGGCTTGAGGGCCGCCGGGCCACGACCCTCTCGGCGGGCGCCCTCGGCGAGGCGGAGCGGACGCTGGCCCGCCTGCGCGCCCGGCACGAGGCCGAGGCGGATGTCGCCGCGGCGCTGAGCGAGCTGGAGACCGAGGCCGCAGGCGGGATCGAGGCCGACTTGAAGGCCGACTTGGAAACCGCCGGCTACGGCCGCCCCCGCACGGACCCGCGGGCGGTGCTCGACCGCCTCAGGGCGACGACCTGATCAAACCGCATCCATCCCAATCCTTCGAACAGCAAACAGGAATCCGCACCATGATCCCACAGATGCCCCATACCGGCGCCTGGAAGACCTTCACGCTGGTCAGTTTCGCCGCCGCAGCCGCCATGCTGACGATCGGGATCTTCTTCCTGCCCGCGGATATCTGGATCAAGGGCTACCTCGCCATGGCGTCGCTGTTCCTCACGGGGACGACCTTCACCCTGGCCAAGACCCTGCGCGACGAGCACGAGGCGAACCGGCTGATCAACAAGATCGAGGACGCCGCCGCCGAGCGCGTCCTGCGCGAAGCGATCCCGGGCCGGCTCTGAGGACCGGGCGGGCGCCGCTCAGCCGCCGGCGCCCAGGAACCCGTTCAGGACCGTGGAGAATTCCGGCGTGCGCAGGTAGCCGTAGGATTTGTGCCGGTTCTCGGTGCCATCCGGCCTCCGGTAGGCGTTGATCACCGGTACGTCCCGGACCCGCACGCCGGCGGCGTTCGGCGCGTAGATCTCCGCGAGGTCGTCGCCCACCGTGGCGATGTCCTGGCGGTCCATCAGGTTGGTCCAGGCGGTCAGCGCCGCCGGGACGCGCAGGGCGCCGTGCTCGTCGGCGAGCTTCAGCTTCAGCTCGGCCAGCGCCAAAGGCGAACCGAGGGTGACCAGGGCGCAGCGGGGCAGGGCGGTCCCGTCCGCCTCGGCGGCGCGCAGCACGTCGTAGGCGATCAGGCCACCCATCGAATGCGCGGCGATCAGCACGTCGTCGCCGGCGGCCTCGGCGATCACCGCGCGCAGGCGCGCCCGGGCCGCCGCCCGAAAGCCCGCATCCGTGTAGTAGCCCCAGAGGTCGTCGAGGCGGTATTCGAGGATCAGGTCGTCCACCGGGGTCAGCCCGGCGGCCTCCTGCAGGTGCGACAGGCCGCGGTAGATCCGGTCGGTGAGGGTCGGCGCGGCGCTCTCGGGATCGCCCGCCGGCGACGGGAACGGGCCGAGCCCGTAATCGGGCCGGTAGGGCTCGCGGTTGCTGTCGTCGGTGAGCGGCTGCGGGTAGCGCAGGTCCGCCCAGTAGACGAAGGTGAAGCGCAGGCGGCCCTCCGGCACGTGCATCCCGCGATTGCGGTCGAGCCCCTCGCGGATCGCGGCCTGCCACCAGCCCGCCTTCTCGTCACGCGGCGGCTTGTTGGCGAGCCCGTGGATGCCGATGATATGCGCCCGACCCAGTGTCCGCTCCCGAACCAACGCCGCGTTCGGCTCAGCACATAGGGCCTTCGCGCGCAGGGGGTACTGTGACCCCGGGCCTCCAAAGGGCTGAAGCCCTTTGGTGGGTCGTCAGGGCAAGGCCCTGACGAAGATCCGGGCGCCGCCCTGGACCCGCGAAAGGTCTCGACCTTTCGAAACCATGCCTTTGTCCGGCGCTCAGTCGAACAGGCTGGAGACGCTGGATTCCGTCGCCGTCCGCCCGATCGCCTCGCCGAGCAGCGGCGCGATCGTCGCCACCCGGATGTTGCGGGCGAGCTTCACCGCTTGCGTCGGCTGGATCGAATCGGTGATCACCAATTCCTTCATCCGCGAGGCGGCGATGCGCGAGACCGCGCCGCCTGACAGCACCCCGTGGGTGATGTAGGCCGAGACGTCCTTGGCGCCGGCATTGAGCAGCGCCTCGGCGGCGTTGACCAGGGTGCCGCCCGAATCGACGATGTCGTCGACCAGGATGCAGGACCGGCCCTCGACCTCGCCGATGATGTTCATCACCTCGGACTCGCCCGGGCGCTCCCGGCGCTTGTCCACGATGGCGAGCGAGCAGTCGATCCGCTTGGCGATGGCCCGCGCCCGGACCACGCCGCCGACGTCGGGCGAGACCACCATCCGGTCGGCGTTCGGCAGCCGCTCCTTGATGTCGCGCACCATCACGGGGGCGGCGAACAGGTTGTCGGTGGGGATGTCGAAGAAGCCCTGGATCTGGCCGGCATGGAGGTCGAGGGTCAGCACCCGGTCGGCGCCCGCCCGGGTGATCAGGTTCGCCACCAGCTTGGCCGAGATCGGGGTCCGGCCCGAAGTGCGCCGGTCCTGCCGGGCGTAGCCGAAATACGGGATCACCGCCGTGATGCGCCGCGCCGACGACCGGCGCGCGGCGTCGATCATGATCAGCAGTTCCATCAGGTGGTCGTTGGCCGGAAACGAGGTCGACTGGACGATGAACACGTCCTCGCCGCGCACGTTCTCCTGGAGCTCGACGAAGATCTCCATGTCGGCGAAGCGCCGGACCATGCACTTGGCGAGCGGCAATTCCAGATAGGCCGCGATCGCCTCGGCCAGGGGCCGGCTGGAATTCCCGGCGATGATCTTGATCGAGGATTTCATGGGCGGCCGCTCACTCGCGGCCGGTCTGCCCGCCGCGCTCCGATGGCCGGCCCTTGCAGGCCGGAACGATGCGATGACGGGCGAGGCTCTTAGCAGCGGGCCGGAAGTGTCACAATGCCTTCACGCAGTCCTTACGGATGCCGCGCACAGGCCGTGCCGCGTTCAGACGGCCGGCGGCTCCAGCAGCCGGTGCAGGTGGACCACGAAATAACGGGTCTGGGCGCTGTCCACGGTGGCCTGCGCCTTGGCCCGCCATGCGGCCTGCGCGGAGGCGTAATCCGGGAAGATGCCGACGATATCGAGATTCGCGAGATCCCGGAACCGGATGCCGTCGAGATTCTGCAACTCGCCGCCGAAGACCAAATGGAGCTTCTGGTCGCTATCGATCGCCGTCGTCATGGTCACGCCTCCGCGCTCAGCCATCCACACGCATCCGCGGCGCTCGCAAATGGCGCGGCTCCGGTCAAGCCTGAAACGCCGCATCCGAGCCCCGCCTCGGCCGCAGGCCCGCTGTTCAGGCACCCTACGGCGGCTGCAAGACCGGCGCTGCAAGACCGGCCGCGCGGCGTGCTATCAGCACGTCATGACACGCGTCTCACTCCGCATCGCCGTTCTGGCGCTCGGCCTTTCGGTCCTGCCGGCCTCCAGCCAGACGGCAAGCCGGGCGCCGGCTCGGCCCGGTCCCGACAAGGCCGTCGACCGGCGGGGCGGGCCGCCGGTGATCGGCTGTCCGTCGCTGGCCAATTACCGGATGCTGATGCACGACGGCGCGCCGGCGGCGTCCGCGCTGCTGGCCGATCCCAAGGCGGACCATCTCGGCTGTAGCGTCCTGCCGCGGGGGGACGTCACCGGCATCGCCGACCGGGTCTCGCTCGGCGGCCGGAGCTACGATTGCGCCAGCCTGCGCAACACCACGGTCTGCCACTGGGTCGAGGCGGGGGCGGTCGACCGGCCCGGACCGGCCGGGCGCTGACGGTCTTCCGCGCGAACGATCCTCAGCGCAGATGGCCGCTGGCGCGCAGGTCCCGCTCCACGGCGTCGTGGACGGCCCGGAGCGGATTGTCGTTCGTGGCGGCCGGCGGGGCGACCACCGGCATCGGTGCCGGCATCGGGTCGAAGCCCGGCATCGGGCCCGGCCCGCCCGGCGCCCGGTCGACAGGCCGACGCGTCGCCAGCGCGCGCAGCGCCTCGCGGAGGCCGGGTGGGAAAAGCGCGACGAGCGTGTCCAGCATGACCGGCCTCAGAATTCGCGGCCGGCGGCCGGCCGGATCGGGGCGGGCGGACCGGTTCTTCACGGGGGCACCAGCGCGGGATCGTGTCGGCGCAGAGACGGCCGGGAACGACCATATCGGCGGATCGGGATCGCCGGTTTTAGCGCGTGTGTCGCCTCATCACCAATAACGACTCGGTTATAGGTCCGAATGAGCGGAGCATGCCGATCGGGATCTTGGCGGAAGCGGATGGGAATCGAACCCACCGTACGCTGTTGGCGTACCGCTGGTTTTGAAGACCAGGAGGGCCACCAGACCCCGTTCGCCTCCGGGATCGGGGTTACGGGCCGCCACCAGCCGGGTCAAGGGCTCGGCCCATGCCAAGGTCCCAGCTCGCCGGGACGTGCGCAAAGGTCGCGCCCGGGCCGCGACCCTCAGATCCCCCGCTCGTCCGGCGCAAGCGACAGGCCGACCGACGCCCCCGTCCGGGCCGACATGCGGGCGGCCTCGAGGCAGGCCATCACGCGGACGGCCTCCAGCGCCGCGGTATCGTCGACCGGCGCGTTATCGACCGGCCTCTCGGCGATCGTCGCGGCCACGCCCTGGTAGAACCGGCGCTGATCCCCGGCCGAGGCCGGCACGCGGCTCACCCGTCCGGTCCCGTCATGGATCTCCAGCGCGTCCGGATCCGCGCCCCATCCGGGGGCGCCGGGGGCGAGGCCCGCCAGCAGGTGCTGCTCCTGGAGATCCGCGCCGCGCTTGATCAGGCTGCCGGCCTCGCCATGCGCCACGAAGCGGGGCGATCCGCCGGCGACCAGCATGCTGGCGTGCAGCACCACCCGCAGGTCCGGATAGTCCAGCACCACGTGGGCCCAGTCGTCCGCCTGCGCGCCGGGGCGGAGCCGCGCCAGGTTGGCGGTCACCCGCTCGGGCAGGCCGAACAGCAGGAGCGCCTGGTCGAGGAGGTGGGGCCCGAGATCGTACCAGATCCCGCTGCCGGGGCCGGCGCCCTCGCGCCAGCGGTCGCGGACCTGGGGGCGGAACCGGTCGAAATGCGATTCCCAATGCCGGATCGGGCCGATGATTCCGTCCGCGATGGCCGCCCGGACGGTGAGGAAGTCGCTGTCCCAGCGCCGGTTGTGGAACACCGCGAGCAGCCGGTTCCGGCTCCTGGCCGCTTGACGCAACCCGCGGGCCTCGGCCACGTCGAGGGTGAAGGGCTTGTCGACCACGACATGCTTGCCGGCTACGAGCGCAGCCCGCGCCAGGGGGGCGTGGGTGTCGTTGGGGGCGGCGATCACCACGAGATCGACCGCCTCCGCGGTGGCGACCGCGACGGGGTCGGCGACGACCGCCACACCGGGCAGGTCGGCCGCGACCCGGGCGGGATCGCGCGAGCCGATCAGCCGCAGGTCGAGCCCCGGGACGGCACGGATCAGGGGCGCGTGAAACGTCCGGCCGGAATAGCCGTAGCCGATCAGGCCGACCCGGATCGCAGGCGTGGCCCTCATCGCCGCGTCGTCCCTGTGCCGCGCGGACGGCGCCGGGCAGCACGCTTGGAACACCGGATCGCCATGCTCGACCTCGGCCGCTGCCGATAGGCCTTGGAGCCGTGCCCGATCGCTTTGCACACGGTACGCGACACTGGCGCCATCTTCGCCGAACGAGGCGCGGGTCCCCTCTCCCGTGCGGGAGAGGTCTGCTTTCGCAGAAAGCCGGGTGAGGGATGAGAACTTTCAAAACGAGGCGCCCCCTGTCCGCGCCTCAAGAGTATGCTCGATCCTGAACCTTCTCGACCCTCACCCCAACCCTCTCCCGCACAGGAGAGGGGGCCTGTCGCGCTTGCCAACCCTGTCGGCAAACAAGTGTCGTGTCCTGTGCGCTGTGCAATCATGCGCGGCTCTAAGCTCTTGTTGTGACGCGCACTCTTGCGCCGAACCTGTGTCCACTTCGTCGGAGGGTGCCTCCAAGCGGATTTGCGTTGGCAAGCCAACGCTTCATCTGCTGAGGTCTTTGTTATAGCGCAGATTTTTGTCGCAAAACTGGTGACCACTTTAGCGAAACCTGCTTAGGGCCTACGCTCCGAAGCGTCGTGCCGATCCGTGAACCAGGAGACGAAGCCTGCGGCGACCATGAGCATCAGTGGGGCGATGATGGCAGCAGACAGGAAACCGCCCGTCATTCCTCGATCCTCCGCAGTACGCGCCGCCCGATCAGATGTAGGCCCACGCTCAGGGACAACCGAGTCATCACCAGAACATTCAAGCCCGTGAGCGCGATCGACGCTGTCGACGTGATGGATGTCACGATCGGAGCAAAGCATCCGTCCGCGAGGGCAGCCGCGGCCGCACCATTCAACCAGGTCGCAGTCAGCTAGATGCGTTCGTTCCGGGCGGCTTTGTGCATGGCGACCTTCCGGTCAAGCTTACCGCATCGCCAACCGCCGCGCCAAGGATGCTTGTGAGGCTGAGTCAGTTCGGTGTGCCCGTCGGGGCCGCCTCGCTCCGTGCGATGGTAAACCCGTTGCGAATTCAACCTGAACGCGTAATCACCGGGGGCTATTCGTATTAATTCCGCCACACTGTTGTGGCCCTGCACCAGTCATGCCGTTCCTGCAGCGCTCACCCATAGTGGAAGGCCCCGCGCCGGACCCGCAAGGGTCAAACTCACATGGGTCGGACCCACAAGGGTCGGACCCACATGGGTCGGACTCATATGGGCCGGCCGAGGGAACCGGTCCGGACGCGGCTCTGGCCGAGTCGCTGCGGCCGGGCCCCCGCGGCCCGGGCTGGATCGGGGCGGTCGTGGTGGTCACCGCCCTGATCTCGGCGCTGGCGACCTTCCTGATCCTGGCCGGCGTGATCCGGGTGACGCCCACGCCCGCCTACGGCGTGACGCTGCTCGCCATCAACGCCGCCCTGGTGCTCGGGCTCGCCATCATCATCGCCTGGGAGGCGCGGGTCTTCCTGCACGCCCGCAAGGCCAACGCCGCGGTGGCGCGGCTGCACACCCGCATCGTCGGCCTGTTCAGCCTGATCGCGATCCTGCCGACGATCCTGCTCGCCGTGGTCGCCTCCGTGACCATCGACCGCGGCCTGTCGCTCGGCTTCACCGACCGGGTCCGGGACGTGGTGCTGAAATCCGTGGAGGTGGCCGACGCCTACCAGGAGAACCAGTGCCAGAGCCTCGCCCGGGAGATCCGCATCCTGGCCGACGACCTGACCCGGGCAAGGCCGAATTTCGACGTGAACCGGGACTGGTTCGAGAACTTCCTGACCACCCGGGCGAGCAATCTCGGCCTGCCGGTGGCCCAGATCATGCGCGGGCCGACCGAGGTGGTGGCCCGGGCCAAGATCGACGTGCTGAAGACCAACCGCCTGCCCTCGGCGGCGGCCTTCGAGGATGCGGCATCCTCCGCGGATCCGATCTGCCTGCTGCCGACCGAGGGACGGGTCTTCGCCGCGCTGATGCGCATGCCGGCCTATGACGACGCCGTGCTGATGGTGCAGCGGGAGGTGAGCCAGCTCGCCATCGATTTCCCCGGCGTGTCCCGGGCGGCGGCGGCCGAGTACCTGACCTACGATTCGCTCCGGCGCTCGATCCAGATCACCTTCGCGTCGGTGTTCCTGCTGATCGCGCTGATCGCGCTGCTCTCGGCGGTGTGGTTCGGCATGAACTTCGCCAACCGGTTCGTGGCGCCGATCCGCCGGCTGATCAACGCCGCCGATCAGGTGGCGTCGGGCAATTTCTATGCCCAGGTGCCGACCAAGAAGACCAGCGGCGACCTCGCCCATCTCGGCGAGAGCTTCAACAAGATGACCCAGGAGCTGCGCCGCCAGCATGCCGGCCTGATCGCGGCGAGCGACCTGATCGACACCCGCCGCCGGTTCACCGAGGCCGTGCTCTCAGGCGTGTCGCCCGGGGTGATCGGCCTCGACGCGGCGGGCTTCGTCACCATCGCCAACCCGGCCGCCGAGCGGATGCTCGATCTGGCGAGCGATGCCCTGGTCGGCCAGTCCCTCGCCCAGGCGGTGCCGGAACTCGCCCCGGTGCTCGCCGAGAGCGAGGCCCGCCCGCGCAGCCTGCAGCAGCAGCAGATCCAGCTCACCCGGTCGCGCGGCGAGCGCACCATCACGGTGCGGGTCACGAGCGAGCAGGCGCAAGGGTCGACCCGCGGCTGGGTGGTGACGCTCGACGACATCACCGACCTCGTCCAGGCGCAGCGCAGCTCGGCCTGGGGCGACGTGGCGCGCCGCATCGCCCACGAGATCAAGAACCCCCTGACCCCGATCCAGCTCTCGGCCGAGCGGATCCGGCGCAAATACGGCAAGGTCATCACCACCGACAAGGAGGTGTTCGACCAGTGCACCGCCACGATCGTGCGGCAGGTGGACGAGATCAAGCGCATGGTCGACGAGTTCTCGGCCTTCGCGCGGATGCCCAAGCCCGCGATCGCGCCGAACGACCTGACCGAGATCGCCAAGCAGAACCTGTTCATGATGCGCGTGGCGCACCCCGATATCGACTTCGCGTTCTCGGCCCAGGGCGGCGCGGGGAGCGCGGAAAAGATCGTGGCGGCCTTCGACATCAGGCTGCTCAGCCAAGTGATCACCAACATCCTCAAGAACGCCGTCGAGGCGGTGGCCGAGGTGCCCGAGGCCGAGCTCGGCAAGGGCAAGATCGGCTTGAGCCTCGCCGTCGAGGACGGGTTCGCGGTGATCGCCGTCACCGACAACGGCAAGGGTTTCCCCGCCGAGGGGCGCCAGCGGCTGCTGGAGCCCTACATGACGACGCGCGAGGGCGGCACCGGTCTGGGGCTTGCCATCGTGAGCAAGGTGCTTGAGGAGCACGGCGGCGGGATCGAACTGAACGACAATCCCGCCGGCCGGGGCGGCCAGGTGCGGATGCGGATCCCGCGCGAGCACGGGCCCGAGCCGTCGGCGTCCCCCGAGACCCGTCCCGTCACGACAGAGGAGAAGGGCGCCGCACCGACGGCCCCCCGGATCGCGGAGATGCACGCATGAGCGCCGATATCCTGATCGTCGACGACGAGGCCGACATCCGCGACCTCGTCGCCGGCATCCTGGACGACGAGGGCCACCGCTGCCGCACGGCCGGCGGCTCGGACGAGGCGCTGGCCGCCATCGAGGCGCGCCGGCCGCACCTCGTCTTCCTCGACATCTGGCTGCAGGGCTCCCGGCTCGACGGCCTGCAGGTGCTCGACCTGATCAAGGCCGCCAATCCCGACCTGCCGGTGGTGATGATCTCGGGCCACGGCAACATCGAGACCGCGGTCTCGGCCATCAAGGCGGGCGCCTACGACTTCATCGAGAAGCCGTTCAAGGCCGACCGGCTGATCCTGGTGGCCGAGCGGGCGCTGGAAGCCTCGCGGCTCCGGCGCGAGGTCCGCGACCTGACGGCGCGCTCCGGTACCACCAACCGCATCGTCGGCGGCTCGCTCGCGATCAACCAGCTGCGCCAGACCCTCGACCGGGTGGCGCCGACCAACGCCCGGGTGATGATCACCGGGGCGCTCGGCGCCGGCAAGGAGCTCGCCGCCCGCAGCCTGCACAAGGCCTCGGCCCGGTCGAACGGCCCGTTCGTGCTCCTGAACGCCGCCACGATCCTGCCCGAGACCATGGAGGCGGAGCTGTTCGGCGTCGAGGGCGAGAGCGGCCGCCGGGTCGGCGCCCTGGAGGAGGCCCATGGCGGCACCCTCTACCTCGACGAGGTCGCCGACATGCCGCGGGAGACCCAGAACCGGATCCTGCGCGTGCTGGTCGACCAGAACTTCCAGCGGGTCGGCGGCACCACACGGGTCCATGTCGATGTCCGGATCATCTCCTCGTCCTCCCGGGATCTCCAGGAGGAAATCGCCGCCGGCCGGTTCCGCGAGGACCTGTTCCACCGCCTCTCGGTGGTGCCGATCCGGGTGCCGGCCCTGTCGGAGCGCCGGGAGGACGTGCCCGAGCTGATCCAGTTCTTCATGGACAACATCTCGTCCCAGACCGGCCTGCCCAAGCGCCGGATCGCCGAGGACGCGATGGCGGTGCTGCAGTCGCACAACTGGCCGGGGAACGTCCGCCAGCTCAAGAACAACGTCGAGCGGCTGATGATCCTCACGCAGGCCGACCCGGAGCAGGAGGTCACATCGGAGATGCTGCCCTCCGAGATCGGGGCCCTGGTGCCGACGACGCCGGGCGGCGCGGGCGGCGAGAAGCTGATGAGCCTGGCGCTCCGGGAGGCCCGCGAGATCTTCGAGCGCGAGTACCTCGTGGCGCAGATCGCGCGGTTCTCGGGCAACATCTCCCGCACCGCCGAATTCATCGGCATGGAGCGTTCGGCCCTGCACCGCAAGTTGAAGTCCCTCGGCATCGGCCCGTGAGCCGGGGCGGGCCCCGGTCCGGCCGGTCCGGAATGCACGCGCGCCGCCGGACCGAGGGCTCGAAGCCGCCTCCCGAAACAAAATCGCCGGCTTTCGGAACGGGGCGATGGACAACCCGGACCTTGACGCCGCGCCGCAATTCCAATGCCCGGGGCCATGCTTTAGGGCAAAGGGACGCGTTGAGGACGGCGCCGATCCGTTACGGATCGCCCGGGTATAGGGGTTGCTTGCGCCCACCCTTTGACGACGTCATGTTGTATACACGGCTGCGGACGGGGTGATCGGACGATCCGGCCCGCGGCATACCCATCCCGGGCCGAGCGAGCCGGGACAACAAGAAGGCCAAGAAGATGGCGGGCGAACGCGCACAGAACCTTCAGGACACTTTTCTCAATCATGTCCGCAAGAACAAGATCCCGCTGACGATCTTCCTGGTCAACGGCGTCAAGCTCCAGGGCGTGGTGACGTGGTTTGACAACTTCTGCGTGCTGCTGCGCCGCGATGGTCATTCGCAGCTGGTGTACAAGCACGCGATCTCGACGATCATGCCGGGCCACCCGGTGCAGTTGTTCGAGCCGGACGAGACCGCCGAGAAGGCGTGATGTTGTGATGGGGTTAGGGAGGCTGGATCCGCGCGTCTCCCTCTCCCGAGCGGGCTAGCGGATTCACACTTCTCCCCCCGAGGCCGACCCCTCACAGAGTAAAGCGCTTTTCCCTCCCCCTTGCGGGGAGGGGCCAGGGGTGGGGGTGGTACAGAAGGCACCGTCACGCTCGATCCTGCGCCACCCCCACCTCCAACTCCTCCCCGCAAGGGGGAGGAGAGCGCGTCTCGGCCAACGATGTGTTAATATCGTAGCCCGCAGAGGGGGAGGGAGACGCGCGGTGGCCTTCGACTTGGATTGCTCTGCAGTCGTCGACCAGATCGAACCGCGCGTAGCCTCCGCGGAGAGCACGCGACGCGGCACCGCGTGCGCGTTGCGGATATCTGCGGCCATCCCCGTCCGCCATCTTGGCCCGGCCCGCCCGCATCCCCATTCTGACGAATCCGATCGCTCCAACGAAACCGCCGGCCGCCCGGCGGCGCTAAAGGCCGTATGACCGAAACGCTGACCTCCGGCGAAGCCCGCCTCCAGGCGCAGGCCGCCCCCGAGGGCGAGATCGCCGCGGCGACCCACACCCTGGTGATCGGCCCCTATCTGGCGCGCGGCGCCTACGGGACCGGGCCGGGGCAGGCCGTGCCCACCCGCTCCGTCGAAGCCCGCCTCGACGAGGCCACGGGGCTCGCCGCCGCGATCGAACTCGACGTGCTCGAGAGCCTCGCGATCACCTTGCCGCGGATCCGCCCCTCGACCTATCTCGGCAAGGGCCGGGTGGAGGAGATCGCCGGCCTGATCCGCGCCCGCGAGATCGGCCTCGTGGTGATGGATTGCGCCCTCTCGCCGGTGCAGCAGCGCAACCTGGAAAAGGCCTGGGGCGCCAAGGTCATCGACCGCACCGGCCTGATCCTGGAAATTTTTGGCCGGCGCGCCTCGACGCGGGAGGGAACCCTTCAAGTCGAGCACGCCCACCTCGCCTACCAGAAGTCACGGCTCGTGCGCTCGTGGACCCACCTGGAGCGGCAGCGCGGCGGCTTCGGCTTCCTGGGCGGCCCCGGCGAGACCCAGATCGAGGCCGACCGGCGCATGATCCAGGAGCGCATGACCCGGATCGAGCGCGACCTCGACGCGGTGGTCCGCACCCGCGGCCTGCACCGCCAGAGCCGGGCGCGGGTGCCGTACCCGATCGTGGCGCTGGTCGGCTACACCAATGCCGGCAAGTCGAGCCTGTTCAACACGCTGACCCAGGCCGAGGTCACCGCCAAGGACATGCTGTTCGCCACCCTCGATCCCACCGCCCGGGCGACCAAGCTGCCCCACGGCGAGACCGTGATCCTGTCCGACACGGTCGGCTTCATCTCCGACCTGCCGACCGCGCTGATCGCGGCCTTCCGGGCGACCCTGGAGGACGCGATCGAGGCCGACGTGCTGCTCCACGTGCGCGACGTCTCCCACGTCGATTCCGAGGCCCAGGCCGAGGATGTCGGCGACGTGCTGCGCGAACTCGGCATCGAGACCAGCGCCGACCGGATCATCGAGGTCTGGAACAAGGCCGATCTGCTCGACGACGACGAGCGCACCCGGCTCCTGAACCTCAGCGGCCAGGCCAGGACCCGCAACGACCGCGACAGCGCGGCGCCGGTCCTGGTCTCGGCGCTGACCGGGGAGGGGCTCGCGGCCCTCACCAGCCGGATCGAGGCGCGGATCGGGCGCAACCGCGCGAGCTTCGCGGTGGCGCTGCCGCCGGAGGACGGGGCGGCGTTGAACTGGCTCTACGAGAACGCCGAGATTCTGGACCGCCGGTCGGAGGCCGACGGCACCCTGCATCTGGCGGTGCGGATCGCCCCCGAGAAGGAGCCGCGCTTCCTCAACCGGTTCACGGCGGCGCGGCGCCTCGGCCGGGGCGGCTGATGGCCTCAGGCCGCGCCGGCAACCCGCCGCTCCCCGGCCTGCGGACGGCGCGGACCCCCGTCGCGCACCGCCCGGTGCCGCCGGATCAGGACGAGGACGCGGTGCTGCGGGCCATGCAGGCCGGTGGCGGCCTGCGCCTGCTCGGCCTGCGCATCGTGATCGTGCTGGTGCTGCTGATGGCGGCCCAGGCCTATGACGGCTCGCTGCACGCCCTGAGCCACTGGTTCATCCTCGCCCTCTACGGCCTGGGCACGGTCTGGTTCGGGCTGCGCGAGCGGGGCGGCGGGCCGGCGGCGTCGGCCTATAGCTGGGCCGGCACCGGGCTCAACGCGGGGCTCGCCGTCTACGTGCTGATCGAGCACATGCTGGCCGGCGGCGGGGCGGGCCTCGGCGCCGACGCGGTGAGCCGCCTCCCGGCCTTCCTGCTCCTGCTCCAGACCGGCCTGAGCATGCGGGTGGCCCAGACCGTGGTGTTCTGCGGCGTCGTCATCGCCTGCTGGAGCGCGACGTTCCTGATCGGGCTGCTGCATCCGGACCTGTTCCCGAACGAAGAAACCTTCCCGACCGCGCAGCTCACGGGGCTGGCCACCTTCGCGGCGGCGGGCCTGCTGGTGGTGGACGGGGTGGTCCGCCTGCGCGCCGCGGTGGCGCGGGCCCTGCGCATGGAGCACGAGCGGACCCTGCTGGCGCGCTTCGTGCCCGACGCGGTCGCCCTCGATCTCTCGGCCGAGGGCGGCGATTCGGCGCTGGGCGTCCACCGGCGCCACGCCTGCCTGATGATCCTCGACATCCGCGGCTTCTCCCGGCTCTCGGGCGAGCACCCGCCCGAGACCATGGTGCTGGCGCTGCTCGCCGTGCGGGCGGCCGCGCAGGCGGCGGTGGCCGAGGCGGGGGGCCTCGTGGACAAGTATATCGGCGACGCGGTGCTGGTGCAGTTCGTGATCGGCTCGCCCGACGCGCAGGCGCGGGCGGCGCTGGCCTGCGCCTTGTCGCTCCGCCGCCGGATCGCGGCCCTCAACGCGGCGCGGGCCGCGGAGGGGCTGTTCACGCTCCGGGTCGTGGTCGCGCTGCACGCGGGCGACCTGCTGGTCGGGGTGTTCGACGACGGGGTCCGGGCCGAATACACGGTGCTGGGCCCGGCCATGAACGCCCTGTCGCGGATCGAGGCCCAGGCCAAGGCGGCCGAGCTCGAACTCGCCGCCTCGGGGGATTTTGTGGATCTTTTACGTGGGGCGCTGCCGGAGGGAATCCGGGCGGTTCCGGTGCCGGGGGCCGTGCTGCCCGAGCCGCTCACCCTGTTCGCCGTGGCGGGGGAGCCGGATCCCGATCCGGCCCTTCCGCGCATGCGGATTCCCGCATCGGGTCCGTCCGCACCGGCTCAGGGCTGAGCGCGGGGCCCCGCTCGCGTGGGGGCCTGCAGATCCACATGTCGTCCGCCGACGATGGCCGCGTGTGCATCCCCTCGCCCCGCTTGCGGGGAGAGGGCTTCCTGCCCCCTCGTCGGGGCAGGATGCGAGGCGGCAGCCGAAGGTGAGGGGGCGGTTGAGGACGAGACTCCTCCGGAATCGCCCCCTCACCGCCGCTCAGGCTTCGCCTGCGCTTCCCGCATGGACGACGAGGTCCATGCGGGCCTCTCCCCGCACGCGGGGAGAGGGAGAAGGCCACGCTCTGCCGCCCGCGTCGCTATCCGCTGGCGCTGTGCGGCTCCCCTAGCCCGCCTCCGGCGCCATGGCCTGAGCCGCCCCACGCCATGACGCCCGGTGCCGGAACCCGAAAGGATTTGAATCCGTTCGGTCGTCGCGGCGCAGCGTCGCGGAGAACGGAAAGTCTATGAACAAGCTCATCCTCGGCGCGACGCTCGCGCTCGGCCTCGTCCTCGGCGCCGCCAGCCCGACCCTGGCCGCCCCCGGCGACGGCCTCGACCGCAACGCCGCCGCCACGGGCAACACCAATATGGGCGGTATGCACCGCAACGCCCGGATGCAGTCGCGGATGATGCGCCACCGCATGATGCACCGGCACCACCACCGTCATCACATGATGCGCCGTCATATGCGCTGAGCATCGCATCCGCCGGTTCGAGCAGTCTCAGAGCCCGTTCGAACCGGGGATCCTGGGCTTCCAAAGGGCCATGCCCTTTGGCGGGTTTTAGGGCAGAGCCCTGAGATCTTGGGCCCTGAGACGGTCTCCAGGGCTCTGTCCCGGACCCGCGAAAGGTCTCGACCTTTCGAAACCAGAACTGGCACCATCCGCACGACACAGGGCGCTCCCGTCAATGCGGGTGCCCGCGCCCGCAGCTTCTGTTACGCCCCCGGTCTCTAGCCCCCACCCGTGCAGGGGCCGCACCGCGAGGATGGGATGCTGGGAGCGGGACGGTTGGGGCGGTTCGCCCTGGGATGCCTCGTGGCGCTCGCCACAATCGCACCCGCGTAGGTCCAGACCAAGCCGGTCCCACCCCTGGTCTTCACCGGCATCCCCGATCAGGACGAGAGCCGCCTCGTCGCGCGCCTCGACACGGTCGCCACCACCCTCGAAGCCAAGCTCGGCGTGCCGGTGCGCTAGCTCGCGGTAAAGAGCTACCCGGCGGCGGTCACCGCCTTCACCAACGGGCAGGTGCAGCGCGCGTGGTTCGGCGGCTTCACCGGGGTCCAGGCCCGCAAAGCCGTGCCGGGCGCCCAGGCGATCGCGCAGGGCGCCGAGGACGCGGCGTTCAAGACCACCGCATCGCCAACGCCGCCACCGGGCTGAAGCCGGGCCAGGATTTCCCGAAGGCCATCGCGGGAAAAACCTGCACGTTCGGCGCCCGCGCCTCGACCTCCGGGCGGCTGATGCCGGAAGACTTCATCCGGCAGGCTTTTCCGGGGACGAGCCCCGAGCAGGTTTTGGCCCGGGTCGGCGTCACGGGCGATCACAGCCGCACCCTCCAGCTCGTCCAGTCCGGCGCCTTCGCGGTCGGCGCCGTCGACGATTCGGTCTGGGACCGCGACACCAAGGCCGGCAAGGTCGACCGACAAACCGTCTCGGTGATCGGGGCGAGCCCGACCGTCCCCGGTGAACAATGGACCGTCCGGGGCGACAGGGATCAGACCTCCGGTGCGGGCTTCACCGAGCGCTTGCGGGCGGCGCTCGCCGGCATCACCGATCCGGCGATCCAGGAGCCGTTCGGGCGCTCGACATTCATCCCCGTGACCAATGCCGCCGACGCGCCCCTGGTCGAGGTCGGCCGGTCCACCGGCCGGGGCGCTGGCCCATACCGACCGGATCGTGGTTCCGGAGGCGGGCCGGATCGTCCGCGATGCGCCGGCAAAGGATCGGGATCCGGCGCGGCTCAAGCCCTTCCACGCGGGGGCCTGATCCGGGTCTGCGCGGCCTGCTTCGCGATCGCGTCGGCCGGGTGCTTCGCGATCGCGTCAGGGTCCGGCGCCGCGCTCGCGCACCTGTTCGGCCTGCAGGGCGTTGAGATAGCCGGTCAGCCGCCCGCTCACCGCCGGATCGGCGCATTGCACCCAGAGCGGCGCCGGCAGGGCCCGGACGGGCAGGCGCAGCAGGAACGCCTCGGCCGACAGGGCCGCCTCCCGCTCGGAGCCGGCCGCCAGCAGGCGCGCCCCCGCCTTCGTGCCGATCAGGATCGCGATCGTGGCCATGATGACGATCCAGGGTTGATGAGACATACCAAGACGACAACGACGCGGATGCGCGAAGCGTTGCGCCGGCGTCGTCAGCGCGTCGCATGCCGGGTCCGGCGGATCGCGATCAGGACTCGCCGGGTTTTCCGGGCGCCGGCTCGCGCGTGGTGCCGCAGATGGCCGCGTCGCGAGGTGCGCGCCAGGCCGTGCTGCGTCTTGTTCCAGTGCTCCGGGGCGCGGACCAACTCGACCAGCGCCAGCCAAGCCCCCACGCTCACCAGCAGGAAGTAGACCGGCATCCCCAGGGCGTACGGGACGAGATTGCCCCAGCCGCGGCGGATGCAGCCCAGCAGGGCGGGGAGGATGAGGGCTCCGAGCCCCGTCCCGAACAGGGTGATGGCGAGCCCCGTGTCGAGATTGTCCAGGAAGCGGGGGGCGGCCGGGATCTCGCGGACGAGAAAGGCCCAGATCGCCGCCGCGAGACAGGCCGGGTAGACCAGGGCCGAAACCACGGTGCCGGGGACCAGGGCTGCCGCGCAGAGCGTCTCCAGCGGGCCGAGGCGGCGCGCATTGGAGAACGGGCTGCGCCCGTGGGCGAGACTCGTCTGGACGAGGCCCTTGAGCCAGCGGATGCGCTGGCCGAGCCACGGCCTGAACCGGTTGGGCGCCTCCTCGGCGGTGGCGCTCGGCAGGTCGCCGACCGTGTAGCCCGCGAGCGCCAGCCGCATCCCGAGATCGGCGTCCTCGGTGACATTGTGGGCATTCCAGCCGCCCAGGGCCCGGAGGACCCGGACGCGCAGGTGCATCGAGGTGCCGCCAAGCGGGACCGGCAGCCGGCACCGGGCGAGCGCCGGGTTCAGAACGTCGAACAGGCCGGCATATTCCACGGCATAGGCGCGGGTGAGCCAGCAATCGTCGGCATTGTCGATCACGAGCCGCGCCTGAAGGCAGGCGGTGCGCACGGACAGGCGTGCGAACAGCGCGGCGGACAGGCGCAATTGCCCGGGATCAGGATCGTCCTCCGCGTCGTAGACCGTGAGCAGGTCCCCCCGGGCCAGTGGCAGGCCGACATTGAGCGCCCGCGGCTTGGTGCGCGGGCCGCCCGGCGGCACCACGATCACCTCGAACCGGGCGGGCAGGGGGATCCGCGCGAGCATCGCCCGCATCCCCAGATCGTCGGCCTCGATCAGCAGCTTGATGTCGAGCTTGGCCGGGGGATAATCGCGGTATTATGCAGCAACCTCACCCAAAAGCGTTGAGGTAGGCTACGTCAACTTTTCTTACCAGCTGGAATAACTTCCGTAGTTGGCACTTCAGAATCCCCAGCTTCATCTGAACCCGCCGACAAAAACGATACCTTGCGACCACCGGTGATAAGCTGGCCCACAATACCCAACGAGCCAACACCAAATGCGATATATGAAAGTTTTTCGGCACCTAAATAATACATGACTCCAGAAAATATTATTAAGAAGAAAAACGCAGCTAAACCATAACGGCGCCCCTGCCGCACCGACGAAAAATCCTCTGTCGCTATTGTTCTGATTAAGCCAAGCTCCTCTTGCTTAATATCAAGCTCCCGCCTCTCGATTTCATTGTTGTGCAATATTGTGTCGGAAGCAGTTTTGACGATTAGCGCAGTGGATCCGGGGGCAAGCTGCTCAATTTGCCGCAGAATGTCAGGATGAGGATAGGCACTCGCGTACCGTTCGACTACTGCGCTCGCGCGCGTCACGACCTCTTGACGCGCTTGCGCAGGGAGCGTGGTCCCGCTTAGTGCGCGCTCCACTTCCCCACGGATCTCTTTGGTCGCAGTCACGTGCGTCCTTTCGTGATCCTTATTCCGGGCCATTCTGAGCGCGCCTCATAACCTTTGGGCGGCGTACTTGACGCAATTTGCCCTCTTGGTCGAGTCGGCGCACAATTTCAGTGGTGATTAGCAGATGGTTATTTGTTGCGATCTTGTTCATGGCTTCCGTCAGGGCTTGCGCAATAATCGATGCATCCTCTTGAGTGTTAAATGCATAGCTGCGCGAGCCCTCAAGCGTTTTTAAATTTATCTTATTATTTCGAACCTCAACCATATTATTTAGAACTTCTGGCTGAGCACCCATCATGCTAGGACCGGATAGGCCTTGCAGTACGCCGCTCCAAAACGACTTGCGCTTCACGGCAGACACCTTAATACCAGTGCCGAAGCCGATTTTGTGACCGCCAGTCACAAATGTAGATACGGACACGGCTTCCTCCTCAGGATCATGCTACAGCCCAGCTTGCCAAGGTCTTACCGGCCGGAACAAGGCATGGTGTGTGGCATTCTGTCCCACGCGCACACAGGCCTGTCGTGTCGAGCGCCGACTCAGCTAGCTTCATAGCTGTGAACGATCATCGGTATATGGTGATTCTAGGGGTTGACACCATAGAAGGAGCGATTCTCGCTGGGAATCCCTTGAGCCCAAGTTTGTGAGTTTCTGAATAACAGAACCGGATCAGACGCTTATTGAGGCGCCCAGGGTAGAAAGGCGCCACATGCGCACACCTTTCCGCTTGCCCGCATCGCCAATTCGCTCTTGCATCGCAGCCCGCGAGAGGTTTTGAACTATGCGGTAAGCTATGGCTTTCCGCAGCATCACGTCATCTTCGTCCCAGCCCTTTGCGCGGATGATGGCCCGCGTGATCTCCCGCGTATCCAGAGGCTTCCCAGCTTCCGCTATGGCTGCCTTGCACAGCTTGAACATCTCCCCATAGGCGAACAACCGGTTGAGGTTGGCGTAGGCCGGGAAGCGGGTCTGTGTGGACGGGGATAGGTCATAAAGCGCCAGCACAGCGTTGACGCTGGATAGATCGCGCTCAGCAGCGGCGAGCTGGCGCCGAAGCTCACGGATATGAGCCTCAATCTCGTTACGCTTCCCAGTGAGGGTGTTGACGATCTGAGGGAGGGCCATCAGGCGACCGCCCCCTTCAGAAGCTGATGGCGCTGCCAGTAGCCCTTCCAAACCCGAGACGGGGCATGGGCGAGCGCGGCGCCCGTGATGATGGCGTACTGGCCGCCGTTGGACATGCGGCGGTAGTTCTCGCGCCAAGCCATCTCACGCGCGTAGGCGGCGAGGTACGGGCCGGCGATCCGATGATGTACGCCCATCTCAGAACGGCGCAGACGGGCGAAATAGCTCTCTGCCTGATTGGTGCAGGCCTCGCCGTCGCTGTAGCTCTCTTGGTGATTGATGCGGTGGGTAGTGAAGCTCTTGTGCAGCCGGTCCCAGCCCTTCGCCTCGTCCGCGTGAACGACGGAGCCGGGCAGCACGCGAGCCTCAATCGTCTCCACCGACTCGGCCTCAGATCGGAAGGCGAAGGTGAGGGCCTTACCGTTGCGCTCACGGATCACGACGACGACGCGACGCTTGCCGGTCTGGTTCTCAGCGAGGCGACGGTCGCGCCGATCCGCCTTCATGTTCTCAGGGCGGACGTGGCCGCCGAAGTAGGCGCCATCCACCTCAACGGTGCCGGACACGGTAGCTTCGGCCGTCTCAGCCGCGACAGCCTCACGAAGCTTGTGAGCCATCACGAACGCCGTGCGGTACTGGACGTTCAGGTCGCGGGAAAGTTGTAGGGCAGAGTGACCCTTGGCGCCGTTGGCGAAGATCGCGATGGCAAGGAGGTGATCGCGGATCGGGAGCTTGCGCGAGGCGAAGATGGTGCCGCTGGTGACGCTGTACTGGTGGCGGCACCCAGCGCACTTGAACAGCTTGCGAGTGGCGATGAACGAGTGCTTGAGGCAGCCGCAGCGCGGGCAGAACGGCTGCCCCTCGGTGGCCTCCCAGCGGATCGCCTTGAACGTCTCCCAAGCCGCGTCGTCGGACAGACGGGCGACCTGAGCAAGGGAGAGGGAGCGAGCGGCTTTGGAGAGGAGGAAGTGCTGAACCATCGCGGCCACCCGAACGTTTTGCATTGAGGTGGACGATATGCGTTGCTTGGGATCAGGTCAACGCTTTTCGGTGCCTTGACGCAAAAAAGCGAACGCGCTAGATCCAACTCACGATGACGCCAGAGCACTGTCGAGCTGCGAGAGGATGGTTGGGCTGGTCGCAAAACGATCTGTCCACAAGATCAAACGTGGGCTTGAGCACGATCCGCTCGTTTGAGAACGGATTGCGCACCCCGATCGCCAACAACCTGCTGGCAATGCGACGCGCGTTTGAAGAGGCCGGCATCACCCTTACGGATGAGCCGGCCGGGATCACTTACTCGGCAGCGTCAGAGAAGAACGGGACGGGCATCGCCCCATGATGGGAGAGGCCGCGCACGATCTTGGAGACCGTGCCGCCGTTGACGCAGAAGTAGAAGGCGGCCCGATCCTGCTTCCAGCCGAGAACCTTGACGGCGTGGAGGATGTGGCAAGCGGTGAGGTGGTCACAAGCGTAAGTGGTCATAGCTGGTCCTTAACGCCGTTCAGGCGAATTGAAGGGGACCGGCTTGAACGAGACGACCAAAAGTGCGACTCTGAGCCTGTGGGGCTGTCGCTTTTGGTCGCTGTCCAAGCCGGATAGCAATTGAAATGATGGTTCTGGCTTCGGCTGGTGTTAGCGCACCGGCCGAAGCCGTTACCCTCTTCTGAGGGCATGGTTGTCGGCCATGGCGTTCTCCTCTGTTAGCGCCGGACAGACGCGGGGTGGAACGGATAGGTCAGACGAGACGAAGCGCCTTAAGGCGCCCGTCATCATCCGACCCGGCATCTGAGCCGTTCGACGCTGGAACGTCGGACGGCTCATTCTCTTTAGAGACAAGCTTATAGCAACCGAGTCCGGTCTTCTCGATCACCCCTTGGCGAACGAGGCGCTGAATAGCGCTATAGCCATACTGCGGATTACCGCTTTGGCGTTCTCCAAACTCGTCGCTCTCGCGCAACATCTCAATAATTGATCTCGGGGCTAGCTCGCCATTCTCTCGAATGGCGTTAAAGATGAAGAGATTAGATCCTTTTAGGCCTGAAAATCCAGCGTCTTCATCTATTGTATCCGCCGCAGACAGTTCTTCAAACAAGCTATGGCGATAAAATTTGTCACCATGCTTTGTAATTTGGGCGTCGTTGTGCAACCGATTGAGCGCATTGTAGAGACCATTCGGATTGCGCGTGATTTTATCTTTAGCCTCTAAACCTCCATTCTCTCGGATGAACAGAGCGATATCTTTGGGAAGCATGCCCGTAGTAGCAGCGTCCAACGCTTCCATAACAGCTTGTCGCCAGACGGAGGATCGTTCCGTCCCATCGCCTTCTTTGTCCGACGCTTCAACGATGCCGGAGAGGAAGTGAGCGGGGACAATCAACCGGACTGCGTCAAGCCACCGATCCTCAGCAGCGAGCTTTTGCTGAAGCGTGTCAATCTGTTCTGCGATCTGATCACGCTTTGCCTTCCGGGCGAGGATATCCTCGCGGGTCAAGCTAAAGCTCCAAGGTGACGACTCAGCCACGCCACGCGCTCCGGTTGCGGTAGCAAGGTGCCCGACTCTAAATATATTTGCAAGCCACTCCTCTCATCCGACCTGGGAGGTTGGGAGGTTAGGAGGTTGGGACCTCCGGAGGTTCGAAACTTCGAAGTACTGAAATCGTCAATCGACCTCAACGCTTTTAGGTGAGGTTGCTGCATAATACCGGATAATCGAGCGCCGCCAGCGCCCGCAGCAGCGCCTGAACCACCGCGGCCTCCCGGTAGAGGGGGACCAGGACGGTGTAGACCGGCAGGGCGGAATCGGTGAGGGGCGGCACCGCAGCCGTGATCGGGGCCGCGATCGCCAGGGCTGCGAGGCGGACGGTCGTCAGGGCCAGGAACAGGCTCTGCACGATCAGCACCGCCGCGCGGGCGAGCGGCGCCGGAAGTGCGGCCCAGAGCGAGAGCCCGGCGGTGAGCGTGAGAGCCAGGACCAGCAACCACCAGACGGCGGACTCGCGCGCATTCGCCTGCCCGGGCGCGTGCCACGCGCGATCCTGTGTGGCGTAATCCGCCACCCGCTTCGGGATCGCGGCGAACACAGCCTCGCGCAGGTGGGTCGGGCTGGTGATAGCCACCGGGCCGATCCGGCGTGGGCTGCCGAGCAGGCTCGCGATGATCTGGCCGCGCGGCGCCACCACCCAGGGCACCGCCGAGTCAGAGGCCAGCGGCGCGAGACCGGTGACCAGACTCTCGGGAAAGCGCAGGCCCGGACCGAACCGGATCGGGCCGGCCAGATAGGGGGCCCCGAGCGCCCGGGCGAGGGCACGGTAATACGCCGCCTCCTCCATCAGGCCGGCATTCAGCAGCGCGGTCGCCGCATCTGTGCCGGCCTTGGCCGCGTCGGCGGCGGCCCGGATCAGCAGCCGGCTCTCGACTCCCTCCCCCCGCAGGAAGGCGATCTCCGGCGGCAGGCCCCCCGGCCCTGCCGACGAGCGATGGAACGGCACGCCACGCTCCCCCGGTGGCCCCCGGACGTGATAGGGACGGCGGGTGAGCCAGTCCCTGTCCCCACGCTCCGATCGGAGCACAGCCCACCTCTCGGAAGCGCCCACGGATGTGGCGCGCTCAAAGGCGGCTCTAAGGCCCAGTCTAAGCCCGCTCTCTTGCGCTGACCTTGCGTCTCGTCCGGGGAACGCCCGCGCGGCGCGGCACGGCGGACGGTGCAGTCCCATCCGGTTCGCGGCGGCCGTGCTCGCATTCGCCCTGTGCATTGTGTGGGGCGGGCCGCCACGGAGCGCCGCGGCGGCGGAGAGTCAGGCTGCGACGCCCGTCGTCACGGTGCCGAATTTCTGGAATCCGCGCAGCCGCGGCGAGCGGGTCGAGGCCCCCCAGACCGGCCGGGCGGTCCGCTTCCTCACCGACGACGAGTTCCCGCCGCTGCACTTCGCCGGCCCAGACGGCAACCCGACGGGTTTCGTGGTCGAACTCGCCCGCGCGGTCTGCGAGAAACTGGCCATCACCTGCACGGTTCAGGCGCGCCGCTTCGACACCCTATTGGACGCGCTGGACACCAAGCAGGGCGACGTGGTCGCCGCCGCGATCCCCTTGACGGCGGGCCTGCGCGAGAAATTCCTGGCGACCCGCCCGTATTTCCGATGGGCCGCGCGCTTCGCGGCCCGGACCGACAAGGGCCTGCCGGTCCCCTCGGCTGCGGCACTCGCCGGCCGCAGCGTCGGGGTGATGGCCGGCAGCGCGCATGCCGCCTACCTGAAGGCGTTCTTCCCGAAGGCGGTGCCGAAGGATTTCACCGACCTGACGGCGGCCGAGGGCGCGCTCAAGCGCGGGGAGATCGATTACCTCTTCGCCGACGGCCTCAACCTCGCCCTCTATGTCGGCGGCCAGGACGCGGAGAATTGCTGCGCGCTCACCGGCGGCGACTACCTGGAGAACCGCTATTTTGGGGAGGGGATCGGCCTGATCACCCGCCCGGAGGACGCGGCCCTCTCGCGCGCCCTGGACGATGCGCTCCAGCGGGTCTGGGACGACGGCAAGTACACCGAATTGTACCTGCGGTTCTTTCCGGTTAGCCCGTTCTGAGACACACCAAGGCTTCCACTGGAAGCGCGAAGCGGGAATCCTGCACGGCGTCGGGTCTCCATGGATCAGGAGCGGCGCATGACGGATCTGCTCGAGAAGGCCGTGGCGAAGGCACGGGTCCTCGCACCGGAGATGCAGGACGAGATTGCCCGGCTGATGCTGGCCATCGTGGATGATGGGGCTTCCGTCTATCGGTTTATGCCGGAGGAGGAGGCGGAACTCGACGAATCCGAAGCTGCGGCTGCACGTGGCGACTACGCCACGGATGCGGAGGTGCGCGCCATTTGGGCCAAGCATGGGCTGTGAGACTGCGTCTAATCCGCCCCTTGGCCGACCAGCTCGATAGCGTGCTCGCCTACTGCGCCCAGCGGAACCCGCAAGGGGCTCGTCGTGTGCAGAAGCGTCTGCGAGCGCTCATGGATCTTCTGCTGCACCATCCCTTCGTGGGTTCGATGACCGCCCGCGGCGGCATCAGGCCCGTCGCGGCACGTCCGTATCCCTATGCCATCACCTATCGCGTTGCCGATGACGAGATCATCGTCCTCGGGATTCGACACACCGCTCGGCAGCCGCAAACCTGAACGCCAGCGGAGGCGCCGTGTCGCCTCTGGTCCGCGGCCCTGAATCCCCGCCTTGCACCGCCGGGCGTTCCGCTCCGGTGCGAACCGCTCTAGGGTGCGCGCTCCCAATTCGCGCTCATCCCAGAAGACATGCCCCCCGCTCCCCCAGCCCTGACACTCGATCCCGACACCATCGAGGCCGCCACCACCGCCGCCGCCTGGCCCTTCGAGGAGGCGCGCAAGCTCGTGGCGCGGCTTGAGAAGACCGGCAAGAAAGAAGTGCTGTTCGAAACCGGCTACGGCCCCTCGGGCCTGCCGCATATCGGTACGTTCGGGGAAGTCGCCCGCACCTCCATGGTGCGGCACGCCTTCCGGGTGCTCACCCGCGACGCGGTGCCGACCCGGCTGATGGCCTTCTCGGACGACATGGACGGGCTGCGCAAGGTGCCCGACAACGTGCCGAATCGCGAGATGCTGGCCGCCCATCTCAATCAGCCGCTCACCCGCGTGCCGGACCCGTTCAGCACCCATGACAGCTTCGGGGCGCACAACAACGCCGAACTGCGCCGCTTCCTCGACGCGTTCGGGTTCAGTTACGAGTTCCGCTCGGCCACCGAATGCTACCGCGCGGGCGTGTTCGACACGGTGCTGCTACGCGTGCTGGAGCGCTACGATTCCGTGATGGAGGTCATGCTGCCGTCGCTGCGCGCGGAGCGCTCGGCGAGCTATTCCCCGTTCCTGCCGCTCCACCCGGTCACCGGCCACGTCATGCAGGTGCCGATCGACGAAGTGAAGGCCGAGAGCGGCACCATCGTGTGGCGCGATCCCACCACCGGCGAGCGCTACGAGACCTCGGTGACCGGCGGCCACGCTAAGCTGCAATGGAAGCCCGATTGGGCGATGCGCTGGGTCGCGCTCGGCGTCGATTACGAGATGGCCGGCAAAGACCTGATCGATTCGGTCAAGCTCTCGGGCAGGATCGCCCGGGCGCTCGGGGGCGAGCCGCCGGAGGGCTTCAACTACGAACTCTTCCTGGACGAGAAGGGCCAGAAGATCTCGAAGTCGAAGGGCAACGGCCTGACGATCGACGATTGGCTCAAGTACGGCACGCCGGAATCCCTGAGCCTGTTCATGTACACCAAGCCGCGCGAGGCTAAGCGCCTGTTCTTCGACGTGATCCCGCGGCACGTGGACGAGTATATCGGCTTCCTCGACCGCTACGCCGGCCAGGACACGAAGCTGCGGCTCGGCAACCCGGTCTGGCACCTGCACGCCGGCACCCCGCCCGAGCCCGAGCGGGTCGAGGGCGCGAGCCTGACCTTCGCGATGCTGCTCAACCTCGCGGCGGTGGCCAACACCGAGGATCCGGCGGTGCTGTGGGGCTTCATCCGCCGCTACGCGCCGCGGACCGGGCCGGAGACCCATCCGGGCCTCGACCGGCTGGTGGTCCACGCCCTGACGTATTTTTCGGATTTCGTGCGGCCGGCCAAGACCTATCGGGCGCCGACCCCCGAGGAGCGGGCGGCCCTGGAGGATCTGTCGGAGACGCTGGCGGACCATGCCGGCTCCACCGATCCGGAGGCCTTGCAGGCAGCGGTCTACGAGGTCGGGCGGCGCCACTTCCCCGACACGTCCGGCAAGGCCAAGAGCCCGGACGGGCGGCCCGGCGTGTCGCAGGCGTGGTTCACGAGCCTCTACAACGTGCTGTTCGGCGAGGCCCGGGGGCCCCGGTTCGGCTCCTTCGTGGCCCTTTACGGCGTCGAGGAGACGCGGGGCCTGATCGCGGCGGCCCTGTCGGGCGCGCTGGTGGCCGAGCACGAGGCCTTCACGGCCGGCAAGAATGCGGCCTGAGCCTGCGATGATCGTCGACAGCCTCGCCGCCCTTGAGGCGATCTACCACGCACCCCTGGCGCCCGCCTCCACGGTGAAGGTGGCGGTCTCGGTCACGCCGGACTATGCGGCGCTGATCGCGGCCTCGCCCTTCGCGGTACTGGCGACCTCCGGCCCAGAAGGGCTCGATTGCAGCCCCCGTGGGGACCGGCCGGGCTTCGTGCGGGTCGCCGATCCGCACACGCTGATCCTGCCGGACCGGCGCGGCAACAACCGGATCGATTCCTTGCGCAACATCGTGCGCGATCCGCGGGTGGCCCTGCTGTTCCTGATCCCGGGCTCGGGCACGACGCTGCGGGTGAACGGGCGGGCGGTGATCTCGGCCGATCCGGACCTCCTCGCCTCCTTCAGCGTCGACGGCCACGTGCCGCGCACCGCAATCGTGATCACGGTCGCGGAGGTGTACTTCCAGTGCGCCCGAGCGATCATCCGGGCCAAGCTGTGGGATCCGGAGGCCCGGGTCGATCAAGCGAGCCTGCCAACCCCCGGGGCGATCCTGGCCGCGCTGACCGCGGGTGAAGTCGGCGGCCAGCGCTACGATGCGGAATGGCCGGGACGGGCGGCCAAGACGATGTGGTGAGGTCCACGGGCTGCGCCGCTGCAGTCCGGACGCCTTCGTGGAACGGTTGCACCCGATCCGCTCCCGTACGGTTTCAGCTCAGCCTTCAGGGGCCGAAGCTTACTCCGCTGCGGCTCCCTCCCGGCTGCAACCGGCAGCCAGGGCGGCGACTCCCTTTCGGGCACCGGCCAGCGGGATCGATTCCGTGTCATCCGAGAGTGTGATGCGGAGTGTCTGGCCGGACAGAATACGGACCCATTCGGGACTCAGAGCCGGCTCGGCCTTAAGGATGATGGTGTCGTCGAGTTCCTGTTTTTGCGCGCGCATCGGCAAAGCGAGCTTGCCGCCCTCGGACGCGAACACGACCTTGGCTCGCGTCCCGTCACGCGTCCGGTCCCGACCATCGATGTAGGAGACGGTAAACCGGCGGCTTCGTGTGTCGCAGATCAGCACGAGGCTCTGGTCGTCGGTCTCCGGCGCCTCGTAAGCGAGCAGGATGGTTCCCTCGCCATCGCGCCGGGCCCATTGCATCTCGGTCTGCGCCGACGCCGGCCCGGCGAGCGAAAGTCCCACGACCGTCGATGCGGTCAAGCCGAGTCGCCGCCTTGCCATGAAGACTCCAAGTCATCCTGGCGGCGTCAGCCGCTCTCATGCCTCGGGGCCATGATTTAACAGCACGCCATCCGGAGAGAAATAGCCTTCCGCACTGCGTTTCTTGGCGCTGACCGTGCGCCGCCTTGGGGATCGATCTTCGGTATCTGGCCTGACTTTGGTCGGGCACCTTCCGGCATTGGAGGACACGTGCCGGCATGGAGGATGAGCCGACCCGCTGCCGGAATCAGGCCGCTGGGCGTGCGGGTCGGAGGGCCCTTACCCCACCAGCGCCAGATCCTGCGTCTCGGTATCGGGGATTACATCGACCTCGACCTTGAGGCGCTGCTTGCCCGAGCCGCTGACGATGCCGTCCAGCGGTGCCACGTCGCCGTAGTCGCGGCCGCGCGCCACCACGATGTGGTCGTCCCGCACCGGCACGCCGTTGGTCGGGTCGAGGCCGAGCCAGCCCGCGCCGCACCAGACTGCGACCCAGGCGTGGCTCGCATCGGCACCGCGCAAACGCGGGCGCCCCGGCGGCGGCACCGTGCGCAGGTAGCCACTGACATAAGCCGCCGGCAGGCCCATGCCCCGCAGGCCCGCGATCATCACGTGGGCGAAATCCTGGCAGACCCCGGCCCGCAGGGCGAAGGATTCGGAGAGCGGCGTGTAGACGTTGGTGGCGCGGGCATCGAACCGGAAGTCCCTGCCGATCCGCAGCATCAGGTCATGGGCCGCTCCGTAGGCGCTGCGGCCGGCTGAAAAGCTCGGCCGTGCGTAGGCGGTCACCTCGGGCAGCAGCGGCACCCGGCCGCTTGGGAACAGGAAATGCACCGGCGCCCGGCCGCCGAGATCGCACCCGGCCACCACCGCGTCGCGGACCCGCTCCCAGGCCGTCCCGGATTCCGGCGGCGGCGGGGCCGCGCGTTCGACTCGCACGGTGGAGAGCGCCTCGACGCTGAAGACGGTGTGGGGCGTCTCCAGGGTGATCGCCAGCGCGTCGATCCCGAAATAGTCGTGCCGCGTCACCGCAGTGGCGGGGCTCGGATCGATCGTGACGGCGCTCGCCAGCACGCTCTGGCCCTCACCGTCCTGCGGCTTGAGCCGCAGGGTGCAGCGGGCGAAGCGCACCGGCCGGCCGTAGCGGTAGGTGGTGCGGTGGCGCAGCGTATAAATCATCCCGGCGGCCATGCCGTGAGACGTCTGTCGCCCGTGGACGCCGGCAAGAGCGAAGGCGCGTCGCAGCTCGTGCTGCGGATTGTTCTTGAAGCGACAGCGTCAAGAACGCCCATCATCACGCCAGCCCCGTCAGTTTTTCCGGGCGCAGCGCGTTCGGGCCCGTCGGAAAGTAGCGCGCCGCGATCCCGTCGGCGAGGCGTTCGAGGTCGGTCTCCAGGGCGGTCAGGCGCACGGCATCGAAATCGGCGGCCTTGCCGCTGCGCAGTTCCGCCAGGATCCGGGTGGCGAGGCGGACATGCGGCTCCGGGATACCGTCGGCGGCGAGCGCCGGCAGGTCGGCGAGGTGGCGGGTGATCGCCTCCGCCTGGAAGGCGATCGAGCGCGGGTTGTAGGGGTCGAGCAGCACCAGGTCGCGCACGGGATCGAGGGCCGCACCCTGCAGGTAGCGGCGCCCGTAGCTGATCTGCGAGTCGCAGAGCGACAGCATCACCCCGAGGCAGCCCGGCGTCGCCTCGTCGTTGGCGAAGGCGAGCGCGAAGGTGCAGGTGTTGACCGCCCGCTCGATCCGCCGGCCGAGCTCGACGAAGTGCCAGCCCTCCGCCCGGCTCATGTTCTCGTGGGTGAGGCCGGACAAAGCCGCGAGCTGGCTCAGCGCCCGCTCGGCGCGGCCCGCGAGCTGGGATTCGGCCAGCGCCCACCCGGTGTCGAGGGAGAGGGACTCGCCGAGATCGGCGAGCACCCTCCAGGCCTCGCCGGAGAGGCGGGCGCGCAAGGCGGCGGCGTTGCGGCGGGCCGACTCGACATGGGCCCAGGCCGAACCCGGCCGCTCGCGCCCGGCCAGGGCCTCCTGGGCGAGGCGGGCGGTGGGCAGATCGGCCGCGCCGATGGTGGCCCACTCGTACAGGAGGGCCCGCAAAGCCAGGGCGGCCGGCGTGTCGAGGGCGCCCGAGATATCGGCCCCGACCGCGTCGCCGACGCTGCGCAGATGAGCCAGCACCAGCCGGATCACTGCCTCGGCGCGTTCCAGGTAGCGGCCGAGCCAGAACAGGCCGTCGGCCGCCCGCGCGGGGAGGTGTCCGCCGACCCGCCGCACCCGCGGTGCCGCGTGCAGACCGATCGCGGGCGCGGCGACCGGTTTTTCCGAGAGCACCCAGACATCCGCCGAGCGGATGCCGAGCCGCAATTCGATCGGATCGACATCCTCGCGTTCCGCGACCCGGCAGAAGCCCCCGGGCATGACCTGCCAGCCGAGCGGCGTCCGCGTGGCGAAGACCCGGACAACGAAGGGGCGGGGCGCCAGCGAGAGGCCGTCCGGGCCGCGCTCCCAGCCCGGCATGGTCGAGAGCGGCGCGGCCTCCTGGGCGACGTAGTCGAACGGTCGATCGCGCAGGGCCGCCACCACCCGCTCCCGCTCGGCTGCCAGGACGGGGCCCGCTAGGATCGCGTCGCGCCCCGCCCCACGCTGGGGCGTCGCGGCCGGGCGCAGGGTCAGGCTGTCGAGGTTGGCCTGCGCGTGCGCGAGGCCTTCGAGGTCGCCACACCACCACGTGCGCGGATGGCCGAGCCGCAGGGGCTCGCCGAAGATCCGGCGGGCGATGCCGTCGAGATAGGGGGCGAGCGCGGCCGACTCCACGAGCCCCGAGCCCGGCATGTTGGTCACCACCAGGGAGCCGTTGCGCAGGGCCTCGAGAATACCGGGGACGCCGAGCCGCGAAGCCGGGTTCAGCTCCAGGGGATCGAGAAAGTCGGAATCGATCCGGCGCCACACGGCGTCGGCGCGCTTCAGGCCCGAGACGGTGCGCACGTGCAGGCGCCCATCCTGCATGACGAGGTCGTCGCCCTCCACCAGCATCAGGCCGAGATAGCGGGCGAGCGCCGCCTGCTCGACATAGGTGCTGCTGTAGGGGCCGGAGGTCAGCAGGCAGATCCGCGGGTCGATCCGCTCGGCGCCCAGCGTCAGCCCATCGCGAAACGCCTGGAAGAACGCCGGCAGGCGCTCGACATGGAGGTCCTGGACGAGGTCCGGGAAGGTCCGGGCCAGGACCATCCGGTTCTCCAGCGCCCAGCCGAGGCCCGAGGGTGCCTGCGTCCGGTCGGCCAGCACCTGCCAGCGCCCGTCCGGTCCCCGGCCGAGATCGGCGGCGTAGAGCTTCAGGTAGTGGCCGCCGGGGGGCATGACCCGGTGGAGCGGGTGCAGGAATTCGGGCGTGCCGGCCACAATCGCGGCGGGGAGCAGCCCCTCCTCGACCAGCCTTCCATCGCCATAGACGTCGGCGAGGATCGCCTCCATCAGCTCCGCGCGCTGGACGATGCCGGCGCTCAGCGAAGCCCATTCGGCGCCTTCGATCACCAGGGGCAGGCAGCCGAGCGGCCAGGGATGCTCGCGCTGGTCGCCGGCGATGCGGAACGAGATGCCGGCGTCCCGGATGTGCCGCTCCGCCGCGACGAAGCGGGCCAGGATCTCCGTCTCGGTCAGGCCGCCGAGGCGGTCGAGCAGGCGCGGCCAGGCCCCGCGGGGCTGGCCGTCCGGCCCCAGGAACTCGTCCGGCCGCCCGGGGACCGGCCGGTAGCCCGCGGCCCAACGGGCGACGCGCGCCAGCGGGTCCTCCGCCGGCTCGGCCCGGGCGAGGCTCTCCGCGAGCGCCGCCTCCATCACGGCCCCCCGATCATTGCGGAGCCGGCGTGCGCAGGTCGAGGGTCAGCGGAAACTCCGCGCTCGGTTCCGGCCGGGGCATCGCGACCTGGCCCGGGGTATGGCCGTGCGGCTGGAACCGGGCGAGGCGCCGCCCCTCCGCCTCGTAGGCGTTGACCGGGTGGGTCTCGTAGTTGCGCCCGCCCGGATGGGCGACGTGGTAGCGACAGCCGCCGAGCGAGCGCCCGCTCCAGGCATCGAGGATGTCGAAGGTCAGCGGTGCGTGCGCCGGGATCGTCGGGTGCAGCGAGGAGGCCGGCTGCCACGCCTTGAAGCGCAGGCCCGCCACGGCTTCGCCGCCGCGGCCGGTGGAGGTCATGGGCAGGCGACGGCCGTTGCAGGCAATGACGTGCCGCTCGGGCACGAAGCCCTCGACCTTGACCTGCAGCCGCTCGACCGAGCTGTCGACGAAGCGCACGGTGCCCCCGCTTGTCCCTTCCTCGCCCATCACGTGCCAGGGCTCCAGCGCCTGGCGCAGTTCCATCCGGACGCCGCCATGCTCCACCGCGCCGAAGACCGGGAACCGGAACAGGGCCTGCGCCTCGAAGGCGACGGGATCGAAAGCGTACCCTGCCGCCCGCAGATCCTCCAGCACCCCGAGGAAGTCGGACCAGAGGAAATGCGGGAGCATGAAGCGATCGTGGAGGTTCGTGCCCCAGCGGACACAACTCCCGGTCTGCGGCTCGCGCCAAAGCCACGCCACGAGGGCGCGGAGCAGGAGCTGCTGCGCGAGGCTCATCCGCGCGTCCGGCGGCATCTCGAAGGCGCGGAATTCCAGGAGGCCGAGGCGGCCGGTCGGCCCGTCCGGCGAGTAGAGCTTGTCGATGCAGATCTCGGACCGGTGGGTGTTGCCGGAGACGTCCACCAGGATGTTACGGAACACCCGGTCGACCAGCCAGCGCGGGATGTTGGGCGCGTCGGGGGCCGGGATCTGCGCCAGCGCGATCTCCAGCTCGTAGAGCCCGTCATGGCGGGCCTCGTCCATGCGCGGGGCCTGGCTGGTCGGGCCGATATACAGGCCCGAGAACAGGTAGGAGAGGGCAGGGTGGCGCTGCCAATAGAGCACGAGGCTCTTGAGCAGGTCGGGCCGGCGCAGGAATGGCGAATCGTCCGGCGTGACGCCGCCCATGACCACGTGGTTGCCGCCGCCGGTGCCGGTGTGGCGCCCGTCGACCATGAACTTCTCGGCGCCGAGCCGGGTCTGGCGGGCCTCGGCGTAGAGGTCGGTGGTGATGTCGACCGCCTCCCGCCAGGAGGCGGCCGGGTGGACGTTGACCTCGATCACACCTGGGTCGGGCGTTACCTTGATCATGCCGATCCGTGGGTCGTAGGGCGGCTCGTAGCCCTCGATCTGGATCGGCAGGTTCAGCCCGGCGGCGACCGCTTCGAGATGGCCGGCGAGTTCGAGGTATTCGTCGACGCGCTGCACCGGCGGCATGAACACCCGCACCACCCCGTCCCGGGGCTCGATCGACACCGCCGTGCGCACGGCCACGCCCGTGATGCCCGAGCCGTTGACGGTCGTCTCGCCGGGATGCCCGTCGGGCAGCGCGGCGCGGGGCTCCAGGGGATCCTGCGGCTGGTAGTAGGGATAATGCTCCGGTGGCACGTAGGGCAGGGACGACAGGGGCAGGCGGAAGCCCAACGGCGAGTCCCCCGGCACCAGGAAGGTGGCACCGCGGCGGAACTCCCATGTCTCCGAGATCCAGACCCGATCGGCATCGCCGTCCTTGCCGGTGGGCAGGCTGGCCAGCGGCAGGACGTAGCCCGCGGCCTCCCCGAGACCCCGCGCGTAGACCCGCTTGATCCGCGCATCGAACTCCACCGAGCCGGACTTGGCGTCGGCCGGCGTGACGTTGACCGGCAGCGCTGCGACCTTCTTCTCCCAGAGCTCAACGTCCTCGAAGGCCGGGAAGACGTAGTCGGACAGGCCGAGGCGACGGGCCAGCGCGTCGGCGAGCGCCTTGGCCTGCGCGATGGTGGCCGTTCCCTCCTCCCCGGGGGCAACTTCCGGAGCGATCAGGTCCGGGTTGCGCCAGATCGGTTTGCCATCCTTGCGCCAGTAGAGCCCGAAGGCCCAGCGGGGCAGGCTCTCGCCGGGATACCACTTGCCCTGGCCGTAATGGAGCAGCCCGCCGGGGCCGAACCGGTCGCGCAGGCGCCGGATCAGTTCGTCGGCGCGGCCGCGCTTGGTCGGGCCGACCGCGGCGATGTTCCATTCGGGGGCTTCGAAATCGTCCACCGACACGAAGGTCGGCTCGCCGCCCATGGTGAGCCGCACGTCCTGCTTCGCGAGGTCGGCATCGACCCGCTCGCCCAGCGCGTCCATGGACGTCCAGATCGCCTCCGAGAACGGCTTGGTGATCCGCGGCGTCTCGGCGACGCGGGTGATGCTCATCGCGAAGTCGAAGGTGGTCTGGGCCGGCTCCATCGCCCCCGAGATCGGCGCGGCCGAATGGTAGTGCGGCGTCGCGGCCAGCGGGATGTGGCCCTCGCCGGTGAGCAGACCCGAGGTCGCGTCCATGCCGACCCAGCCGGCGCCCGGCAGGTAGACCTCGGCCCAGGCGTGCAGGTCGGTGAAATCCGCCGAGGCTCCCGTGGGGCCATCGACCGCAGTGGTGTCGGGCACGAGCTGGATCAGGTAGCCGGAGACGAACCGGGCGGCGAAACCGATCCGGCGCAGCACCTGCACGAGCAGCCATGCGGAATCGCGGCACGACCCGCTCTTGAGCCGCAACGTCTCGGCGGGGGTCTGGACCCCGGGCTCCATGCGGACGCCGTAGGCGGTCTCCCCGGCGATCTGGGCGTTCAGCGCCACCAGGAACTGGACTGTGTTGGGCTCTTCGGGCAGCCGGCCCAGCAGCGCCTCCATCTCGGGGCACTCGGCGTCGACCGGCAGGCGATAGGGCGCCAGCTCCTCCGCGAGATCGGCGTCATACGCGAAGGGATGGGTCTGGGCGTAGTCCTCCACGAAGAAGTCGAACGGGTTGATCACCGCCATGTCGGCGGTGAGATCGACCTCGATCTTCAACTCGTCGGTCTTCTCCGGGAAGACGAGCCGGGCGAGCCAGTTGCCGCTCGGATCCTGCTGCCAGTTCAGGAAGTGGTTGGCGGGCGTCACCGTCAGCGCGTAGGCCGGGACCTTGGTCCGCGCGTGCGGCGCCGGGCGCAGGCGGATCACCTGAGGCCCGAGGCTGATCGGCCGGTCGTAGCGGTAATGCGTGACGTGGTGCAGGGCGGCTTTAATCGACACGATGGCTCCGTCGAAAGGATCGAACGCGGTTCTCGATGCCGGTCCCTGGCGCCGGACCCAACCGCGCAGTTATGCGATACACACCCACCGACAAGCAATTTCCGTGCGGCGGCCCGGCTGTCTGGCAGGAACTTTGCCCCGCAGCCCCGCTTGATCGGCAGGTGGGCCGGATGCCGGCCCGGGACGGCCCGATGAAGATTTTCCAGTGCCAGGCGTGCGACCAGCCGGTCACCTTCGAGGCGACCGGCTGCGAGAGCTGCGCCCGGCGCCTCGGCTATGTGTGCGCAGTTCACGAGATCTCGGCCCTGGAGCCGCAGGGGCTCTCAGGTCATCCTTTGATGGGCGGCGCGCGGGTGTTCCACGCCTACGCGGATCCGGGCCGACGCTATCGCCTGTGCAACAACGCCCTGTCGGAGGCCTGCAACTGGCTGGTGCCGGAGGACTGCACCGACATCTTCTGCACCGCCTGCCGCCACAACCGGGTTGTGCCGGACCTGTCGCAGCCCTGGAACCTGACCCGCTGGCGTCCGATCGAGGCCGCCAAGCACCGGCTGTTCTACTCGCTGCTCCGTCTGGAATTGCCGCTCGCCACCCGCGCTCAGTACACGGACGGGCTGGCCTTCGACTTCCTGGTCGATCCCGCCGAGAGCTTTTCCGGCGGGCCGCCGGTGCTGACGGGCCATATCAACGGCCTGATCACCATGAACATCGCCGAGGCCGACGACGTCGAGCGGGAGCGCCGCCGGATCCTGTTCGGCGAGCATTACCGCACCCTGCTCGGCCATTTCCGGCACGAGATCGGACATTATTTCTGGTATCTGCTGGTGCTGAACGGCCCCGCCTGGGAGCCCTTCCGGGCGCTGTTCGGTGACGAGCGCCGCAACTACGTCCAAGCCCTGCAGGATCATTACGCGAAGGGGGCGCCGGCCGACTGGGACGAATCCTACGTCTCGGCCTACGCCACGGCCCACCCGTGGGAGGATTTCGCCGAGACCTTCGCGCATTACCTGCACATCGTCGACACGCTCGAGACCGCATCGACCTTCGAGTTGCACGTGCGCCCGCGCCTGCGCCATAGGTCCGCGTCGCCGACGGTCATCGACTTCGACCCCTACAATACCTTGGACCTCGACCGGCTGATCGCGGCGTGGCTGCCGCTGACCTACGCGATCAATTCGCTGTCCCACAGCATGGGCCAGTCGGCGCTCTACCCGTTCAAGTTGACGCCCACAGTGATTGCGAAGCTCGCCTTCGTGCACGAGCGGATCTACGCCTCCCGCACCGGCACCCTGCCGGATGCCGGCGAGGCCGGGGCCGAGATGCTGCGCGCGGTGATCATGGGCCTGCGCCAGAAGGTAGCGTCGGCGACGGGGTGAGGGCCCGGCGGCCGGTCACGGCCGGGGACGCGGCAATGGTTTCAGCGTGATGAACCGGGCCGTCCGCGACGGGTCGCCCTCATCGGTCTGCCAAACGGTCCGAACCTGCGGGTCCATTCCGATCAGCGCCGCGAGAGGCCTTTCGAAATAGAGCTTAACGGCCTGGTGGCCGGTAAGGACGCGTTTGAAATGCGCCCGGCAACAGTGCGAGAGCAACGCATCCCGAACATCGTCCGGGTTACGGGGCGTAAGGCCGAACACCGCCAGGAAGCGGCCTTTCGCGGCTTCGTCCTTGTGATAGGGTTGAGAAGGTAATCCGCGATTTCGGCGGGAGCGATATGAAAGCGGGACAGCCAATCCGCTTCGCTCGTAGTCACCTGACCGCCCGTTCAACGAGGCGCACCGCAGCGGCATCGATCGTGGCCAGCGTGTCGAAGGGCTCCGTGAACTCGACCTCGAACGCCGCACCGTCTGTGTAGACAGCTACCACCGTACCGGTCGCGCCGGCCGGCACCGTCAGGTCGTCGTCACCCGTCACAGGCAGTAGAACCCGCACGCGATCGAGTTCGCGAACCGGCTCAGTCCACTCAGCCCCGGCGGGCGGCACGTGCCTGTCCGGACGCTGGACACTCATGGCGCACACGATAGCCCTCTCCCCCGAACGCAACGCGGATCCGCGCCCGTCACGCCCCCCCGTGCCGCGCCGCGAAGGCACGGAACGCCTCGAGCGTCTCGGCGCTGACGTGATGCTCGATCCCCTCGGCGTCCCGCCGGGCAGTCTCGGGGCTCACCCCCAGCGCGCAGAGGAAACGCTCGACGATGCGGTGGCGCTCCCGGGCTTGGGCAGCCAGCCGACGGCCGGCCTCGGTCAGGAACACGCCGCGATAGGGCCGCTGCTGGACGAGCCCGTCCTCGCATAGGCGCTTGAGCATCTTGGCGACGGTGGGCTGCGCCACGCCGAGGCGCGCCGCGATGTCCACCTGCCGTGCCTCGCCGCCATCGCCGATCAGATCGTCGATCAGCTCGACGTAATCCTCGACCAACTCGGAACGCCGGGCCTCGCGGGCCTGGCGAAAGCTCTCCACGTGCCGCTCGGGATCGACCAGAACGGTCTCGGGCGGGCCCTGCTCGGACGGTTCCTGCATCGGCTCTCCCTCTCGGCACGCACGCGCCGCCCCGCCCCTGTCTAGCAAGAACCGCCCGCGGGAGGGGAGTCCCACAGAGTCCCCATTTAGGGCTTGAATCCGGCGCGCTCAGCCCTGAATATAGCCAACGCTATATTTTTGAGGAGAAGGTGAGCATGGCGTCACCGAACGCCGCGACGACCCCCGGAAGCGCCGCGCCCGGGGCGATGAGCCGGCGGACCGAGGGCGCGATCCGCGACGTCCTCGACGGGCGTCGGAGCGGCCGGGGCCGGTTTCTGCTGTTCGTGGGGCCCGCCGTGACGGCGTCGATCGCCTACATGGACCCCGGAAACTTCGCCACCAACATCCAGGCCGGTGCTCGCTACGGCTACGGCCTGCTCTGGGTGGTGCTGCTCGCCAACCTCACCGCGATGCTGTTCCAGGCGCTCTCGGCCAAGCTCGGGATCGTCACGGGAAAAAACCTCGCCGAGCATTGCCGGGACGCGACGACCCGCCCGGTGCGCCTCGCCCTGTGGGGCATCAGTGAGGTCGCCGCCATGGCGACCGACCTCGCGGAGTTCCTCGGCGGCGCCATCGGCCTGTCGCTGCTCACCGGCATGCCGCTCATGGCCGGCATGGTGGTCACGGCGGTCATCACCTATGCGATCCTGCTCTTGGAGCACGAGGGTTTCCGGCCCCTGGAGATCGCCATCGGCGTGATGGTCGGCACGATCGGCCTCTGCTACGCGGTCGAGCTGCTGGTCGCGCCGGTGGCCTGGGGGGAGGCCGCCAAGGGCCTCGTCACCCCAAGAATTCCGGACGCGGAGGCGCTCACCATCGCGGTCGGGATCATCGGCGCCACCGTGATGCCGCACGCGCTGTTCCTGCATTCGGGCCTGACCCAGGGGCGGGGCAATCCCCGCAGCGAGGCCGACCGGCGCCTGCTGGTGCGCTACTCGAACCGCGAGGTGGTGGTGGCCCTGATGCTGGCGGGCCTCGTCAACATCGCGATGGTAATCATGGCGGCGGCGGCCTTCCATCTCGGCCACAGCGAGATCGCAGAGATCGGCGAGGCCTACCGGACCCTGACGCCGCTGCTGGGCCCCGCCGCGGGGGCGGCCTTCCTGGTGTCGCTGCTGGCCTCCGGCATCTCCTCGTCGGTGGTCGGGACGCTCGCCGGGCAGATGGTGATGCAGGGCTTCACCGGCTGGCGGATCCCGCTCCTCGTCCGCCGGCTCGCGACCATGCTGCCGGCCTTCGTGGTCGTGGCGATCGGCGTCGATCCGACCCGGGCGCTGGTCCTGTCGCAGGTGGTGCTGTCGCTGGCCCTGCCGGTACCAATGGTGGCGCTGGTGGTGTTCACCCGGCGCCGGAGCGTGATGGGGCCCTTTGCCAACGGGCCGCTCACCCAGGCGGCCGCCATGGCGGGGGCTGCGGTGGTGCTGGCACTCAACATGGTGCTGCTGGCGGCGGCGTTCGGGGTGCCGGTGCCGGGATTGGGGTGAGAGCCCGCAGCGCGGTTGTCGTGCCCACGCCTTCGCGTCACCGGACGCAGATCGATCGTTGGCTCAAGCCGCAGCCCACAGGTTGGCTGTGCAGAGATGTCGAAAATCCCACACAGCTCACATGACGCGTTGTCGGTAAGCGAAGCCGACGCGTAGCATGAGCCTCGTGAGAGACCTATGTCTATGCTATGGGGATGGCGTCATGCGCACGGGCAAATTCAAGATCAGCTATCCGGCAGCTGCACAGCTCGCGTTGCTGCCCCAGGCCGAGAAGGCAGCCCTGAAGCGCCTGTTCGCAAGTGATGAGATCGAGCAGCCGGAAACGACGAAGCCGATCAGCGATGGTCGTTTCGTATCCCGGCTCGGAAACAAGCGTGTGCTGTGGCGTCGGCAATCCTCGGATAACGCGCCGGAGATCCTCTCGATCGTCGATCATTCGTTTGCTCAAGCCTGAATGAGCAGTTTTGAAAGAATCAAATTCGATCTGAGGCACGCCGACACCGAATTGGCATCGTTCAAGGCATGGCTCGCTGCGGTGAATTTCGTTGGCGAGACGGTTATTGTTTCTGAAATCAAGAAGCGGCGACACATGGCCTGCCTTTTAGCTTCGACGTTAGGTCTGCCAGCGCCTGATATGATCAAGTTCGAACTCGCGCTCAAAGGAATGTTTCGCACCGACTTGGTGCTTGGTAACGATGGTCAACGCCGGTTCGGGCTCATCGAATTCGAGGATGCGGAAGCAACGAGCATCTTCAAGAAAGGCACCCCTCAATATCGTTTCTGGTCGCCGCGGATCGAGCATGGATTCAGCCAGATCCTCGATTGGGCTTGGGTACGATCCGATCATCCAAACGATTCGGTTCTGCTCGGCGGCTTTGGTGGCCCGATCACCACGAATGCTTATGCCGTCATTTGCGGTCGCGACGCGAGCTTGGCCGACGACGTGGAACGTAAAAGGTTCAAGCATCGTCGCGATCACCTTAAGGTGGAAGGCCAACCAGCTTTGGTGCTGACGTACGACGAGATGGTGCGCAGCATGGAGGATAATCTCTCAGTCGCGAAAACCTGGACTTGACGATGGAGCATGAACGGACCTCGATCCGATCGGAGCTCCTTCACGCGTCTTTACGAAGAGAAGATCTTTTCGCCCCCACCGCCCTCCCTCACATCGCCCGCACCACCACCTCCACGAGGTTGGCGCCCCCCGACCGGATCCCGGCCTCGATCGCCGGGGCGATATCGGCGGCGGCCGTCACCCGCCGCGCCGGAACCCCCATCGAGGCGGCGAGTGCCGGAAAATCGATCCGTGGGTCGGTGAGGTCCATGGCGATGAAGCGGTTGGCGCGCACCGAGGCGTAGTGTGCCTGGCCCTTCATGAAGGTCTTGAGGATGTTGTACTCGGCGTTGTTGATCACCACGAAGGTGACCGGCAGCTTTTCGTGCGCGGCCGTCCACAGGGCCTGAGGCGAGTATAGCGCGGCGCCGTCGCCGACCACGCAGACCACCGGGGCGCGGTCGAGGCCCAGGGAGAAGCCGACCGCGGCCGGCATGCCCCAGCCGAGCACGCCGCCGCGCATCGCCGCGTACTGATGGGCCGAGGGGCTATCGAGGAAGGTGCGCAGGTGGGTCAGGGTCGCGGGGGCCTCGTCCACGATGGTGGTCTCGGCCCCGACCGCGCGGGCCACCTCCCGGGCGGCCACCAGCGGCGCGATCACCGGATCCGCGAAGGCCGCATCCGCGGCGGCGGCGAGCTTCGCCCGGCGCTCGGCCCGGGCGGTCACGGCCCGGTCGCGCAGGTCCGCGAAAATCGCGGACCGGTCGGCGAGGCGGGGCTCGAGCAGCGGCAGCAGTGCCTCCAGCGAGGCGCGGATGTCGCCCACCGTCGACAGGCCGGTGGCGTAGGTGCGCCCGAGGTCACGGACATCCGCGGAGAGCTGAAACACCTGCACCCCCGGTGGCACCGCCGAGACCTCCGAGTAGAGCACGGTGATCAGCGACTTGCCGCCGAGCGCGAACACCGCGTCGTAGCGCCCGAGGATCTCCGCGATGGCGTCCGCCCGGGTCGGCAGGTTGCCGGCCCAGAGCGGGTGCGCAGTGGGGAAGGGGATGTGGGCCGGCCAGGACGAACCGTAGACCGGCGCCGCCAGGAGATCGGCCAGCGCCACCATCTGCGCCGAGGCGTCCGAGGCGTCGATCTCGTCGCCCGCGATTAGGGCGAGGCGGCCCGGCGCGATCGCGGCGAGTTCCTCCGCCAGCCGGTCCAGGGAGCCCGCCACCGCCCGCTGGTCGATGGTCGAGGTCTCGCCCGCGGGAACCGTGCTCATCGCCTCCATTACGTCCATGGGCAGGGACAGGAAGACCGGGCCGGAGGGGGCAGCCCCCGCATCGTGGAAGGCGCGGCGCAGCAGGATCGGGATCTGGTCCGGACTCGTCACTTCGCGCGCCCATTTCATCACCGGGTCGGCGATGGCCACGAGGTCGCCCATCAGGAGCGGATCGGTCAGCGCGTGGCGCAGGTCCTGCTGCCCGGCGGTGACCACCAGCGGCGTGCCTGAGACCTGGGAATTGACCAGCCCGCCCATGGCGTGGCCGAGGCCGCCCGCCGTGTGCAGGTTGAGGAAGGCGGGGCGCCGCGCGCCCTGCGCGTAGCCGTCCGCCATGGCGACTGCGGTCGCTTCCTGCAGGGCCAGAATGTAGGTGATGTCGGGCGCCTCGGTGAGCGCGTCGATCAGCGGCAATTCCGTGGTACCGGGATTGCCGAAGATGTAGCGCACCCCCTCCGAGCGCAGCACCTCCACCAGGAGGTCGGCGCCCCGGCGGCGGCCCGCTGCCTCGACGGTCTCGATCGTCATGCCTGGCCCCCGGTGGAATTGGCCTGGAGGCTAGACGATGGATACCCCAGGGCAAGCCCCGGCGGCCTCCTGGCGCCGGACGGGCCTGCGCCGAGGCTCGTCGAGCGGATCGATGCGCGGCTCTTCGTCGGCTTGCGCCTCCTTTGGTCGCATGGTGCAACGATTCACGAACCCGTGATCCCGGGTCTTCCCGGGGTCGCAAGGTTCCGCCGGTCGATGCGGCCCGTTGGAAGGACACCATGGACCAGCGGACACCGCCCGATCTGAGCCGCGACGCCGAGGCCGCGGCGCGCGCGATCGCCCTGTCGGCGGCGCGGCGTGCCGCGGGCCAGGATCGCGACGACGGGTTCCCGCACGCGGATGTCGCCGACCTCGCCCGCCTGGGCCTGCTCGCCGCGCCGGTCCCGGCGGCTCTGGGCGGGGCGGGCCTCGGCGCGGAGCCGGGCGCCGGGGCGCTGGCCGAGGTGCTGCGCCTCGTCGGTTCCGGCAGCCTGGCGCTCGGACGGCTCTACGAGGGTCACGTCAACGCCCTCCAGCTCATCGGCCAATACGGCACAGCCGGTCAGCGCGCGCGCCTGTTCGCCGATGCCCGCGCGGGCCACCTGTTCGGCGTCTGGAACACCGAGCTGGCCGGGGCGGGCCTCGTCTTGGAGGCCGACGAGGATGGCCTGCGCCTGAGCGGCGCGAAATCCTTCGCCTCGGGCGCGGGCTTCGTGACCCGCGCCCTGGTCACGGCGCCCTGTCCGCGCGGGGGCGGGACCCTGATGCTGGTGGTGCCGCTGGAGCCCGGCACCCGAGCCGACCGCTCGGCATGGCGGGCGCAGGGCATGCGGGCCTCGGCCACCGGAACCCTCGATTTCGGCGCGATCGCCCTCCGGGACGACGCCATCCTCGGAAACCCGGACGACTATTTCCGCCAGCCGGCCTTCTCAGGGGGCGCGTGGCGGTTCCTGGCGGTGCAGCTCGGCGGCATCGAGGCCGTGTTCGACGCGTGGCGGGCCCATCTCGTGCGCCTCGGGCGCGGGGCCGATCCCCATCAGCTCGCGCGGCTGGGCGAGGGCGCCATCGCGGTCGAGGGGGCGCGGCACTGGGTGGCGCGGGCGGCGGCCCTGGCCACCGGCGGGACCCTGCCGGCCGCACGCGTCGTCGCCTTCGTCAACCTCGCCCGGCTCGCGGTGGAGAAGGCCGGGCTCGACGTGCTGCAGCTCGCCCAGCGCTCCGTCGGCCTGCCGGGCTTCCTGCACGGGCATCCCCTGGAGCAGCTCTCCCGCGACCTCGCCACCTACCTGCGCCAGCCGGGGCCCGACCGGGCGCTCACCGGGGCGGCGGCGGAGATCCTGGCGGCCGGGGAGGGGGTGGCCGACCTGTGGGATGGGGGCGCCCCGTGAGCCGGATCTCCCGAGCGGGGGCGGTCCGCGGCCGTCCCGAACCCGCGCGGGCCGTCTGGCGCGACACGCCGCAGCGCTACGGCCGCGTCAGCCGCGCCTTCCACTGGCTGATGGCGGCCCTGTTCGCATGGCAGTTCGCGGGGGCGCTGCTCTATGTCGGCCTCGGCGACAAGGCGGTGACGCGCCTCGTCGGCGGGAGCCACTTCACCCTGGGGGCGACGTTGTTCGCGCTCGCGCTGCTGCGCGGCGCCTGGGGCCTCGCCAACCTCCCGCGCCGCCCGCCGCATCGGGGTCGCCTGGGGCGCGCCGCGGTGGCGGGGCATGCCGTGATCTACGCCCTGATGATCGTCGTGCCGGGCCTTGCGCTGCTGCGCCAGTACGGATCGGGCAAGCCGTTTACGCCTTACGGCATCCCGCTCATGCCGGGCCGGGACGACAAAATCGCCTGGATGGTCGCTCCGGGCGACCTGCTGCATCACTGGCTGGCCTTCCTCCTGCTGGCGATCCTGGTCGGCCACGTCGCCATGGCGGTGCTGCACCGCGCCCTCTGGAGGGACGACGTGCTGGCGCGGATGGCCGGTCGCTCCTGAGGAGGCTGCCGTCCGGCAGTCCCGGGATTGGCGACGCACTTGCATCGCATCGTCCGTCAACCCGGGTTGTCGAGGAGGCGGACGATGCGTTCGGTCTTGGCTGTGATGCTGGCGACGTTCGCACCGGCCGCGGTTCAGGCTGCCTGCGTGCCGGTGCCGATGCCTGAGACCTCAACCGAGCTTCGAAGCTCCTTCGGCATACGGATGCAGCAGCTCGGAGCCGGAGACTGGAGCTTCGCGATCGAGACGCCGCGCGGGACGATGTATCACTCCCGTTCGACCCTGGTTCGGTTCTTCACCAAGGAGGCGGGCGACCGGATCGAGGAAGCCGGCCTTCTTCTGCCCCCCGAGGGCACGACGGCCGACGCGGCCCGGATGGAGGCCGCGGCGACCTTCCTCGGCGCGCACATCTCCGGATCGTCCGAAAGCAACCTGCAGTCCCGCGTCACCCGCGCGATCGCCGTCACGCGCAGGGATGGAACCGGCCAGGCCGTGCGTGAGGACGACACCGTGCTGATGTTCTCCAGTCCCGAGCCGGGCGCCGTCGCGCTGGTCGCCGGCCGCATGCGCTGCCGGTGAGGCCGATTCGACGACGTGCCCCGCGCAACCGGGCGGGCCTCCGATCGGCGCGGGGCTGGCCGGAACCGCCGCGTATCCGGCATGCGGACCGGTTCTCGGCGCCCCGGTGCACCCCGCCCTCGCCCGTGCACCCGCCTGCCCCTACGCGGCCTTGGCGGGCAGCTGGAACAGGTCGATGAAGGATTGCGCCAGTGCGGCATCCCCCGCGAAGGCGAGCGTGCCGCCCGCGCCGTCCCGGTCCAGGGGCGCCTTGCCGTAGATCGTGCGGCGCAGTGCCATCGTATCACCCGTGAAGGCAAGGTCGGGCGCCTCCACGACGCCGCGGCTCACGTGGATCTCGCCATCGCGCACAGCCGCGACGAAATCCTCGCCGGGAAAGTGGAAGGCGACCGACACCGGCAACGCCACGGCCGACGCGCGCTCGACCAGGGCCTGGAGCGACATCATCGCGGAGGCGGCCGACATGAACAGGCTCGGATCATGCCGGGGCGAGCGCGCGGCCCAGCGGCCCAAGGCGCGCATCAGCGGTGCGGCCTCGTGGCCCCACGCGGTCAGATCGTAGACCTGCACGTTGGCCGGGGACGGCAGGCGGTAATGTCGGACGATGCCCACGGCCTCCAGGCTGTCCAGACGCTGCGTCAGGACGTTGGCACTGATGCCCGGGAGGTTCATCCGGATCTCGCCGAAGCGCCGGGGGCCGAAGACCAGCTCGCGCATGATCAGCAGCGACCAGCGCTCGCCGATGAACTCCAGGGCCAGCGCGGTACCGCAGGCATCGTCGTAACGACGCCCGCGCGGCCTGGATTCCGCGGTAGTTATTTTTTCTGACTGCATGGTTGCTTTCTATAACCGCTCCTGGCAGCTTGAGCAAAACGGGGCCGGGCGGCGTGCCGCGAAGCGGCCGACGCGCCGAGTGTCACGGAGGAGCGCCCGATGCCACCTGCCGAGGGGACGCCCATCTGGTTCGAGCTGAACGCCAGCGACCAGGACGCCGCGCAGGCTTTCTACGCGGCGGTCGCCGGCTGGCAGGTCCTGCCGTCGCCGATGCCCGAGCATGGCGGCTACCGGATCGCACACGCCGACGGGACGCCCGTGGCCGGGATCCGGCGGTCGATGCCCGAGGCGCCCGGCCTTCCCGGCTGGGCGGTCTACCTCGCGACCCGCGACGTCGATGCCCTGGCTTCCCGCGTCGTCGAGCTCGGCGGCCGGATCCCGTTCGGACCGATCGACATCCCCCATGTCGGTCGCTTCGCGATGGTGTGCGATCCGCAGGGCGTGGTCTTCGCCGTGATGAACGCGGCGCGCCCCGGCGAGAGCCGCGCCTTCGGACCCGTCCCGCTCGGGACGGAGCGGACCCTGGGGCAGGGCGTGTGGATCGAGCTGGCGACGCCGGATCCGGAGGCGGCCCTGGCGTTCTACGGAACGCTGTTCGGCTGGGACGAGCTCGGGGCGATGCCGATGGGCGCGATGGGCGCGTACACCTTCATCGGCCGGGGCGATCTCAGACCCGGCGCGGTGATGTCGAGCGCGGCCACCGGCGCGCCGGCGCGGTGGAACTGGTACGTCCACGTGGCCGACATCGACGCCGCGGTCGCGACGGTGCGGGCGCGCGGCGGCACGGTGCTGCAGGGCCCCGATCCCATCCCCGGCGGCAGCTACTCGGCCAACATCGCCGATCCGGCGGGCAACCGGATCGGCCTCGCCGGTCCGCGTCAGGCGGCGTGACGGGAGATCGGTGATGACAGGCGACAAACTGACGACCTGCCTGTGGTTCGACCACGGCGAGGCCCGCAGGGCCGCGGACTTCTATGCCGCCACCTTCCCGGATAGCCATGTCGGCGCGCCCATGAGCGCCCCGTCGGATTTCCCCGGCGGATCCGCGGGCGCGGAGTTGACGGTCGCGTTCACCGTCCTCGGCCGGCCGTTCGTCGGCCTGAACGGCGGCCCCGCCTTCAAGGCCAATCAGGCGGTCAGCTTCATGGTGCTGACGGAGGATCAGGCGGAGACCGACCGCTACTGGGACGCCCTCGTGGGCGGCGGCGGGGCGGAGAGCCAGTGCGGCTGGTGCACCGACCGCTGGGGCTTCTCCTGGCAGATCACGCCGCGCGCGCTGCTGCGCGCCAACAGTCATCCCGACAGGGCCGCGGCCCGGCGCGCGTTCGCGGCGATGATGACCATGCGCAGGATCGACATCGCGCGGATCGAGGCTGCCGTCCGGGGGGAATCCGCCGATGCGTAAGATCACCGGCTCCCTCTTCCAGTCGCTCGACGGCGTGATCCAGGCACCGGGTGGTCCGGAAGAGGATCAGACCGGATTCACGCAGGGCGGCTGGACGGTCCCGTATTTCGACGCCTCGCTCGCCGGACCGATGGGCAAGCTGCTCGGGGGCACGTACGAATTGCTGCTCGGCCGGCGCACCTACGAGATCTTCGCAGCCTACTGGCCGCATAACGGCGATCAGCCGATCGGGGCGACCTTCAATGCCGTGCGCAAGCATGTCGTGACGTCGTCCGACCGGGCGCTCGGCTGGGCCAACAGCCAGCGTCTCGTCGGGAACCCCGTCGCGGCGGTCACCCGCCTCAAGGAGAGCGATGGCCCCGACCTCCTCATCCAGGGGAGCAGCACGCTCTATCGGGCGCTGCTCCCGGCAGGTCTCGTCGACCGGATCGTCCTGATCACGTTCCCGGTGATGCTCGGCCGTGGCAAGCGCTGGTACGCGGACGATCCGTCGGCCGCCCGAACCTGGACGCTGGTCGAGCAGGCGCACGCGTCGAAGGGCGTCTACGTCGCGACCTTCGCGCGGGACGGCGCGGTCCAGACCGGCAGCTTCGCCACGAAGCCGCCAAGCCCAGACGAGCGCGCGCTCCGCCAGCGCCAAGCGGCCGGCGACGGGTAGACAATCGGCACCCGAGGCGACATCCGGCCCGGCGTTCCGCCGCCAGGTTCCGGCGTACCCGCCCTGCGAGGGCCGTCGTTCCGACCGCCAGGCGGATCAGGCGATGCCCGCTATGGCGATCGCGAGGTTCTCGGGGCCGCGGAGGGACGCGCCTGGCCGGTACGGCGGCGGGTCGTCGAGGAGCCGCGGCGCGACGAGGCGCCGACAGAGCGCGACGAGGGCGATCTCGGCCTCGATCCGCGCGAGCGGCGCCCCCACGCAGTAATGGAGGCCCCCGCCGAACCCGAAATGCTGGTTGTCCGGCCGGTCCGGATCGAACCGGTCGGGATGCGCGAACCGCGCCGGGTCGCGGTTTCCGGCGGCGAAGAGCAGGACCACCGTCGATCCGGCCGGGATCGTCGTGCCCGCGATCTCGATGGCGCCGAGGGCCTTGCGGGTGCGGAAATGGACGGGGGGCTCGTAGCGCAGCGTCTCCTCGATCACGCGGGGCGCCCGCTCGGGGTCGGCCTTCAGCTTCTCGAGCTCCTCCGGATGCCGGAGCAGGGTGAGCATGCCGTTGGTGATGAGGTTCACCGTCGTCTCGTGGCCCGCGACGAGGAGCAGGATCGCCGTGGAGATCAGGTCGATATCGCCCATGGCCGGGTTCTTCCGGTCGCCGCGGGCGGCGAGGCCGCTCAGCATGTCGTCGGCCGGATGGCGGCGCTTCGCGCGGATCAACCGGCGCATGTAGCCGGAGATCGCGTCGAAGGTCGCGGTGATCTCCCGCCGCCCCGCCTCGTCGTGGCGGGCGTCCGGCTCCAGCGCCGTCGCGAGGCGGATCGCCCAGGCGTGGAACTGCGCCTCGTCGGCCTCGGGCACGCCCAGAAGCTCGCAGATGACCGCCACCGGCAGCGGATAGGACAGGTCGTCCACGAGGCACACCGTGTCGCGGCCCCGGCACTTGTCGATCAGGGCATCGACCAGCGCCGCGACCTTGGCGTGAGAGTCCCGCACCCGGGCGATGGTGAATTCCTTCATCACGAACCCGCGCAGGGTGTCGTGGTCGGGCGGATCGCGGAAGATCAGCGGACGGTGTGCGTTGACCACCCGGTTCCGGATCGGGTTCAGGATCCAGTCCTTCAGGGGGTTGCCCGTTCTGGGCCGCCGCGAGGGCGGCAGGTCCTCCGAGCTCAGCCGGGGATCGAAGATCAGGCTCCGGAGCGCGGCATGGGTGCTGACGACGTAGCTCCCGTCCGCCTGCCGCGACACGGGCGTCGCGCGCAGGCGTGCGTAGAGGGGGTAGGGGTTCGCCCGGTTCCTCGGATCGAGGACCTGCGCGAACAGCGTCTCGTCAGGCATGGGCCGTCTCCGGGGTCGCCGCGGCTCGGTCGGCGGATCGCCGCGGGCCGGCGAAGCCGGGCTCCCGCGCCTCGATCTGCGGCTGATCGGTGGCGCCGAGGATGGGCGGGAAGGCCGCCCCGGCGGCCACGGCGTCGGCATAGGCGGGCAGCCAGCGCGCCTGATCGAAGGAGAGGGCCGCGACCGTGCGCCCGGCCCGGCCGTAGACGGCGAGGAACCGGCCCGAGGCCCGCGATCCCTGGACGACCGCCAGGGCATCCGCCTCCGCGGTCAGGCCGGCGAGCTTGATGTTGAGGCCGAACTGGCTCGACCAGAAGGACGGCAGGTGCGCGTAGGGGACTTGGGCCCCCGCCGGAGCACACATGTTCGCCGCCGCATGGCGGGCCTGATCCACCGCGTTGCCCCAGTGCTCGATGCTGCCCGGGCGGCCGCCGGTGAGCGGGTTCGGCCAGCGCGCCACGTCGCCGGCGGCGTAGATGTCGGGATCGGGCGCCCCCGCCGTGGCCATGGCGCGGCAGGCCGCATCGCAGGTCAGGCCGCCCGCATCGGCGACGAGGCCGGCCGCGGCGAGCCAGCCCGTATCCCGCGTCGCGCCGAGGGCGACGATGACGAGATCCGCCGCGATGACCGCGCCGCCCGGCAGGTGGGCGTGCCGCACCTGTCCCGCCTCGCCCGAGAGGGCCTCCACCTTGGTGTTCGGGCGGAGATCCACACCGGACGCCCGCATCCGTTCGGCCAGCGTCGCCCCGATCACGGTGCCGAGCAGACGGGCGAGCGGCGTCGGGTTGGGATCGACGAGGGTCACCGCCAGGCCGAGGTCGCGGCAGCAGGAGGCCGCCTCGCAGCCGATCAGGCCGGCGCCGACGATCAGGACCCGGCTCGGCCGACTCGCGAGCGCGCTCCGCAGGGCGCGGGCATCCTCCAGGGTCCGGATCGTGAAAATTCCCGCGAGTCCGGCGCCCGCTCCGGGCCATGGCCGCGCCCGGGCGCCGGTGGCGATCAGGAGTTTTTCGTAAGGCTGCGCCGCGCCGTCGGCGAGGCGCAGCACCCGGCGCTCCCGATCGAGGGCGATCGCCGGCTGGCCGAGCCGCCACTGCGCCCGCAGACGGGTCAGCCGCGGAAGCGCGGTCGCCTCGGGGGGAAGTTCGCCCGCGAGGACGTGCTTGGACAGGGGCGGCCGGTCGTAGGGCTGGTGCGGCTCGTCACCGACCAGGGTCAGGGGCCCGTCATAGCCGCCGTCCCGCAGCGCCTCGGCCCCGCGCAGCCCGGCCAGGGAGGCGCCCACCACGACGATGCCCGGTCGCTGCCCGTCCATCACGGTTCGTCATCCTCGGCGAGCCCGGCGGGCTCGACCGCGATCGCCCGGACCGGGCAGGCCTGCTGCGCCCGCTCGATCTGCGACCGCTTCGCCTCCGGCGGCGCCGGATCGTAGAACAGAATCTCGTGACCGCGCACCTCGAAATATTCCGGGGCGGCGTAGCAGCATTGGGCGTAGCCCTGGCACCGGTTGAGATCGACGACGACACGCATTCACGCCCTCCGTAGAGATGTGCGGCTGTATTCAGGCGCTCAAGACGGCCAGAGTGTAGCGCCTCGCGGGCGTGGGGGTAACCGAGTCCGGCCGTCGCGGAAGGCATTGGCGCAGCCGACGTGGCGCGGCGCATCGCGCGGGGAGGGTCCGGGCACCTCAGAAGAAGCACCGGATCGCCTCCGCGATGACATCGCCGTTCGTTTCGAGTGCGAAATGCCCCGCATCGAGGAACGTGACGCGCGCTTCCGGAATGTCGCGTCGGAAGGCCTCGGCTCCCGGCGGGATGAAGAACGGGTCGTTGCGGCCCCAGATGGCGAGGAGCTTCGGGCGTCGCGCACGGAAATAGGCCTGGATCAGCGGGTAACGCGCGAGATTGCGCGTGTAGTCGAGCTTGAGCGCGACCTGACGGTCCGCATTGCCCGGCCGCGCCAGGATGGCGGCGTCGAGCGTGTAGGCCTCGGGTTCGATGCGGGACGGATCGGGCACGCCGTGGGTATAGGCAGCCTTGACGCCGTCGAAGGTCATGCGGGCGCGGATCGCCGCGTTCACCGCCGCGTTCGCAGCTTCGTTCGGATTGGCCCAATAGGCCCGCAGCGGCGCCCAGGCCGCTTCGCCAAGCCCGTCCAGATAGGCGTTGCCGTTCTGGGATACGATGCCGGCAACGCGGTCGGGATGGGCGAGGGCGAGATCCCAGCCGACCGGCGCTCCGTAGTCGAAGGTGTAGAGGATGTAGCGGTCGAGGCCGAGCGCATCGACGAAGGCTTCGATCGTGCGCGACAGCGATGCGAAGTCGTAGATGTAGGCGCGTTCGTCCGGCACCTCCGTGAAACCGAAGGACGGCAGATCGGGCGCGATCAGCCGAAACCGGTCGGCGAGCTTCGGCATGAGGTGGCGGAAGTAGAAGGAGGAATTGGCGAAGCCATGCAGCAGCAGGAACGCGGGGGCGTCCAGGCGGCCGGCCTCGCGGTAGAAGACGTTCACGCCGTCGGCCCGGATCATGCCGTGGCGGACCTCATCGGCGGCCGAGGGCCGGCGCCGGGTCTCGGCGGCGCCCGCCGCACCCAATCCCGCCGTCAGGATACCGCCAGCGAGCACATGCCGCCGCGTCGCCTGGGCAAGGTGCGTCGCCTGGGCAAGGCGGGGCGCGGGCGCGTCGGATCCGTGCGCGTGTCGCATCATGGCGCGTCTCATCCCTGCGGAACCGGGAACGTCAGGCTCGGCCGTCGCGCCGGCAGGCGAGGCGGGCCGACCAAGCCGCGGCCCGGAAGCGCAGAACCGACGGCGGCGCCAGGGTGCATCACTTCGCCGGCGATCAGAACCCGGCGGGTTCGGAATTCATCCTTCCACGGCCTGAAACAATCGATCGACGCGACGACGACGCGACCGGCCACCTGCGAGGCGTCAACAGCACCGCCCGACGTTTGACGAACGCCGCTGTCCTCGAAGCGCGTCGCTCGCAGCCGCGGGACGAACGGGTCCGCTCGTGCCAGATCGCACCGCGATCGCGCACCGCCCGGTCGGGTCGATCGCGCCGAGCAGGCGCCCCCAGGGATCGCCTCCAGATCGGCGCACGTCCGCGCTCGGCGAGCCGTCGTGTGCGCAACCTCACCAACCGGAGCCATGCGCGACCTTGACCGGATACATGACGATCATCATCTTCACATAACATGATGATCGTCATGTATAACAAGCGGGATCTTCGACCATGCGTGACACGTCAGCCGTCCTGATCACCGGTGCGTCCTCCGGCATCGGTGCCACCTATGCCGACCGGTTTGCCCGCCGCGGCCACGACCTCGTCCTGGTCGCCCGGGACGCCGCGCGTCTCGCGACGCTGGCCGAACGGCTCCGATCCGAGACGGGCGTCGCCGTCGACGTGCTCCCCGCCGATCTCACGGCCGAGGCCGACCTCGTGCGGATCGAGGCGCGGCTCCGGGACGACGCGCGGATCGGCGTGCTGGTGAACAATGCCGGCGCGGCCGGGCACGGGGGCTTCCTCGATCAGGATCCTGCGGCGGCGGCAGCGCTCATCGCGCTCAACGTCACCGCGCCGACCCGCCTCGCCAGTGCCGTCGCGCCGCGCTTCGCGCAGGCGGGGTCGGGGGTGATCGTGAATATCGGTTCCGTCGTCGGCCTCGCCCCCGAGTTCGGCATGGCCGTGTACGGGGCGACCAAATCCTACATGCTGTTCCTGAGCCAGGGCCTGCAACACGAGCTTGGTCCGAAGGGCGTCTACGTCCAGGCTGTCCTGCCGGCGGCGACCCGGACCGAGATCTGGGAGCGCTCCGGGCGGGACGTGAACACGCTTCAAGGCGTGATGGAGGTCGGCGAGCTCGTCGATGCGGCGCTCCAAGGCTTCGACCGCCGCGAGGAAGTGACGATCCCACCCCTGCCCGATGCCGGCCAATGGCAAGCGTTCGAGGCTGCGCGGATCGCGATGGTCCCGAACTTCGCGCAGTCCCACGCCGCGGAGCGTTATCGCGCCTCGCCCTGAGGCGGAATCGGGACCATCCAGGTCGCTTCAGGTTGCGGACTCTGCCTGTCCGGCCCCCGGCCCGCCCGTCGATTCCATCTGTGGACCGGCGGGCGGGCCGTCATCGGATGCGCAGGGTGGGGCCGCCAAACGGACCCGATGCCGATGCCCCTCGACACGACCTCACCCCTGAGCCGATGCGTCGCCGCGTCGTGAAATGATCCGATCCCGCCGTCGTGGCGGTGGTCGGTCAGCGCCGCGATGGCCGCGCCTTCTGCGGGGCGATGTGCCCCCTCCGCCGCTGATCGCCCTGCTCGGCATCGACCGCGTCTCGACCGAGATCGGCCGGGCGCTCACGCCCCTTCGCGACCGCGTAATGGGCTTGGCCGGGCCTCCCGCACGGCCCTCGATCGCCGCGACGACAACGCTGCCGGCCTTGCGCAGTGCGCTAGGGTAGGCCTACCGCGGGCGGACAGGCGGGGCCCGCCGCCCCGTCACTGTGCTGCCGACGCGGTGGCCGCTTCGAGCAACGCCTTCGCCAGCGCCTCGTCGTCGACGGCACGCGCCAGGACGACGGCCCCGACCAGTGTCGCCAGGGTCGCCAGGGTCTGCTGCGTGTGCCGCTCCTTGGCGGCCCGGGGCGTCAGGCCCGCCAGGGCGGCCGCCAAGTCCCGGACGCCGTCGGTGAACCGGGCCCGGACGGGGCTGCCGATCGGCTCCCGTGCGACGTCGTTCGCCAGGGCCGCGAGCGGACAGCCTTTGCCGGGCGTCTGGACGTGCCCGAGGGACAGGTAGTTCGCGAGGAGGTCATCCAGACCTCCGAGGCGCTCCTTCGAGCCCGTCCGCGCAGTGTCGAACGCCTCGGCCGCCAGGGCCTCCTTGTTGGCGAACTGGCCGTAGAACCCGCCATGGGTCAGGCCGGCGGCGGCCATGATGTCGGCGACGCCGACCCCGTGCAATCCGCGTTCGCGGAACAGGGCCGCCGCCACCTCGACCACCCGCTGCCGGTTCAGTCTGGCCTGTTCCTGGGAGACGCGGGGCATCGCCTGATCCTTCGAGATGACCTGATATATAGATGCGCGGCGTCATTTAACAGGAGGCCGCGCGGACCGCGCCGTCAGTGGGCAAGGCCGGCTGGCGCTCCCGCTGCGGCGGGGACCGCCCCCGGGCGCGGCGCCCGTCCCACCCGGAACCACAGGGCGTAGAGGGCGGGCAGGAACAGCAGCGTCAGGAGCGTCCCCACGCCGACGCCGCCGATCAGCACATAGGCCAGCGCGCCCCAGAACACCGAGTGGGTGAGCGGGATGAAGGCCAGCATCGCGGCGGCCGCCGTCAGGATCACCGGACGGGCCCGGCGCACCGTCGACTCGACGATGGCCTCGTAGTCCGACAGCCCCGCCGCGCGGTCGTGGTGGATCTGGTCCACGAGGATCAGCGTGTTGCGCATCAGGATGCCCGACAGCGCGATCAGCCCGAGGATCGCGTTGAAGCCGAACGGCTGGTGGAAGACGAGCAGCGTCGGGACCGCGCCGACGAGGCCCAGCGGCGCGGTCGCGAACACCATGAACATGGTGGTGAACGAGCGGACCTGCAGCATGATCACCGTCAGCGTCACGATCAGCATCAGCGGGAAGACCGCCACGAGCGCGTTCATCGCCTTGGCGCTCTCCTCCACCGCGCCGGCCGTATCGATCCGGTAGCCGGGCGGCAGCGTCGCCTTGATGGCGTCGAGCTCAGGGACGATCTGCGCGTGGACGTCCGGCGGCTGCTTGCCGTCGCGCACGTCCCCCTGGACGCGGATATAGGTCTCGCGGTTGTAGCGCTTGAGCACGGCGTCCTCGGTGCGGCTCTCCAGGTGGGCGACCTGCGAGACCGGGACCTGCCGCCCGTCATGCGTGGTCAGGGTGAGGTCGCCGATATCGCCCAGCGAGCGGCGCTCGGGGCCGGGGCTGCGCAGCAGCACGTCGACGGTGCGCAGGTTCTCGCGGACCTGCGTCGCCGGCGTGCCGTTGAGGTAACTCTGCAATTGCTGGCCGGCCTCCTTGGGCGTCAGGCCGATCAGGCGCAGCCGCTCCTGGTCGAGGGCGAGGTGCAGGGACGGCGTCTTGTCGCCCCAGTCGAGGTGGACGAGGCGCATGTTGGGGTTGGCCATCATGACGTCGCGGACCCGCTCGGCCAGGCCGTGGATCACCGCGGGGTCGGGTCCCACCACCCGGAAGGCGACGGGGAAGCGGATCGGCGGCCCGAACACGATCTGCAGCACGCGCACGCGCGCCTCGGGGAAGAGGCCATCGCTCACCAGCTTGCGCAGCTTGATCCGGAGCGCGTCGCGCGCAGCCGCGTCGGGGGTCTGGACCACGATCTGCGCGAAGGCGGGGTCGGGCAGCTCTGGGTCGAAGGACAGCACGAAGCGCGGCATGCCCTGGCCGATATAGCTCGTGATCTCGCGCGCCTCCGGCAGTTGCCGGACGGCCGCCTCGACCTTCCTGACGCTCGCCTCGGTCGCCGCGAAGGCCGAACCGGTCGGCAGCGTCACCTCGACGATGAGTTCGGGGCGCTCCGAGTTCGGGAAGAACTGCTTCTCGACCTTGCCCATGCCGACCACCGCCGCCGCGAACAGGGCCACGGTGATCCCGGCCGCCAGCCACTTGTGGTCGACCGAGGCGCGCACCACGCGGCGCAGGCGCTGGTAGTTCTTCGTGGCGTAGATCGCCGCGTGACCGCCCTCGACCGTCTTGATGTTCGGCAGGAGCTTGACGCCGAGGTAGGGCGTGAAGGTCACGGCCACGATCCACGAGATGATCAGCGAGAAGCCGACCACCCAGAAGATGTTGCCGGCATATTCGCCCGCCGTGGAGGCCGCGAACCCGACCGGCAGGAAGCCCGCGATGGTGACGAGGGTGCCGGTCAGCATCGGCGCCGCGGTGGCGCTCCAGGCATGGGTGGCCGCCTCGACGCGGTCGACGCCCTCTTCCATGCGCACCACCATCATCTCGATGGCGATGATCGCATCGTCCACGAGCAGGCCGAGCGAGATGATCAGGGCGCCCAGCGTGATCCGGTCGAAGTCGCGCCCGGTGACCATCATGACCACGAACACGGCCGCGAGCGTGATCGGGACCGCAAGCGCCACCACGATGCCGACCCGGAAGCCCAGAGCCACGAGGCTGACGACGATGACCACCGAGAGCGCGGTGAAGAACTTGACCATGAACTCGTGGATGGCGTCATCGATCACCTTCGCCTGGTCGGTGATCTTGGTGAAGGCGATGCCGGTGGGCAGTTCGTGGTGGATCGCCACCTCCTCGGCGTTGAGCGCTTCGCCCAGCGCCAGGCCGTTGAAGCCCGGCTTCATCACGAGGCCGAGCATCAGGGCCGGCTCGCCGTCGTTGCGGATCGCGAACACCTTCGGGTCCTCGTAGCCGCGCTTCACGTCGGCGATGTCGCCGAGCTTGAGGCTGCGCTCGCCCGCCGCCACCGGCAGGTTGCGGATCGCGTCGAGGCCGTCGATGGCACCGTCGAGGCGCAGATAGACCCGCGGGCCGTCGGCCTCGACGAAGCCGGCCGGGGTCACGTCGTTCTGGTTGGCCAGGGCCGCCAGCAGCTGCTGCCCGGTGATGCCGAGCGTGGCGAGGCGCTGGTAGGAGATCTCGACGAAGATCTTCTGGGCCTGCTCGCCCAGGATGTTGATCTTCTCGACGCCGGCCACGCGCAGCAGGCGCTGGCGCAGATCCTCGGCGCGCAGCACGAGGTGGCGGTGTGGCAGGCCTTGCGCCTGGAGCGCGTAGAGCGCGAAGTAGACGTCCGAGAACTCGTCGTTAAACAGCGGGCCGAGCACGCCGCGGGGCAGGGTGGAGGCCTGGTCGGAGAGCTTCTTGCGGGCTTGGTAGAACTGCTCCTGCAGCTTGGCCGGCGGCATGCTGTCCTTGAAGTAGACCTTCATCAGCATGATGCCGGGCCGGACCGTGGTCTCGACCCGGTCGTAGTAGACGAGTTCCTGCAGGCGCTTCTCCAGCGGGTCGGCGACCTGCCGCTGGATCTCCGAGGTGGTCGCGCCGGGCCACGCGGCGGAGACCGCCATCGTCTTGACGGTGAAGGCCGGATCCTCGGCGCGGCCGAGCTTCTGGAAGGCGAAGAAGCCGGCGGCGGTCACCGCGATGATCAGGAAGAGCGTGACGGCCCGCTCTCGGACCGCCAGGGCGGAGAGGTTGAAACCGCTCATCGGACGACGCCCGTCAGGCTGGAGGGAGCCTGCCGCACCGCTTGGCCGGCCTTGAGCAGGTGGGCGCCGAGCGCCACGATCCGGTCGCCGGGGGCAAGGCCGGTGACGATTTCGGCCCCCTCCTCGGACATGCGGCCCAGGGAGACCGGCTGGGCGCTGACGGTCTGCGTCTCGGCATCGTATCGCCAGACCGCCGTGCCGTGCCCGACGTCGAACAGGGCCCCGAGCGGCACGTCGACCGACGCCGTGCGCCCGGCCTCCGCCGGCGTGAGCCGGAGCGTCACGGTCGCGCCGAGCGGCGCCGTCTCGCCGCCGCCCGACAGGATGTAGCGCGCCCGATACGTGCGCGTGGCCGGGTCGGCGGTGGCGGACAACTCGCGCAGCCGGGCCGGATAGGTGGTCTCGCCCTCGGCGTAGAGCGTCGCCGACGCGGCCCCCTTCGCGAGTTGCCGGCTCGCCTCGGGCAGGAACACCTCGGCCTCGCGGGCGCCGTCCCGGGCCAGCTTAACGACGGTCTGGCCGGCGGCCACCACCTGGCCGGGTTCGGTCGGCACCTCCATCACGACGCCGGCGGCATCGGCCTGGAGCTCGGAATAGCCGGCTTGGTTGGCGACCTGGCTCGCCTGCGCCTCGGCATTGGCGAACTGGGCGATGGCGGCGTCGGCCGCGGCCTTGTTCTGGTCGTAGGTCTGCTTCGAGGTCCAGCCATCACCCACGAGCTTGCGGCTGCGCTCCTCGTCGGCCCTGGCCTTGATCATCTGCGCCCGGGCCGCCTCGACGGAGGCCCGCGCCGCGTTGAGCGCTAGGGTGAAGTCCGTCCGGTCGAGGCGCATCAGCGGCTGCCCCAGGCGCACGTGGTCGCCCGGATCGACGAGGCGCTCGAAGATCTTGCCGCCGACCCGGAAGCCGAGGTTGCTCTCGGTGCGGGCCCGGATGACGCCGGTGTAGCGTGCGACGCCGGCAGTCGCCGGAGCGACCGCAACCGTCTGCACCAGCGGCGGCTCCGGCGGCACGGCGGTCTCTGCCGGCGAGCAGGCCGCCAGAGCCAATGCAGGAAGCCCGAGCACCCATCTCGCGAACATCGCTCGCCTCTTCGGTCAGCGCCTAAATATTATGATCATCATCTATATGACCGGGCCTGTCCGGTCAACGATCCCCCCCCAACGGCTGTGCGGCGCCGCACGGAGGCGCGGTTTCCGGAGGACGGAAGCGGCCAGGCCCTGCCATTCTCCGGCGGTCGGACGTGGGGATTCGGGACGCCGGGCGGCGCGCTTCAGAGCGAAACCGGGCGATCAGCCCGCTGTGGTCGTCCGCGATGCGGTCGCAACCGTGCGCATCGCGGACGGATGGCTTGGGCGCCTTCGGCTGGCGGCGTGCGGGGCGGGCGTCCGACGCATGGTCCCGGCTGACGGGTGGCGCCTGGGTCGCGGGTCGGGAACCGCCTCCGGAACCGGAACTTGCCCTGACGAACCGACCTGCCGTCGGGCGAGGAGGCCGCCATGTCGAGCGACACCGAGAAGCATCATGCGTTGCTCAGCGCGCTGAAGGCGGCGCAGGGCCAGGGCGACGGCTCCTTCGAACGGGCCGTCACCGACGCCTTCGAGCACGTCTTCGAGCATTTGGACCGCCTGAACAACCATGTCTCGCTCGGCGGCCCCGCCGGCGACGACCGCCATCTGAAACCAGGCGAGTCACCGACCCTACGATAAACCGACCCGTGTGGTCGGTCGGGTCCGAGATCTGACAGCGGGCCTTGAATACCGGGTCCCTGCGGATGCGGCGGGTCTTCGGGCGCTGTCACCGCGCAGGTGGACCCCATTGGCCCAGACACGATCGAGTGGCTCGGCCACCGTCCGTGCGACCACGTCAGGAGCGGTCAGATCCCGCTCCTGACGGCAAGGCTTCGGGCGATTGTCGATCGGGTCGAGGTCGGAGCGGATGTCATCCGCATCGTCGGCGCAGAGGGAAGCCGGGAAACCGCCTCGGCCGACACGACTGTGCGCAGTGTCCGCACATCTGCGCGAAAGCGGCGCGTCCTACGGGAGGGCAACCCAAACATCCGATAACGGCAATTTTTCTGTATTCACAACGGTCAAGACTATCCCTCCAGCTATCCCTAAACTCGCTTCCCTGATGGCTCTCCTTGAGAAGCTCTGAATCATGGCGAAGGTAAGCGCGGACCAATCGACTACATACGGTCGAAGCCCGGCACACGGATGCTGTACTTCCGCTATCAGTTCCCGATGGATGTCCCGGGCAAGGACCGCGAGTTCTCGCTTAGGACATCTGATCCCAAAGTTGCGCGCGAGCGAGCGGCACACCACCTCATCCAATGGGAAGGTGGGTTGAGGAAGTCCGAGCGCGGCAGAATGCCAATTCTGAGCGCCGCCCTACTTCAACTCTAGATTATGCTTACCTGCTGGGCGAACACGCACTAGACGACGGAACTCGGATCATTGCCGAAGAAGACTGCTACTAGATGTCGCAGCCGGGCCGCCCGATGCGGCACGCCTATAACCGCATTCGGCGGGTCGTAGATGATGAGGTCATGACGCTCGAAGAGTACGTCAATCGCGGCGGAACCGACACACTCCACGAAGATCAGACTGATGGGGCGGATTGCCCCGGATGGCGCGGCGAGCCGATTGAGCTTCCCGCGGTTAGGGCATGTCATCGCTTGAGCCCGTCAAGGGCTGCGGCGAGGGCAAGGACGCCCATGAAGCTGGCGGCGGTTTTCTCGTAGCGGGTTGTGATGGCACGCCATTCCTTGAGCCGCGCCCAGAGGCGCTCGACCTGATTGCGGTTGTCGTAGATCCAGTCCGGGCAGGCGACGGGGGCCTCGTGGCGCCGAGGCGGGATCGCGGGGCGCGCACCCCTGTCCCAGATGTGCTCGCGGAAGGCGTGACTGGTTGTAGCCGCGGTCTCCGACGACCCACTTGGGCACGCCGGGCAGCGGGTCGAGCAGCGGAACCGCATGGGGCAGTTCGTGCGCCTGCCCCGGTGCCAGCCGGAAGGCGATGGCGCGGCCCTGCCCGTCGGCGATCACGCAAGCCTTGGTGCCATAGCCGCCACGCGAGCGGCCAAGAGCCTCACGAGTGTCTCGCTCGGCCCCAGATCCCCCCTTTTGGCGGCGCCAGCCGCCCTCTGGTGCGCGCGTATGGTCGTGCCGTCGAGGAACACCATCTCGCGCTGGAGCCCACGCTCGTGCACGAGGCTGAGGTGCCGTTCCCAGACGGCCAGCACGGGACCAGCGGATGAAGATCCGTTCGGCCCGCCACCAAGGACCCAGCTCCTCATGAATGGCCCGCCATTTCGCTCCTTTCTGCTGCCGCCAGAGAATGGCCGAGAGCGTGCGTTGCAGGTCCTGCGGGTGCTTCCTGGCCCTCGGACGGCCCGCC